>CALXMW010000005.1 GCA_944389585.1 uncultured Kiritimatiellota bacterium
TGGTGCGCCCCCCGGGGGGCGCACCAGAGGGCGCACCGCCCCCCTTCCGCCTCGCCGCATTACATTGTGCAACTTTCACGGCTTGGTTCGGCTTTGTGGTGGGGTGAAGGGTGGCGTGTGTTTTTGGTATGATAAATGGGTTTGGGCGAAATGCCCTTTTGAGAGAGGATGATGATGAAAGAGCTGAACCCTATCGTCACGACGATTCCCCCTTCGGCGACTTTGGCCATTTCGAGCAAGGCGGCGGAGTTGGCGGCAAAGGGCGAGAAGATTTGCGCGTTCGCGGCGGGCGAGCCGGATTTCGACACGCCGGAGTGCATCAAGCGCGCTTGCGCGGAGGCGTTGGCGGCGAATAAGACGCGGTATGTGGCGGCGGCGGGGTTGCCGGCGTTGCGCGAGGCGTTGTGCGAGAAGCTGGAGACGGCGAACGGGATCAAGTATGAGCCGAGCCAGGTGATTGTGGCGAACGGCGGCAAGCATGCGTTGTCGCAGGTTTTCCTGACGATGCTCCGGCCGGGGGATGAGGTGATCATCCCGGCGCCGTATTGGCTGTCGTATCCGGAGATGGTGCGGGTGGCGGGGGGGACGCCGGTCTTCGTGGAGACGCACGTGGAGGATCATTTCCTCATGACGCCGGAGCAGTTCGAGGCGGCCATCACGCCGCGGACGAAGGCGGTGGTCGTTTGCTCGCCTTCGAACCCGACGGGCATGATGTACAGCCCGGCGCAGTTGCGCGCCATCGGCGAGGTGGCCATCCGGCATGATTTGTGGGTGGTTTCGGACGAGATTTACGAGCGGATGACGTATGGCGACGTGGAGCAGGCGTCGATGGCGTCGTTCGGGCCGGAGTTTTACGAGCACACGGTGACGGTGAACGGCTTTTCCAAGACGTATGCGATGACGGGGTGGCGCCTGGGCTACGCGGCCGCGCCCAAGCCGTTCGCCAAGGCGCTTTCGGCGTTGCAGAGCCATCTGGCCAGCGCGCCGAACACGTTCGCGCAGTGGGGGGCCTTGGCCGCGTTGCGCGAGGGGGAGGCGGACGTGCGCAAGATGGTGGCCGCCTTTGCCGAGCGGCGCGACCGGATTTACGAACTGGTCTCGGCCATCCCGGGGATCAAGTGCCCCAAGCCGCAGGGCGCGTTCTACGTTTTCCCGAACATCGCGGACTATGGCATGGGCTCGCTGGAGTTTGCCCAGCGTTTGCTTGAGAGCAAGCACGTGGCGGTGGTGCCGGGCATCGCGTTCGGCAACGACCGTTGCGTGCGGCTGAGTTACGCTTGCTCGATGGGGAACATCGAGGAGGGGCTGCGCCGCATGGCGGAGTTCTGCGCCGAATTGAGGAAATAAGGCCAAACGAGGAAAGAAGAGAGGTGAGCACGTATCGCCACGCCTTTTTCAAGGCCGCCCGCACCACCCAGCCCGCGCTTGCGACGGGCGCCGACATCGAGCATTTGGACGCGCTCCCGCGCACCTACTGGGTCGTCCTGGCCACCCCCAACGACGGCACGCCGCTGGCGCAACACCTTGATGCCGACGGCGATGGGCGCATCCGCGTGCCGGATGTGCTTGGCGCCGTCGACTGGCTCAAGCCGCGCCTGGCTTCCTTCGACCGCCTGCTGGCCCCGCTCGAGGGGCTTTCCGCCGAGGATTTCCGCGCCGACACGCCGGAAGGCAAGGGGCTCCAAGACCTTTTCAAGGAGCTTTCCCCGGATGGTGCCGCGCTTGATTGCGCCGCGCTGACCGCGGCCTTCGATGCCTTCGCCGCGCGCCCTGCCAACGGCGACGGGGCCGTGCCGGCGGATGCCGCGCCCGAGGCGCTCCGCCCCGCCATCCAGGCCATCGCGTCCGTGGCGAAGGCCGAGGGTGTGTCGCGCGACGCGATCGCCGCCTTCGATGCCGCCGTCGCCGCGCGTTCGGCGTGGGTGGCGGCCGACCCAAAGGGGTTGGCGCCGGCCGCCGTGGACGCGGTGAACCGGTTGCGCGGGAAGGTCGACGCCTATTTCCTCCCGTGCGGCGAGGCGGGCGCGGAGCCCGCGCAGGCCGATTTGTTCGGGGGGCAGGCCCCGCTTGCCTTGCGCGACGGCATCAACGCCCTCTGGCGGAAGGACACGGAGGCCCTCGCGGAGGCGCTTGGCAAGGATACGCTTTCCGCGGAGGATTGGCTTGCGCTCAAGGCGCAGGCCGACGCGGCGAACGCTTGGCGCGCCGCCGAGCCCGAGGATGGCCTCGAGGCGCTGTCGGCGGAGGCCCTTCAGGCGGCGCTGGACGGCGAGACGCGCAAGGCCATCGAGGCGCTGATTGCCGCGGATGAGGCCGCCGCGCCCCTTGCCACCGCCTTTGGCGACCTGCGCAAGTTCGCGGTGCTGCGCGAGGGGCTCCTGCGTTTCCTGCGGAACTTCGTGAACGTGGCGGATCTTTACCCGCCGAAGGCCAAGCCGACCTTCCTGGAGGGTTTGCTGTATATGGACGGGCGTTGCTGCACGCTCTGCTTCCCGCTCGACGCGGGGGCGAACGTGGCGGCGCACGCGGCGCTTTCCAAGGAGTCCCGCTGCAGCTTGGCCTATTGCAAGCTTGAGCGCCAGGGCGCCGCGGGCGGGAACATCCTGGCGGTCTTCACCGCGGGCTCGACCGGAAACCTCTATGTCGGCAAGCGCGGCCTTTACATCGACGACGACGGGTTGGATTGGGACGCGACCATCACGACGTTGGACATCAACACCATTAGCCTGACGGAGGCCTTCTTCGCGCCGTGGCGGAAGATCGCCGCGACCTGCGCCGAGACCGTCCGCAAGCTCGTCGGGAGCAAGGGCGACGCCGCGGCCGCGAGCGCCTCCAGCGTGGCGGTGGCGAAGACGGACGCGGTCGTCAGCGGCACGCCCCCGGCCGCCGCGCCTGCGGCGCCCGCCGCCCCGGTACCCGCGCCGGCCGCGGGGTCGCAGATGGCTTCCGTGGCGACCCTTGGCATCGCGCTTTCCTTCGTGGCGTCGGCGGTCGCGGCGATTGCCTCCGCGATCACGAGCGCGCCGCTGTGGAAGACGGGCGCGGTGGTGCTTGCCATCGTGCTGGCGGTGTCCATCCCGAGCGTGATTTTGGCGTGGTTCCGCCTGCGCAACCGCGACCTCGCGCCCATCCTGAACGCCTCCGGCTGGGCCATCAACCTGCGCATCGGGCTGACGGCGCGCTTGGGCGCGTTCTTCACGCACCAGGCGTGCTACGTGGGGCGGTGCTTCGTCCGCCGGCCCAAGCAGCCCAAGGAGGCCTGAGATGGCCGCGAAGTTCCCGCCTTTCCTGGGCTCCGAGCATCCGCCCGCCGAGAAGGGGCAGGCGCGCTTTCACGTCATCCCCGTGCCGATGGAGCATTCCGTCTCCTATGGCTCGGGCGCGGCGAATGGGCCCGCGGCCATCTTGGCGGCCTCGGATCAGCTCGAGGCCTATGAGGGCGGGGACTTCCCGTGCGCGGGGGGCATTTTCACCGCCAAGCCCGTGCGTCCGCCGGCGGCCAAGGCCAAAGACCCGGAGGCATGGCTCCGCGCCATCGAGAAGGCCGTGGGCGAGGCGCTTGACTGCGGCGCCAGGCCGGTGATGCTCGGCGGCGAGCACACCGTCACCTTGGGCGCGGCGTTGGCCTACAAGGTGCGCGGGGAAAAGATCGGCATCGTCCATTTCGACGCGCACGCCGATTTGCGCGACAGTTACGAAGGCTCGCCGCTTTCGCATGCCTGCGTCCTGCGGCGGTGCCATGAGCTGGGGTTCCCCGTGGCGCAGTTCGCCACGCGCGCCTATTGCGAGGACGAGGCGGCCTATCGCGCCGCGAACCGCCGCACGCTTTTCGCCAACGACGCCGAGACGCTCGCGCTCAAGGGCCCGCCGCGCCCCATCCTCCCGAAGACCTTTCCCAAGCAGGTGTACGTCACCTTTGACGTGGATGGCTTGGATCCGGCCATCATGCCCGCGACGGGGACGCCCGTGCCGGGCGGGTTGCTGTGGTGGTCGGCGCTCTTCATCCTCCGCGAAATCGCCGCCGACCGTGACATCGTGGGGTGCGACGTCGTGGAGTTGGCGCCGATCCCCGGGCTGCACCACGCCGATTTCACCGCCGCCAAGCTGACGCAGGCGCTCATGGGGTTGATGCGCTGAATGGAACCCCCGCGCGTCAGTTCGGCCTTGGATGAGGCGCTCGCCCGCTTCGAGGGGGCCAAGCTTGCCTTCGTGGACGGCGTGTGGGTGAACGAGTCGGTGCGCGGGCGCGACCTGAAGTATTACGTCTTCGATTGGGACGACAACGTCCTTTGCATGCCAACGCGCATCCATATGGAGCGCCGCGACAGCCGTGGCGAGTGGGTGCCGCATGTCTGCTCCACCGCCACTTACAGCGTCATCCGCGCCGACGCCGAGCACTACCGTTTCCCGCAGGGGCGCCGCGAGCTGGCCTTCGTGGAGTTCCAGGACACGCGCACGCCGTTGGGGGGCGGCACCTTCCTGGACGATCTTGACCGCGCGCTCGACGCCATCGCCTCTGGGCGGCGCACGCCGCCGCCGAGCTTCGCCACCTTCCGCAAGACGCTCGTGGAAGGGCGGCTCTTTGCCATCGTCACCGCGCGCGGGCATGCCTCGGACACCCTGCGCCAGGGCGTGGAGCGCTTCATCGAGCGCGTGCTCTCGCCGGTCGAGCGCGAGATCATGCTCATCAACCTGCGCGGGTACTCGTACTGCTTCGACCACGTGCAGACCTTCCCCTCGCAGACCGCCGTCCTGCGCCGCTACCTTTCCCTCAACCGTTACCACGCCATCACTTCGCCGGATTTCGACCGCCGCCTGGCCGAGGAGGCCCCCGGGCTGACCAGCCAGGAGGGACGCAAGCGTTTTGCCATCCGCGATTTCATCGACCATCTCGTTCGGATCCTCGACACCACCGGCATGGCCGCGCTTCGCCTGCCCATCTCCGTCGGCTTCTCGGACGACGACCCGCGCAACGTGCAGGCCGTGCGCGATTACATCGAGAGCGTCCTCGCCCGCCGCTTCCCCACCGTCAAGTTCTGCGTCTATGACACCTCGGACGGCGC
Source organism: uncultured Kiritimatiellota bacterium (assembly GCA_944389585.1). Classification (GTDB taxonomy): domain Bacteria; phylum Verrucomicrobiota; class Kiritimatiellia; order RFP12; family DVOR01; genus Spyradenecus. The sequence goes on from CALXMW010000005.1 coordinate 5,064, forward strand.
AGGCGCCCACAAGATGATGATCTCCGGCCAGCTGGAGCTTCCCCTCGAATGAAGCTTGCCGTTGCCTTTTCCGGCGGCGTCGATTCCGCCGTGTGCGTCCGGCTGTTGCAGGCGCAAGGGTACACGGTCGAGGCGTGGCATATGCTCACGCTCGCCGCCGCGCCCGCGCCCGGGGTCGTCGCCTTGGCCGAGGCCCTGGGCGTGCCCCTGCGCACGGTCGACCTTCGGGCGGACTTCGAGCGCGAGGTCGTCGCGCCCTTCTTTGCCGACTATGCCGCCGGCCTGACGCCGAACCCCTGTTGCCGGTGCAACCCGCGCCTGAAGTTCGGCCTTCTGCGCCAGGCCATCGGCGGGCCGATGGCCACCGGGCATTACGTTGCCAAAGCGCGCGAGCCGCAGACCGGCGCGCTCACGCTCCGGTGCGCCACCGATGCCGCCAAAGACCAATCCTATTTCCTTTGCGAACTCTCCCCCGCCGACCTCGACGGCGTCTGCTTCCCCCTTGCCGACCGCACCCGCGCCGAGGTCGTCGCCCTCGCCCGCGACTGGGCGCTCCCCATCCCGGAGAGCCGTTTGGCCTCCGGCAGCCAAGACATCTGCTTCCTTCCCGGCGGCGACTATCGCCCCGAGCTCCGCCGCCGCCATCCGGAGACCGACCGCCCCGGCGACATCCTTTCCCCCGAGGGCCGCGTCATCGGCCGCCACGCGGGGCTGGCCAACTACACGCGCGGCCAACGCCGCGGCCTGGGCGTCGCGACGGGCGGGCGCGCCTTCGTCGTTGGCTTCGACCGCGCGCGCAACACGCTCACCCTGGGCCCCAAGGAGGCGCTGCTCACCTCGGCTTTCCGCGTCGGCCCGGTGAATTGGCTGGTGCCGCCGACCTTTCCCCTTGCGTGCCAAGCCGTCACGCGCTACCATCATCCTCCCTTCGATTGCCTTGTCCACGCCGACGGCCGCGTCGAGGCCGCCCACCCGCAGAGCCTTGTCACCCCCGGCCAACGCTGCGCCTTTTACCGCGGGCCTTATCTGCTCGGCGGCGGCCCCATCCTTCCGGAGCACCCATGACAGACCTCGCTTTCGTCCTTTGCGCCGGCCTCGGTGAACGCTTGCGCCCCATGACGCTCGCCACGCCCAAGCCGCTCGTCCCCATCTGGAACCGCCCGCTCCTTGCCCACACCCTCGCGACCCTGGAAGGGTGGGGTGTGCGCGAGGTCTTCCTCAACTCCCACTGGTTGCCCGAACGCCTCTGCGCCTTCATCGCGGATTATCGCGGCCCGCTTGCCCTCCACGAGCTCCATGAGCCAGACCTCCTTGGCACGGGCGGCGCGCTCCGCGGGTTGGCCCCGCACCTCAAAGGCCGCCCTTTCTGGCTGGTCAACGGCGACGTCGTCTTCCACGCGGATCCCGCGCCGATCGAGGCGGCCTTCGAGTCCTCCGGTCGCTTCGGCGCCGCCTGGCTGGAGCCCACGCGCGGCCCCCGCACCGTGGAGATGGACTATGCCGGGCGCGTCACCTGCTGGCGTTCCCCCACGCCCGCCGTCGCGCACACGTACACCTTCACCGGCGTCAGCCTGCTTTCGCCGGACGTCTTGGGGTACCTTCCCGAGGCCCGCGCCTGTTCGCTCATCGACGCCTTCGAGAACGCCGCCCTCGCCAACCGCTTCGTCCGCGGCGTTGTCTTGCCCTCGGCCTACTGGAACGACGCCGGGACGCCCGCCGCCTACGTCGAGGCCCACCGCGACGCCAAACGCCTGCCCGAGCTGGCCCGCTACGCCGCCGGCGCGGCCGACCCGCTCCCGGGGCCCGTCCTCCGCGCGCTCGGGAAGCTGGGGTGGGAACCTGCGGACACCATCGTCGCGCCCCTCGGGGCACGCGGCAGCAAGCGCACCTTCTGGCGGCTCGTCGGCCCACGCAAAAGCGCCCTCGCGATTGCCTACGAGACGGAAGGGCGCGCCGAAAACGCCCGTTACGCCGCCTGTGCCAAAGCCTTGGCGAAGGCCGGCGTCGCCGTCCCCAAAGTCTTGGCCGACGACCCCAACCTTCTGCTTCTGGAAGACCTTGGCGACGACACGCTCGACCGCCATGTCTCCGCCATCCGCGAGGATTTCCTTTGTGACTGCGCGGGCGGCCATTCCCACGGGCATCGCCACGTTTCCCCGAAACTGAACCAGGTGATGGAACTCCTCGCGGCCTTCCATCGGGCCGATGTCGGCGACCTGCCGCTCGAGCCGCCCTTCGACGCAGACCTCTACGGCTGGGAGGTCGGCCTCTATGAGCAATTCGCCGCACCCTTCCCCCCGCAGGCCAAAGCCGAGCTGGGGAAAGTCCGCGACGCGCTTTTGTCCGAGCCCCAAGTGCTCGTCCATCGCGACTTCCAAAGCTCCAACCTCATCTGGCGTGACGGCCGCCCCTGGGTCATCGACTTTCAGGGAATGCGCCGCGGCCCCGCCCTTTACGATCTCGCCTCCTTCCTCTACGACCCCTACGTCGCGTGGGGCGATGCCGCCATCGACGCCGCCATCGCGGCCTATGCCGTCGCCTCGGGCCGCGACGAGGCCGGCCTTCGCGCCAAGCTCCCCCTTGCCGGCGTCCAACGCCTCATCCAAGCCCTTGGCGCCTACCACCGCCTGGCCAGCGTCGGCCAACCGCGCTTTTTGGCTTACGTCCCCACCGCCCGCGCCCGCGCCGCCACCCTCGCCCAGGCCGCCGCGCTCCCCGCCCTCGCCCACGCCCTTGCCTGATTGCCCTCGCCCGCTTTTGGGCGAGGGAAAGAAAGGGCTTCCCTTTTGCGCGGGAAAGGCGTATACTATGGGTAATCAAGGAGCATGACCATGGCTGAGAAACCGTTTATCGCCGCGCGTCTGCGCAACCCCGCCGAGGAGGCGCCCGCCAAGCCCGCGAAGGCCAAGTCCAAGACCGATTGGATTGGCGGCGCGTGCGCCATCCTGGCCTTTTTGGTGGCCTGCGTGACGGCCTTTCTGCTCTATTCGGAATGGGATCAGCTGACGCGCTATCTCGGCGCCTGAAGCGGCGCGCGAGCCGATGTCCCGCCACGTGGGGGCTGTGCGGCCTCTGCGTGGCGGTTTGGTTGATTTGGCTGTGCGCGTCGGCGTTGCCGCCGTTGCGGGGGGTAGGGGGGGACTTCGTCTGGGCGCGGGCGTTGGAGACGCTTTTTGCGCTTAGCCCGGGGGCCGTCGCGCAGGGGGCGGTGTGGCAGGGGGTGACGTATGCGTTGCTGCACGGCTCGTGGGCGCACCTGCTGGTCAATCTGGCGGGGCTCGCCGTGACGGGGTCTGCGTTGGAGCGGGTGCTTGGGGCGCGGCGGATGGTGGCGCTGTTCACGCTTGGCGCGGCGGCGGGGGCGTGTGGGTTTTTGGCTTCGCTTTCGGTGGACGCGCGGTTGCCGGCGGGGATGGACTGCGTGGGGGCGTCGGCGGTGTTGGCGGCGTGCATCGGGGCGGTGACGACGCTGGCGTGGCGGGAGCGGGTGGTGCTGTGGGTGGCGGTGCTGCCGGTGCGGCTGCGGGCGGGGTGGCTGTTGCCGCTTTTCTTGGCCTTCTCGGTTTGCGAGGCGGTGTATTGGCCGCTGTTCACGGCGTATGGGGCGCACGTGGGCGGGTGGTTGGCGGGGGTGCTCCTGGGGGTGCTCTGGCGCCGGCGTTAGTTCTCTTCGGCGCGGCGGAACTCGACGCGGCGGAGGATGCGGAATTGGAGGTAGGTGAAGGCGATGAGGCCGACGCCGAGGAACCAGGCCATGGTGGTGGCCGTGCCCATGCGCAGGTTGTTGTAGGCCTCTTTCCAGATGGCCAGGGAGAGGACGTTGGTGGCGTCGCCGGGGCCGCCGAAGGTGAGCAGGAAGATGCTGCCGATGCTCTGGAAGGCGGCGATGAAGGCCCCCACGAAGTTGATGACCATCAGGGGGAGCAACTGCGGGAGGAGCACGTGGCGGACGCGGCCCCAGAAGCCCGCGCCGTCGATGGCGGCGGCTTCGTAATAGTCTTGCGGGAGGGCCTGGAGGGCGGCGATGTAGATGAGCGAGGAGATGCCCGCGCCGGCCCAGACGCCCGGAAGGATGCAGCAGACCATGGCGAGGGCGGGGTCTTGCAGCCACGTCTGCGTCGGCAGGCCGCAGGCGGCGAGGAACTGGTTGAGCATCCCGTTGGCGGTGGGGTCGTACATCAGCTGCCAGAGCAGGGTGACGACGAGGGTGGAGGTGAGGTGGGGGAGGAAATAAAGCGTGCGGAAGAAGACTTTGCCGCGCGGGATCTCCGTGAGGAGGACGGCCAGGACGACGGGGGTGAGGAAGCCAAGAAGCAGGGTGAGGGCGACGTATTTGAGCGTGCGCCCGGCGCTGGCCCAGAAGCCCCAGTCGGTGGCCACGAGGATGAAGTTGTCCAGCCCCACCCAGGGGCTCTCGCCCACGATGTGATAGTCGCGGAAGGCCATGAGCACGCCGCGGATGAGGGGATAATAGCTCCAGAGGGCGATGGAGAGGAGCGCCGGCAGAAGCATCAGCCAGGCGACGCGCGGCACCTTCCGCGGCGCTGCTTCTTCCGCGTCCGCCGCGTTCCGCGCACGGGCACGGTGGCGGAGGACGTTCACGGTGAGGAGGGTGAGGAAGGCGAAGACGAGAAGCAGCAGGATCCGGCGGGCCCAAGGGCGGGCCTGCGCGAGGCGCTCCTCGGGGACGCTGAACATGAGGCCGCGGTTGGCATCGTCGTTGATGGCCTTGAGGGCGGCGGCGACGTCGAGGTCGCGCCCAGCCTCGGAGAGAAGCAGACCCAGGAGGCGGCGCTGGAGGAGGTCGCTCACGCCCTGCCAGAAGCCGACGAAGGGCTCGGTGCGGGCGACGATCGCGCCGTCGTCGAGCTCCTCGTAAAGGCGGCGGATGGCGGGGGGGATCTCGTCGAGATAGGCGTCGAGGCCCAGGCGGCGGAGGTTGTCCGGGTGGCACCAGCGGGCGTTGCCCTCGAGCACCTGCTGGCGGATGTGGGCGTCGTTGAGGGTCGGGGAGGCGAGGCGTTCAAGGCAGGCAAAGACGAGGTCTTGCTCGGCCTCGGGGCGTTTGGCGACACCCTCGCTGATGCCCCAGAAGTGGCGGTGCGCCTGGAAGACGCGCGGGAGCTCCGGCGTGGCCGCGGGGAAGGGCATGAGGCCGATGAGCTCGGGGTCGAGCCCGCCCTCGCCGGTGATGCGCTCGAGGGCCTCGGTGCCGGCGAACATGGCGGCGACCTCGCCGCGGATGAAGGGCTCGGGGTCGTTGTTCAGCGGGAGCTTGCGGATGACGCCCTCGACGACGGCGTCGGGTGAGAAGCGGATGGCGCGCCCATCGCGCACGGCGCGACCGGCGGCGGCCTCGGCGGGGGTGAGGTCGAGCGGCTCGCCGGTCGTGGGGTCGCGCACCCACGGCGCCCAGGCGAGGCGTTGGAGGAAGCGGGCGGCGGCGAGGGCCTCGGGGGAGTCGAAGGCCGCGCGCCAGGTGGGGGCGACGTCGGAGAGATCCTCGCCGTCTGGCGTGAAGCAGCGCGTGGCCTCCATCGGGAAGTCGAAGGGCGTGCCGCGCAGACGGGAGACGCGGCTTTGGAGGACGGGGCTGCCGCCGGCGGATTGGAGCCACGGGAGCCAATTCCACGGGGCCTCGCAGACGCCGAAGGCGCGTTGCCCGCGCAGGGCCCCGAGGACGGCGCGGTCGGGCTGGGTCAGCGCCTGGCACCAGCGCCAAAAGGCGGCCCAGGTCTTGGGCGGGGCCTCTGGGTCGAGGCCGGCCTGGCGCACGAGGTCTTTGCGGTAGACGATGCCGTAGTAGGCGACGGAGGCCGAGGGCAGGGCGTAGACGTGGCCGTCCGCCGTGGCCACGCGCCGCCAGAGCTCGGGCACGTGGGCCCAGCCTTCCCAGTCTTTTCCCCCCGGGCCAAGCCAGCGGTCGAGGGGCATCAGGAAGCCGTTGCGGATGTCGCTCTGGGCGATGTGGAACCAGACCTGATAGATGTCCGGGGCGTTGCCGCCGGCCATCGCGAGGAGGAGCGGCGAGCGGCCGCCCGCGCCGGGGAGCCACAGCCCGCCCCACTTGGCGGGCCGCAGCTCGGGGCGCTCTTTGGCGAGGGCGACGATTTGCCGCGTGACGGCGCCCTCGGGCCGATCCGGGTCATAGCCGCCCATGAAGGAGACGGACACCGGCGCCGGGGGCGCCGAGGCCGTCTCCTTGGAGGCTTGGACGGTTGGAGGCTTGGAGGCTTGGAGCGCCCCTGCGGGGCGACTGTTGGGGGTTTGGCCCGTATCGGCGGACAAGTCCAATGGCGCGGCAATCACGAGCGCGATGGCTAAGATGAAGCGGCGGGGGCACACCCCCCGCCGCCGGTTGGCCGGGCTTCCATTCCTCCATGCGTCCATCTGTCCGTCGCCCGTCAGGGCGTCACCAAACATCTAAGCCTCCGAACTTCCAAACTTCCAATCAGTAGCCGCGCTGGGAGAGCTCGGCCTGGAGCTGGGTTTGGAAGGCGCGGGAGTCCTCGGCGGAGGGCTGGTAGCCGGGGAGTTCGGGCTCGAAGGCGAAGCGGCCCATTTGGTCGAAGAACCAGCGGGCCTTGTTGCCGTCGGAGAAGGTGACCGAGCCGGAGACGAGCGCGCCGGGGATGGCCTGGATGGTGTCCACGGTGACGCTGACGGCGCCGGGCGCGGCGGGGGCGGCGTCCGCGCCGGGTTTGGGGGGGAGCTTGGCCTTGGTGACGTCGTCGGCCTCGACTTGGGCGACCTTGTCCTTGACCTGCGCGCCGATGTCCATCACCAGCATCCGCACGTCGAAGAAGGTGGGGTGGAGGCCGAAGTCGTTGCGGAGGCGGGCCTGCACGTCGCTGAGGGAGGCGCCGTCGTCCACCCAACGGCGGACTTGCTCGATTTGTTCGGGGGTCAGTTCCATGTCAATGCTCCTGGGTGGGCTCCGTGACGAGGGCGCGGAGGAGGCCGCGCGGCTGCTCGGCGGGTTGGGGTTGGGCGGGGGCGGCGGGCGCGGCCGGGGCCTCGTCTTCGTTGAGTTCGTTGATGAGGGCCTCGCGCATGGCGCGTTCGTTGGCGAGTTCCCGCTCGCGGTCACGGATTTCGCGGGGCGTGAGCTCGTCGCGCTCGTCCTCCAAGTCCCCGCTCTTGATTCGGATGGAATCCTCGAGTGTCTCGAGCATCTTGCGGTCGTGGTCGCGGCGAGCCTTCACGCGCTCCTGGCCGGCGGCGAACTGCTTGTCTTCGTAGGCGCGCTTGAGTTTCTCGCGGCGGAGCATTTCCTCTTCGTCGGGCACGTCGGCGAGCTCGGAGCTCGACCAGCCGCGGTTCCAGATGCCGGCGGCGTCGAGGTAGTCCTTGCGGCGTTTGGCCTCGGCCTGGGCCTCTTCGGAGGTCTGGAAGACGTAGGGGGTGAGGAAGACAAGGAGTTCGTCGCGCTCGTCGGAGTAGTCCGTGTAGCCGAAGAGGTATTTGCCGATCCACGGGAGGTTTTTGAGGATGGGGATGCCGCCTTCGGATTCGGTCTTGGTTTGGGTGACGAGGCCGCCGATGACGACGGTCTGGCCGTTGTCCACGGAGACGGAGCCGGAGATTTTGCGGGTGACGGGCGAGGGCCAACGTTGGTTCGAGCCGTCGGTGCCGGAGCCGGGGACTTCCTGCGGGGTGCCGAGGTTCTGGAAGGTCTCCTCGAAGTCGAGGACGACGGTGCCGTCGGGGTTGATGCGCGGCGTGACGGTGATGGTCAGGCCGATTTCCTCTTGGGAGATGTCGGGCTGGTAGCCGGAGCTGTAGTTGCTGGAGTAGCCCATGTACTTCATGCCGTTGTAGAGGTAGGCCAGCTCGGTGTTCTCCAGCGTGGCCTCCTTGTTGTCCTGCGTCATGAGGACGGGCGAGGTGAGGATTTTCGTGCGGCTGTCGCTCTCGGTGGCGCGGATAAGGAAGTCCAGGTTCAGCTTGTTGATGGTGCCGAAATATTGCCCGCCGCCGCTGATGGCGCCGATGTTGGCGACGACGTTCGTGCTCATGCTGAAGAGGTCTTGCGGGCTGGCCGTGGTGCCGTCCGGGACGCCGCCGCCGCCGTAGGAGTCGCGGTAACGGTTGCCGCCGGAGATGCGCTTGACCCATTGGATGCCGGTGGAGATTTCGTCGCTGAGGCCGACGTTGAGGACGACGGTCTCAATCAACACCTGGGCGACAGGCACATCCATGGCGGCGATGATTTCCTTGATGGCGGCGAGGTCGGCGGGGGAGGCCATGACCATGACGGCGTTGATGCGGGAGTCGGCGAGGATCTTGATGTTGTCTTTCTTGAGCTCGCCCATGCGGGATTTGGTGGCGGCGGGGAGGGTGGCCTCGACCTGGCGGGCGCGGCGGGTGAGGTTTTGGTTGCCGCCTTGGTTGGCGGTGTTGCGTGTGTTGCTGTCGTCGTCCTTGGAGGTGGCGTTGTCGATGAGCTCGTTGAGGAGGTCTGCGACGCCTTTGTCGGATTCCTTGGTCTCGGCCTGGGCGTATTTGAGGCGGATGACCTCGACGGCGATCTCGGGGGCGGTCTCGATGTCGAGGACCTTGATGATGCGCTCGAAGAAGGCCATGTTGGAGGGGCGGGTGACGATGATGAGCTGGTTGGAGCGCTCGTCGGCCATGATCTGCACCTTGCCGCGGATCATGCCGCGGTCGGCGTCGGAGACGAGGGCGTCGCCGGCGGTGGAGGCCTCGGGCTCGGGCTGGGCGTTGCGGGCGCGGGTGACGCCGGGGAGGACGCGGCTGGCGCCGGCGCGCATGCCGCCGCTGAGGGAGTTGCTGGGGGTGGGGGCGGCGGTGGTGCGCTTGGTGGCGTTCTCTTCCTCGCGGCTGGCGGCGACGAACTCCTCGAGGGCGGTCTTGATGTCGGCGGCCTTGGCGTATTTGATGGGGTAGACGTTGACCTCTTCGAGGACGGGCATGGGCTTGTCGACGAACTCCAGGATCTCGATCATGCGGTTGACGTTTTCCTGGGTGTCGGTGACGAGGAGGGAGTTGGTGCGCTCGAGGTATTGGATCTGGCCGTCGGGGCGCTTGAAGCTTTCGATGACCTTTTGGGCTTCCTCGGCGGAGAGGTTCTTGGGGGTGAGGATTTGGCGCACGATCTGCCCCTGCTCGGGGTGGCGGCCGCCCTCGGGGATGTCCAGGAAGGTCTCGATGCCCTGCTGGCCGATGGTCTTGAAGGGGACGACGAGGACGAAGCGCTCGCCCACGGGGATGAGGCCGATGCCGTTGAGCTGGAGCTGTTGCTCGATGGCCTGGAGATACTCGGCGTCGGTCCAGTTCTCCTCGTCGGTGGAGCGCAGGGACATGGTGACCTTGGGGACGTCGGGCGAGGTGAGCAGGGTGCGGTGGGTGACCTGGGAGTAGATTTGCAGGAAGAGCTCGGCGGGGGCGTTGTCGAACTTCAGCTTGGGGCGCCCGCCCCTGCCGCGCTCGGCCTTGGCGAGCTGCTGGGCCACCTCGGTGGAGGAGGTGGCGGCGGTGGCGGTCTGCTGGCCCTGGCGGGCGGTGGCGGTGCGGCGGCCGGTGATGGAGGGGGCGCGGGTCTGGGCCTGCGCCGCGCCGACGGCGAGGAGGAGTAGGAGGCCCAAAAGGGGAAGGGAGGTGTTGCGCATGGGGTCGGTCCTTGTCAATCGGCGGGTTGGCGCATGTAGGCGCAGTTGAGCGTGAAGGTCCCTTGGAGCACGCCGGGGTCTTTGGTGCTGGGGCGGATGGTGATGGCGCGGACGTCCATCATCGCGTCGTCGCGGTTCTCGAGGTCGTAGAGGAACCACACGAGCGAGTCGAGGCGGCCCTGCCAATCGCGGCATTCGAGGGTCAGCTCGGTGACGTCGCCCAGGTTTTCCTCGCCGCCGATGGCGCGCTGGGCGATGTTCACGTTGTTGGCGCGCGCGGTGTTGTCCATGATCGGCAGCCAATGGGTGTCCACCGAGCGGCCCTCGGGGAAGATGGGCATCTTGCCGCGGAGCTCCTCGTACTGGCGCGCGATGGCGGGGCGCAGGGCCACCACGGCGCGCTCGGCCTCGAGTTGCGAACGCTGGCGTTGCCACGCCAGGCGCGCCGTCTCCACGGACATCCGGGCCTTGGGCAGCCACAGCCCCAGGATGCCGACGGCGACGACCACGGCGAAGACCACGAGCAGCTTTTTGTCTCGCTCGGTCATAGGGTTTCCTCCTCGGTGACGGGGAAGGCGATCTCGATGTCAAAGCGCTGGCGCCGGGTCTTGGCGTCCTGCGTCAGGCGGTTGATGGTGACGGCGGCGATGCGCTTTTCGCCCTCGGGCCCGACGTCCTTCTCCAGCGCGTCCTTGAGACCATAGACGTCCGCCGTGTCGTCCGCCAGACCGGTCACGCGCACCGCCGCGTCGCGGTTGTACGTGAAGGAGAGGAAGACCACGTTCGGGGCCTTGCAGGCGCAGAGCAGGCGGAGCATCTCCAGCGCCGAGCGGCTGTGGTCCTCATAGCGGCGGATCAGCTCCACGCGGTCGCGCAGCTCCAACACCTCCAGGTAGGCCCCGTGCTGCGCGGCGAGCTCCGCCCCCACGTCTGCGGCGAGCTTGCCGTAGATGCGCGGCAACAGGAAGAGCGCCAGCGCGCAGAGCAGCCACGCCACGCCGAGCGCCGAGCCGCCCAAAATCAACAACCGCTTCTGGCGCGCGGCCTTGGCCTCGTCGCGCCACGCCTGCGGCGTGAGATCGAACGGCGCCCCCTCCTCCGCGCGGAGGCGCAACCCCTGCTGCAGCAACGCCTCCGCGTCGCCAATCGGCTCGAACGCCACCTCCTCGCCCAAGGCCTCGCGCAGCGGCGCGGCCCCCGCCTCGTCCGCCGCCAGGCAGAGCCCGCGCCCCAGGGCGCCGGCCTCGCCGTCCATGCCCAGCTGGATGAGCGCGAGCGTCGCCTCGCGGGCGAGGGTGGCGTCGGGGGCCTCCGGCGCGAAGCCGCGCACCGCCACGGGCACGCCGTCGGAGAGGACGAGGAGGAGCTGTTCGCCGGGGGCGCGCAGGAGCACGGGGCGGACGCCTTGGGCCACGTCGGGCCGCCGCGCGAGGATGCCGCGCGCCCAGCCCAGGGCGGAGAGGTCGAGCCGCACCGTGCCCAGGAGCCCCGCGTCGCGGAGTGCGTCGTGGCCGCATTGGGCGAGCGTCTCGTCCGCCGCGCCGGCGACGAGCACGTCGAGCCCCTCGGGGCGCTTGCGCAGCAACTCAAAGGAGAAGGTGTAGGCGCCCTCCTCAAACGGCATGATGGCCTCGGCCTCCAGGCGCACCGCGTCGGCGAGGGTCTCCTCGGCCTCCACGGGCAGGGTCAGGCGGGCGCAGACCGTCTCGAAGGTCGGCACGGAGGGCAAGGTGTCAGGCAGGCTCTGTCGCTTCTTGTCCATGGGTCAGCCTTCCTCCTGCCAGCGCAGGATGACCAAATCGTTGCCGCCGGTGCCGGTGCCGGCGGCGCCGGAGCGCGACGAGGAGGAGCCCGAGGCGCCGCGCTGCACCACGGCGGTGGCGCGGCGGCGGACGTTCCCCACGCGCCCTTCCAATTCCAGCTTGTAGATGTCGCAATCCACGGTGAGATAGGTGTTCGCCTCTTCCTGGCTGAGGCCGGGGATGCGCGCCAGGAAGTCGGAGATGTCCTTGAAATGGTAATCCGCGATGGCGGCGGTGCCCAGGCTCCGGCTCTCCTGGCGCACGCGGGTCGAGGCCGTGGCGGAATCGGCGTTCAGCCCCTCGCGCTCTTCCAGGATGGTGTCCACGATGAGCCCGTCGGCGTCCTCCAGGCACGGCACCGTCAGCAACACCTCGCGCGAGGCCGCGTTGACGTTGATCTTGCCCGCGCCGTAAGTGGTGAAGAGCCCCTCGATGCCCTGCACGGTGAACTGCCGCGCCTCGTTGTCGTCCGGGTTCCACACGCCGCCTTTGAGGAGCACGCCGCCGTTGCGGTCGAAGCCCTTGATGTAGGCCAGCTCGCCCACCGTGTCCAGCGGCCCGTTCTTGCAGGTGTAGGGCGGGTCGAGGCTCTCGTAATAATCGCGCTCGGCCCCCTCCGAGGAGACCGTCAGGCTGTCCTCGTCCACCCAATCGTAAAAGGAATCCACCAGCTCGCTCTGATCCTCCTCCGGCACCCCCGCCACCGTCAGGATCCGCTCCCAAATCAAATCCGCGTAATCGCCGAACCCCGCGCGCGTCAGCTTGTTGATGTTCCAACGCGCCGGCTCGGGCTCGATGGCCACGAAAATCTCCGCGTCCGGCGCCTCGCCCTCCGCCGCGGCCTCCACGCTTGCCGTCTCGAACTGCAAGTGCCCCGCCTCATCGTAATGCAGGCGCTGGAAAACCTCCACCCGCTGCCCGCGCTTGAGGCGGATGGCCGGCGCGATCCACCGATCCTCCGCCACCTCCTCCTCCGTCTCCTCCCCCGAGACGTCCTCCTGCCGCTCCATCAGCAACCCCGCCAACGTGAGGCCGGACTCCATCAACGCCGTCGCCTGATGGCGGTTGCGCACATACAGCGCCGTCTTCCCCTCCATATAAGCGTCCATGGCAAAGGAAGCGACCAGGAGGCTCAACACCGCCACCGTCCAAATCACCGCGATCAGGGCAAAACCCCCTCGCGCGCGTTGTGCATTTTCCTTCACCATGTTTCCCCTTAGAATACCAAAAACACGCCCTCCGATAAAGCCAAAAACCGATTTCCCCCTCTGGAAAGTACACGCTGTAACAGGTCAAGCGCACCCTTCTTGATTCGAGTGGGTGCGCTATTTTTTGTTCAGCGTGGCGAAAAACAGGGGCGGGTTTGATACAATACGCCCATCGTCTCAGTTGGCGGACGGAGCAGTAGTCGGTATCAAACCCGGCGAAGCAGCCGTATGCGAGGTCTCTTGTCGCGACCGAATCCGCCGACACCGAGGCGATTTGCGTCTTCTGGAGGCAACGACCCCTCGCGCAACATCCCAAGTTCGCCCAAGCGGTTTTCCTTTTCCTGCAGCCCCTGCGTCCCCGTCCCGGTGCCGATGATGGCGTGGCTCTTCAGGAAGCCCAGCGCCTTTCGGGTCGGCGGGGGCGGGGTGGTGGGTCAGAGGAGGTGTTGGCCGGCGGCGGGGTAGAGGGTTTGGCCGGTGAGGGAGGGGACGGCGAGGAGGAGGGTGACGCAGGCGTGGATGTCGGCGAGGGTGGGGCGGGGGGTGAGGCATTCGCCGGCTTTTTCGCTGTGGGCGGGGTCTGGCGGGGGGAGGACGGGGCCTGGGGCGATGGCGTTGACGCGGGCGCCGGTGGCGCGGCCCCAGTCGCGGGCGGCGCGGAGGGCCCAGGCGGCGAGGGCGCGTTTGGCGGCGAGGTAGGGGCGGAGGGGGGGCGGGTCGGTTTGCGGGGGGCGGTTGACGCGGGCGTCTAGGAAGAGGATGTGGTGGGCGTGGGGGAAGCGTTCGTGGAGGGTCTCGGCGAGGGCGATGGGGCCGTCGGCGTTGGCGTGGCGGAGGTGGTCGGGGTTGGCGTCGGGGCCGATTTGGAAGAGGCCGGCGAGGTGGAGGATGGCATCTGGGGCGGGGGTGTGGGGGGGGATGGCGCGGAGGGCGTGGCGGGGGTTGAAGGTGGGGGCGGCGAAGTCGCCGTAGTCGGCGCGGGTGAGGATGCGCACGTCATGGCCGTCGGCGCGGAGGCGTCGGGCGAGGTCGGCGCCGATGCGGCCGGGGCCGATGAGAAGTAAGTGCAGGGGCTGGAGGTGAGCGGGCATGGGCAGGGGTGGGGAGAACGGAGAATGGAGAATGGAGAACGGAAGGGGCGCTGAAGCGCCCCAGCGAAAGCAGAGAGCAGAGGCGCCCCTATGGGGCGACGGCGTGGCCGATAGAAGGCATGGAGACTTGGATGTTTGGCCGTCTGTGTCCTGGGAAGTCGAAGGGTCGGGTGGACGGAGGGGCGTCCCCACCGAACCGCCCGCGCCCTTTGCGTTTTCGCGGAAAAGGGCGGCCTAGCCTCTCCGTTTCCAAGCTTCCGGCTAAGGGCGGATGCCCTTAGCCTCGGGTGGGGGAGAGGCCGAGGGTGCGGGGCGCGGTGGTGGGGGTGGGGGCGAGGCCGGGGGTGGGCTTGGGGGCTTCGGCCTTGCGGGCGCCGCCTTTGGTGCTTTTGGGGGCGAGGAGGGCAGAGAGGTCGCGGCCGACGAGTTTGGGGGCTTGCTCGACGGTGGTTTTCTCGGCGCAGAGGGAGATGACGTTTTCGATCATCTCGATGCCGAGTTCGCGGTGGGCGTTTTCGCGGCCGCGGAACTTGAGGGAGATTTTGACTTTGTTGCCTTGGTCGATGAAGCCGAGGATTTCCTTGACCTTGCGGTTGAGGTCGCCGACGTCTGTGCCGGAGTGGAACTTGATTTCCTTGACTTGGGTGGCCTTGGCGTTTTTGCGGGCCTGTTTCTGCCGGATGGACTCTTCGTAGCGGAACTTGCCGTAGTCCATGATTTTGCAGAGGGGGGGCTGCGCGTTGGGGGTGATTTCGACGAGGTCGAGCCCCATGGATTCGGCGAGGGCCTGGGCTTTGCGGGTGGGCATGATGCCGAGCATCTTGCCGGTGGCGTCGACGACGCGGACTTCGGGGACGCGGATCTTGAAGTTGGTGCGGATGAAGGTGGCGGCTTTGCGCCCGTTCTGCTCCGGCCGAGGTTTGGGGGTGAGTGCCAAGGGGCGGCTCCTGTTGGGGTTTTAGGGTTGCTCGGCGGTCTCGGATTGGACCAGCGCGATGAAGGCTTCCGGGGTCATGGTGCCGAGGTCGCCTTTCTCGCGGCTGCGGACGGCGACGACGCCGGCTTCGGCCTCGCGCCCGCCGACGACGAGCATGTAAGGGGTTTTGGCCAAGGTGGCCTTGCGGATCTTGGCGCCGATTTTGTCGTTGTCCCAGTTGCCTTCGGCGCGGATGTCGGCGGCCTTGAGCTTGGCCAGGACGTCTTGGGCGAAGGGGAGCTGGGCGTCGGTGATGTTGAGGACGGCGGCCTGGACGGGGGCGAGCCAGGTGGGGAAGGCGCCGGCGTAGTGCTCGATGAGGATGCCGAAGAAGCGCTCGAGGGAGCCGAGGAGGGCGCGGTGGACCATGTAGGGCTGGTGTTCCTTGCCGTCTTCGCCGGTGTAGGTGAGGTGGAAGCGCTCGGGGAGGTTGAAGTCGAACTGGATGGTGCCGAGCTGCCATTCGCGGCCGAGGGCGTCCTTGATCTTCATGTCGATCTTGGGGCCGTAGAAGGCGCCGCCGCCTTCGTCGACCTCGTAGGCGAGGCCTTCGCTTTCAAGGGCGTGGCGGAGGGAGGCGGTGGCCTGCTCCCATTTGGCGGCGTCGCCGACGGCCTTCTCGGGCTTGGTGGAGAGGTAGGCGGAGATGTCGGTGAAGCCGAAGCGGCGGAGGACGCGGAGGCAGAAGCGGACGGTGAAGCGGATCTCGTCCTCGATTTTCTCGGGGGCGCAGAAGATGTGCGCGTCGTCTTGCGTGAAGCCGCGGACGCGGAAGAGGCCGTGGCGGACGCCGTCTTTTTCGTAGCGGTAGACGGTGCCGAGTTCGGCCCAGCGGAGGGGGAGATCGCGGTAGCTGTATTTCTTGGAGAGGTAGGCCTGGATGTGGAAGGGGCAGTTCATCGGCTTGACGTAGTAGGCCTCTTGGGTGGCCTTGGCGCCGTCGCCTTCCGTCACGCTCATCGCCGGGAACATGCTGTCTTTGTAGAAGCCCAGGTGGCCGGAGGTCTCCCAGAGGTTGGCGCGGCCGATGTGCGGGGTGAAGAGCATCTCGTAGCCGTGGCGGAAGTGCTCCTTGCGCCAGTAGTCCTCGATGGCGACGCGGACGCGCGCGCCTTTGGGCAGCCAGTGCGCCAGGCCGGGGCCGACGCTTTCGGTGATGGTGAAGAGCTCGAGCTCCTTGCCCAGCTTGCGGTGGTCGCGGCGCTTGGCCTCCTCGAGGCGCTTGACGATGGCGTCGAGTTCCTGCTGGGTGGCGGCGGCGATGCCGTAGAGGCGCTGGAGCATCTTGTTGTGCTCGTCGCCGCGGTAGTAGCTGCCGGCCACGCTCATGAGCTTGACGGCGCCGATGCAACCGCTGTGCTCGACGTGGGGGCCGCGGCAGAGGTCGACGTAGTCGCCCGTGCGGTAGATGGAGATGGGCTCGCCTTCGGGGATGTCGGCGAGGCGCTCAAGCTTGTAGGGTTGGTCTTTGAAAAGTTCCTTGGCCTGGTCGCGGGTGAGCTCCTCGCGCACGAAGGGGAGTTTGGCGCCGATGAGCTTGCGCACGGCCTTCTCGATGGCCGGGAAGTCCTCCGCGCTCAGGCGGTGGGGCAGGTCGAAGTCATAGTAGAAGCCGTCGTCGGTGGCCGGGCCGATGTCGATTTTCACGTCCTCGAACAGCGAGCACACCGCAGACGCCACCAGGTGCGCCGCGCTGTGCCGGATCTCTTCAATCGTCGCGCTCATGCTTGCTCCTTGAAACAGCCGCGCATTATACCTTATTTCGCCCTTCGCGCGCAACGTCAGCGCAGATAGCGCTCAAGTCCCTCGGCGATGCGCGCGAGCGTCTCGGGGGGGAAGACCTCGGCGTTGGCCTCGAGCTGGGTCTTGCGGGCGCAGAGGCGCGCGTAGTAGCGCGGCAGGAGCGTCTTGAGGTCGTCCGGCGCCTCGGTGCGGAGCCAGGAGACGAGGGCCCAGGCGACGGCGTAGTGCTGGCCGGCGCCCTCTGCGTAGAACTCCTCTTGGCTCATCGCCAGCAGGCGGGCGAGGCCGTCGGCGGAGCGCAGGCCGCGGGCCTCGCGGGCGGCGTCGCGGCGGCGCGAGGGGCCGGGCGCGGCGCGACCGTCGCGCACGCGGAAGGTCTCGAAGAAGGTGGCGTGGCCCTCGTTGAACCAGATCGGCACCTGCGCCAAGGGCGGCGTGATGAGGAAGAGGTATTGGTGGAAGCCTTCGTGGAAGGTGGTGGAGCGGATGGTCTCGCGGCGTTCGTCGGCCTCGGCCTCCGCGTCGCCTTTGACGACGAGCTCGCGGCGGAGGCCGGAGAAGAAGCCGCCGCTCCATTCCTGCCCCTCGCCGGCGTAGGCGAGGTATTCCGCCGGGTCCGCGAAGACGCGGATGACGCTGGTGGGCACCTGCGTGCCTTTGGGCTCCGGGAAGGCCTGCGTGTAGGCGCGGCGGATGGCGAGCATGTCGTCGAGGAGGGTGTCCAGCCACTTGCGGTCGCGCTTCGGCAGGTCGGTGTGGACGCGGTAGGGCGGGCGGTCGATGGTGATCCAGCCGCCGGCCTCCTTGGCCGTGCCGGAGAGCCCCGTGCCGGAGGCCGCGAAGCCCGCCAAGGCCCGCCCGAGCGCCGCGCGCCACCGCTCGGGCGGTTCCTGCGCGGGGGTGATGAGGAGCACGTAGGGCTGGCGCGGCGCGGCCTTGAGGAAGAAGACGAGCGCGGCGGCGTTACCGACGGTGGCGAACTGCGCGGCCCGCACGGCGCCCAAGGGCCGCAGGGGCTGGGGTTTGCCGCAGGTGGCCTGGGCCCACTCGCCCAGCCACATCCCCAGGGCGGAGGGCTTGAGCGCACCGGTCTGGGCCTGCACGCGGTCGTATTCCTCCTGGGTGACGACGGTCTGCGAGTAAGGGCCGCCGAGGCGTGATTTGGGGGCGACGAGCTCGTAGCGGTTGCCCTCCTTGTCGGCCCAGGCGCCGAGGCGCTGGTCGCGCCGCCAGAGCTGCTCGGGCGCGAAGGCGTCGAACTCCGTGGCCGAGCCGTCTGGCATCTGTCGGATGAAGCGGTAGGATTCCAGCGCGGGCATGGGCGTGGCCTCGACGCCCTTGGGCAGGCGGAGGCGCACCGGGCCGCAGGCGATGTTCTCGGTGAACTGCGGCACCGCGGCGTGGAGCGCGAGTGGCAGCAGGGCGGCAAGGGCGAGGAGGCGTTTCATGGCGGTCAGTGGAACTTGACGGTGACGTCTTTGACGTATTGCGAGCGGAGCACGTCGGCAAGCTCGCGGACGATGTTGCGGCGGATGTCCAGGGCCATCGGCAGGTTCGGGTCTTGGTGCGCGGGGTTGATGGCGGTACCGACGTCGATGCGGATCTGATCCGAGGCCAGGAGCAGGTCGCGCATCTTGGTGGCGGGGTTGACGCGCGCGTCCGGCCCGGGGTTGCGCAGGAGGGCGATGACCTTGGAGAGGGTGACGCACCCTTCGGTGACCAGGTCGATGCCGGGGATCTCCGAGGCCGCCGGCACCTCCGGGTCAAGCGCCGTGAGGGGGGTGTCGATGGGGCGGCCGAGCTCGCGGGCGATGAGATCCGCGGTGGAGCCGCCCGAGACGATGACGGTGACGCCGGGCTGGGTGGCGAGCGCGGCGTAGGCGGCGTCTTGCGTGCGGTCGAAGGGGCAGCCGGTGAGCATCTGGGTGACGCGCGGGAGGCGGTAGTGGAGCATGGCGGCGGTGGTGTCGTCGCCCGCGCGGCCGCCGTCGAGGCGCGTGGCGCGGTCGGCCGCGCCTTTGCAGAGCACGTGCGAGCCGACGTCCGGCGCGATTCGGATGGTCTCCTGGAGCCAGGGGATGACGCGCTCGAGCCCCTGCCCGAAGGGCGTGCCCGGCTCGCCGAGCCCGGCCTGCGTCACGCCGTCGGAGCAGAAGAAGAGGCGGTCGCCCAGCCCCATGCGGAAGGTGGAATAGGAGAGCGTGCGGCCTTCCCAGCGCGGGAGGGTGTAGGGCGTGCGCGCGATGGGGCAGGGCTCCGTGCCGCGCAGGAGCGTCGCGGGCGGGTTCTCGTATTCGATCATGCGCACCTCGCCCTGCGGGTCGGCGCGGATCATGGTGAAGGTGGAGTAGGAGATGTGGCGCTCGGGGCACAGGGGCAGGGCGTCCATGATGAGCGTGGCGGCGCGGCGCAGGCCCAGGGAGGCGCGCATGTAGGCCATCGCCATGGTGGCCGTGAGGCTGGCGCAGACGTTCGCCTGCTGGCCGCTGCCCAGGCCGTCGGTGAGCACGGCCACGACCGAGCCGTCGGCCAGGCGCTCGCTGAGGAAGACGTCGCCGCTGCAGACCTTGCGGAACTTGAAGCGGTTGAACCAGTCCACCTCGATGAAGGGCGGCGGCGCGCCGGCGGCCTCCTGCGCCTGGCTCATCGCCCGCCCTCCGAGTCGAGCGGCGCGAACATCTCCACGGCGCTGTCGAGGATGAGCTCGCTCTCGGCGGCGTTGCGCCCGAGCATGAAGGCGATTTCCTGCACCGTCTTGGCGGTGTTGGTGACGACGGTGCGGGCTTTCTCGATGAGGGCGCGGCGGTTCTGCTCGCTCTCGGTGACGTCGAGGATGAGCGCGCCGATCACCTCGTGCGCGTCCACGTTGAAGATGGTCAGCGAGAAGAGCCGCCCCTCGATCTCGACGGTCCGGCGGATGATTTCCTCGCCCGTCTCAAGGACTTTCTCGAAGAGCTGCGTCTGCGGGATGAGCAAGGCCAGGTCGGCGTCGCGCAGGCCGGGCTTGGCCTCGTAGGCCAGCTTTGCCGCCCCGCCCAGGAGCTGGGCGAAGCGCTCGTTGCACTCGATGACGCGCAGCCGCTTGTCCGCCACCACCAGGCCATACGGCAACGCGCGGTCGATGGCCGAGCTCTGCTTGAGCGCGATCTGCCGCATCCGGCTGACGCACATCTGCGGCTCGGCGTTGCCCGCCAGGATGGCGCACGCCAGCGCGCGGCACGAGTCATAGCCGCACCCCGCGCAGTTCAGCTCGTCCTGCGGCGTGTACTTGCCCAACGTGTGGAGCGTCGCCTGGATCTGCTCCTCCGTGAAGTCCGTCCGCTCGGCCGGGGCCGGGCGGTAATGGCGCCCCACGTCAGGCTTGTCCTCCGGGTCGTCCGGCCCCGTTCTTTTGGCGTGGCGCAGCACGTCAAGCATCCCGCCGGCGGCGCACTTCACGCGCGTCTTGGGCCCGCAGACGCACCCGCCCGGGCAGGCCAGCGCCTCGATGAAGACCGGCTGCTCCAACGTCTTGGGGTCGAGCGTCTCAAGCATCGTGCGGATGGTGCTCACCCCCGTCAGCGTCATGGGCTGCAGCTCCCCCTCCGGCGCGAGGGCGCGGAAGTTCCGCTCCACGCTCCGCAACATCCCGCCCTCGATGGGATAATACGCCCCGTCGCCCGGCAGACGGTAATCCGGGTCCGGCTCGCACAGGTTCGGCTCCTCCACCCCCGCCATCACCATCCACCGCCGCAACTCCTCGAAGGTCAACGCCGCCGTCAGCAGCTCCGGCTGCAGGTCGCTCTCATGCTTCTTCCCCACGCACGGCCCCACAAAGACGATCGGCGCGTCCGGGAACTCCCGCCGCAACGCCTTGCAATGCGCCACGACCGGCGAATCCACCGGCGTCAGATACGCCGAGAAGCGCGGATGGTACCGCTGGATCAGCTCCACCACCACCGGGCACGCCGACGAAATCTGCAGCCGGTGCCCCGTGCTTTTGGCCATCAACTCCGCCACCCGCCGCGAGACGATGTTCGCCCCCACCGCCGTCTCCCGCACCTGCGCGAACCCAAGCCGCTTCAGCGCCGTCGAGAACCGCGCCGGATCCACCCCCGGGAACTCCGAGGCGAAACTCGGCGCCACCGACACGATTACATCCCTGCGCGCCCCCACCAAATTGCGCACCGCCATCAAATCGTCGCGCACCATCTTCGCGTGGTTCGGGCACGTCCCCACGCACGTCCCGCAGAAAATGCACGCCTCCGGGATGACCACCGCATGGTCGTTCTCCACCCGAATCGCCTTCACCGGGCACCGCCGCACGCACTTATAGCAATCGCGGCACTGCGCCTCGACGGAATAAATCGGCGCCAACGCATCCATCTTACGCCTCCTCCCCGAACGCCTCAGCCAACAACCCCGGCACCGCCTCCGGCGTCACGCCGCTGTGGCACGCGCCATCCACCCAAATATTCGGCCCCTCGCCGCACCTGCCCCCGCACCGACACCCCCGCAACTCCACCTCCGCCTCACGCCCATGCGCCGCCAACCACGCCCGCACCGCCTCAAGGTTCCTGCTGTTCCCGCGCGAGAAGCACGAACTGCCCATGCAAATCGTCACCTTCACCATCTGCCGCTCTCTCCTTTACTTCCCTAGTTTACCCCATCTCCCCGCCCCCCTGCAACCCAGCCGCCCCCCTCACCACGCTCCGAGCCTGGATCATCCGGTTGCGGTCGATCGCGTGCAGCGCCATCGCGTAGTCGTCAAACACCTCCTTGCTCATCCCAGGCTCGCGAAGGATCCCCACGAGGGCGTCCATGTAAACCTTGTTCACCTCCTCCTGGCGCGCACGGATCTTCCCGTGCACGTTCTTCGCCGCCGCCTCCACGTTCAGCCGGTCAGGCAACGGGTCGTTCCCGCTCACCCGACGCACCGCGTCGAACACAGGCGTCTGGTCATGGATGAACTTCGTCTCCAGCCACTGCCGCGATCTGTCCATCGTCTCGCGGACGCTCCCGTCCGGCCTCGCCGAGGCTACCGGATCCCCCTTCGCGAACGAGAATCTGACGCCGTTCCCATTGGCCGCACCGCCCATGATGCGCCGCACCTCGCCCGCCAGCGGTTCGCCGTTCTCGTCCACCCTCACGGAGACGTTGTTGGCCAGTCGCTTGACTTCCGCAATTTCTTGTTGTACCCTCTGAATGTGTGCGTCGATACCGTTCTGGACGTGAAGTTCCGGGGCTTGGCCTTCACTGGTTGACCGCATCGGATCTATCGGCGCCACATTCTTTTTAACCCAATGCGTTATCACTAATTGAGAGAACGGCCCCGTTTCAATGGTCGTAACAATGTTTGTGCCGTTGATACGTTTGCCAATTTCTATCGCACGGCGCTTACCCTGGTCATAGTCTTCATTATGTTTCGCGTAATCAAAGTTGTTCACAATATAGGGAAGCAATGCGACGTCCTCCGGAGACAGTTCAACCTGTCCGCGAACCTTCTCCTCCTTGTTCCCGTGCCTATTTTTGATATGCCGAACACTATCGGAGGTGATCGTCACCTCATCCACGGGATGTCCAACAAGGCCTTCCAACTCTTCGGCAAGACGCTCGCTCGGCCTGAATGAGAAACGCTCCTTCACCTTGTCATCCGCCCAAGCGCGACGCGCCAACCCGAGCAGGTGCGCCAGCTCCCAGTCGCCCGCCGCCTCCTTGAACGCCCGCGTCCGCGCAAGCAGCCAATCCTGCTCATCAAGATAGGAACGCCTCCCATTCGGCGCACGCAACCATCCACGGCGCTTCGTCCCGTCCGGCCTCGTGAAGGCACGACGCACCGCTTCCATCTCTGCGAACGCCGCGTCATTGTTGCCCGCCTCCGCCGGGTCCGGCTTCGCGAAGCTGAAGAGGTTTTTCCCCGCGTTCGGGTTCTGCTGCCTCCCCCCGCCAAGCGCGTCCTTCAGCTCCGTGTACGGCGCGTAAAGGACAACCTCGCCATCTTTGCGCTCCAACACCGCGTAGTACCCGGCATTCGCGAGCGCCGGCATCGCCCGCTCGAAATCCTCCTTGCTCTCAAAGACGCCGCGCCCCTCGTCGTCGTTGCCGTAGGTTTGTGCGTCCGAGGCGTTGATGATCCCGTCTGCGACCGCATGACATTGTGCAACTTTCCCAAGTCTCTGAACTCCCGATTTAACTTGCATTTGGAGTGGGATTTTGAGATACTTGTGCGCGTTTTTCGGATTAGAAGGGATTTTTCGGAATGTTGCGTTGGACTGAGACGTTGCTGAACACTTTGCGCGAACCTCCGCAGGACGCCGAGATTGTCAGCCACAAGTTGATGATTCGCGCCGGCATGATGCGTAAACTCGGCGGCGGCCTCTATGTCTACCTTCCCCTGGGGATGCGTGCCTTGCGCAAGATCGAGGCCATCGTGCGCGAGGAAATGGATCGCGCCGGCGCGCAGGAGACGCTCTTCCCCATCCTTCAGCCCGCCGAGCTCTGGAAGCAGACCGGCCGTTGGGAATCGATGGGCCCCGGGATGTTCCGCGTGAAAGACCGCAAAGACGCCTGGTATGTCCTCGCCCCCACCGCCGAGGAAGCCTTCACCGCCTTGGCCAAGAGCGAAATCTCTTCCTACCGCCAGCTTCCGCGCACCATCTACCAGCTGCAGGACAAGTTCCGCGACGAGATCCGCCCCCGCTTCGGCCTCATCCGCGGCAAAGAGTTCATCATGAAGGACGCCTACAGCTTTGACGCCGACGAGGCCGGCGCCGACAAAAGCTACTGGGCGATGCACGCGGCCTACGTGCGTATTTTTGAGCGCGTCGGTCTCAAGGCCAAACCCGTCGAGGCCGACACCGGCGACATCGGCGGCAACTTCTCCCACGAATTCATGGTCTTCGCCGCCAGCGGCGAGGATGGTATCCTTGACTGCCCCCACTGCGGTTACGCCGCCAACCAGGAGCGCGCCGAGCGCACCGTCCGGCCCGTGCCCTACCAAGCCGAGGCCGGCGCCCCCGAGGAAGTCGCCACCCCCGGCCAACATTCCTGCGAGGAAGTCGCCCGCTTCTTGGGCCGCCCCCTCGACCAAATCATCAAGAGCCTCGTCCTCCTCGTCGGCGGCAAGCCCACCCTGGTGCTCGTCCCCGGCGACCGCGAGCTGAGCGAGACCAAGCTCCGCCGTCTCTTCGGCGGCGCCAAGGTTGAAGAGGCCGACGAGGCCACCGTCGCCCAGGTCGCCGGCCCCGTCGGCTCCATCGGCCCCGTCGGCGTTTCCATCCCCGTCTACGCCGACCGCGCGCTCGAAGGCGCCGCGGACATGGTCGTCGGCGCGAACAAGGAAGGCTTCCACCTGGCGCACGTCTCCCTGGCGCGCGACGCGAAGGTCATGGCCTACGAAGACCTCGTCACCGTCCGCGAAGGCGACCAGTGCCCCAAATGCGGCGCGTCGCTGGCCCTCCGCCGCGGCACCGAGGTGGGCCAATGCTTCAAGCTCGGCACGAAATACTCCGCCGCCATGGGCGCGACCTACCTCGACGAGCAGGGCGCCGCCAAGCCCATCGTCATGGGTTGCTACGGCATCGGCGTCTCGCGTACCCTCCAGGCCATTGTCGAGCAAAGCAACGACGCCGACGGCATCATTTGGCCCGCCGCCGTCGCCCCCTGCCAGGTCAACCTCCTGATCCTCGACCCCGATGACGCCGAGGTCGTCGCCCAGGCCGAGGCCCTTGGCCAGGCCCTTGAGGCCCGCGGCATCGATGTCTTCGTGGACGACCGTGCCGAGCGCCCGGGCGTCAAGTTCAAGGATGCCGACCTCATCGGCCTGCCCGTGCGTGTTGTCGCCGGCGCCAAGAGCCTGGCCAAAGGCGGCTTCGAAATCCGCCGCCGCACCGAGCGCGACTCCGCCGTCGTCGCCCCCGACCAGGCCGCCGACGCCATCGCCCAGATGCTCAAGACCCTTTAATAAAGCAAGACAAACAAAGGAACGAACATGAACGACGAACTTCCTGCCGTGCGTAAGATCCCCTCCACCAGCACCCGCCGCGACATCTCCGTGGCCATCGCCTCCACCCACCACATTCCCCAAGCGCTGGCCTACCAAATCATCGACACCACCTTCGAGGCGCTCCTCGACAACCTCAAGACCAATGGTCACGTCGAGCTTCGCGGTTTCGGCGTCTTCGAGATCGTCGAGCGCAAAGGCCGCAAGGGGCGCAACCCCAAGAAGCCTACGCAGGAAGTCTGGATCCCCAACCGCAAGACCATCAAGTTCAAGGCCTCCCGCCTTCTGCGCGAGGAACTCGCCGAGGCCAACCTGCCCCAGCGTCTGCGCGGCTAAGCGACGCCCGCCACGCGAACGCGGCCGCGACGCCCCCGGGCCGCGGCCGCTTTTCATCCCAGGAGCACCCATGAGCAACGTTTCCTTTGAGGCCCCGCGCGGCATGCGCGACTTCTATCCCGAGGACATGGCCTGGCGCAACCGCGTCTTCGACGCCTGGCGCGCCGCCGCCGAGCGCTTCGGCTTCCAACCCTACGACGCCTGCGTCGTCGAATCCCTCGAGCTCCTCCAACGCAAAAGCGGCGAGGAAGTCTCCGAGCAGATCTACGCCTTCGACGACAAATCCGGCCGTCACTTGGCCCTGCGCCCTGAGATGACGCCCACCCTCGCGCGCATGGTCGCCGCCCGCCAGAGTCGCCTCACCTTCCCCCTCAAATGGTACGCCCTCGCCCAATGCTTCCGCTACGAGCGCATGACCCGCGGCCGCAAGCGCGAGCACTACCAGCTGAACCTGGACATCATCGGCTCCGAGGACGTCCTCTGCGAGGCCGAGATCCTCGGTGCCGCCGTCTCCGCCATGCGTGCCATGGGCATGCCCGACGACGCCTGGCGCATCCACGTCTCCAGCCGCGCCCTCCTCGGCGAGCTCCTGGCCGCCAGCGGCATCCCCGCCGCGCAGCACACCGCCGTCTTCGTCGCCCTCGACAAGCGCGGCAAGATTTCCGACGAGGAAATCGCCGCCCTCCTGCGCGAGGCCGGCCTCGACGACGCGGCCGTCTCAAAGACCTTCGAGCTCCTCGCCGTCACCTCCCTTGAGGGCGCCGAGGCCCTCGCCGGGGCGGGCTCCCCCGCCATCGCCAATCTTCGCGCCCTCTTCGGCCTCGCCGGGCAGATGGGCTACGGCGGGCTCCTCCAATTCGACATCGCCGTCATTCGCGGCCTCTCCTACTACACCGGCATCGTCTTTGAGGCCTTCGACGTCCAACGCCGCTTCCGCGCCATCTTCGGCGGCGGCCGCTACGACTCGCTCCTGGCCCTCGTCGGCGGCAAGCCCACCCCCGCCGTCGGCATGGGCTTCGGCGACGTCGTCGTCGGCGAGGTGCTCCGCGAGGTGCTGGGCGACGCCTGCCCCGTGGCCCGCCGCGGCTACGCCGTCGGCTACATGGCTCCCGAGCAACGCCCCGCCGCCGTCGCCCTCGCCGCCAAGCTCCGCGCCGAAGGCCACCCCGTCGACCTTGCCCTGCTGGCCCAGAAGCCCAAGCACTTCTTCGCCAAGGCCGGCGCCTCCGCCGCCAAGTACGCCGTCTTCCTCGGCCCCGACGACGTCGCCGCCGGCGTCGCCCAGGCCAAAGACCTCGACACCCGCGAGGCCACCCCCCTGGCCCTCGCATGAGGCGCGTCGGCCGCCTGGCCCCGTCGCCGACGGGCGCGCTCCACCTGGGGAACATCCGCACCTTTATGGCTGCGTGGCTCCAGATGCGCGCCTGCGGCGGCGAGGTGCGCCTACGCATCGAGGATCTGGATCACCCCAAGCACAAGGCCGGCGCCGCGGACGCCCTCATCGACGACCTGCGCTGGCTAGGCTTCGATTGGGATGGCCCCGTCATCCACCAATCCCAACGCCTCCCGCTTTACCGGGCGGCCCTCGGGCGCCTGGCCCCGCTCTATCCCTGCTTCTGTTCGCGCGCCGACATCCAGGGCGCGCAGTCGGCCCCGCACCCCGGCGAGGTGCTCCGCTATCCCGGCACGTGCCGCCGCCGCGCCGCGCCGCCGCCCGAGGGGCGTCTCCCCGCCTGGCGCCTGCCTCTCGGCCCGGGGGACGACGGGCGGTACGTCGACGCCTTCGCCGGGCCACAGACGCGAACGGCGGACGCGCTTACGGGGGATTTCGTCCTGGCACGGGGCGACGCGCCCGCCTATGTCCTGGCGGTGGTGGTGGATGACCATGAGATGGGCGTGACCGACGTTGTCCGCGGCGACGACATCCTGCCCGTCACGCCCGCGCAGAATGTGCTGTATCGCCGCCTGGGGTGGGAGCCGCCCGCCTATTGGCACCTGCCGCTCGTCGTCGGGCGCGACGGGCTTCGCCTGGCCAAGCGCCATGGCGACACGCGCGTCTCGGCCTATCGTGCCGCGGGGTTCCCCGCGGGGCGCATCCTCTCGGCCTTGGCGCGAACCTGCGGCTGGCTGGCGCCGGGTGAGGCCGTCGCCACGCTTGCGGAGTTGCTGCCGCGTTTTTCGATGGGGGCCATCCCGCGCGCGCCGCTCGTCTGGGACGACGCCTTGCTGTGAGCCTCAGTCGCGGTATTCGCGGGCGACGCGCGAGCCGATGGAGCAGATGATGTCGTAGGCGTGGGTGCCCTTGAGGGCGGCCCAGTCCTGGACGGGGATCTCGTGGTCGCCGTCGCGGCCGAGGAGGGTGACGACGTCGCCGACGCGGGCCTCGGGGAGGTCGTCGAGGTTGACGGTGAGATAATCCATGGAGAGGCGCCCGAGGATGGGGGCCGGGACGCCGCGGATGAGGACGGCGCCGCGGTTGGAGAGCGCCAGGGGGAGGCCGTCGGCGTAGCCCGCGCAGACGGTGCCCACGCGCATGGGGCGGCGGGTGCGGTAGGTGTGGCCGTAGCCGATCGGGGTGTCCGCCGGAAGGGCGCGGATCTGCGCCAGGCGGGTGGTCATGGTGAGGACGGGGCGCAGGGGGACGCGGAGGGAGCCGGCGGCGTCGAAGGCGCCGTGGAGGTTGATGCCGCAGCGGACGAGGTTGAAGGGGGGGCGGCAGGCCTCGGGGGCGTTGTTGATGGCGTCGGAGTTGGCGGCGTGGATCCAGCGGAAGCGGTGGCCGAGGGCCTCGGCGGCGTCGAGGACGACGCCAAAGCGGCGGAGCTGCTCGCGGGTGAAGGCCGAGCCGCTCTCGTAGGCGAGGGGGAAGTGGGTGAAGAGGCCCTCGAGGCGGAGGTTGGGGAGGGAAAGGAGCTCGGGGAGAAGGGCGGGGGCCTCTTGCCAGAGGATTCCGGCGCGGCCCATGCCGGTGTCGAGGGCCAGGTGGCAGAGGGCCTCGCGGCCTTGGCGCCGGGCTTCGGCGGAGATGGCGCGGGCGGCCTCGGCGGAGACGACGGGGAGGGTGACGCCGGCTTCGACCATGGGGCCGATCTCGTCGGGGAGGATGCCGCTGAGGATTTGGACGGGGACGCCCAGGCCGGCGAGCTGGAGGGCCTCGAAGGGCTCGGCCACGGCGATGCGCGGGGAACCGGCGGCGACGAGGGCGCGGGCGATGGGCCCGACGCCGAGGCCGTAGGCGTTGGCCTTGAGCACGGGCATGACGGCACAGGGCGCGGCCACGCCGCGGACGGCGCGGTAATTCTCGGCCAGCGTGCCGAGGTTGACGGTAAGGATGACGCGGTGTTGCATGGCGCTTAGGCGCCTACGCGGGGGACGGCGGCGATGAGGCGCTGGGTGTAGGGGTCCTCGGGGTGGAGGAGGACTTTCTCGGCGGGGCCGCGCTCGACGATCTGGCCTTTGAACATGACGATGATGTTGTCGGCGATGTGCTCGACGACGCCGATGTCGTGGGTGATGAAGAGGTAGGCGAGGTGGTATTTGTCCTTGAGCTCCATGAGGAGGTTGAGGACTTGGGCGCGGATGGAGAGGTCGAGGGCGGAGACGGCTTCGTCGCAGATGATCATCTTGGGGCGGAGGGCGAGGGCGCGGGCGATGCAGATGCGTTGGCGTTGGCCGCCGGAGAAGGCGTGGGGGTAGCGGTGCATGGCGTCGGGCTGCATGCCGACGTCGCGGAGGAGCTCGGCGGCGACGTCCTGGGCCTGTTTGGGCTTGATGAGGCCGTGGACGAGCATGGCCTCGGTGAGGATGTCGAGGATGGAGTGGCGGGGGTTGAGCGTGGCGTGGGGGTCTTGGAAGACCACCTGCAGGTCGCGCCGGTATTGTTGGAGGGCCGCGCCGCGGAGGGTCAGGACGTCTTGCCCGAGGAAGCGGATGGCGCCGCTGTGGGGCTTTTCGAGGCGAAGGATGGTGCGGCTGAGCGTGCTTTTGCCGCAGCCGGATTCGCCGACGACGCCGAGCGTCTCGCCGGCCTGCATGGAGAAGGAGACGCCGTTGACGGCTTTGACGTAGCCGGCCGTGCGCGCAAAGATGCCCTTTTTGATGGGGAACCATGTGTTGAGGCCTTCCACCTCGAGGAGGGGCGGGGTGGGGGCCGAGGGTTTCGCCGGGGCGGCCGCCGGGGAGACGGGCGGCTTGAGGGCGATGACGCGCGGGTCCTTGTCCGCGAAGGGGTTGCTTTGCTGCACGGCCATGGCGGCTCCTTGCCCTTACGAGCGGTAGTTGGGGGCTTCCTTGGTGATGGTGACGTCGTGCGGGTGGGCCTCGCGGACGCCGTTGGCCGTGACGCGGTAGAACTTGCCGCGTTCCTGGAGCTCGGCGATGGTGCGGCACCCGCAGTAG
Source organism: uncultured Kiritimatiellota bacterium (assembly GCA_944389585.1). Lineage (GTDB taxonomy): Bacteria > Verrucomicrobiota > Kiritimatiellia > RFP12 > DVOR01 > Spyradenecus. The sequence continues at coordinate 34,231 of CALXMW010000005.1, forward strand.
CCCAGCGTGCTGCGCAGGCCGCCGCAGAATTGCGTCATGATGCGGTGGACGGGGCCGGAGTAGGGGACCATGCCTTCGATGCCCTGGGGCACGAGGTCGTCGTCGGTCTCGTTGTCCTGGAAATAGCGGGCGCGGGAGCCTTTGCCGTTCTTGAGGGCGGCGAGCGAGCCCATGCCGCGGTAGACGACGTATTGGCGCCCGCCGTTGAGGATCTTCTCGCCGGGGCTTTCCTCGCAGCCGGCCAGGACGGAGCCGAGCATGACGCAGTCGGCGCCGGCGGTGATGGCCTTGGGGACGTCGCCCGAGAGCTTGATGCCGCCGTCGCCGATGACGGGGATGGAGCCTTCGAGCGCCTTGCGGGCGTTGTAGATGGCGGTGAGCTGCGGGATGCCGACGCCGCAGACCACGCGCGTGGTGCAGATGGAGCCCGGGCCGATGCCGACCTTGACGGCGTGGGCGCCGGCGTCGCGCAGGGCCACGGCGGCCTCGGCCGTGGCGATGTTGCCGGCGATGATGTCGATGTCGGGGTAGTGCTTGGCGATCCAGCGCACCATGTCCATGATGCCTTTGGTGTGGCCGTGCGCGGAGTCGACGACCACCACGTCCACCTCTTCCTGCGCCAGGCGCTCCATGCGCCTGTAGTCGCCCGTGCCGCCGGAAACGGAGGCGGAGACGCGCAGGCGGTGCTTGGCGTCGCGGTTGTACGCGGGGTTCTGGTTCTCGATGAGCTGCTGGACGTCGGTGTAGGAGTAGAGCCCGGCCAGGCGGCCGTCCTTGTCCACGAGCGGGAGCTTGCCAATCTTGTGCTCGCGCATGATTTTGTAGGCTTCCTCGAGGGAGGTGCCCGGCGCGGCGGTGACGGTGGCCTTGGTCATGACGGCGGAGAGCTTCTCGCTGCCGCAGTCGGAATAGCGCAGATCCTTGCCAGAAATCATGCCCACGAGGCGATCCTGGTCGTCAAGGATGGGGAAGCCGCCGAACTTGAGCCCGCGGCGTTTCTTCTCGGAGAGGAGGAAGGCCACTTCGTCGTTCGCGTGGAAGCAGACGGGGCGCTCGATGAGGCCGTTGAGGTAGTGCTTGACGCGGGCCACCTGGGAGGCCTGCTCGTCCTCGTCAAGGTTCTTGTGGATGCAGCCGATGCCGCCGGCCAGGGCCATGGCGATGGCCATGGGCGCCTCGGTGACCGTGTCCATGGCCGCGGACATGAAGGGGATGTTCATTTCCTGGCGGCTCGTCAGGCGCGTCTTCAGCGAGGCGTCGTCGGGCAGGAAATCCGCGTACTGCGTCACCAACGTCACGTCGTCATAGGTCAGCCCCTCAAAGGGAAATTGCGCCATGAACCGATCCAAATACTCATTCCGCATAGGAAATCCTTTCTGCTTCGCTTTCCCTCTATTATATAGCACATCCCCGCCGTTTGCGCAAGCCGCCCGCCTTGGTCGCGCCTTTGGCCGCGGGTGTGGCGGCCTTGAGCCGCCTGTGTTGGAAGTGTTCCCGCCCCGCCGTCTCCGTGTGGGGGGAACCTCCGCGCGCCATCGCCGCCGAGCGCCGACCTGCAGCCTTGGCCTTCGATTCCGCCGGCGAGACCTGCCGCCCAGGAAAGGCGGCTTGACGGTTCCCATGTCTGTCCGGTTCCATGCGGTCCATGGCGGACTGACCGCCGAACGCGATTGACGTGCCAGGGGCAATTCTTTATACTACCCTCGTGTTCCCGGCGTGCGGCGCGAATGGGTCGCGGCGGCGTCCGGCGCAAAGGAGTTGGACATGGGTTTGATCGGCGCTTTGATGGGCAACGCAGGGCAGGCGGACGAGCTGGCCCTGCGAAAGAAATATGGCAATCTCCTCTTGGATGACGAGACGATCGAGATGGGCTTCAAGCTGATTCGCGACGTCTACATCTTCACGGACAAGCGCCTGATCTTGATCGACAAGCAGGGCTTGACGGGCAAAAAAGTGGACATGCTATCTTTGCCGTATCGTTCCATCTCCCGCTTTAGCCTGGAGACATCGGGGCATTTCGATTTGGACGCTGAGCTGAAGATCTGGGTCTCGTCCTCCCCCGAACCGACGGTTTCCAAGACCTTCAACCGCTCGGTGGACGTCTATGCCGTGCAGCGTGTGCTGGCCAGCCACGTATTGGGCTGAGCGGCACGCGCGTACCCCGGAATGATGCGCCCTCCCGGGCCGCGCCGCCGTGGCGTCGTGACCGGGCAGGGCCCGGAAAGGGCCCCGCCCCGCAGGCCATACCGTAAGACCTCTTGAAGGGCGCAGGACTTCGAGGCGGGCGATGTCGTAACCCCATTTCCCCAAGCAAGGCGATGGGATGCAGACAGTTGACAAACGGGGCGGGAATGGGGTATAAAGTTATCGTGTTTGAGTTGCGGTGACGGCCCACGCGAGCCCTCTCCCACGCCTCAGACGCATAAGAAAGAATGCGTCACGCATACTTTCGTCCAGTGGAAACTACCACTGAGTTTATATGGATTGATTGGCAAGGGGATATTGTTAGGTGTGATAGGATTTGTGTAAGGGGTGAGGGATGTGAAAGCCCCCGCCGGGGAGGGCGGACGGGGGCGAGGGCGGCGGGATGGGGCCTGCCGGCGCAGGGGAGGTGCGGAGGGCTGCCACCGGACCGGGGATGGGTCGGCGTGGGGAGGTCAGGGGTTGGATTGGGTGGCGCGAAGGGCGGGTTCTCGGAGGTCTTGGAAGGGGATGTTGAGGGCTTTGCGGAGGGTTTCGTGGGGGGCGGATTTGGGGGCGGCCTGGTCTTTGACGGCATCGAGGAGGGCGTCGATGGCGTAGCGTTGTTCTTCGGGGGGGAGGTTTTTGAGGGTATCTGGGAGGAGGCCGGATTGGCGGTATTCTTCGGCGGCGGCTTTGGCTTGGATGCTGAGGGCTGCTTTGCGGGCTTCGGCGATTTGGGCGTATTGGCTGACGGTTTGGGCGCGGCCGTTTGAATCGATGGAGGCGAAGCGTGCGAGGACGGGGCCGACGATGGGGGCCTGGAGGAGTGCGTGGAGGGCTTGGAGGTCTTGGGGGACGTTGCCGTATTGGTCGTTTCGGCGGAGGCGGGAGAGGGAGACGAGGGGGGATCCGTTCCAGGTGTCGATGAGTTGTTCTTTGATGAGGGGCATGGGGGTGAGGTAGCGTGCGCGGAAGGCGTCGTCGGAGAATTGGTTGGCGTTGCGGTAGGATTGCCAGGGGTTGTCGCCGGAGAACCAGGGGGCGGCCCAGGTGTCGAGGAGGGCGATGGCGACGCCGCGGTCGCCGGAGCCTGGGGCGAGGTTGCCGTAGACTTCTGCGAGGGCGTCGTTGAGGCCGACGTTGGGCATGCCGGTGTCGAGGGTGGTGCGGTTGAGGAGTGCGGTGAGGGCGTAGTGGAGGGGTTTGATTTCTTCTGGGATGGGGGTTTTGAGGGTGAGGGTGACGGATTTGTCGGCGCTCATCCAGATGGGGGTGGTGAAGTAGTTGAGGCGGGTGTAGGGGGAGACGTTCTTGAGGGCGTCTTGTTCCCAGGCGAGGGTGGTGTAGAGGTTTCCGGCGAGGGTGTTGAGCTGTTCGTCGTCGGGTTCTTGTCCGTCGAAGAAGAGGGTTTGGACGGCGCGTTTGAGGGTGCCGTCGTAGAGGAGGTGTCCGAGGATGGTGGGGGAGAGGAGGGCGAGGGCTTTGAGGGTGTATTCGCCGGGGGCTTCTTTGATGCGCGCGGCGGTTCTGGAGAGGCCTTTCATGCGTGCGTTGAGGAAGCCGGTGAAGAAGGCTTCGAGTTGGCCGATGATCATGCCTTTGTTGGCGAAGTTGGGGTCGCCGGCGCGGTCGGCGGCGTAGAGGGCGATTTGCCTACGCCGCGAGGCGTCGTAGGCGGGTGAATCGTGAATCGTGAATCGTTGGCGGCTTCGCCGCCGGGACTGCCAGATTGGGGAACCGCCGATTCCGCCGATTGGGGCCGATTAGGGGCCGGCTGCCGCCGGCCGGACTGCGTGGAGGCGGGGTCGGCGGGGAGCGGGGGGAGGTTGCCGGCGGCGGATTCGTGGTGGAGGTAGGCCCATCCGGCGAGCTTGACCATCATGGATTGGTATTCGGAGAGGAATCCGGCGGAGTCCCAGACGGTGGTTCTGTAGAGGTCTGCGAGCGGGGATGCGGCGACGGCGGCGAGGGCGGCCATGCGTTTCTTGGGGTCTTGGATGGCGTTGGCGCCCAGGAGGCGTTGGCGGAGGGTTTCGCGGTAGTCTTGGGCGCGTTTGGCGATTTTGGCGGGGATGGGGAGGTGGCGGCGGTCGTCGTCGTACTTGAGGTGGTATTTGTCGAAGAGGCGTTGGAGGCCGCCTTTGAGGTAGTCGTCGGCGAGCTGTTGGTTGTAGGTGAGGAGGACGCCGTCTTCGAGGGCGTGGCGGGCCATGGTGGCGCAGTATTCGAGGGCTTCGGCCTTGGCGTCGTCGCCGGCGAGGCGGGCTTCGTGGGCTTGGCGGAGGGTGCCTTCGAAGTCCATGTGCTGGATGATGCGGGCGATCTTGGCGCCGACGCTGGTCCAGTAGGCGACGGTGTTTTGGCCGTAGAGGAGGCGGCCGATGGGGGTTTGGGAGATGCGCTTCATCACGTGGGGCGGGATGAACTGTGCGGACCAGTTGACCCAGTTGCCGAGGTTGACGGCGGCGCGTGCGTGGCGGAGGGGGCCGACGCCGGGGATGAGGTTGGCGTAGGCGGCGCACCATTGTGCGAAGCCGCGCTTCATGCCGGGCATCTGGACGTAGAGGGAGTCGAGGTCGCGGAGTGCGGCGGGGATGATGAAGGCGGGGTTGTTGGTGGTGAAGCCGGCGGAGAGGAAGCGGGTGGCTGCGGTGAGATAGGGGATTTCGTGTGGGGCGCCGGAGAGGGCGTCGACCACGGAGCGTGGGGCGGCGAGGGTGACGCGCTTGCCGTTCTCCATGTATTGGACGGTGCCGATGCGGTCGTTGGTGATGACGTCGTCGGTGGGTTTGAGGACGGCGATCTCGTCGAAGTCGACGGCCTTGAGTGCGCGGACGAGGGAGACGGTGAGGGCGTTGCGCTGGGCGGCCTCGAGGATGGCGAGGCCGGTCTCGGCGGTGGCGGTGAGGGGGGATTCGGTCTGGCGGAGGGAGCCTTGGAGGCGCTTGAGGGCGGAGGCGACGCCGGTGTGTGCGTTGGCGCCGTAGACGCCGGAGGTGTAGGCCTTGTGGCCGAGGAGTTCGCGGACGATGGGGTCGAGGGGGTCGCCGCCGGACTTGGCGCGCTTGGTCTTTTCCCATGCGACGGTGGCGGCCTGGAGTTCCTCGGGGGTGGGGACGTGGCGCATGGTGATGTAGTGGGCGTTCTGCTTGAGCTCGGCGATTTTGTCGGGGCCGAGCATGGCGATGACGTCGGGGTTTTCGAGGATGCTGTGCTGCCAGACGGCGTGGAAGGTCTTGGCGAGGCGCGCGATGGCGCGGACCTTGGCGTAGCCGAGGCGCTTGAAGAATTGGTTGAGCATGGCGCGCGCGGTGGGCGGGTCGATGCCGAGCGCGGTGGCGCGGCCTTTGAGTTCTTCGACGCGGCGGAGGTGGAGGTAGAGGTTGAGGTCGTTCATGGAGACGCCGAGCTCTTTGGCCTGCTGGCCGATCCTGCCCCAGATGTCCGCGAGGAAGAGTTTGGAGGGTCCGTGGCGGTGGGTGAAGAGGAGGGTGTGGTGGCGGACGTCGAGCTGTTCTTCGTCGAGCTCTTTGATCTTGGCGTCGTGGTCGGCCTGGGTAATGTTGCCGTCCTTGAGGTCTTGGCGGAGGCGTGCGCGGACGTCTTTCTGGGCGCGCTGGAGGATCATCATGACGGGGGCGTGTCGGTTCCAGTAGAGCTGGACGATGCGTGCCTTGCGTTCGTCGCGGGTGGGCTTGCCGACCTCGTCGCGGAGTTTGCGGACGCGGGCTTCGTGCGCGGCCTGCCAGGTGGTCTGGAGGCGCCGCTGGAAGGCGTCGAGGTCGCCGCCGGCGGCGCGCTGGTCGCGGATGGCGGCGAGGGCGTCGAAGGCCTGGGGGTAGTTCCGGAGGCCGTCGAGCATGGCGTCGTAGTAGGTGGGGGCGCGTTCCTTGACGGCTTCGGGGTCGAGGAAGAAGGCGGCGCCCATTTCGGCGTAGGCTTCGTGGGGCTGGTCGAAGTAGGGTTCGTGTTTGCCGGTGCCGCGCCACCAGGCGATGAAGTCTTTGGCCTCCTGGCGGAGGGCGTCGTCGGTGGCGAAGGCGTTTTCGGGGAGGGCCTTGGCCATGCACTTCTTGAGGTTGTAGATTTGGCCGAGGAGGTTGCCGTGGTCGCGGGGCGGGACGCCGCCGGAGGCGGAGATGGCGTGCCAGAGTTCGTGTGCCATGACTTTGGCGGCGGCGCCTTGGTGGACGCCGGCGCGGGTGCGGCGGCGGATGAGGAGGTCGGCGGCCTTGGCGAGCTTTTGGTTGGAGAGGGCTTTTTCGCGGCGGATGGAGTCTTTGGTCTGGGTGACGCACCAGGCGGGGTTTTCGTGGCGGAAGAAGCCGCGCTTGGCGAGTGCGTCTTTGAGGACGGTGAGGTCGGATTGGTCGATGAGGCCGAAGAGCTGGGCGCGGACGAAGGCATCGCCGGTTTTGGGGAGGAACCATCCGAGGGCGTTTCGGGGGCCGCGGTTCTTCTGTGCGACGATGCCGGGGAGCTTTCCGGTGAGGAGGTGGAAGAGCTGGACGGCGTGGGGGAGGGAGAGGGGGAGGGTGCCGGCGGCGGCGGCGGGGGAGCCTGCGACGGGGACTCGGCCGCCGTTGGGATAGACGGCGGCGGAGACGATGTCGGCGCCGGCGGACTGGAGGTTCGGGACGTCTGGGGGAACCGCCGATTCCGCCGATTGAGGCCGATTAGGGGCCGGCTGCCGCCGGCCGGTCTGCGCGGGGGCTTGGCTGCCCTGCGTGCCGGGGGCTTGATTGGCGAGGGGGGCGTCGGCTTCGCCGCCGGAAGGCCGTGCAGGAGATTCAGGAGATGCAGGAGATTCAGGAGGCGCCCCTTCGGGGCGACGGGCGGGGGACTGTGCGTCGGTGGTGATGGAGACGTTTGGGGGGAGCTGGGCCTGGATGGCGTCGAGGAGTTTGGCGGCTTCGTCGGGGGATTTGCCGGCGAGGCCGGCGACGGTGGCGGTGTTGTCGGAGACTTCAATCGTCACGCCTTCGCCCATGGTGAATCGGCCGACGTCGTCGGCGTCGATGGGCTGGAGTTTGTGGTCGGCGCGGTAGCGTGCGCGACCAACGAAGCCGGCGAGGTCTGCGCGGATGTCCCGCATCAATTCGGCCTCTGAATAAGCGGTTCCATCGAGGTGTCTCGGGTCGAGCTTGCTTTCATCGATGGTATATGCTATCTTGTCTTCAGTGAGGCGGGATTCGTCCTTGCCTCTTGAAGACGCGTCGGTGAGGCTGGAGCGAACCGTGTCACGGTCGGGCCATGAAGTGAAAGCCGACGCGTCTTCTGCTTTCAGCACTTCCAACGCCTCGATTGCGTGAACGCCCGGACTCTGGTTATCGACGTCGCGTTGCGAAATGATGGCGACGTAGAGATTTCCTTCATAGACGAACGGCGAAAAGAGCCGGAGATAATGCGGCGCGTTCTTTCCACGCTGGCCGACATGATTTTTATCGAGGTGCCTGACGGCAATTCTGGCGTTTTCGTAAAGCGCCTTCACATTTTTGGCTGCATACCTGTGAGCGTTTGCGTCTTCGCCTCCAGTTCTGTTGGCGACGGTCAAGCGCGAAGCGTTGTGCGCGCTTCCAATGGTAGAGGAAACGTTCAACGTTTTGTTGACAAACGATTCTTTGGTGCGCTTCCCCAGGTCCAATTTAATGGTCTCGAATCCCTCCCCCTGCCTTAGAGCCTGGAATCCGGTGCCGTTTACTTGTTCGTCAGAACTTTCGTGCGGGACTTCAGGGAGGGGCTGCGCCGGGGCGGCTTCGCCGGAGGGTGCAGGAGATTCAGGAGATGCAGGAGATTCAGGAACGCCCTGTCGGGCGTCTGACGCGGCGTTCCCGAGGGGGAGTTCGTCGGCGGTGGCGGACTGGGTGGGCGGCTGCTCGGCGGCGGAGACGGGCGCGGATTCGGGGGTGATGGGGTTGCCCTTGGGGTCGAGGGGGATGGGGGGCTGGTCTTCGGGGTCGAGGCGGAGGGACTTTTTGACGAAGGCGTCGGCTTCTTTGGAGAGCTCGGCGTCGGTGTAGTAGTGCCGCCAGCGGTGGTGGAGGGTCTCGAGTTCTTGGATGGCGCGTTCGATGCCGGGTGCGTCGTCGGGTCCCTGGATGTCGTGTTTTTTGAGGAGGGAGTCTTTTGCGGCGACGTTTCCGGATTGTTTGCCGGAGACGATTTTGAGTGCGCGGAGGTCGAGGTTGATCTTGGCGAGCTGGTCTCCGGCGTATTTGGCGCGGAGGGCCATTTCGGTGTTGAAGGTTTCGTCGAATCCGAAGAGGTCGTCTTGGAGGAGGTTTTTGGCTTCTGCGCGTTTGGCGTATTCGGCGCGGAGGCCGTTGGCCATGATCTCGGCCTGGTCGGCGCGGAGGCCTTCGTCGATGACGGCCTGGATGACGTGGTGCTGGATGGCGTCGTGGCGTGCGGCCTGTCCGGCGGGGGTGCCGGCCTGGCGTGCGGCGGGCGGGAGGGGGACGGCGCGGCAGATGGCGGCGGCGACGTCGGGGGTGATGCGTTTGTCGCCGCCCTGGACGAAGGAGACGAGGTCGTCGCAGGCGTTCATGGCGATGTCGAAGGAGAGGCGGCCTTTGGGTCTGGCGAGGAGGCCGTAGGCTTCGGCGACGTCTCGGGGGATGCCGGCGTTTCGGAAGAAGGGGACGTAGTCGGCGTAGGAGCCTTTTTCGTCGAGGATGTTGTCGAAGGCGTCGAGGAGGGCGGCGGTCTTCGGGGTCCATCCGTCGGCTTCGCGGATGATGTTTGCGGGGATGGTCTCGAGGCCGTTGCGGCGGGCGAGGTCAAGGCGGTGGCGGCCGGTGACGACCTCGAGGGTGCCGTCGCGCTTCCGGAGGAGGACGATGGGTTTGGCGGGGATCTTCTGGAATTCGCCGTGGAGTTCCTCGCCGGCGACGACGCCGGTGCGGGGGTCGGCGCCGGACTTGAATTGCTTGACGTCGACGTTGACCTGGATGTCGGCGAGGGGGACGTTGTGGACCTGTGCGTCGGAGGCCTGGAGGAGCCGGTAGAGGGAGAGCGCGCGGACGGGGGCGGCGGGGGAGGCGGGGCTTTGCCCCCCCGGTGAATCGGGAATCGTGGATCGTGAATCGGGCGCCCCATTGGGGGCGGCGGGGGCGGGGGGTTGGTCGGCGGGGCCAGCGACGGTGAGGAGGGTGCCGTCGGGGGAGACGACGGCGCCGTTGGGCATGAGGTAGTCGCCGGTGTCGGGGCGGTAGCGGGAGCCGTCGCGGAAGAGGACGTCTCCGGTGGGGAGGAGGCGGTCAACGGAGGCCCAGGCGGGGGAGGCGGCTTCGCCTCCGGAAGTTTGGGGGCTTTGAGGCTGGCCGTGGAAGGTTTGGCGCGTTGCGCCTGCACGGGAGGCTTGGTTTGGTTGGTGGGGCGCTGCCCCACGCCCCGGCTGATTGGGGGGTGTGTCGGCCGGGCCGGGCGGCAACACGGGTGGCGTGGGCGCCGCGGGGCTTTGGCTGGGGCCGGGCTGGGGCGGCGGCTGTGGGATGGCGGCGCGGAAGCGCGCGAGTTCTTTGTCTGCCATGATGGCGCGGCGGATGGGGCGGATGGAGGAGGCCCCTCCGGAGATGGCGCCGAAGAGTGCGGAGGTGAGGGTTTGGGCGAGCTTGTCTTCGTCGGTGACGGGGGCGTCGTTGGCTTGGAGGAAGGAGAGGTGTGAGTAGGCGGAGGCGCCGGCGGAGGCGCCTCCGCCGAAGATGCGGAGGGCGGTGCCGGCGAGCTCGGCGCGGAGGTTGGGGTGTGCGGATCCTTTGCCGAGGGCGCGGACGAACTGTGTGGCGGCGGTGGCCTGGGCGGGGTTCATGAAGGCGCCGGCGCCGTCGCCGAGGCCGACGCCCTCGCGCACAGTGCGCTCAGCCGGACCGTGGACGGGGCCGGCGCCGAGATCTACGCCCTCGAAGTCTCCGACGGCACCCCGTTGGCCCAAGCCGGCGACACCATCTATACCACGGTGGACGCCATCCCCGACGGCGCGATTGTTACCGTCCTTTCCGGTTCCCCGCTTCTGGAAGGCGCGTCCCTGCGCACCGTCACCGCGGCGGGAAACGGCGTCTCCGGCGCCGAGGCGCAGGAGGTGGCGCGCCTGCTTGACGGCCGGTTCATCGCCGCGAAAACCGCAGACGGCCCGACGACGCTCACTTATGCCTACGACCTCGGCGTGGCCGGCGTGACCATGCGGGACGGGACGCTCTGTGTGGCTGTTGGGTTGCGCGAGGGCGGCCAGGAACCGACCGTCTCGCGGACTCTCATTGGGCGCGAGGCGGTTGTTGTCACAGGTTCGCGCGAGTACACGCACCCAGACCCCGTCTTTGTGTCTGACCCTGCGTGCGGCATGGCGTTCTGCGGCGTCAAGGTTCCCCTCGCCGATCTCCCCGCCGACGCCATCGAGCTTCGCGTCGCCATCCGCGACAGGGAGTGAGCTGGTTCGGGGGATTCCCGGCAAAGGCCTTGCCATACGTTGAGCGATGGGCGTCGTAAGGGGGATGCGCCGTTCCCGGCGTGGGGCGGCGCCAACGGTTGTGGGCGGAGCGGCGTGGGTTCAGGTTGCGCTGTAAATCAAACAGCCCCGGTTTGACCGGGGCTGTTTGATTGGCCCGTGCGCCGTTATTTGGCGGGGGCGGGGAGGGCCTTGGTGGTGCGCTGGATGTGCCACATCTGGAGGATGGAGAGGGCTTGGGAGACGGTCCAGTAGAGGCAGAGGGCCGAGGGCATGGAGTAGAACATGAAGAGGAGCATGATGGGCATCATCCAGGTCATCATGCGCTTTTGCGCGGGGTCGCCGGTGGAGGGGCTGAGGTGGGTCTGCAGGCCCATGGTGACGGCGGTGAGGATGGGGAGGATGTTGAGGGGGACGGGAAGGACGCCGGCAAAGAGGTTCTCGGGCTGGGAGAGGTCGGCAATCCAGAGGAAGCCGGCGAAGCGGAGCTCGACGGCGGAGCGCAGGACGACGAAGAGGGCGATGAAGATGGGGATCTGGATGAGCAGGGGGAGGCAGCTGGAGAAGGGGTTGACCTTGTTCTCGCGGTAGAGCTTGAAGGTCTCCTGCTGGATTTTCTGGGGGTTGTCCTTGAACCTGGCCTGGATGTCCTTGATCTGGGGCTGGATGGCGGTCATCTTGCGCATGGCGACGGTGCTCTTGTGGGTGAGCGGCCAGAAGACGATGCGCACGAGGAGGGTCAGGAGGATGATGGCGACGCCATAGTTGGGGATGAGGCGGTCAAAGAAGTTGAGGAGCCAGAGCAGGGGGCCGCAGAGCCAGCCGAAGAAGCCGAAGTCCATGACCTGCCCGGCGTGCTCGCCGAAGGCGTTGAGGCGCGAGAGCTCCTTGGGGCCGACGTAGAGGCGCGTCTCGACGGCGCTGCGGACGCCGGCCTGGAGGCGCAGGGGGGGATAGTCCAGCGTGGCGGAGACGCGGTCGATCTTCATCGTGGGGGCGTTGGGGTCGCGGCCGACGGTGACGTGCGCGGTGGCGGGGGTGGGGGGCTGGACGAGGGTGACGAAGAAGCGCGTCTTGAGCGCGGCCCAGGTCTGCGCGGGGTAGGGGACGGTACGCGAGAGGGGGACGCCGGTGGGGTCGCTGCTGGTGCCGCAGCCGAGGAAGGCGCTGGGCGCGCCGATCAAGTCGCCGAGCTGGGTCTCGAGGTGCTCTGGTTTGCGCTCGCCGTCGGCAAGGAGGTCGACGCCGAGGATTTCGCCGCTGACCTCGGGCTTGCGGAGGGCGCCGGCGCTGAGGGTGTAGCCGGGGAGGTCGGTGTCTTGCTCGGCCAGGAAGGCGTCCCGGACGGTCAGGGCGTAGTCCGCGCCGAGGGTGACGGTGCGCTCCAGGCGGACGCCGCCGGGGAGGGTGGCGTCGAAGCGCAGGGCGTTCTCGCCGGGGACGGGGGCGACGGCGTAGACGAGGGGCTGCGCGTCGCCGGGGAAGGTGAGGTTGAGGAGGCTCTCCGTCTCGAGGGTGACGGGTGCGGAATCCTCGGTGTTCTCGGCGCGGAAGTGCTTGAGCTCGGCGCGTTCGAGGCGCGCGCCGTGGTTGGAGAAGGTGAGGCTCACGGCCTTGTTCCCCAGGGTGTGGAAGGTCTCGGGGACGGTGGGCTTGAGGACGGGCGTGGGGGCGGGCCGCTCGGGCGCGGGGGCCGGGGCTGCGCTGGGCGCGGCCTGCGCGGCCGGGGTGGGCGCGGGGGCCTGGGCGGGCGCGGGCTTGGGGCCAAACTGCTGCCAGGCCAGATAGCCCACGAGCGCGGCCACGAGGAGGGCCACCCAGAGTTTCTCAGTCTTGTTCATAAGCGTCTTGTTCCTTTTTCGCCCCTTTGGGCGGGGGGACGGGGTCGTAGCCCCCGCGCGTGAAGGGGTTGCATCGCAAAATCCGCCAGAGGCCCAGGCCCAGGCCGCGCAGGGGGCCGTGCAGGCGCAGGGCCTGGATCATGTATTCCGAGCAGGTCGGCGTGAAGCGGCAGGCACCGTAGCCGACGAAGCCGTGCAGGGTCTGCTGGTAAACGCGCACCATCGCCACCATCGCCGCCACCAAGGCCTTACGCATCGAGGAGCCCCGCCTTGCGGCACAGCCACAGCAGGTCGCGCCGCGTCTGGCGGCAATCCTGCCCGGAGAGGCGCCGCCGCCCCAAAAGCACGAGGTCGAACCCCGCCTTCAGCCCCGGGCGCTCCAGCCGGAAGGCCTCGCGCATCAGGCGGCGCGCGCGGCTGCGTTGGACGGCCAGGCGGAAGACCTTCTTGGCGCTGACGACGCCGAGGCAGGTCTTGCCCAGGCCGTTGGGCGCCCACTTGAGCACCATCGAGCCGCAGGCGACGGAGGCGCCGCCCTCAAAGACCGCCGCGTAGCGCTTGGCGGGGAGGCGGTAGGGCGCGAAAGCAAAAAAAGGAGGCACGCATCCGTTGCCTCCCGCGTGCCCGGATTCCCCTTGGGCGGAAGCGCCCGCGGGGAGCGGCACAATTGGGCGATGCCCCGCCTCGTCCATTTAGGCGTGAACCAACGCCTTGCGGCCCTTGGCGCGGCGGCGGGCCAAAATCTGGCGGCCGCCTTTGGTGGCCATGCGGGCGCGGAAGCCGATCTTGCGCACGCGCTTGATCTTGGAAGGTTGCCAGGTCATCTTCATGGGTCGGTTCCTCTCTCAAAAAGGGATAAATCGGTCAAGTGGCCGCAAACTATAGCAAAAAGGCGCGCGCCCGTCAAACGGGCCACTCGGCGGGGACGAAGCGCGCGAGGGCCTCCTGCCACGTGGGCATGGGCGGCAGGCCGGCGGCGGCGAGCTTGGCCTTGGAGAGGGCGGAGTGGCGCGGGCGCGGCGCGGGGCGCGGGAAGGCCTCCGTGGCGCAGGGCCTGACGGCGACGCCGCCGAGCCCGGCCAGGCGGAGGATCTCGCGCGTGAAGCCGCACCAGCTGACGACGCCCTCGCAGGTGAGGTGGAAGGTGCCGCGCAGCTCGGGGCGCCCGAGGATGGCCTCGAGCGCGCCGGCCACGGCGTCGGTGGAGGTGGGGTTGCCGAACTGGTCGTCTACCACCGTGAGCGTGCGCGCGGGGTCCTCCCGGGCCAGGCGCACCATGGTGTGGACGAAGCTGGGGCCGCCGGGGCCGTAGAGCCAGGCGACGCGGCCGATGACGTGGTCGGGGCAGAGCGCGCGGACGGCGTCCTCGCCGGCGAGCTTGGTGGCGCCGTAGACGGTGCGCGGCGCGGTGGCGTCGGTCTCGGCGCGCTCCCCGGGCTCGTCGCCGGAGAAGACGTAGTCGGTGGAGATGGCGATGAGGCGGGCCCCGGCGCGGACGCAGGCGCGGGCGACGTTCGCCGAGCCCTCGGCGTTGAGGCGGTAGGCGCGCTCGCGGTCGCCCTCGCAGGCGTCGACGTTGGTCATCGCGGCGCAGTGGACGACAGCCTCCGGGCGGAAGGCCCCGAAGGCTGCCTCGAGCGACTCCGGCGCGGTGACGTCGCACTCCGGCAGATCCGCCACGAAGAGCGTGTGCGCGCCTTGCCAGCGCCTGACCAGCGTCCTGCCGAGCATCCCCCGGCCGCCTGTGATGAGAATACGCATGCTCAACCCTCGCGCGGCGCGTTGCGGTACGCCTCGTAAAGTTCCCTGCCCATATAGCGGGCGATGTCGCGCGGTGGGGCCCGCAACAGATCCACCACGATCAGACCGTCCACCACTGTACCAAAATCCGGGTCGACGTTGAAGGCCACGATCTTCCCGCCGAGCTTGAGGTACTGGCGGATGAGCACGGGCATCTCGCGGCGCCCCTCCTCGACCTCGGCAAGCGCAACGTTCACGTCGGCCTCCGTGCGCAGGAAGTCGGCGTACTCCGGGGCGCGCCACTCCGCGAAGCGCGGGCGCTTGGGCGGCAGGCGCGGCGAGACCCACCGGGCGAGGGCGCGGTCGAAGCAGTTGGCCCGCAGATACCCGATGAGGATGTCGCGCGAGGCCGCGCGGAAGTCGTGCGAGATGCTCACCGGCCCGAAGAGCACCGTGTAGCGCGGGTGCCGCGCCAAGAAGGTGAGCACGCCGCGCCAGAGCAACAGGAGCGGCGCGAAGGCCCGCTGGTAACCCGGGCGCACGAAAGAGCGCCCCAGCTCCACCGCCGGCCCGGGCAGGTGCCCCAGGAAGCGCTCGTCGAAGCGGAAAAGCGTGCGCGTGTAGAGCGCGCCGAGCCCCGCGCTCTCGGCCAAGGCGTCTGCGAGCGCCAGGCGGTAGCACCCCACGATCTCGCGGCGCGCCCGGTGCCAGAGGATGATCTGGTGGTAGGCCGTGTCGAAGTCGTCGGTGTCCAGGTCGCGCCCCGTGCCCTCGCCCGCGGCGCGGAAGGTCAGCTCGCGCAGGCGCCCGATCTCGCGCAGGGCCAAGGGGATCTCGCGCCCCTGCGCGGCGTACAGGTCGTAGGCGTCGACCGAGCAGAGGCGCGCCTCCGGCGGCAGGGCCAGGAGCTCGTCCTCGATCTGCCAGGGCGGCACCGGCGAGATGACGGGCGTGTCCTCGCGCGCGTCGTCGTCCAACGTCAGGCGCCGCATCCGCCGCTCGAAGCGCGAGGCGTCCGCACGCCCCGCCAGCAGGAAGGTGCGGAAGCGCAGGTAGCGCAGGGCGTCGGCGTCCGACGCGAAGCGGCGGAAGAGCGCCCCGCCCGCCAAGGGCACCCCCACGCGCAGGGCCAGGCGCTTGCCGCAGAGGCGGATCATCTCGCGCGGCAGGAGCAATGTCCGCAGGCGCGGGTGGATCTTGCCCGCCAGGTGGAAGAGCGCCGACGCGCGCCCGGGGACGAAGACCGGCAGGAGGCGCGCCACCCCCGCGTGGCGCGCCAGCGTCATCAGCGAGGCGTGCCATGCCGGGTCGCGCACGCGGAAGGCGTGCGGCGCGAAGCTCGCCACCTCGCCCGCCGGGAAGACGATGAGCGCCTTGCCCCCGCGGAGCCACTGGAGCGCCTGGCGCAGGGCGTTCACGTTGCGCGCCACCGAGCCCGGCCTGCCGAAGGGATCCACGAAGATGAGGTCGTCCCGCAGCTCCGGGATCCGCGAGAGCAGGTAATTGGCCATCACCTTCACGTCCGGCCGCCGCCGCCGCACCAACTCCAACAACGCCAGCCCCTCCACCGCGCCGAAGGGATGGTTCGCCGCCACCATCAGCCCACCCTCGGCGGGGATCCGCGCGACGTCCTCCGGCGAGACCTCCACGCGCACGCCCATCGTTTCCAAAATCCGCCTCGGGAAGGCCCCCAGCCCCGGCGCGTGGAGCGCCCGCTCATAGAGCGCGTTCAGCCGCCGCAACCCCAGCGCCCACTCCGCGGCCCGGTGCGTCAGGCGCAGCGCCCACCGCGCCCAAGGCCGCCGCAGCGCCCACCACGGCAAGACGTAGAGCTTCTCCTCCCTGGCCATTCCCGGGCCGTCCCCGCCGCCTCAGAGCCCCTGCACCTCGGGCATCGGCTGGGCGCCGGTGGCGGCGGCGAGCGCGTCGCGCATCCGCTGCATGAGCGCCAGCAGATCCGAGGCCGTGCACCCCTCGCCGGCGGCCAAGACGTTGGCGTGCTGGGGCGCGACGAACGCCCCGCCGATGCGCCAGCCCTTGGCCCCCAGGCCCTCGAGCACCGCCCCCGCGGCCACGCCGGGCGGGTTTTGGAGGAGCGAGCCGCAACACCTCAGCCCCCCCAGATCCGTCCGCTTGGCGGCGAACGCGCGGCGTTTGACGGCGATGTCCTCCGGCGCGGCCGCCTCCAGGCGGAAGGTCACGGCGATGACCACGATGTCCGCCAACCCGCGCACGGAGCGGTAGCCCGCGGTGATGGCACGCGCCGGGATGTGGCGCAGTTGGCCGTCCCGCAGCACGGCGCGCACCCCCACGACGCGCTCCCAGAGGGCATGGCCGTGCGCCCCGGCGTTCATCCGCGCCCAGCCGCCGACCGTCCCGGGGATTCCCTGCATGAACTCCAGGCCCGAGAGCCCCTCCGCCTCGAGCCGCTGCAGCAGGGCCGGGCCGGCCATCCCCGCGCCCACGGTGACCTCGCCGCCTTCCCGCGCGAAGCCCTCGAAGGCCGGCCCGCGCAACAGGCAGAGCACGCCGTCGAGCCCCAAGTCGGAGAACCACGTGTCCGAGCCGCCCCCATGGAAGCGCAACGGGATGCCACGCTTGGCGCAGAGGGCGCAGAGGGCCGAGAGCGCGGGCACGCCCTTGGGCAGGGCCAGCAGGTCGGCCACGCCGCCCACGCGGTAAAGGGTGTGGGCCGCGAGCGGCTCCTCGGCGCGGAAGTCGACCTCCCCGCCCAGGAGCGGCCCCAGCACCTCCAGCGGCGGTGTGGGCGCCTGCCCCGGGGCGAGCGCGTCGCGCAGGGCATAGCCGATGCGCTCCACGTCTCCCGCGCCGACGGCCAGGAGCAGGTCGCCCGGCCGCGCGGTCTTGAGCAGGTAATGCACCACCTCGTCCGGCCCGCGCGCGAGGAGGAGCCGGGCCTCCGGCGAGTGGGCGCGGATGGCGGCGTAAAGTTCGTTGCTCTCGCACCCCATCGATCGCGTCTCGCTCGCCGCGTAGACGGGCAGGAGGATGAGTTCGTCCACGCCGTCGAAGGCGGGCACGAATTCGTCGAGCAGCTTGCGGGTGCGCGAGTAGCGGTGCGGTTGGAAGACCACGCGCATCCGCCGGGGCTGCTGCAGGCGCGCGATGGAGAGCATCGCCTGGATCTCGGTGGGGTGGTGGGCGTAATCGACCACCACGCGCACCGGCGCGTCCTGAGGCGTCAGCCATTGGAAGCGGCGCTTGGGCAGCTCGGCGCAGGCCTGCGGCAGGGCCTCGGCCAGCGCGTGCGCGTCCATCCCCAGGAGCAGGCACGCGGCCATGGCCCCGAGCGCGTTGCAGACGTTGTGGCGGCCGGGCACGGCCAGGGCGACCTCGCCCAGGCGCTCCTGCCCGTGCATCAGGGTGAAGCGCGAGCCCGTCGCCGCGCAGCGCACGTTCTCGGCGCGGAGCATCGCGTCCTGCGAGAGGCCGTAGGTGAGGATCGGCCCGCGGAAGCGCGCCGCCACGCGCATGGCCCACGGCGCGTCGGCGCAGACGGCCACGCCCTCGCGCGTGTTGTCCACCAGCGCGGCGAAGCAACGCTCCAACGCCTCGGCGTCGGCGAAATGGTCCAGGTGGTCCAGCTCGATGTTGGTGATGAGGGCGATGGCGGGGCACTCATAGGCCAGCGTGCCGTCGCTCTCATCCGCCTCCGCCACGGCGATTTGGTCTGGCGGCAGCTTCCCGGCCAGGTTTCCGTGCCGGGGCCCGGCGTTGGTGAGCAGGCGCGGCGTGTAGCCGCCCAGGCACCAGAGCGGGTTCTGCCCCACGCACTGCAGCAGGCGCGTGGCGAAGCAGGCCGAGGTCGTCTTGCCGTGGGTGCCGCAGACGGCGATGGAGCGCAGCCCGCTCACCCACCCGGCCAGGCATTCGCCGCGCGAGAGCACGGGGATTCCGCCGGCCTTGGCCAGCGCCAGCTCCGGCTCGTCCGGGCGGATGGCGGCGCTGTGCACCAGCACGTCGCACCCGGCCAGGTGCGCCGGGTCGTGCCCCTGGAGGATGTCGATGCCGTTGCGCGCGAAGAAGCGGCTGAGCGTGGGCGGGATGTGCCGGTCGCAGCCCGAGACCTTCCAGCCGCGCAGGTGGAGCATCCAGGCCACGCCGGCGGCGCCCACGCCGCAGATGCCCATGATGTGGACCCGCCCGGGCGGGAGCGTGAAGAGGTTGATGGGGGTGTCCATGTCTCGCGTCTCCTAGGCCTGGCCCCGCGGGGCCGTGAGCAATTCGATGAGGAAGGGCCCGTGCCCGGCGGCGCAGACCTCCCGCGCCCGCGCCAGCGTCGCCTCGAGCGCCTCCGGGCGCACCCGCGCCCCGCGGATGCGGTAGCACGGCGCCAAGTCCACCAGGCAGGGGTTGGCGAAGGCCAGCGGCAGGGGCACGCCGCCGGCGAAGCCGTCGTTGCGGATCAGGAAGATCTGCGCCGCGTGGTCGAGCGCCGCGCGGTTCAGCCGCACGTGGAAGCCCTCGGCCAAGAGGTCGCCCGGGCTCAGCTCAACGATCTCGACGGTCTCACTCAAGGTTCTGCACCTGCTCGCGGAAGGTTTCCAGCAAGGTCTTGAAGGCCAGCACCAGGCGCGGGATTTCCGTGCCCGCGCACTTCGAGCCGATGGTGTTGGCCTCGCGGTTCAGCTCCTGGCAGAGGAAGTCGAGCGGGCGCCCGCCGGGGGCCTCGCCGGCCAGGAGCTTCTCGGCGTGGGCAAAGTGCGAGGCCAGGCGCGTGAGCTCCTCGGAGACGTCGCACCGGTCGGCGAAGAGCGCCGCCTCGCGCTCCAACGTCCCCGCGTCGAGCGTCGCCCCGGCGGGGAGCAGCTCGGCCAGGCGCTTGCGCAGGGTCTCCTGCCAGAGGGGCGGCAGGGTGGGGGCCAGGGCGGCGATCTGCGCGTGGATGGCGCGCAGGCCCCCCAGGCGCCCGCGCAGATCCTCGGCGATGCGCCCGCCCTCGGCCTGGCGCGTCGCGAGCAAACCCTCGAGCGCGTCCCGCGCCGCGGCCGCCACGGTCTCCCAGACGGGCTCGGTGGGCGCCGGGGGCGGGGGCTCCGGCGCGGCGGCGGCCAGGGCCGCGAGGTCGGAGACCGTCGGCTCGCCTTTGAGGCCGAGCCGTTCGGCCGCCTCGCGCACGGTGCGCAGGCGCGCCTCCAACGCCGCCGCCGCGTCCGCCCCGGAGAGGGGGCGCACCGTCACCAGCCCCTTCACGGCGCCGCGCGAGACGCCCGTGCGCAGGAGCCCGAGGAGGCGGGCCTCGAAGCTGAGCCACTCCTTGGGCAGCCAGAGCGTGGCGTCGAATTGCTTGCGGTTCACGGAGGAGAGCTCCACCGTCACGGCGAACCCGTCGCCCACGGCCTCGCCGCGTCCAAATCCTGTCATCGATTTCAGCATAACGCCGTTATTCTACCATATCCGCGCCGCCGCGTCGCGCCGCGGGCGTCCTTTTTGGGGCGTGGCGGGGCGGGGTCAGGGGCGCTCGGCGGCGTGGGCGAGGATGAGGTCGGCGAGGGCCTGGGCGGCGTCGGGGCGGGGGAGGTCTTGGAGGGCCTGGCGCATGATCGTGCGCAGGAGGGGGTCGGAGTAGAGCTGGCGGATGGCCTCGGCGAGCTGGGCGGGGGGGGCGCCTTGGTCGACGCAGAGGGCGCCGCCGCAGGCGACGAGGGCCTGGGCGTTGAGGCGCTGGTGGTCGTCGGCGGCGGTGGGCAGGGGGATGAAGATGGCGGGGATGGCGGCGCGGGCGAGCTCGCAGCAGGTGGCGGCGCCGGCGCGGGCGATGACGAGGTCGGCGCGGGCGTAGGCCTGGCCCATGTCGTCGATGAAGGGGACGACCTCGGCCTGTTTTGGGGTTTGGGCGTAGGCCGCGCGCATGGCCTCGACGTCGGCGGGGCCGCATTGGTGGGTGAGGGTGACGGCCTTGTCGCTGAGGGCGAGGGAGGCGAGGAGGGGGGCGACGAGGAGGTTGAGGCCGTGGGCGCCCTGGCTGCCGCCGGTGACGAGAACGTGGAAGCCGGCGCGGGGGGCGGTCTCGCGGGTCTTCTCGGCGCGGGCGAGGGCGTCGAGGACGCTTTGGCGGAGGGGGAGCCCGGTGCGGACGCAGTCGGCCCAGGGGAGGGCGGCGGCGGTTTCCTTGAAGGTGGTGGCGACGGCGGCGACGCGCAGGTGTTTGGAGAGGAAGCGGACGGCGCGGCCGGGGAGGGCGTTGGCCTCGTGGAGGATGACGGGGATGCCGAGGGTGCGGGCGGCGACGACGGGGGCGAAGCTGGTGTAGCCGCCGGTGGCGAGGAGGGCGTGGGGGCGGAAGCGCCGGAGGAAGGCGCGGCAGCGGAGGATGGCCGGGAGGTTGCGCGGGTCGGTGATGGGGCGGGCGCCGGAGCGGAGGAGGGGGCCTTGCCAGGTCTCGGCGGCTCGGCGCTCGGCGGGGCGGGTGCCGGAGAGGATGAGGGCCAGGTCGTGGCCTTGGGCGCGGAGGCGCTCGGCGGTGGCGAGGGCGGGGTGGATGTGGCCGCCGGTGCCGCCGCAGGCGACGGCGATGCGTTTGGGGTGGGGCATGGTCAGAGGTCGATGCAGTCCATGAGTTGGCGGGCGAGGGCGTGGGCGTTGACGGCGTCGAGGCGCTCGAGGACGCATTTCCAGCGCCAGGAGATGGAGCCGTTCTCGTCGATGGGGCGGTCGCGGAAGAGGCCGTCGAAGCCGGCGCGGCGCTCGCGGTAGAGGCGCTGGATGCGCGCGAGCTCGTCCTCGAAGCTTTCGACGAAGATGCGCGCGGCGAGCTTGAAGTCCGGGAAGAGGTGCTTGCGGCGGTTCATGGCCGCGGCGTAGTCGGCGATGGTCTCGCCGTAGGGGCGCTTGTAGTTGACGAAGGAGCCGGTGGGCTCGGCGAGGATGAGGCGATCCGGGAGCTGGAAGGCGTTGAGGAGGATGACCTCGTCGCCGTCGTCGAAGATGGTACGCCCGCCCTCGACGGCGGCGCGGCCGACGATGATGTTGGGGGCGGCGGCCTGGCCCAGGAGGCGGCAGAGGCCTTGGCGGAAGGCGGGGGAGGCGTAGAGGTTCTCGGGGATCTTGTTGGTGGCGAAGCCGGAGATGTAGTCGCGCTCGAAGTAGCCGGTCTGGACGCTTTGGGTGGAGCCGTCTGGGGCCTTGACGATCTCGCGGAAGGTGCGCGGCACCATGAGGGGGGGCAGGTGCATCCCCAGCTGGCGGGCGCCGAGGCGGCGGTCCATGACGTAGTCGGTGTAGTCTTCGGCGTCGATGATGGCCTGGAGGAGGGGGCGCCCGGCGGCGAGGTGGGTGGCGACGGTCCAGCGTTGGATGCGGATGATCTTGACCTGGGGGCGGGGGCGGTGGCGCTCCTTGAGCTCGACGATGTAGACGAGGGCGCGGGGGCCCTGGCCTTTGCGTTGGGAGAGGGAGCGGCGGGTGCGGCCGATGTTGACGTACTCGATCTGGGAGTATTCGCGCACGTAGTTGAAGAGGATGGCGCGGGCGCGCGGGTCGCAGAGGTGCTGGAGGGCCTCGTCCTCGGGGTGGCGGTCGGCCTCCATGAAGACGGGGTCGAAGAAGAGTTCGCCTTCCTCCACGCGGCCGCCGGGGAGCCACTCGATCTGCATGAAGTATTCCGGCGAGAGGCCTTCGATGACGGCCGAGACGCCGGTTTCGTTGGGGGCCTCGACGAGGGCGGCGGAGAGGGCCTTGCGCCAGCCGGGGTCGTCGATGTCGTCCTCGCGCAGGCAGGGGTCGGCGACGGCGCCCTCGAAGGCGGCCAGGAGGCGCTGGTAGGTGGCGCGGAGCGTGGGCTCGTCCATCGCGGCGAAGTCGATGCCCTGGCGGAGCTCGGCGGGGAGGGCGCCGTGGGGGAGGGAGTCGATCTCGGGGTTGGCGAAGCGGTTGGTGCGCCCGGCGTTGAGGTGGATTTCCTCAAGGAGGGTGCGGAGTTCCTCCGCGGGGAGTGCGCCGATGGAGCGGAAGGCACCGAGGGTGAGGAAGCGCGTGCCGGTGAGGTGGTTGTAGTAGTAGATGGCGCGGCCGTCGATGCCCACGCGGGCGTTCTCGATGAGGGCGCGGATCTCCTCCTCGAAGCGGGGGACGGGGGCCATGCGCCAGGCCTCGCCGCGGGTGCGCAGGGCGTCGCGCACCTGGCGGTTCTGGATGTTCAGGTAGCGGATTTTGCGCTTGGAGACGAACTTTTGGAGGAATTCGTCGCCGCGGATGGCCACGGGCATGTTGTCCGGGTCTGGGCGGATGAGCGCGTAGTTCTCGTCGAAGAGCAGGTCGACGCTCTCGGCGATCTCGGCCTCTTCCTCCTTTTGCGTGAGCTTGGGCAGGCCCTGCGCGGCGCGGCGCTTGTTGAGCGCGTCGATGAAGGCGAGGCGCTGCATGGCGTGGATGCCGCGGATGGTGATGAGGCCGGGGGTGCGCAGGAAGATGGTGCCGATGCGCGTCTGGAGGGCGCCCTTGGCGTCCTTGGCGAAGATTTCGGGCCCCAGGCGGATGATGTCC
The DNA here is from genome assembly GCA_944389585.1 of uncultured Kiritimatiellota bacterium. Taxonomy (GTDB): domain Bacteria; phylum Verrucomicrobiota; class Kiritimatiellia; order RFP12; family DVOR01; genus Spyradenecus. Next base: position 56,944 of record CALXMW010000005.1, read on the forward strand.
TCGGTGTCGCTCACGACGCGCCTCCCGCCGCGCGCTGGGCGGCCTTCAGGGTGTTCTCAAGCAGCATGGCGATGGTCATGGGCCCGACGCCGCCGGGCACGGGGGTGAGCGCCGAGGCCACCTCGGCCACGCCCTCGAAGTCGCAGTCGCCGCGCAGACGGTAGCCGCGCTGGGCCGTCGGGTCGGGCACGCGGTTGACGCCCACGTCGATGACGACGGCGCCGGGCTTGACCATGTCCCCGGTGACGGTGCCGGGGCGCCCCGCGGCCACGATGAGGATGTCCGCCGCGCGCGTGAAGCGTGCCAGGTCGGGCGTGGCGGAGTGGCAGAGCGTGACGGTGGCGTCGCCGTCCGGCGCCTTGCGCGAGAGGAGGTTGGCCAGGGGGCGGCCGACGATGGCGCTGCGGCCCACGACCACCACGTGCGCGCCCCGCGTCCGGGCGCCGGCCTGCTGGAGCAGGCGGAGCACCCCATGCGGCGTGCAGGGCAGGAAGCAGTCTTGCCCCAAGATCATCTTGCCCACGTTGATGGGGGTGAAGCCGTCGACGTCCTTCTCCGGCGCGATGGCCTCGATCACGGCGTCGGCGTCCAGGCCCCGGGGCAGGGGCAGCTGCACCAGGATGCCGTGCACCTGCGGGTCGGCGTTGAGGCGCGCGATGACCGCGAGCAGCTCCTCCTGCGTCGTCTCCGCCGGCAGGCGCACGTCCACCGAGCGCATCCCGGCCTCCTCGAGCGCCCGCTCCTTGGCCGTCACGTAGCTGCGCGAGGCCGGGTCGTCGCCCACCAAGACCACGCCGAGCCCGGGCGTGACGCCCGTCTTCGCCTTCAGCTCGGCCACGCCGGCCTTGACCTTCGCGCGCGTTTCCGCCGCCAAGGCCTTGCCGTCAATGAGTTCAGCCTTCATTGTCTGCTCGCTTTCCCGATTTACGCTCACAGCATACCACATCGCCCCCGCCCCTGCAAACTGTGCTACAATAGGCGTAACTTTTCACCAAGGAGCAGACATGAAGTTCGACAAACGCGGCGCGCTGATGGAGACCGAGATCCCCGGCACGCAGAAAATCCAAGGCAAGGTGCGCGACATCTACGACCTCGGCGACAAGATGCTCATCGTCGTCACCGACCGCCTCAGCGCCTTCGACGTGATCATGGACGACGGCGTCCCCGGCAAGGGCAAGGTGCTCAACGCCATCTCCGCCTTCTGGTTCCGCAAGCTTGCCGCCCTCTGCCCCAACCACCTCCTCACCGACGACGTGGCCGAATACCCCGCACCCTTCAACGCCTGCCCCGAGCTCCAGGGCCGCTCCATGCTCGTGCGCAAGCTCAAGGTCGTCCCCTACGAATGCATCGTCCGCGGCTACCTCACCGGCTCGGGCTGGGCCGAATACCAAAAATCCGGCACCGTCAACGGCCAGCCCCTGCGCCCCGGCTACCAGAACGCCTCCAAGCTCGACGAGGTGCTCTTCACCCCCACCACCAAGGCCGCCATCGGCGACCATGACATGGCCGTCACCGTCGAGCACATGGCCCAGGACATCGGCGCCGACTTCGCCGCCAAGCTCCGCGACCTCTCCATCGCCCTCTACAAGGCCGCCGCCGCGCACGCCGAGGCCCGCGGCATCATCCTGGCCGACACCAAGTTCGAGTTCGGCCTCGACGAAGCGGGCAACGTCGTCCTCGCCGACGAGGCCCTCACCCCCGACTCCTCCCGCTTCTGGGACAAGGCCACCTACGCCGTCGGCGCCAACCCGCCCAGCATGGACAAGCAGTTCGTCCGCGACTGGCTGGACGCCATCCACTTCAACCACCAGCCCCCGGCCCCGGCCCTGCCCGACGACGTCATCGCCAAGACCCAGGCCATCTACGCCGAGTGCTACCGCCGCCTCACCGAAGGCGAGGCCTGCGCCCCCACGCTGTGAGCCCCCGCGCCGTGGCAGGACAGCCCCCGAGCGGCCCCGCGCCGTCCGGGGGCTTTTTCGCGCCCGCCCCCGAAACGCCCGAAGGGAGCCCTTATAAGGGTTCCGGTGGAGCCCTTATAGGGTTCTGCGAGAGCCCTTATAAGGGTTCCCTCCAGGCCACCGCCGAAGGCGCGGGGCGCCCCCGCGGCCTGATGCTCGACGTCTCGCGCAACCGCGTCTACTCCCTGGCCACGCTCAAGTGGGTGGCCGCCCTCCTGGCCGCGCTGGGCTACGACCGGCTGGAGCTTTACTTCGAGAACGTCTTCGCCTATCCCGGCCACGAGGCCGCCTGGCGCGGCGGCGACCCCTACACGCCCGAGGCCCTCCTCGAGCTGGGCGAGCACTGCGCCGCGCGGGGCGTCAGGCTCGTGCCGAACCAAAACACCCTCGGCCACTTCGAGCGCTGGTTCCGCCACCCCGCCTACCGCCGCCTCGCCGAGCTCCCGCAGGGCGGCGCCCGCACCCCGTGGGGGAGCGTCCAAACCATCCCCACCGGCCTCTGCCCCACCGACCCCGAGGCCGTCGCCTTCGCCGAGGGCCTCCTCGAGGCGCTCCTGCCCTGCTTCCCCCACGCCGACGCGGCGAACCTCGGCGGCGACGAGGTCTTCGACCTGGGCCAAGGCCGCTCCGCGGGGCGCGACAAGGCGCGGCTCTACGTCGACCACCTCTCGCGCATGGCCGACGTCGCCCGCCGCCACGGCAAACGCCCCGAGTTCTGGGCCGACATGCTCCTGCGCCACCCCGACGCCCTCCCCCTCGCCGCCGAGCGCCTCGCCGACGCCGATTGGATCGTCTGGGGGTACGAGGCGGGCGACGACCTGCCCGGCGGCGTGGCGACGCTTAAGGCCGCCGGCCTGCGCACCCGCGTCGCGCCGGGCACCTCCTCGTGGCGCTCCTTTTGCGGGCGCACCGCGAACCTGCGCGCGAACCTGCGCAACGCCGAGGCCGCGGGGGCGGACGGCCTGCTGTTGGTGGATTGGGGCGACGCGGGCCACTGGCAGCCCCTCGCCGTCAGCCTGCCCGCCCTCGCCCTCGCCGCCGGCCGGACGATGGGCGACCTTGACCGCCTGGTGGGCGTGCCCGGGCTGGGCGGCTTTCTCCTGCGCTTGGGCGACACCTATCGCACCGCCAAGGCCGAGGCCGCCAATTCCACCCTCCTCTTCCGCGCCTACAACCTGCCCCGCGCCGAGGCCCCGGCCTTCGACCGCGAGGCCCTGCTGGCCGCCTCCGCGGAGCTGGACGCCCTGGCCGAGCCCGGCGTGGCCTTGGGCGACACCCTCCTTGCCCGCGAGGCGCGCCACGCGCTGGGCCTGCAGCGCCTGGCCGTGCGGCGCGCCCTTGGGGAGGCGGGCCTGGCCGCCGAACGCGCCCGCTTGGCCCGCGAGATGGAGGCATTGTGGCTGGAGCGCGGCCCGCGGGCGCGGCTCGACGCCTCCCTGCACGATTTTCTGGAGCCCGATCTATGAGCGAGACCTTGTTGCGCGCGGAGGCATTGTTGGGGGCCGAGGCGATGGCGCGCCTCCGCGCCGCGCGGGTGCTGGCGGTGGGCCTCGGGGCCGTCGGCGGGGCGTGCGTCGAGGCGCTCGCCCGCAGCGGGGTGGGGGAACTCTGGCTTGTGGACGGCGACGTCTTCGAGCCCTCCAACCTCAACCGCCAGCCCTTCGCCGCCCTTTCCACCCTTGGCCAGCCCAAGGCCGAGGCCACCGCCGCGCGGCTGCGCGACATTGCCCCGACTTGCCTGGCGACCGCCGAGCGCCTGCGGGTGGATGCCGCGAACGTGTCGGCCCTGCTCGACCGCGCCGCGCCGACTGCCGTGGTGGACGCGATCGACGACGTGCCCGCGAAGCTTGCCCTTTTGGCCGAATGCCTTCGCCGCGGGATTCCCGCGTGGTCGGCGATGGGCGCGGCGCGGAAGCGCGACCCCGCGGCCCTGTGCGTCACCGATCTTGCCAAGACGCAGGTCTGCCCCTTGGCCCGCCGCGTGCGGCAGGGGTTACGTGCCCTCGGGTTCGAGGGGGGCGTCCGGTGCGTCTGGTCGCGCGAGCCCCCCGCGCCGCAGGCCCCCGGCGCGCCGCTCGGCTCGTTCATGCCCGTCACCGCCGCGGCCGGGCTTCTGCTTGCCGCGGATGTGACAAAAAGCCTTTCCAAGCCAACGTGATTGTGCTATACTACGTGGCCAATTCGTCGGGTTCCTCCGGCGGAGCCCATGAAAGGAGGTGAGCAAACATGATCATGGTTCGTCTGAAAAAGGGCGAGTCCGTGGAGCGCGGCCTGAAGCGCCTGAAGAAGATCCTCGACAAGGAGGGCCTCATCAAGCAGCTGCGTGCGACCCGTTACTACGAGAAGCCTTGCGAAAAGGCCCGTCGCAAATCCGCGCGTGCTCGCATCCGCGCCCGTTCCCGTTCCGCGATGGCTCAGATGTGAGCCTCGCCCCAACGGCAAGAAAGCCCCGGCCGACAAGCCGGGGCTTTTTTGTCTGCCCGCTGCGGGTCAGCGGAGGGTGGGGAGGAGGGCGATGAGGCGGCGGGCGAGGTCGAGCTTGGGAAGGAGGGGGAGGGGCTCGCGGCGGCCGTCGGGGTAGAGGAGGGTGACGCGGTTGGTGTCGTGGGCGAAGCCGGCGCCGGGGGCGGTGACGTCGTTGGCGACGATGAGGTCAAGCCCTTTCTCGCGGAGTTTGCGGGCGGCTTCGGCGTCCGGTTCGCCGGTCTCGGCGGCGAAGCCGACGAAGGTGCGGGAACCTTTTTGGGGGTGGATGGTCTTGAGGATGTCGGGGTTGGGGACAAGGCGGATGACGCCTGCCATCTGGGCCTTTTTGAGTTTGGTGGGGGAGCAGGCCTCGGGGCGCCAGTCGGCGACGGCGGCGGAGGCGATGAGGGCATCGGCCTGGGGGAGGTGGGCCTGGACGGCGGCGAGCATGTCGCGGGCGGTGAGGACGTCGACGCGGCGGACTCCGGGCGGGGTGGGGAGGGCGACGGGGCCGGCGATGAGGGTGACGGCGTGGCCGGCCTCGGCGGCGGCTTGGGCGAGGGCGAAGCCCATGCGTCCGGTGGAGCGGTTGGAGAGGAAGCGGACGGGGTCGAGGGGTTCGCGCGTGGGGCCGGCGGTGATGAGGATGTTGAGGGGCATAGGGGGATGATTTGGGGAGCACCGCGGCGGGGCGATGCCCCCGTCTGTCATTGGGAAGGCGTCTGCGGCGGGGCGCCCGTCTTCATCGGTTTAGTAGGCTTGGGCGACGATGTCGTTGTGTTCGTCGAGGCGGACGACGCGGGGGCGGTGGGCGGGGGCGTCCTGCTCGGGGACTTGGGCGAAGGCCATGACGATGAGGCGGTCGCCGACTTTGCCCATGTAGGCGGCGGCGCCGTTGAGGCAGGCGATTTTGGAGCCGCGGACGCCGGGGATGACGTAGGTCTCGAGGCGCTGCCCGTTGTCGAGGTTGGCGACGAGGACTTTTTCGTAGGGGACGAGGCCGACGGCGTCGAGGAGATCCTCGTCGACGGTGAGGGAGCCGAGGTATTCGAGGTCGGCCTGGGTGACGCGCAAGTGATGGAGCTTGGCGTGGAGGAGGGTCAGGGTCATGTCAGGGTTTCCAATCCCACTTGTAGGTGTTGGGGACGAAGGGGGTTTGGGCGCGCTCGAAGGCGTCGACCTCACTGGTGAGGACGTCGATGGCGGCGTCGAGCTGGGGGTCGCGGCCGGCGACGGCGTCCGCCGGGGTGGTTTCGACGATGACGTCGGGGAGGGCGCCGTGGAGCTCCATGTCGGTGCCGTCGAGGGTGTACCAGCCGTAGTGGGCCTGGCGGAGCATGCCGATGTCGAGGAGGGGGCGGTCTTTGGTGGCGATGACGCCGCCTTGGGTTTGGACGCCGACGAGCTTGCCGCGGCCGAGCTGCTTGATGGCGTGGGAGAAGATTTCGCCGTTGGAGACGGTGTTTTGGTTGCAGAGGACGACGATGGGCTTGTCGAAGACGGGCCGGCCCCAGTAGCCGGAGAGGTAGGCGGGCTGGCCGTGGCGGGGGACGGACCAGGAGTGGCGCTGGACGCCGAGGATGTTGAGGACGCGGTCTGCGGTGAAGCCACCGGTGTTGTCGCGCACGTCGATGACCATGCCGGCTTTGTCGAAGCCCTCGGCGAAGATCTCGCGTTCGAAACGGTTGTATTCGTCGTTGTTCATCTTGGCGATGTTGATGTAGCCGAAGGCGCCGCCCGAGCGGCGGTGGACGTAGTCGCGGCGGTCGGCGTAGAGGGCTTTCTGGAGGAGGTCGCGGGCCTGGCCATAGGTGATGGCCTCGATGTAGATCTTTCGGGTCTGGCCGCCGGAGCGGACCTCGATGGTGTATTTGCCGGGGCGGGGGCCGTTGAGGAGGAGGGTGGGATCCATGCCGTTGCGGATGGGCTTGCCGTCGATGGAGACGACGAGGTCGCCGGGCTTGAGGTCGACCTGGGCGGAGTCGGCGGGGCCGTCTGGGATGACGCGGCGCACCATCCAGCCGACGTCGCCGGTGTAGTTGTGGTCGAATTGGATGCCGAGGTGGGAGGTGACCGGTTCCCAGGCGTTGATGGAGGTGGAGCGCTCCCACTCCCTGCGGGAGGCCTCGGAGGGGTAGAAGCCGAGATGGGAGGCGTTCAGCTCGCCGTTGAGGGCCTGGATGATGCGGTCGAAGACGGAGGCGCAGGGGGCGTGGCGGGCCGGGGCCTGGTATTTGGCGCGGACGGCGTCCCAGTCGGCGCCGTGGTGGTTGGCGTCGTAAAACTCGTCGCGGAGGGCGCGCCAGGCGGAGAGGAAGGCGAGCTCCTGGTAGTCTGGGAGGGAGAGCTCCTGGTAGACGTTGAAGGGGTAGAGCTCGTCGAAGGTGCCGATGTTGTTGTCGCTGGTGATCATGATGAGGCGGTCGGGGGTGGCGCCGGGCTTTCCGAACCAGCCGATGGGGAAGCCCCAGCGGGCGTTGAGGAAACGCGGGGTGAGGGCGTCCGGGATGGTGACCTCGTAGGTACCGGCGCGGCCGCCGATGGTGGCGGGGAAGAGGATGCGGCGGGAGTCGGGTGCGAAGGTGGGTGCGCCCATGGCGGCGATGGGCTGGGCGTGGACGCGGCCGTGGAGGTCGTCGAAGTCGACGATGACGGGCTTGGGGCCCTGGCGGCGGGGTGCGCCGGCGTCGGCGTCGGGGCGGTTGGGGTCGGGGATGTCGAGGGCGGTCGCGCCGAGGAGCTCGGAGGTCTCAGGGCGGTCTTGGAGGCTGAGGCCCATGTGTTCGATGGCCTTGCGGTAGGATTGGGCCTTGAGGGCCTCCTCATCGTGGCGGTTGAGCCAGACGTAGAAGAGCGTGGTGCCGGAGCCGACGCGCTGGCCGTTCCAGGCGATGAGCTGGCCGTCGGGAGACCAGGCTGGGGTGCCGTCCCAGGTGAAGGAACGGGAGAGGTTGTAGGGTTTGGCGTCCGGGTCGTCGATGGGGAGGATCCAGATGTCGCTGTTGGTGTAGTCGTCCTCCATGGCGGCGACGAGCCAGCGGCCGTCGGGGGCCCAGTCGTAGGAGTTGACGCGCGAGGTCTGTGGGAAGGTGCGGATGACGTTGCCGTCGAGGTCGGCGATGACGATGCGGCAGGTGGTCTCGACCCAGGCAAGGCGCGAGCCGTCCGGGGAGACGGAGAGCAGGGAGCGGTTGACGGCGTCCTGCTTGAGCGGGCGGACGTCGAAGGCGGCGTTCTCCCACCAGAAGTGGTCGGGGCGCGTCTTCTGGGCAAGGAGGAGCGCGGTGCCATCGCCGCGGTCGGAGAGGATGTAGAGGCGGGAGGCGTCCCTGGAGAAGACGGCCTCGCGCTCATGGGTGCGGGAGTCGCCGTAGACAAGGCGGGGCTCGCGGAGGATGGTGTCCATGACATAGACGTCGCCGCCGGCGGTGAAAGCGAACTGGAGGCCGTCCGCGGTGGCATCGAGGGAGCCGGGGGCGTCGTTGTTCCAGAGGTTGGTGTAGAATCGGCGGCGGGTGGGGGTTCGGGAGAGGCCGGTGTCCTCGGGGACGAGGTCGATGCGTTGGGGCGCGGCGCCGGGGCGGGTGGGGTCGAAGCGCCAGAACCAGAGGCCTTGGCGGAAGACCATGGTGCGGCCGTCTGCCGAGAGGGTTGGGGCGATGACGCTGTCGCCCTCGAAGAAGGTGACCTGGCGTTCCTCGGTGCCGGGGAAGGCGTGCCACCAGACGTTCTGGGTGCCGTCCTGGCCGGAGACGTAGTAGAATCCCTTGCCATCCGGGCACCAGATGGGGGAGAGGCTCTCGGAGGGGTGTTTGACGGCGAGGGCGAAGGTGCGCATCTGGGTGTCGTAGCACCAGATGCGCGCGGCGTTTTCCCCGGTGAAGCCCTTGCGGTAGAGGTTCTCGCCTTCTTGGACGAAGAGGAGATAGCGGCCGTCCGGGGAGAGAGAGGGATCGCTGCCCATGGCGTCGAAGACCTGGCGCTCGGCGGCGCGCTCGTCGACGGGGAGCCAGGCGAGGCGGCCTTGGTCGAAGACCGAGCCGTTGTCGTCACGCAGGACGTAGCAGAGGAGCTCGGAATCGTCCGCGGACCAAATGTAGGGGCGCTCGCCCTCGGAGTTGAAGGCGATTTGCCGGGCCTCCGCGCCCTCGTCGATGTCGGCGACGAAGACGTGCCAGCCGCCGGCGCGGTTGGATTGGAAGGCGAAGCGTTTGCCGTCGCGCGAGACGACGGGCCAGGTGTCTCGGCCGGTGGAGTGCTGGAGGACTTTGGCGGTGCCGCCGGCGACGGGGGCGATCCAGATGGCGTCGCACCATTCGAAGAGGAAACGGGAGCCGTCCGGGAGCAGGGAGGGGCGGCTGGCGAGGTAGATGCGCGTGGGGTCGAAGCCTTGCGGGAGGGCGACCTCGGCGGGGCGGCAGGGCCAGGCGGGGGCTTCCGCGCGGAGGGCGGGGCCGAGCGCGAGGAGGGCTACGAGTGCGAGGAGTGCGCGTCGAAGGGCGGGCATGGTCAGGCCTCCTGTTGTTCGCCTTGGATGTCGCAGAGGCGGCGGTAGAGTCCGCCCAAGGCGTAGAGTTCCTCATGGGTGCCGCGCTCTTTGATGACGCCGTGGTCGAGCACGAGAATGCAGTCGGCCTTGCGGATGGTGGAGAGGCGGTGGGCGATGGCGAAGATGGTGCGGTTCTTCATCAGGGCGTTGATGGCTTCCTGCACCTGCTGCTCGGTGACGGTGTCGAGTGCGCTGGTGGCCTCGTCGAGGATGAGGATGGGCGGGTTGCGCAGGATGGCGCGGGCGATGGCGACGCGCTGGCGCTCGCCGCCGCTGAGGACGAAGCCTTTTTCGCCGACCACGCGGTCGTAGCCCTCGGGGTGCTCCATGATGAAGGCGTGGGCGTTGGCGAGCTTGGCGGCCTCGACGATCTGCTCGCGCGTGGCGCCGGGCGAGCCGTAGGCGATGTTCGCGGCGATGGTGTCGTTGAAGAGGATGGATTCCTGGGTGACGGCGCCGACGACGTTGCGCAGGTCGGCGATCTTGTAGTCGCGCACGTCGTGGCCGTCGAGGCAGACGTGGCCGGAGGTGACGTCGTAGAAGCGCGCCAGGAGGTTGGCGAGGGTGCTTTTGCCGCTGCCGGTGGAGCCGACGACGGCGTACATCTGGCCGCGGCGGATGGTGAAGTTCGCGTCGCGGATGATGAGGTCCTCGGTGCCGTTGTAGCGGAAGTCCACGTGGTCGAAGACGATGGCGTCGTTGAAGGCGGTGAGGGGGAGGGCGTCGGGCTTCTCGACGAGCTCCTCGTGGACGTCGAGGAGCGAGAAGATGCGCTGGAGCGCGGCGCGGCCGTTCTCCAGGGCGATCTGGATGCGCCCGATCTGCTTCATGGGCTTGTAGAGGATGATGAAGGGCGGCAGGAGGGGGATGACGTCGACGAAGCTCTTGCCCTGCACGGCGCAGAGGGCGACGAAGCCGCCGGCCAGCACCATCGCCACGAGCTCGGTCATGGGGCCGACGAGGATGCTCAGGCGCACGGCGCGCATCCCCATCTTGTACTGGCGCAGGGTCACGCCGCGGTATTTCTCGATCTCGCTGGCCTCGGTGTTGTAGGCCTTGACCACGCGGATGCAGGTGAGGTTCTCGTGGAAGTTCGAGCCCGTCCCCGCGCTCTGCTCGAGCATCCGCGAGGTCCACCGGCGGATGGCGCGGCCGATGAGCACCACCGGCACCATGCAGAGCGGGTAGCCGAAGACGGTGATGAGGAAGAGCGAGAGCATCCCGTTGTTTACGGCGTAGAAGCAGACGAAGAGGACGGCCGAGAGCACCTCGAAGGGCGCGCGGCAGAGGTCGCTCATCGTGGAGGAGATGATGGTCTGCACGATGGCCGGGTCGCCCGTCGCGCGGCTCATCAGCTTGCCCACGTCGCTGCGCCCGTGGAAGGCGAGCGACTGCTCCTGCAGGTGGGCGAACATGGTGTTGCGCAGATCCAGCACCACCTTCATGCCGGCCTTGGTGAGGAAGTACTGGTTCAGGTATTGCGTCACCATCTTGAGGGCGACCGCGCCGGAGAAGAGGATGAGCACCAGGGCCAGGATGGGCGCCTTGGCGTTGCCCTCGGAATCCGTCAGCGAGAGGCCGAAGCGCTCGAGGAAGGCGTTGTATTTGCCCAGGCTCGAGGTGAGTTTCTGCGCCTCCTTCCCGCCCTGCTCGGCCAGGGGGGCGGCGGCCTGGGCGGGCGCGGGCGCCGCCGTGGGTTCGGCGGCCTGCTCGACGGGGGCGGGGGCCGCGGGGATGAGCTGCTCGGCCAGCGGCTTGACCATCATGAAGATGGGTGTCCACGCGCCGCCGGTGAGCATCCCCAGCAACATACCCGCGAGGATGATGCCCTTGTACCGCCGCGCGTACCCCCACAGGCGGCGGTAGACCGTCTTGGCGTCGTAGTCGCGGTCGAACCACTCCCTGCCGTATTGGTTTTGGGCGGGGGCTTTATCCTTCTTCTTCCGTGACATGGGCGCGTCCTGTTCGGCGGTGGGCAAAGTGAGGGGCCGCCCGGAGAGGACGGCCCCCAGCGCGGCTTACTCGATCTCGGCCAGCGGCGCGCCCTTTTGGACGGTCTCGCCGGGCTTGACCAGGAAGCGGACGATCTTGCAATCCTCCGCCGCCTTGACGGGGTTGAAGAGCTTCATGGCCTCGAGCACGCAGACCGGCTGGCCGGCCTTGACGGCGGCGCCTTCCTCCACCAGGTTGGCCTTGCCGGGCGCGTCGGCGCGGTAGAAGGTGCCGGTGAGGGTGGCGTTGAGCGTCTTCTTCGGCGCGGCGGCGGGGGCGGGGGCGGCCTCGGGCGCGGCTGCCTCGGCGGTCTCGGCGGGGGCCGCGGCCAGGGCGGAGGCGTCCACCTTGAGGTTGCCGCCGAGCGATCCGAAGAGGGCCACGAACTGCTTGCCGATGACGGCGAACTTGGCGTCGTCGGCGGAGAGGGGCGCGGGTTTGGGGGCCTCCTTGGCCTGCTTGGCCTGTTCGGCGGCCTTGGCCACGGTCAGCTCGCCGTCGGCGGGGATGGGGTCGCGCTCGCCCTCGGGCTTGGCGCGCCACTGGAAGTAGTCCAGCGCCACGGCCGGGAACATGCAGTAGGAGAGGATGTCCTCCTCGCTCTGCACCAGCTTGGGGTCGAGCTCCTTGGCGGCCTTGGCCAGGCCGGGCTCGAGGAGGTCGGCGGGGCGGCAGGTGATTTTCTTTTCCTTGCCGAGGATCTTCTTCTCGAGCTTGGGGTCGACGGGCGCGGGGGAGCGGCCGTAGTAGCCGGCCACGTATTGGCGCGTCTCGTTGGAGACCATCTCGTAGCGCTTGCCGGAGAGGACGTTGAGCACGGCCTGCACGCCCATGATCTGCGAGGTGGGGGTGACGAGCGGCGGGTAGCCCATGTCTTTGCGGACGCGGGGGAGCTCCTCGAGCACCTCGGGCAGTTTGTCGAGCGCGCCCTGCTGGGCCAGCTGGCTGCGGGTGTTGGAGATCATGCCGCCGGGGATGTGGTGGATGAGCACCTGCACGTCCACGACCTCGGCGTTGGCGTTGGCCTGGAGGGCGCGCTGGGGCTTGAGCTTCTTGAAGTACTCGTCGATCTCGGTGATGCGCTCGACCTTGATGCCGGTGTCGTAGCCCAGGCCCTCGAAGATGGCCTTCATGGTGCCGTGGGCCGGCTGCGAGGAAAAGCCCGAGAGCGTGGCGACGGCGCAGTCGACGGCGCCCGCGCCGGCCTCGACGGCGGCCATGTACATGGCCGGGGCCATGCCGCTGGTCATGTGCGAGTGGACCTCGATGGGCAGGTCGGGCAGGGCCTTCTTCAGCGCGCCGACGAGCTCGCGCGCGGCCGCCGGGGTGAGGATGCCGGCCATGTCCTTGATGGCCAGCGAGTCGATGCCCAGGTCGACTTGCTCCTTGGCGAACTTGACGAAGTTGGCGGCGGTGTGCACCGGCGAGACGGTGTAGCAGATGGTGCCCTGCGCGTGCCCGCCGTATTTCTTGACGGCCTTGATGGCGGCCTCGAGGTTGCGCACGTCGTTGAGCGCGTCGAAGCAGCGGAAGATGTCCATGCCGTTCTCGCACATCTTCGCCACGCAGCGCTCCAGCACGTCGTCGGGATAGTGCTTGTAGCCCAGGCAGTTCTGCCCGCGCAGGAGCATCTGCAGGGGGGTCTTCTTGCAGACGGCCTTGATTTGGCGCAGACGTTCCCAGGGATCCTCGCGCAGGAAGCGCATGCAGACGTCGAACGTCGCGCCGCCCCAGCACTCGATGGCGTAGAAGCCGGCGTCGTCCACCGCCTCCAAGATGCCCAGGATGTCCTTGGTGCGCATCCGCGTCGCCCACAGCGACTGGTGCGCGTCGCGCAGGGTGGTGTCGACGAAACGGACCTGTTTCTTCTCGGTCTTGACCATGAAACTGCTTCCTTTCGGTGCTCAAGCCATGGGGCTTGTAATCATAAAACTGCCTTATTATCCCACTTTCCCCGCCTTCGGTCAAGTTGCGGCGGGGCGTTTTGGGGTCAGACAAGGCGGGTGAGGAGGGATTGCGCGAAGGCGCGGAGGGTGGGCGCGCCGCCGGGGAGGGCGCCGAGGGCCTCGAGGGCGGCCTGGGTGTGGCGCCCCGCGAGGCGGCGCACCTCGTCCGCGCCCAGGATGCGGATGGCGTTGAGGCCTTCGCCGGCGTCGGCCTGGCCGGCGTCGAGCAGGTCGTCGACGAGCTGGAAGGCGAGGCCGAGCTCGCGCCCGTAGGCGGCGAGGGCCGTTTGGGTGGGCTCGGGGGCGTCGGCGGCGATGGCGCCGAGGCGGCAGGCCAGGCGGATGAGGGCGGCGGTCTTGAGGTCGTAGATGCCATAGAGCGCGGCCTTGTCCCAGGTCTCGGGGGGGCGCTTGGCGGTGTCGAGGTCGGCGACCTGCCCGTCGACGACGGCGCAGGCGGCGTGGGCGAAGGGGCCGATCAGGGCGGCGGCGCGGCGGCATTCGGCCAGGCCGGCGAAGGCCATGGCCTGGAGGCGGTCGCCGGCGAGGATGGCCGTGTCCTCGCCGAACTTGGCCCAGACGGAGGGTTGGCCGCGGCGCTCGGCGTCGTCGTCCATCGCGGGGAGGTCGTCGTGGACGAGGGTGTAGCAGTGGAGGAGCTCGACGGCGAGGGCGGCGCGGTGGGCGTCGGAGCCGGGGCCGGCCTCGCCGCCGCAGGCCTCGGCGCAGAGGAGCGTGAGGCTGGGGCGGACGCGCTTGCCGCCGCCCATGACGGCGTGGGCGAGGGCTTGGTCGAAGGGGGTGGGCGCCGCGGCGGGGGCCAGGCGGGCGCGGAGGCCGTCCTCGATTTGGGCGCGGGTGCGCGCCAGGGCGTCGGCGAGGGTCTCCATGGCGGTCATTCCGCGACGGCGTCGGCGATGAGGTCGCCGACTTGCTCGGTGGTGAAGCCCATCTCGTTGGCGAGCTGGCTCTTCATCCTGGGGGTGACGGAGGCGATGGCGCGGGTGATGGCGTTCGCGGCCTCGGCCTCGCCCAGGTGCTCGAGCATCATGGCGCCGGCGCCGATGGCGGCGATGGGGTTGATGGCGTGCTTGCCGGTCCACATGGGGGCGGTGCCGCCGATGGGCTCGAACATGGAGACGCCGTTGGGGTTGATGTTGCCGCCGGAGCTGACGCCGAGGCCGCCCTGGGTGATGGCCGCGAGGTCGGTGATGATGTCGCCGAACATGTTTTCGGTGACGATGACGTCGAACATCTCGGGGGAGGCGACCATGTAGAGGGTGGTGGCGTCGACGTGGAAGTATTGCCGCTCGACGTCGGGGTAGTCGGCGCCGACCTCGGCGAAGACGCGGTTCCAGAGCTGGTACATGTAGGTGAGGACGTTGGATTTGCCCACCAGCGCGAGGGTGTTCTTCTCGCCCACGCCGCGGGCCTTCTTGCCGTATTTGCGGGCGTATTCGAAGGCGTAGCGGCAGCAGCGCTCGACCTGTTCGTAGGTGTAGGCCATCACCTGGGTGGCGACGGCGTCGGTGCTGTCGGGGCGGGAGATGCCGCCCATGCCGGTGTAGAGGCCGCCGGAGTTCTCGCGCACGACGCAGTAGTCGATGTCCGCGGGGCCCTTGCCCTTGAGCGGGGTCTCGACGCCGGGGTAGAGGCGGATGGGGCGCAGGTTGATGTATTGGTCGAGCTCGAAGCGCATCCGCAGGAGGATACCCTTTTCAAGGATGCCGGGCGTGACGCGCGGGTCGCCGATGGCGCCCAGGAACATCGCGTCGTGGCCGCGGAACTCCTCGAGCACGCTGTCGGGGAGGATCTCGCCGGTGGCGAGGTAGCGCCCCGCGCCCACGTCGTAGGGGGTCGCCTCCAGCTTGAAGCCGAACTTGCGCTCGGCGGCGTTGAGGACCTTCATGCCCTCGGCGATGACCTCGGGGCCGGTGCCGTCACCTGGGACGACGGCGATTTTGTAGTGCTTCATGCTTCCTGTCTTTCTTCTGGGAGAAGGGTCAAAAGGGTCTGCGTGTCGAGCGCCAGGCCGCGTTGCGAGAGGGCCGCGCACCGCCGCAGGAGGGCCTCCGCCTCGGGGTGGGGGAGCTGGGGGATGCGGCCCACGAAGATGCGCGCGTGGCCGGTGCGCTCGGCCTGGGCGGCGGAGACGCCGAGCTCCTCGATGAGCTTCTCGCCGGGGCGCGCGCCGGTGAAGACGATGGGGATGTCCTTGCCCGGGCGCAGGCCCGAGAGGCGGATCATCGTCTCGGCCAGGGAGAGGATGGTCATGGGCTTGCCCATGTCCAGGACGAAGATTTCGCCGCCCTTGGCGAAGGTCGCGGCCTGGAGCACCAGCCCGCTGGCCTCGGCGATGGTCATGAAGTAGCGCTCCATGCGCGGGTCGGTGACCGTCACGGGCCCGCCCTTGGCGATTTGCTCGCGGAAGCGCGGCACCACCGAGCCCGAGGAGCCGAGCACGTTGCCGAAGCGCACGGCGCAGAAGCGCGTGCCGCCCTCGGCCGCCAAGTCCCGCACGAAGATTTCCGCCAGGCGTTTGGAGAGGCCGAGCGCCGAGACGGGGTGGATGGCCTTGTCCGTGGAGATGAGCACGAAGGTGCCGACGCCGGCGGCGCGCGCCTCCTCGGCCAGGGTGCGGGTGGCCAGGGCGTTGTTGCGCAGGGCCTCGACGGGGTTGCGCTCCATCATGGGCACGTGCTTGTAGGCCGCCGCGTGGAGGAGGAAGTCGGGGCGCTCGCGCGCCAGCAACTCGCGCATGAGGGCGCGGTCGCCGCAGTCGGCCACCACGGGCACGAGGCGCCCGTCCTCGCTTTCGCCGTCGGCGAGGGGGGTGTGGATTTGGTAGAGTGCGGCCTCGGAGAGCTCCACGAGGACGAGGCGTTTGGGTTTGGCGGCCCAGACTTGGCGCGCCAGCTCGCCGCCGATGGAGCCGCCCGCGCCGGTGACGAGGACGACCTTGCCGCGGAAGCCTTCGCGCACGGCCTGCGTGCCCACCTCGCTCTCGCCGCGCCCCAGCAGGTCGGCCACCTCGATGGGGCGCAGTTGGAGGCGCCGCACGTAGCGCGCGGCCAGGAGCCCGGCCAGGGCGAGCACGCCGGCCATGATGGCGACGCTCGCGGGCGGGCGGGCCACGATGAAGGCGTCGCCCGGCAGGATGGCGTAGCGCAGGAGCAGCTGGCAGGCCACGGTGAAGCCAACCGCGCCGGCGAAGCGCGGCAGGTTGCGCAGGGAAATCGTCCGTGGGCTCAGCCGGTGGCAGCGGAAGAGGAGGAGCCCCGCCCAGCCCAGCGCGAAGGCCGGGAGGAAGCCGCAGAGCACCGGGCCCCACCCCCACGTCGGCGTCCCGAAGTCGAAACGCAACAGGAAGGCCGCCAGGTAGGCGGCGAGGAGGATGAGGCTGTCGGCCAGGGCGCGGGTCATTTCTCGGAGATGCTGCGCTTGATGTAGGGCAGGTAGTTGCGGGTGTAGACGTAGAGCGACCAGAAGTTCAGGAAGATGGCGAAGGCCTCGCCGGCGTAGATCAGCCAGCGGAACCACGTCATGGTCTCGGGCGGGTACTCGTAAATCATGATATAGAAGTAGATGAAGGCGCAAAGCGGGAAGGTCATCGCCGTGCGCACCTTGCCCAACATCGTGGCGGCGCAGTTGGCCCCGTAGAGCGTGCCGACCGAGCGCAGGAAGGTCACCCACTGGTCGCGCAGCAAATAGAGCACCGTCAGCACCACCATGAAGAGCGCGTGCCAGCGCTCGGGCTGTTTGCCGATGGGCAGGAGCCAGAGCAGGGTGGGGAAGACGACCAGGTAGAAGATTTTGTCCATCAAGGGGTCGCACATCGCGCCGAACTTGGTCACCACCTTCCACTTCCGCGCGAGCGCCCCGTCGAAGAGGTCGGTCAGCGCCGAGAGGGCCAGGCACACCAGCGCCACCCAGGCCAGCGTGTAGCCCGGGTGCGTCGTCACCTCGTCCTTCAGGATGAAGCGCTGCACCTCCCAGCCATGGATCAGCGCCAGCACGAGGAAGGCCAGGATGAAGGGCACCCGGATGAACGTGATGCCGTTCACCACCAACAAATGCAACTGCCGCAGGCTCATCGTCCGCTCCTTATCGTTTCGCGCCCTTCTGCCGCACGGCCTCGAAGAGGGCCACCGCGCCCGCCACCGCCGCGTTCAGCGAGGCCACCTGCCCCGCCATGGGGATCAGGCCGATGAAATCGCACGTCTTCCCGACGAGGTGCCCCAAGCCCTCCCCCTCGTTCCCCACCACGATGCCGCAACGCCCGCGGAAGTCGATCTCCGTGTAAGGCTTCGCCTCCTCGGTCAAATCCAGCCCCGTCAGCCACACGTTGCGCTCCTGCAGGCCCTTCATCGCCTGGGCCAGGTTCACCACGTGCGCGATCCGCAGATGCTCGGCCGCCCCCGCCGAGGCCCGCACCACCGCCGGCGTCACCAACACCCCGCGGTCTTCCGGGATGATCACCCCGCACACCCCGCACGCCTCCGCCGTGCGCAACAGCGAGCCCACGTTCTGCGGATCCTCCAAATGGTCCAAAATCAGCACGATGGCCTCGGGGTCGGCCTCCGCGGCCTCATAGATTTCCTCCACCCCCACGTAAGGATACCCGCCCACGCGCACCGCGCAGCACTGATGGTTCAGCTGGCCCAAAATCCGGTCGCACTCGCCGCGCTGGGCCGCCCGCACCGGGATCCGCCGCGCCCGGGCGATGGCGAGCATCTCCTCGGTCTCCTCCGTCGCCGGCCCCGACGGCACGATCAGCTCGTGGAACTCCCGGCGCCCCGCCCGGAGCGTCTCCAACACCGGGCGCCGGCCATAAATCCAGCCTTCTTTCCGTTTGCCACGCTTATCCATGCCCGCCAGTATACCAAAATCCGCGCGCTCCCGCCAAACCCCGCGCCCCCGCGGCGGGCGCGCCCAAGTATGCTAAACTATTGCCAAGACAAGGAGGCGACGATGAAAGGTTTGCTCATGGTGTTGGCGGCCATGGCCGCGGGGATGGCCACTGCGGGGCCCGGGCGGCGCCCGCCGCCGAGGCGCCCCCACCGCCCGCCGCCCCCGCCGCCGGCGGTCTTCCCCCATCGGGTGCGGCCGCCGGGTTGGGGCTGGGGGGTGAACGTGGGGCCGTGGGGCGGCAGCCTCAGCGTGGGGACGCGCGTGGGGCGGCGCGGCTTCATCGGCACGTCCTGGCCGATCTTCCCGCCGCCCGTGCCGGTGGTGGAGCGTCAGACGACCATCGTCGTGCAGCCGCCCGCGCAGGAGGTGATCGAGGCGAAGACGGCGCGGGAGGAGGCGGGAGAGGACGCGGAAAAGGCCCAGACGGCGCGCGAGCCGGGGATTTTGCCGGCCTTCGTGCCGCGCGCGGACGGTTCGCCGCGCACGTGGGTGGAGGGCCATTGGAAGGTGACGCGCGGGTTGGACGGCGAGGAACTGACGCGCACCTGGGTGCCGGGCCATTGGGAATAAAGGCAAAGGGCCGGGGCGGCGCCCCGGCCCTTTCTTTTTTTCGTCGCCCGGTCGGCTCAAAGGGCAGGGGCGCGGAGGCGGCCGCGGCGGTAGGTGGCGATGGCCCGGCCGTGGAGGGTCTGCCCGGCCCACGGGGTGTTGGCGGACTTGCTGGCGGAGCGGGCGGGGTCGACGACCCATTCGTCGTCGGGCGCGAGGATGGCAAGCTCGGCGGGGGCGCCGGGGGCGAGGGTGGGGGGTGGCAGGCCGATGAGGGCGTTGGGGGCGGTGACCCAGGCGGCGGCCCAGGCGAGGGGGGCCATGCCGCATTGGCGCACCATGACGTCCCACGTGACGGCGACGGCGGTCTCCAGGCCGATGATGCCGAAGGGGGCGGCCTGGAAGCCTTTGTTCTTGGTGGCGGGGGCGTGGGGGGCGTGGTCGGTGGCGAAAACCGTGAGGGTGCCTTCGAGGACGCCTTGGCGGAGGGCCTGGACGTCGGCGCGGGTGCCGAGGGGCGGGTTCATGCGCCAGTTGCCGTCGTTGCCGGGGATGTCCTCGGCGGCGAGGGCGAGGTGGTGGGGGGTGGCCTCGGCGGTGACGGGGAGGCCCTCGGCGCGGGCCTGGCGCACGAGGTCGACGCTTTCGGCGCAGGAGAGGTGTTGGAGGTGGAGGGCGCAGCCGGTGGCGCGGCAGAGGGCGATGTCGGCGCGGACGGCCTCGACCTCGGCCTCGGGGGGGAAGAGGGGCAGGCCGAGGGCGCGGGCGGCGGGGCAGTCGCGCACGACGCCGCCGTCTTGGAGGCGGGGGAGGACGGCGTGATCCATGACGGGGCGGCCGAGCTTCTTGGCGCGGAGCATGACCACGCGCATGACCTCCGGGTCGGCGACCATGGCGCCGTCGTCGGAGAAGGCGACGGCGCCGGCCTCCTCGAGGGCCTCGAGGGGGGCGCAGACCTTGCCGGCGCGGCCGAGGGTGGCGCAGGCGCTGGGGAAGATGGAGACGGGGGTCTGGGCGGCGCGGGCGCGGCGGACGAGGTCGGGGGTGTCGGTGGGCGGGTTGGTGTTGGGCATGGTGACGACGCGGGTGAAACCGCCGTTGGCGGCGGCCGCGGCGCCGGAGAGGAGGTCCTCGGCGTCGGTGGCGCCGGGGTCGCGGAAGTGGACGTGGACGTCGCAGAGGCCCGGGGTGACGACGAGGCCGGGGCGGTCGATGACCGTGAGGCGGGCGGCGGGGGGGAGCTTGGCGGGGACGGGGGCGAGGCGGCCCTCCGCGTCGACAAAGAGCGCGCCCTGCTCGTCGCGGCCGTTCGCGGGGTCGAGGAGGCGGGCGTGGGGGATGTAGAGGGCCTTCTGGGGTTCGTTCTTCATGGCGCCTGAAGTATAGCAAAAACCCCGCGGGACGATGCCCTCGCGGGGTGGGTTGTGTCTGATACGGAGACAAAGGGTTAGGCTTCGACGACGGAGCCTGGCGGGTATTTGCCGGCGATGATGTCGCGGGCGATGGGCGTCTCGAGGAGGCGCTGGATGGTGCGCTTGAGGGGGCGCGCGCCGAAGTCTGGGTCGTAGCCCTGGTCGATGATGGCCTGCTTGGTCTTGTCGGAGACGCGGAGGGTGAGCTCCTGTTCGGCGAGGCGGGCGGCGAGTTCCTGGAGCTGGAGGTCGACGATCTTGGTGAGGCTCTCCTTGGAGAGGGGCTTGAAGATGAGCGTCTCGTCGATGCGGTTGAGGAACTCGGGGGGGAACTTGCTCTTCAGCAGGTTGGAGACCAGCTCTTGGACGCGCGAGGCGTTGCCCTCTTTCTCGGCGCCGGCGATGAGGTCGGAGCCGAGGTTGGAGGTCATGATGATGAGGGTGTTCTTGAAGGAGACGGTGGTGCCTTTGTTGTCGGTGAGGCGGCCGTCGTCGAAGACCTGGAGGAAGAGCTTGAAGACGTCTGGGTGGGCCTTCTCGATCTCGTCGAGGAGGACGACGCTGTAGGGTTTGCGGCGGACGGCCTCGGTGAGCTGGCCGCCTTCCTCATAGCCGACGTATCCGGGAGGCGCGCCGACGAGGCGGCTGACGCTGTGGCGCTCCATGTACTCGGACATGTCGATGCGCGTCATGGCGTCGCGGCTGTCGAAGAGCTGCTCGGCGAGGACGCGCGCGAGCTCGGTCTTGCCCACGCCGGTGGGGCCCAGGAAGAGGAAGGCGCCGATGGGCTTCTGGCGGTTGCGGATGCCGGCGCGGGCGCGGAGGACGGCGTCGGCGACGGCGTCGACGGCCTCGTCCTGGCCGATGACCTTGGCCTTGATGGCGTCTCCCAGGCGCAGGAGTTTCTCGCGCTCGCCCTCGAGGAGTTTGGTGACGGGGATGCCCGACCAGCGGCTGACGGCCTCGGCGATTTCCTCGGGGCCGACGACCTCGCGGAGCATGGCGTCGTCGACGTCCTTGGCGGCGGCGGCGAGTTTTTTCTCGAGCTCGGGGATGGTTTTGTATTGGAGTTCGCCGGCTTTGGCGTAGTCGAACTGGCGCTGGGCCAGCTCGAGCGCGTGGCGGGCGGCGTCGAGTTGGGCGCGGAGGTCTTTGCTGGCCTCGTGGGCCTTCTTTTCCTCCTGCCATTTGGCCTTGAGGGCGTCGGCCTTGGCCTTTTCGTCGGCGAGTTCCCGGCGCAGTTCCTCGAGGCGTTTCTTGGAGGCGTCGTCCTTTTCCTTGGCGAGGGCGGCCTCCTCGATCTCCAAGCGCATGACCTTGCGGCTGAGCGCGTCGAGCTCGGCGGGCATGGAGTCCATCTCGGTGCGGATGGCGGCGCAGGCCTCGTCGAGGAGGTCGATGGCCTTGTCGGGGAGGAAGCGGTCTTGGACGTAGCGGTCGGAGAGGACGGCGGCGTTGACGAGGGCGGCGTCTTGGATTCGGACGTTGTGGTGGGCCTCGAAGCGCTCCTTGAGGCCGCGGAGGATGCTGATGGTGTCCTCGACGGTGGGCGGGGCGACCATGACGGGCTGGAAGCGGCGCTCGAGGGCTTTGTCCTTTTCCATGTAGAGGCGGTGCTCGGCGAGGGTGGTGGCGCCGATGCAGTGGAGCTCGCCGCGCGCGAGCATGGGTTTGAGCATGTTGCCCGCGTCGCTGGAGCCCTCGGTTTTGCCGGCGCCGACGATGGTGTGGATCTCGTCGATGAAGAGGATGATGCGCCCCTCGCTGGCCTTGATTTCCTTGAGGACGGCCTTGAGGCGCTCCTCGAAGTCGCCGCGGTATTTGGCGCCGGCCATGAGGGCGGTCAGGTCGAGGGCGAAGATGGTGCGGTTCTTGAGGCCTTCGGGGACGTCGCCGCGGACGATGCGCTGGGCGAGGCCTTCGACGATGGCGGTCTTGCCGACGCCGGGCTCGCCGATGAGCACGGGGTTGTTCTTGGTCTTGCGCGAGAGGATGCGGATGACGTCGCGGATCTCGGTGTCGCGGCCGATGACGGGGTCGAGCTTGCCTTTGCGGGCGAGTTCGACGAGATCCGTGCCGTATTTCTTGAGCGCCTCGTAGCTTTCCTCGGGGTTTTCGCTGGTGATGCGCTGGTTGCCGCGGACTTCCTTGAGGGCGGACAGGAGGTTGTCCTCGCCCAGCCCCAGGTCGCGCAGCAGTTTCATGCGCCGGGCCATCGCCAGGAGGACGTGCTCGATGGAGACGTAGGCGTCGCCCATCTTCTTGGCGCGGTCGAAGGCCTCCACCAGCGTTTCCTGCAGGGCGGGGGAGACGTAGACCTTGTTGGCCTCCATCGCGCCGGTGACGCGCGGCAGGCGGTCCATCGCCTCGGCCACGCGGGCGCGGGCCATCTCCACGGAGACGCCGCATTTCTCAAGCAGGCTTGCGGCCAGCCCTTTCTCCTGGGTCAGCAGCGCCCAGAGCACGTGTTCGGGCTCCACCGTCTGCTGTTGGCGGCGGATGCCCTCCTGTTGCGCCGAGGTCAGGGCCTCGCGCAGACGTTCCGTCATTTGGTTCATGTCCATGGTTGAAATCTCCTTCTGCCTGCCTTTGCAACTGGCGTGCCAAAGCCCGCCGCCGCCCCAAGCGGGGCGTTTTCGGCGCCGGCCCTGCCACCGTGTGGCACGGTGTGCCACTTGGGGCGTGCCACGAAAAAGCCCCGGGCGGCGAGCCCGGGGCCTTTGGCGCGCGGGGGGCGCGTCAGTCGGCCAGGCGGGTGGCGGGCTTGGCGAGGGTGAAGAACTTGCAGGTCTTGGGGTAGTGCTGGCGCACGGGGTTGCCCTCGACCCGCTTGCCGTCGACGGTGAGCCAGGTCTTGTGCTTTTCGGAGTGGAAGGTGAGCCGGACGGGTTTGCCCTTGGGGAGCGTGCAGTCGAAGGTGTACTGCGCGCCCTCGCGGCGGAA
The DNA here is from genome assembly GCA_944389585.1 of uncultured Kiritimatiellota bacterium. Lineage (GTDB taxonomy): Bacteria > Verrucomicrobiota > Kiritimatiellia > RFP12 > DVOR01 > Spyradenecus. The sequence goes on from CALXMW010000005.1 coordinate 79,670, forward strand.
GCCGACGTTGCCGTTGACGGGGGAGACGGCATAGAGGTCGGTCTCGGGGCCGGTGGCGAGCAGGAGGGGCTTGTCCTCGCCTTCGGGGACGGTGACGGTGAAGGCCATTTCCCAAGGCTGGGGCTCCTCGGCGTCGAGGGCCTTGGCTTGGGATTGGACTTGGGCGAGGAAGGCCTTGTAACCGCGGGTGTTGGCCGTGGCCCAGGTCTTCTGGGCGACGGTGGCGCAGTTTTTCTGGATGCGCGGCATCAGATCCTCGGCGCAGAGGCCGGGGTCGGTGAGGAAGGCGTTGTCGTTCCACATGGCCCAGGAGCCGCCGAGCACCTTGGAGCGGTCGAGATCCTCGGGCTTGGTCTTGGGGAAGGTGACGGGAGTCCAGTTGTCGTAGACCCATTGGGTGTTGAGGTCGTCGCCGTAGCCGCCGACGGAGCCGTTGCCGCTGGGGACGATGTACATCCAGATGTCGAGGGTGTTCATGATCTCAAAGCCGGCCTTGGTGGCCTCGACGGGATTCTGCCAGCCCATGCTCCAGATGTTCATCTGCACGCCGGTGGACTCCACGGGGGTCTTGCCGCGCTTGTGGCTGAAGGAGCCCCACAGGCGCGGGGTCTTGCCCTTGGAGCGGATGTGCTTGCAGAAGGCGTCGACGAACTTGCGATAGCTTTCGTTGTCGCCGTAATACTCGTCCGTGCCGGTGTGGACGACCTGGCCGGAGAAGACGCCTTCGTCGATGTACTCATCGAAGATGGAGGCGACGAAGGGGAGGGTCTCGGGGTTGGAGAGGTCGAGCATCGCGGCGCGCTCCATGTCATGCTTGCCGCCGACGGAGCCTTTGTACATCAGGTCGGGGCGGACGCGCACCATCTGGAGGGCGTGGCCGGGGACGTCGAGCTCGGGGACGATGGTGACGCCCTGGGCGGCGGCCTCGGCGGTGAGGGCCTTGAACTGCTCCTTGGTGTAGAAGATGTCCTTGGAGGTGAGCTCGGGGTATTTGCCGTTCTCCAGGCGGAAGCCGCCGGCGGAGGGCTCGACCTTGAGGATGTCGGCGGCGGTCTTCACCTCCTGCGGGAACCATTCGCCGTAGCGGTGGAGCCAGATGTAGTTGTCGGAGAGGTGAAGGTGCAGCTCGTTCAGCTTGTAGTACGCGCAGATCTTGGCCAGCTGGCGGAGGGTCTCCAGGGCGAAGGGCTTGCGGCCGCAGTCGAACATAAAGCCGCGCTTGGCGTATTCGGGCCAATCCTTGGCCACGCCGCCGGGGAAGGTGTCGCCCTGGTCGGCGAAGACTTGGAGGATGGTCCGGGTGCCCCAGAAGGCGCCGAGGGGGGTGGGGGCCTCGATGAGGATGCCGGATTGGCCGGCGGTGAGGGTGTAGGCTTCCGGGTTGGCCTTGTCGTCGGGGACGACGCGCAGGACAATGTCGCCGGGCTCGGCGCTCTTGGCGGTGAAGGTGAGCGTGCGCCAGAAGCCGGAGGTCTCGCGCACCAGCGGGCGCTTGATGTCGTCGGCGAAGGTCTGGGCGTAACGGGCGAGGGCGTCGCAGGCGTCCTCGGGGATGACGACGCGGGTGCCCTCGGTGAGGGAGAAGGCCCCGGTGTCGGCGTTGTCGCTCCATTCCCGGAGCTCGGGGATGACGAAGGGCTTCGCGCACCAAGCGGTCGCCGCCGTCACCAGCATCGTGGCAAGAAGTGTCGTTTTCATGCCTCTTAGGATAGCATGCTTTGGCCCGCCGCGCAGACATTTTTTTTCCCGCCGCGGGAGTGTGTGCCGTTGAACGCAGGGGTGCCCGACCGAGAGCCCTATAGAGGGCTTCCAAAGAACCCTATATAGGGCTCTCGGGGAACCCTACCTAGGGCGCTTGGTCGCGGCGTGGGCGGCGAGGATCTTGCGGGTGGCGGTGGTGAGGGGGAGCGCGGCGGGGTCGTCGGCCCAGCGGAGGCCGTCGGGGAGGTCGGGGCTGTCGGGCAGGGGCTTGGCGGCGCGGATTTCGAGGGTGAGGCGGAAGTGGGTGAAGGCTTGGCGGTAGGCGCCCACGCGGCGGGAGCGCACGCGGAAGGGGAGGGTGGCGGGGTCGGGGAGCTCCCAGAAGCCCGCGAGGAGGCGCTCGCCGGGGTGTCTGGCCAGGAGCAGGCGGTTGCGGGCGTCGCGGAGGAGGAGGGCCTTGGCGGCGCGCTCGGGCAGTGCCTTGGCGGGGGGCGGTTCGGGGAAGTCCGCCTGGCGGCCCCGCTCGGCGGCTTGGCAGGTGGGGCGGAGGGGGCAGGCGTCGCAGCGGGGGGCGCGTGGCGTGCAGACCTGCGCGCCGAGGTCCATCATGGCCTGGTTGAAGGCGGCGGGGTCGCCGCTCGCGGCGATGTGGGGGGCGAGCCAGGCGGCGAGGGCGCGGCGGGGGGCGGGCTTGCGGAAGTCGCCGCCCAGGAGGTTGCGGCGGGCGAAGACGCGCGCGACGTTGCCGTCGACCACGGGGAGGGGTTGGCCGAAGCAGATGGAGGCGATGGCCGCGGCGGTGTAGTCGCCGATGCCGGGGAGGGCGCGGAGCGCGTCGGCGTCGCGGGGGAGGCGGCCGCCGTGCTTGGCGAGGAGGACTTGCGCGGCCTTGCGGAGGTTGCGGGCGCGGGTGTAGTAGCCCAGGCCCTCCCAGGCCTTGAGGAGCGGCTCGTCCGCGGCGGCGGCGAGGGAGGGGATGTCGGGGAAGGCGTCGAGGAAGCGGGCGAAGTAGGGGCGGACGGTCTCGACCTGGGTCTGCTGGAGCATGATTTCGCTGACCCAGACGGCGTAGGGGTCGGGGTGTCCGCGCCAGGGCATGGGGCGCTCGCGCGAGCGGTACCACGCGAGGAGGGCGGTGACCCAGGGCTCCATCAGAGGCGACGCACTTTCGCGGCGTCGAAGCGGGTGCGCGGCTCGGGGCGTTCGGCGGGGTGGCCGGCGGCGACGGCGGAGACGGGGATGAGGGTGGGGGGGAGGCCGAAGCGGGAGCTGACGGCGGCGACGCGCTCGGCGTTGGGGTGGATGCCCAGCCAGACGGCGCCGAGGCCTTGGGCGTGGAGGCCCAGGAGGAGGTTTTCGATGGAGGCCGAGACGTCTTGGAGGAGGTAGGAGAGCTGGCCGCGGTTGGCCGCCGTCAGGTCGCCGCAGGCGATGAAGCCCAGGGGGGCGTGGCGGAGCATTTGGCCGTAGGGGAGGCAGTCGGCCAGGGCGTCGAGGTCGGCGCGCTTGGTGAGGACGAGCCAGCGCCAGGGGTCGCAGTGCATGGCGCTGGGGGCGGCCATGGCGGCTTGGAGGGCGGCCTCGACGGCGTCTGGGGCGACGGGCGCGGCGGTGAACTTGCGGACGCTGCGGCGCGCGAGGATGTCTTGGATGTCCATGGGGCCTCCTTAGCGGAGCTGGGAGAGGAAGCGGATGTCGTTCTCGTAGAGGAAGCGGATGTCGGGGATGCCGTATTTGATCATGGCGATGCGCTCGATGCCCATGCCGAAGGCGTAGCCGTAGACCTGGTCGGGGTCGTAGCCGACGTGCTCGTAGACGCGGGGGTCGACCATGCCGGCACCGGCGATCTCGATCCAGCCGGAGTTTTTGCAGACGCGGCAGCCTTTGCCCTTGCAGACGTGGCAGGTGAAGTCGACCTCCACGCTGGGCTCGGTGAAGGGGAAGAAGTGGGGGCGGAAGCGGACGCCGACGCCGGGGCCCATCATCTCGCGGGCGAAGTAGGCCAGGATGCTCTTGAGGTCGGCCAGGGAGACGGGCTTGGTGTCGACGTAGAGGCCTTCGATCTGGTGGAAGTTGGCCGAGTGGGTGGCGTCCATGGTGTCGCGGCGGTAGCAGCGGCCGGGGCAGACGATGCGCACGGGCGGGGGGGTGGCGAGCATGGTGCGGGTCTGGACGGCGCTGGTCTGGGTGCGCAGGAGGAGCTCGGCGTCGAACCAGAAGGTGTCGCTGGGATCCATCGAGGGGTGGTGGGGGGCGGTGTTGAGGGCGGTGAAGTTGTTGAACTTCGTCTCGATGTCGGGGCCGTCGGCGACGGTGAAGCCCAGGCGGTGGAAGATGTCCGAGGCTTCCTCGATGACGCGGCTGACGGGGTGGATGACGCCTTCCGCGCGCCAGCGCCCGGGGAGCGTCACGTCGAAGGCGGCGGCGGGGGCCTGGGCGGCCTGGGCGGCGGTCGTCTTCTCGGCGAGGGCCTGCTCGAAGGCGGCGCGCCAGGCGCCGAGCTCCTTGCCGAAGGCGGGGCGGTCGGCGGGGGGGACGTCCTTCATCTGTTTGACGAGGCCGGGGATGAGGCCGTTGCGGCCGAGGTATTTCACGCGCAGGGCGTCGAGGGCGGCGGCGTCTTGGGCGGCGGCGACGGCGCCGAGCGAGGCGGCGTGCTCCTGTTGCAATTCCTGAAGGGTCATGATGGCGGTTTCCTCAAAATCGTGGGTTATTGTAGCACATCCGGCGGTCAGTCTTTGCGGACGCGGTAGTGCTTTTCCATGCCGTAGGGGAAGTTGTGGGGGAGGTAGTTGAGGACGCGCGCGTTGACGAGGGAGAAGTCGAGCGCGTAGTGGAGCAGCACCCAGGGGCAGTCCTCGAGGACGATGTCCTGCACGCGCGCCCAGCAGCGGGAGATGACGGCGGGGTCGCGCGAGGCGACGGCCTCGTCGTAGAGGCGGTCGACCTCGGCGTTGACGTAGTTGGAGCGGTTGGGGCCGGGGGATTGGTTGCGCGAGATGAAGAGCTGCATGAAGGTCTCGAGGTCGGGGTAATCCCCCACCCATCCCATGAGGAAGAGCTGGGCGCGGCGGAGGCGGATTTTCTCGAGCATGGCCTGCCAGGTGTTGACGGAGATCTCGAGCTTGACGCCGATGGCCGCGAGGAAGGAGGCCAGGAGCTCCATCGATTCGGTGGTGTCCTGGGTGGCGTTGCCGATCTCGACGGTGAGGGTGAGGGGCTTGCCGGTCTTGGGGTCGAGGCCGCCGGGATAGCCGGCCTCGGCCAGGAGGCGCCGGGCCTTGGCCGGGTCGAAGGCGTAGGGGAAGGGGTCTTGTCGGGCGTCGCGCAGGTGGCCGGGGGCGACGGTGTCGAGGGCCTTGACGCGCCCGCGGTAGTAGGCTTCCCATTTGGCGGTGTCGAAGGCGGCGTTGAGGGCTTGGCGGAGTTTTTTGTTGGGGCCCAGGACGGGGTCGTCCATGTTGATGCCCAGGTAGTAGACCTTGAGGGTGGGGGAGGTGAAGAGGCGGATGCCGCGGGCCTGGAGCTCGGGGGAGAGGCCCATGTCCGGGTCGATGGCGATGTCCATGTTGTTGCGGTCGATCTGCTCCAGGAAGTCGAGCTGGCCGGTGAGGAGCATGAGCCATTGCGTGGAGGCGTCTTTGACGATGAGGTAGCGGATGGTCTCGAAGGGGACCTCCTTGGCCTCCGGGTCGAGCCCGGCCCAGCCGTGCCACTCGGGGTTGCGGTCGAAGACCATCTCGTAGCCGCGCCACCACTTGCGCAGTTTGTAGGGGCCCGCGCCGACGGGGTGGTCGGAGAGGCCCCGCTGGCCGTAATAGTCCACGGCCTCGTGCGGCACGGGGGCCATGTAGCACATCGTCAGGAACCAGAGGAATTGGTTGCTGGGGCGCGTGAGCTCCACGCGCAGGGTCGCGTCGTCCAACGCCCGCAGGCCTTCCACCTCCATGGCGTAGTCCATGGGGCTTTGCGCGGCGGAGGCCTCGGCGAAGGCGTCCATCCCCTTGATGTTCTTCACCAGCCACTCGCCCGAGCCGCCCACGTTGCGGTCGGCCAGGCGCTTCCAGCCGTAGACGAAGTCCTGCGCCTTGACGCGCCGCCGCTTGCCGCCGAAGCAGGGGTCGTCCACGTAGTAGGCCTCGCGCAGTTTGAAGACGTAGACGCGCCCGTCCGGGCTTGCCTCGGGCATCGCCGCCGCCGCGCCGGGGATGAGGCGGTAGGGCCGCGCCGCGTAGTCGTATTCCAAGAGCGGCTGGAAGAGCAGCGACATCGCGCCGTTCACCGAGGTGTCGGAGCCGTGCGCGGGGTCGAGCGTGTTGATGGAGGGCTGGGCCCGCCGGAAGGTCAGGTCGGCCTCCGCCTGCGCCCGCGCGCCGAGGGCCAGCGCCGCGGCGCAGAGGCAGAGCGCCCGGAGAAGCCGTCCCGAGGCCCTCATGCGCGGCCCCGGCTTCCCAGGTATTCGGCCAGCCCCGCGGCGCGGAGTTTGCAGGCCGGGCAGGTGCCGCAGCCGTCGCCGGGGATGCCCTCGTAGCAGGTGAGCGTCCGCGTGCGGACGAAGTCGAGGCGCCCGAGACGGTCGGCGAGCGCCCATTCCTGCGCCTTGGTCAGGTGCTGGAGCGGCGCGAGGACGCGGAAGGGCCAGTCCATCGCCAGGCGGAGGGTCTGCTCCATCGACTTGACGAAGGCCTCGCGGCAGTCCGGGTAGCCGCTGTAGTCCGCCTCGCTCACGCCGATGGTGAGGTCATGGATGCCCAGGCCCTTGGCGTAGATGGCGGCGGTGAGGAGGAAGAGGGCGTTGCGCCCGTCCACGAAGGTGTTGGGGCAGGTTGCGCCCGCCGTCCTGCCGATGGGCGTGACGGTGTCCATCAGCGCGTTGTGGGTGATGTCCTTGTACCAATCGACCGCGATGGTCTTGTGCGAGGCCACGCCGAGCTCCTTGGCGAGGCCCTCGGCGAGCTCCACCTCAAGTTTGTGTCGCTGTCCGTAGGCGAAGGTGACGGTGTGGATGTTTTCGGCGCCGCGCTCGGCGATGGCCTGGAGCAGGCAGGTGGTGCTGTCCTGCCCGCCGGAGAAGATGACGAGGGTCGCTTCCATCTCAGCGGTTGTCCACGCGCTCGGGGTTCAGGTCGTGCATCAGGAGGCGTTGGCGCGCGAACTCCTCCCAGCGCGTCGAGGGCCGCCCGTAGTTCGCGTAGGGGTCGATGGAAAGCCCGCCGCGCGGCAGGAACTTTCCCCACACCTCCAGGTAACGCGGCGCGAGCAGCTTCACCAGATCCTCGAGGATGATGTTCACGCAGTCCTCGTGGAAGGCCCCGTGGTTGCGGAAGCTGAAGAGGTAAAGCTTCAGGCTCTTGCTTTCCACCATCTTCTTGTCGGGGATGTAGCTGATGTAGAGGGTCGCAAAGTCCGGCTGGCCCGTGATGGGGCAGAGCGAGGTGAACTCCGGGCAGTTGAACTTCACGAAGAAGTCGTTGCCCGGGTGGCGGTTGTCGAAGGCCTCGAGGATGGCGGGCGTGTACTGGTCGCTGTACACCGTGGTCTTCGCGCCCAGGAGCGTCAGCCCGCGCGTGGGCGGCCCCATCTCGGGTTGCGGCGGGCGCGGCCCCTCGCGCCGTTGCTCCTGGCGCTCCCGCCGATCTTCGCGGCGGTCGTTTCGGCGGTCGCGGTTGCGCCGCCCTTCCCAACGCTCCTCGCGCCGCTCCTGCTGGGGTTGCGGCGTCTGCTGGGGGGCGGTCGCCTCCGGGGCGGGCTGGGGCGCGGGGGCCTCCTTCGGGGGTTCCGGCTGGGCCGGCTCGGGCGGCGGCTCAGGCGCGGGGGCGACCGGCGTCGGCGCGGCGGGCGACGCTTGGGCGGGCTCCTGCGCGGCGGGCGCGACGGGTTGCTCGGCGGGGGTCTCGGGGGTGGGCGCGCGGCCGCGGCGCGATTGCTTGCCACGGGGTTTGGCGACCTTGCGTCCGGGTGGGTTGGCGTTCATCGGAAAAGGGTTCCTCACATAAAAAACGATTGTGGCATTCTAGCAAAAACCCGGCCTAGCCGCGCGGCATCCGCAAGCGTTGCACCCACCGCAACGCGGGCCGCCGCCCCGGCGCGCCGACCACCTCCACCGCGTCGAAACGGTGCGGCGCCTCCTGTAGGCGGTGCTGGGCCAGCCAATGGGCGGCGGCCTTGCGGAGCCGTCCGCGCTTGCGGGCGTCCACCGCGTCCAGCGGCCGCCCCAGCCGTTCGTCGCCGCGCGTCTTCACCTCCACGAAGAGGACGACGCCGCGCCGCCGCGCCACCAGGTCGATCTCCCCCCGCCGCGTGGGGCGCGCGTTGCGCTCCAGGATGGCGCACCCGCAGGCGCGGAGCAGACGCGCCGCCCACCGTTCGCCCCATGCCCCCGCGTCCCGCGACGGGGGCAGGAGGCGCTCCGCGAGCCCCCACAGGACCAGTCGCGCCCGCGCCACGGGGCCGGGCCGGAAGCGCTGCCCGAAGTCATCCTCCCCCGCGCCGCCCATGCGCCTCACTTCTCTGCCAGGATGACGGTGTAGCCGCGGCGTTGGAAGGTGCCCAGCGGCGTGAAGCCCTCCGCCTGCAGCAACTCCGTCGGCTTGCCTGCGGTCTTGGCCACGTAGGCGATGAGGCCGCCTTTGCGGAGCGTCCGCGCCGCGGTCTGGATGAAATGTTTGGCGATGCGCCAGTCGCCGAAATAGGGCGGGTTGGAGAGAAAGAGGTCGTAAGCGCCCTCCTCCAGCCCCTCGGGATGGAAGAAGACCCGCGCCTGATGGGGGTGGCGGCGGATGTTCTCCAACGCGCTTTCCCGTGCGCAGGCGTCCGTGTCCAGGTAGTCCACGCGCAACGCCTTCTCCGGGAAGGCCGTCGCCAGCAGGATTCCATCCATGCCGCACCCGCACCCCATGTCGAGCACCCGGTCGCCGCCGTCGAAGGCGACCTGCTCGGCCACGACCTCGCTCAAGGCCAGTCCGCCCATGTCCGCCCGGCGGTGGCAGAAGCACCCCGGCAGCGTCGCCAACGTGATGGGCTCATGCCCCTTGAGCGACACTTCGAACGTGGCGCGGTGGTTCGGCAAGGCCTCCGGCGCGTAAGGCTTGCTCACCGTCCCCTGCAGGAGCGTCACGCCGCCCGCCTTCCGAAGCGCGAGTTTGCCTCCGCAGACCTTCCGCAGACGCTCCACGAAGGTGGGGTTCGCCTCCTCCGCCGCCACGGTCAGCCGCCGCCCCGCCCGCGTCGCCACCTGCTCCAACACGAAGAGGTCGCGCTCGGCCGTCCCGTCGCCCTTCGTCAGCTGCCAGAAGACCGCGTCCCCCCGCGCCAATCCCACCAAATCCAACGACGTGCTCACCAGGAAGCCGAGCTCGGCCCCCGCGTCCGCCGCCATCGCCGCATGGTTGTTCGCCAGGTTGCGGCGGATTGTCTCCTCCGCGTGCGCGTCGAAGGTGTGGATCGTCGCCACGCCCCGCGTCACGCCCCGGAGCCATGCCGCCATCGCCGCCGCCCCCGTGCGCCCCCCCAGGAAGAGCGGCCGCGTCGCCGTCCCCGCCGACGGCATCGCCGCCACCAGCGCCGCCTCGGTCGGGTTCAGCCCGCTGCGCGACACCACGCGCAACCCTTTGTCCCAAAACAGTTCCTTCCGCCGATGCTGCGGAAGCGTCGTAAGCGAGATCGTCAACATGCCATCAGTGTACCACAACCGTCCCCCCGCCGCCCCGCGCGGGGCTTCCTTCCTGGGCGAAAGGTTTGCTATTATACGGGCACGCGATGGGATGAGCCATCGTTTCACTGCGCTTTGCGCGACAGTTGCCTGCAACGAAACCTGAGAAATTTCTGACCAGCGGGCAGAGTCGGGCGAGGCGTGCCGTATCGGGCACGCCTTTCCGTTCGTATCCGTTGGTCGGGCTTTCTCAGGGCCTCGTTGCAGATACGAAGGAGAGGCGTGCTTTTTATGGCCCGAGAGAAAGTGGATGGAAAAGAGAGCGTGGCGGGGACGGACCCTTGCTACGGGTGCGGCGTGTGCGCCGCGGCGTGCCCGAAACGGTGCATCGAGATGGCGTTGTCGCCGGAGGGGTTTTGGGTGCCTCGGGTGGATGCGGCCGCGTGCGTGGGGTGCGGCCAGTGCGTGCGGCTGTGCCCGATCCATATGCCTTTTGCGCGCGAGGCGCTCCATAAGCGGATGTTTCGCGGTGAGGCCGCGTGGCTGAAGGACGCTGATTCCCTTCGCGCGAGTTCCTCCGGCGGGGCGGTCGGCGCCATCGTCGCGGCCCTGGCGGGGGAGGGCTACGGGTTCTGCGGCGTGCGGTATGTGCCCGAGCGGCAACGCGCGGAGCACTTTCTGGCGGAGACGCCGGAGGCCTTCGCGCCGGCACGGGGGTCAAAATACATCCAAAGCCTGACCGTCCCCGCCTTTCGCGACATCCTGGCGGGTGACGGCAAGTGGCTTGTCGTGGGCACGCCCTGCCAAATCGCCGCCTTCCGCCGCCTTATCCAAACGCGCGGCGTCGAGGAGCGGTTCGTCCTGGTGGACTTCGCCTGCCATGGCGTGCCCTCCCAAAAGCTCTGGACGGCCTTTCTGCGCCGGGCGGCCAAAGAGCGGGATCCACGCCGGGTCGAGGCCTCGTGGCGCGGCAAAAGGCGGGGGTGGCAGGATGGCTATGTGTTGAGCCTGACCGAGGACGGAGCGCCTTTTTACACGGGGTATGCCTCTGAGAACGAGCCGTATCTGCGCCATTTCCTGCGCCGTACGGCGCAAAACCTGACGTGCTTCGCGTGCCCTTTCGTGGGGACGCACAGCGGGGCGGACATCCGCGTGGGGGATTTCTGGGGGGAGCGCTACCGGGCGAACGACGCGGGGGTGAGCCGCGTGGCGGCCTTCACCGAGCGTGGGGCGGCGGTGTGGGCCCAGGCTGCGGCTTTTTGCGGGACGGAGCCGCTGACGCCCGAGGAGGTCGCGGAGGCCGAGGCAAAGGAACCCCATGCCGAGCCGCCGACGTGGGGGCGGCGCACGTTCATCCGTTTGCTGTCGTTGCCCGGCGGGTTCCGACTGGCGCATGGGTGGTCGCTCGTCGGGTGCGCGTTGAGGCGCCTGGTTCGCCGTTGAAAAGGAGGGAAAAGCCATGAAGACTGTCTGTCAAATCACCATGTTCCGCACCATCAACTACGGCTCGGCGCTCCAGGCCTACGCCCTGCATACGGCCATCACGGCGTTGCTGGGCCATCGGTGCCTGACCGTCGATTATGTGGCGCAGGCCGGCGAGTGGACATTCCCGCGTAGCCCGGCGGCCCTTGCGCGGTGGCTCCTGGCGCGCGCGGTCTATTGGCGGCGAGACCGCGCGTACAACGCCTTCCTGCGACGGGAACTCAACCTGACGCGCCCTTATGGCTCCTTCGCGGAGCTGGCGGCCAATCCGCCCGTGGCTGATGTGTACGCGACGGGTTCCGACCAGACCTTCAACCCGCGGTGGAGCGGCGGCGACCCGGCCTATTTTCTGGCGTTTGTGCCGGCCGGCCGGCGTGGGGAGGTGCGCAAGATCGCCTATGCCTCGAGCTTTGCCGTGGCGGCGTTGCCGGAGGAATTGAAGGCGCGGTATCGCGAGGCGCTGTCGGATTACGACGCGCTCTCGGTGCGCGAGGAATCGGGCGTGGGCATCGTGCGCGACCTCATTGGGCGCGAGGCCGCGTGGTGCTGCGACCCGACGCTCCTGCTTGGGCGCGCGCGGTGGGCCGCCCTGGCGAAGCGCTCCAAACGCCGCCCGAAGCACCCCTATATCCTTGTTTACCTGATGGCTTACATGGTCAACCCGTACCCGCAGGCCGACCGGGTCGTGGCCGAGCTTCAGGCGGCGTTGGGGCTGGACGTGGTCTATCTGAACGGGCGCAAGCAGGATTTGGGCAAACCGCGCTCGACGGTGGACAAGTCCGCCTCGCCATATGATTTCGTCGATCTTTTCCTCAATGCCTCCTTCATCCTCACCTCGTCCTTCCACGGGGCGGTCTTCGCGTTGCACAGCGGCAAGCCCTTCATCGCCTTGGTGGAAGGGGACGCGTCGAAGGATTCGCGTCTACTGGCCCTGCTCCGGCGCATCGGGGCCGAGCGCCATGCCGTGCCGGTACCGATCCCGGACGATTTCCAGGTGGGCGACCCCGCGCGTTTCGCGCAGCCCGAGGGCGGCTACGCGGGGCCGCTCGGGGCCTTCCGGGAGGCGTCGCTTGGCTGGTTGCGCGCGGCCATCGAGGGGTGAGCGGCGGGGCGGGGCCAAAAAGAGGCGCGGCGCGCCGTTGTTTGCGGGCGGAGGCCGGCGGGCGGGGTTTTGCTAATATAAGAGGGAATTGGGCGTGGTGCCCATGGAAGCAAGGATGGTTCTGCGATGTACGAGAATGAAAGACGCGAGAGCGAGGCGATCATCCGCAATGGGTGGGCGCTGATTGTGGTGCCCCTGGTGTTGGGCGTCGGCGGGGGATGCGTCCTTTGTCCCGTCCTGGGGTTGCTCGTGTAGAATGCGACATTGAGACCGGGCGCACCCACCAAATCCGTGTTCATCTCGCCTCCCTTGGCACCCCCATCGTCGGCGATGCACTTTATGGCAAGCCTGCCCTTGACCGGCGCCTTCCCTATCCGCCCGCCCGCCAACTCCTCCATGCCAGGCGTCTTTGCCTCAATCACCCCATTACCGGCCACCCACTCGACCTTCAAGCGCCTTTCCCAAAAGACTTCTCCCCTTATCTTTGAGGACTCCGCCAACGTCCGTTTGCGAGTCAAATGGTTAAGGAGACGAGGCATGACCGCGAAGCGTTGCGTTGGCGGGGCGTCCTTTCAAGGAGTGCGCGCGTTCGAAGGCGTCGGAGGCCATCTCCGCAAAGGGGCGCTTGTCGGCTGGATGGACGTTCGAGGGGTCACCGAGGCCGGCGGAAAAAGTGTCTAGGTACGTGGCACCGGTCTCGGCGCAGACTTTTCGCTGGAGGGCGCGGTAGGGGCCCCATGGGCGGTTTATCGATGGCAGGCCCATCATCAGAAAGGGTGTCTCCGGGGTAGGGCGGAGGGCGGTGACGGCGGCGCGGAGGGTTTCCTCCATGTAGGCCTCGGGAAGGGGGGCGTCGGGGTGGCCGTCGATGGCCATGGAGGCGTTGGACTCGCCTTGGTACCACAGGACGCCGGTGAGAGGGAGGTGGCGGGTTCGGGCGATGCCATTGTCCCATAGCGCGCCGGGGCGCCAACCGTCGGCTTCGTGGCCGAGGCGTTCGCGGTAAACGGCCTTGACCCAAGAGTCGGGGAAGTCCGGGTTACGGTCGAGCGGCGCACGGTTGGCCAGGATTGCGAGGAGGGTGGGGTGGCGCGCCATTTCCCAGGCGGGGAGGAAAGCCTCGGTGGGCGCACCGCCGACATCGACCAACAGGATGGCGATGGGTTTGCCCGAGGCGCGTGCGCGTCGGTTGGCGAAGGAAACGGCCAACGCACTCCACTCTTTGGCGTTGGCCGGAGTGAGGCGGCGCCATTGGCCGGTCACGAAGTCCCACAGGCGGATGTCGTGCTGGGCGGTCTCTGCGGCCTCGGCCTCTGCCCCCGCACACCGTGCGAGCGGCCAAAACATGTTGGATTGACCGGCGCAGAGCCACGTCTCGCAGTGTCCGGCAATGTCGGGCGGAAGCGCAACGGGGGGTGCGGGGCGTGGCTTTGCCCATCCAGAGGCAGTATGGGGGCGATGCGTGGGTGCCTGCGTGTCGGACGGAGGCGGGTTCAACGCCCGTGCGGTAGCCTCGGCGATGGCGCGTGTAGCCGTGGCATCAGGATGAATCTTGTCTGGGAAATGGTTGGGACAGAGGGATAAAAGAGGCGTCTCCATATCGATGGGCGTGGCGCCGCTACGGGCGGCAACCTCGGCGAGGGCCGCCTGCATGAGGAAGGGTTCCGGACTGCGCCAGAAGGTCTGGCCTGGTACGAGTGGCGCAAGTTTGCCCCACAAATAGAGGCGCGGCTGGCTTGGCAGGGATTGGTAGTCGCCGAGCAGGGAGAGATAATCGTCACAGAAGGTGCCGGGGCGCTCCGCCTCTGTTTTCAGGAAGGCGCCGCAATCGTTGATGCCCAAGTTACAAATCACGATGTCCGGTTGCCAGGCCAGCGCGGCTTGGTGCTCAGGCATGAAACGAAACCCTCGCCGTTCCTGCCCCCGCATCGTGTGCAAGTAGACGCCACGGCCGGGATTGCCAAAGTTCCGCACCTCGTAATTCACACCTAGGATTGTCTGCAACTGCGCCGGATACGCCTCCGAGGCACGGTCTGTCAAACCCGTGCCATACGTGATTGAGTCTCCAATGCACGCCACCTTGATCGGCGCCGCTTCAGAAAATGCTGCCACGCAGAAGAGAAAGAAAGCGATGAACTTTTTCATACGTTTATTATATCATACCGTCGCATGTGTCAAGCGCATAAAACGTTCCACGCGCGGGAGTGCCTTCTCTTTTTATGATGGTGTTGCAAGGGGCCGTGTGGAGAATCGCTACCGGGGTGGCCATGGGGAAGTCAGAACCCTTGGGAAAGCAAAACGAAGCGGGCATAAGCGAACCCGGCGAGCCCTAGAAGGGTCAGGTGCCGCCCCTTAAAGGTCTTGCCTCGCATCCTTATAAGGGTTGGCCGCCGACCCTTATGGGTTTCCCGCCTGCCTGTTTGAGGAGGATTGTCGGGGACTTTGCGACAAGCGAGCCCGACGTTGTTTGGCAGAGTGGGGCGGGTTTTGGTATCATGAAGGCTGTTGGGCAGAGGTGCCCTGAGAGAGAAGGATTGTTCAATGTACGAGAATGAGAGACGTGAGGGCGAGGCCATCATCCGCAATGGGTGGCCGTTGATTCTGACGCCGTTGGTGTTGGGCGTCGGCGGGGGATGCGTCCTTTGCCCCGTCTTGGGATTGCCGTGGGTGGCGACGGCGTGGCTGGCGCTGTGCGTGGTCTTCTCGGCGTTCATGGCGTGGTTTTTCCGGAACCCGCGGCGCGTGCCGCCGGCGGGGGAGGAGAACATCGTCTCGGGCGCGGAGGGGACGGTGCGATCGGTGCAGTATGTGACGGAGGACGACGGCTCGCCGGCGAGCGCGGTGGCCAAGGAGTTCTTCCCCGGGGAGCGCGCGGTGCGCATCTCCACCTTCCTCTCGCCGCTCCATGTGCACGTGAACCGCCTTTCCATCGGCGGCACGGTGACGCGGTGCGAGTATCGCCACGGCAAACATCTGCTGACGATGGATGAGCGTTCGAGCCTCTACAATCAGCATTCCATCGTGGTGGTGGAGGACAAGGACGGCCTGCGGTGCCTGCACAAGCAGATCACGGGGCCCATCGTGCGGCGCGTGATTTACTGGCTGGAGGAGGGGCAGCCGGTGAAGCGCGGCGGCATCCTGGGCATGATGAAGTTCGGTAGCCGCATGGACATCTGGTTGCCGGCCGACCGCGTGGAGGTCTGCGTGAAGCCGGGCGACCCGGTGCGCGCGGGCGAGACGGTCATCGCGAAGCGGAAGTGACGCCATGAGGAAGATCATGAAGCTGAAGCGCCCCTCCGCGCATGCCAACCGCGTGGGTTTCGTCAACTCCATCACCTCGGGCGCCTTGGTCTGCGGACTGATGAGCGTGCTCTGCTCCGCGATGGGCGACTTTTATTGGGGTGCGCTCCTCATCCTCGGTGCGATGATCCTCGACGGCATCGACGGCACGATGGCACGGATGCTGAAGGCCTCGACGGCCTTCGGCGCGGAGTTCGACACCTTCGTGGACATCACGGCCTTCGGCATCGCGCCGGCGATGCTGATGTACTTCTATCTCTTCCACGACTTCTCGGCACCGGCGCCGACGCTCCATCCGGTGGGGGCCCTCCTGTCCATCGCAATCGTCCTCTCCGGGGCCATTCGCCTGGCGCGCTTCAAGGTGGTGGACGAGGATCACGGCATGAGCGGCTACACGGGGATGCCCATCACGGTGAACGCGCTTTGCCTGGCGGGCATCGTCCTGCTCATCGAGGCGTTGGAGAAGGGCTATGACGTGGCCCCGGCATGGCTGGATCTGCAGGCCGGCGGGTGGTTGGCGTGGGTGATGTACGCGAATTGCGTCATCTGCCTGCTCCTGCAGGTGTCGCCCTTCAAGTACCCGAAGCCGACGAACACGCCGATTGGGCAGTTCATCGGGGTGCTGGCCTTCCTGGGACTCTTCATTGGGCCTAAGACGGCGGTGGTGTGCTGCTGTTATCTGGTTCCCGTGACCCTGTTTTTCATCTACGTGGCGCCCTTCTGGTTCGCCATCAAGCGTCGTTGGTTGGCCAAGCAGGCCGCCTAATCCGAGACATCCGAGCATGAACGTCACCGAAAAAATCCTTCGTGCGCATTTGGTTTCCGGCGAGCCCGTCGTGGGGCGGGAGGTCGGCATCCGCATCGACCAGACCCTGACGCAGGACGCCACCGGCACGATGGCTTACCTGCAGTTCGAGAGCATGGGCATCGACCGCGCCAAGACCGAGCTCTCCGTCAGCTACGTCGACCACAACACGGTGCAGATCGGCTTCGAGAACGCCGACGACCACGACTACCTGCAGAGCGTCGCGAAGCGTTACGGCATCGTCTATTCCAAGCCCGGCAACGGCATCTGCCACCAGCTCCACCTGGAGCGCTTCGGCAAGCCCGGCAAGACCCTCATCGGCTCGGACTCGCACACACCCACGGGCGGCGGCATCGGCATGGTGGCCATCGGCGCCGGTGGCATCGACGTGGCCGTGGCGATGGGCGGCGGGCCCTACTACATCGCCTGGCCCAAGGTCGTGGGCATCCGCCTGACGGGCCGCCTCAACCCCGGCGTCTCGGCCAAGGACGTCATCCTGGCCGTCCTCCGCCGCTTCGGCTCCAAGGGCAACGTCGGCAAGGTCTTCGAGTACTTCGGCCCCGGGCTGGCCGCGCTCGACGTGCCCAGCCGCGCGACCATCGCGAACATGGGTGCCGAGCTCGGCGTCACCACCTCCGTCTTCCCCTCCGACGACGTCACCCGCGCCTTCCTCAAGGCCCAGGGCCGCGAGCAGGATTGGGTGCCGCTCACGGCCGACGACGAGGCCTACGACGAGACCTGGGCGCTCGACCTCTCCACTGTCGAGCCGCTCGCCGCCGCCCCGCACAACCCCGGCAACGTCGAGACCATCGCCGAGCACGTGGGCCAGCGCGTGAACCAGATCATGATCGGTTCGTGCACCAACTCCTCGTACCGCGACATCAAGACCGTGGCCCTGCTCCTCAAAGGCAAGCAGATCCACCCCGACGTCGAGGTCGGCATCGCCTGCGGCTCCAAGCAGGTCGTCCGGATGCTCGCCGACGAAGGGCTGCTGAGCGACCTCATCGCCGCCGGGTGCCGCATCCTCGAGAACGCCTGCGGCTTCTGCATCGGCGCGCACATGAGCCCGAGCACCGACGCCGTCTGCCTGCGCACCAGCAACCGCAACTTCGAGGGCCGCTCCGGCACCCAATCGGCCAAGGTCTACCTCGTCTCACCCGAGACCGCCGCGGCCTCCGCGCTCGCCGGCGCCTTCGCCGACCCGCGCGCCCTCGCCGTCCCGCCCGTGGCCCTGCCCGAGCGCTTCACCATCGACGACGGGATGTTCCTCTACCGCGAGACCGCCGGCCAGGGCGTCGCCGGCACGCCCATCGTGCGCGGCCCCAACATCGGCCAGGTGCCCCCCGGCAAGCCGCTCCCCGAGCGCCTCGAGGGCGTGGCCACCGTCAAAGTGGGCGACAAAATCACCACCGACCACATCATGCCCGCCGGCGCGCGCCTCAAATACCGCTCGAACATCCCCGAATACGCCAAGTACGTCTTCGAGCACACCGACCCGGACTTCTACAAGAACGCCACGGCCAACCGCGATGCCGGCAAGGCCAACGTCATCGTCGCCGGCGAAAGCTACGGCCAAGGCTCCTCGCGCGAGCACGCCGCCCTCTGCCCCATGTATCTGGGCGTGCGCGCCGTCATCGCCAAATCCATCGAGCGCATCCACCGCGCCAACCTCATCAACTTCGGCATCGTCCCCTTCGTCTTTGCCGACCCGGCCGACTACGGGCGCGTCTCGCAAGGCGACGCGCTCCTCATCGAGGGGCTGCGCCAGGCCGTCGAGACCGGCCGCGCGACGGTGAGAGACCTTTCCAACAACAACACGTTCGACGTGACGACCGAGCTGTCCGACCGTCAGAAACGCCTGATCCTCGCCGGTGGCCTTCTGGCCGCCGTCGCCCAGGGCCAGGCCTAAAGGAGCGACGCACGATGAGCGACGCAGAGACCCCCGAAACCTTCGGCTTCGACTTCGCCCCCGCCTGGGCCCGCGGATCCGCCGAGGATTACGTCAGCCGCTACCAGGGCAAAAACTACGACGAGCGCACCGGCCGCGAGGAGCGCCCCCGCCGCGACCGCCCGCCCCGCCGCGAGCGCGACGGCGGGCGCCCCGAGCGCCGCCCCCGCCGCGAGGCCCCCGAAGGCGAGCGCCGCCCCCGACGCGAAGGCGGCCGCCCCTTCGAGCGCCGCGAACCCGTGAAGCCGCTTGACGCCGAGATCCGCATCCTGCCCAACCAGAAGAACCTCGGCGTCATCATCAAGACGCTCCAAGGCACCCACGTCGCCTTCCCCGTCAAGAAGTTCGTCAACCTCTTCCTCGAGAACCCGCAGGCGTGCCTGGTTCGCTTCGAGGCCAAGCCCGAGACCGACGTGCGCTTCTGGACGTGCAAGGCCTGCGGGCTCGTGGCCCTCTCCGAGGCCGAGATCGCCCAGCACCTGCTGGCCAGCCACCTCGCCGACTGGTTCGACGTGGCCGAGGAGCCCTGCGACCCGCCTTCGGGCAACTTCCCGCGCGTGGCCAAATGCACCCTCACCGGCGAATGGGTCGGCGCCCCCAACCACCACAGCTACCGCCACCGCGTGGCCGAACTCGCCGCCCGCGCCAAGCTCTCTGAGCGCGACTACCTCAAGACCCTTGAGATGCATACCGACCCCGAATCGATCGAGGCCTGGAAGCAATCCGTCACCACCCAGACGGTCTATCGCCTGAAGGTGAAGCCCGCCGAGCCTACCCCCGAGCAGAGGCCCGCCGAGCCCGCCCCAGCCGAAGGGGAGCCCGCTCCCGCCGAGGCCGAAGCCCCCGAGGCGGCCCCCGAGACCCCTGTCGAGACGGCCCCCGCGTACAACCGCGACCAGGCCGAGGCCATCTTCCGCCGCGACATCCTGCCCAAGCTCATCAGCTCGGCCAAGCACGTCTGCCTGCCCGTTTCGCTCGCGCAGACCTCGCCCTCCCTCCCGTTGCGCCTCCTGCTGAAATACACCCTCCGCGACGAGCAGCGCTATCCGCGCTCCCTCTTCTTCGCCCTGCGCGGCGCCTTCCGCCACCGCAAGTTCTCCCTCTTCCGCGGGAACGACGCGCGCGGCCCGGAGTTCGTCGCCAACATCACCCTCGCGCCTTTCACCGCCGAGCACGCCGTCCGCGAGATCAAGGCCGCGCTCGACTACGTGGCCGCCCATCCGCTCTGCACCCGCGTCGAGCTCCTCTCCGCGCTCAAGGCCGAGCTTGCGGACATGGATATCGCCGTCATCGCGCGCCAGATCGCCTTCCTCTTCCAGAAGGGCCACATCGTGGAATACTACAACGGCGTCCTGGCCCTGCCCGAGGAATGCCCCAAGTTCCGCAAACTCCCCGAAGAGATGAAGCGCGAGCCCAAGGACGGCGAAGCCCAGCCCGAGGCCACTGTCACGGAAGCCGCCGCCGAGACCCCCGCGCCCGAGGCCACTGTCACGGAAGCCGAGACCCCTGCCGCCCAGCCCGAGGCCGTTGAGCCGGAGCCCACGGCCGAGGCGTCTGCGCCCGCCGAGTTGCCCGAGGCCGCCGCCGAGGCCCCCGCGCCCGAGGAAACCGACCCCGCCCAACCCGAGGAGCCCGCCCATGAAGCTGAGTAAGGTCGCAAAGGCCGTCAACGGCACGTTCACCGGCGACGGCGAAGCCGAGATCCATGCGATGGCGAGCCTCTTGGAGGCCCGCGAGGGGGACATCTCCTTCCTCGCGAACCCCAAGTACGCCGCGCAGATGAAGGAAACCAAGGCCACCGCCGTCCTCGTCGCGCACGATTACGCGGGCGACTGCCCCGCCACGCTCATCCGCGTGGACGAGCCGAACAAGGCCTTCGCCTCGCTCGCGCCCATCTTCGGCCCCAAGCCCGTCGTCCGCGAGCCCGGCATCCACGCCACCGCCGTCATCGGCGAGGGCGTCACCCTGGGCAAGGGCGTCTACATCGGCCCCTACACCGTCATCGAGGACGGCGCGACGATCGGCGACGACACGATTGTCGACGGCCTCGTCTTCATCGCCCAGCACGTCACCATCGGCAAAGGGTGCCACCTCTACCCGCAGGTGAACATCCGCGAATCGTGCGTCCTCGGCGACCGCGTCATCCTCCACGCCGGCGTGAAGATCGGCACCGACGGCTACGGCTACACCGTCGAGATCGGTGCGCAGGGCCCCGTCATCACCAAGGTGCCGCAGGTTGGCATCGTCGAAATCGGCAACGACGTCGAGATCGGCTCCAACACCTGCATCGACCGCGCCCGCTTCGGCCGCACCCGCGTGGGCGACTGCGTGAAGATCGACAACCTCGTCCAGGTCGGCCACAACGTGCAGATTGCCCCCTTCGTCGGCATCATCGCCCAGGCCGGCATCGCCGGCAGCGCCAAGATCGAATCCGGCGCGCTCATCTGGTCGCAGGCCGGCGTCTCCGGGCACCTTACCGTCCACGAACGCGCGCAGGTCGCCCCCCAAGCCGGCGTCAAGGAAGACGTCCCCGAGGGCGAATACGTCGCCGGCACCCCCGCCATCCCCAAGCGCAAGTTCGCCGAGGGCCTCCTCCTCCCGCGCCTCGTCGACAAGCTTAAGAAAAAGGTGGCCGACCTCGAGGCCAAGGTCAAGGCCCTGGAGGCGAAATAAGGTGCTCAGCCACCTGTATACCCACCTCATCGCAATCCACGACCCGGAACGGCTCCGCGCCCTCCGGGTGCTTGTCACGCTCCTCCTGGCCGCCGCCTGGGCGGGCGTGCTCGCGCACCGCTAAGGAGGCCGCGCAATGGCGTTCCGCTATCTCTCCGCAGGCGAATCCCACGGGCCCGCCCTCACCGTCGTCGTCGAAGGCGTTCCCGCCGGGCTCCCCCTCGACGAAGACCTCCTTGCCGCCGACCTCGCCCGCCGCCAGCTCAAGGCCGGCGCCGGCGGCCGCATGGACATCGAGACCGACCGCGCCGCCATCCTTGCCGGCGTGATGGCCGGCCGCACCACCGGCGCGCCCATCGCCCTCTCCATCCCCAACCGCGACCACGCCGCCTGGAAGGGACGGGCCGTCCCCGCCTACACCGTCGCGCGCCCCGGCCACGCCGACCTCGCCGCCTGCGTCAAATACGGGTTCGACGACATCCGCCCCGCCCTTGAGCGCTCCAGCGCCCGCGAGACGGCCTGCCGCGTCGCGGTCGGCGCCATCGCCCGCGCTTTCCTCGGGCGCTTCGGCATCTCCGCCGCCTCCTACGTCGCCGCCCTCGGCGCCGTCCCTGAGGCCGCCGTCCCCCTACGCGAGGCCCTTGCCTTTGCCGGGCGCTCCCCCAACCGCGCGCCTTCCCAGGCACAGGAAGACGCCTACGCCAACGCCATCCACCTGGCGCGCGCCAAAGGTGAGACCCTCGGCGGACTCATCGTCTGCGTCGTCGACGGGCTGCCCGTCGGTCTCGGCTCCTACGTCACCCCCGGGCGCCGCCTCGACGCCCGCCTCGGCGCGGCGGTTCTCTCCGTCAATGCCATCAAGGGCGTGGCCTTCGCCGACGCCTTTGCCAACGCCGCCCTTGAGGGCAGCGCCTGCCACGACCCCATCGTCCTGGGCGGGGACGGCCGCATCGGGCGGCCCAGCGACCGCGCCGGCGGGCTGGAGGGCGGCATCACCACTGGCCAGCCCCTCGTCGTGCGCGCCGCGATGAAGCCCATCCCCACCACCTTGGCCCCCCAACGGAGCGTCGACCTCGCCACGCACGAGGCCGCCCAGACCGCCTACGAGCGCTCCGACACCTGCCCCGTCCCCCGCGCCTGCGTCGTCCTCGAGAGCGTCCTGCTCATCGAGCTTGCCGCCGCCCTCACCGAGAAGCTCGGCGGCGACACCCTCGACGAGATGCTTGCGCGCTACGCCCTCCTCCCCACCGCGGATGACGTCCGCCTCAGCCCCGCGCCCAAGGTCTTCTGGCCCTAAGAGGGGCTTTCTTCCGCGCTCATGTTCGACGCCCACCTCCACCTCCGCGACGCGCGCATTCTGCCTTACCACGCCCGCTTTGTCAAGGAGGCCCTCGAGGCCGGCGTCACTGCGTGCATCGACTGCGCCTCGCGCCCGGAGGAGTGGAACGTCGAGGTGCGGTGCGCCCTCCGCGTCGTCACCGGTTTTGGCCTCCACCCCTGGCACGTCGCCACAGCCTGCCCGGATTGGCAGGAGTTCCTGGCCTGCGCCCTTCGCGCGGATCCCGGCGCCGTCGTCGGCGAGGTCGGGCTCGACGGCATCCGCCGCACCTTCGACGGCGGCGCCGCCCAACGCGCCGCGCTTGAGGCCCAGCTTGCCCTGGCCGCGCGCCTGGGCCGCCCCGTCGTCCTTCATGGGGCCCGGGCCTGGGGAGCCCTGCTCCATGCCCTCGAGCCGTGGGCCGCGCGGCTCCCGGCCTTGCTGCTTCATGGCGTTTCCTTTTCGCCGGATTTGCTTTCCCACCCGATCCTTCGCCGGGCCAACGTCTGGTTCGGCGTCGGCGGCGCATTGCTTTCGCCTGGGGCGCAGACCCTCCCGCGCCTTGCCGCCGCCATCCCGTTGGGGCGGCTTGTGGTCGAGACCGATTCGCCCGACCTGTTCCCCATCGGCGGCGAGCCGTTGGTGCTGGGGCAATATCACGCGCTCCTGAACAGCCCCGCCAACCTGCCGCTTGTCCTCCGCGCGTTGGCCCGTCTGCGCCAAATGTCCTTCGAGGAGCTCGCCGGGCAGACAGCCGCCAACGCCGAGGCCTTCCTCGCCGCCCGTTGAGGCTCCCCGCCGTTTCCTGGTCGGGGCGGTTCAGTGCGCGGAGCGGGGGCGGAGAAGGCGTGCGGCCAACAGAAGGAGTGCGGAGAGGCCTAAGGATCCGAGGAAGGCCGGGAGCATGGCGTCGGCGGAGTGGCCGAGGGCGCCGACCCAGGCGTAGATGAGCGAGACGGCGGCGTTGCCGAGGAGGAGGGGCCAGGCGGCGCGGCGGAGGGGAAAACGCCCGATGCCGGCGAAGAGGGTGGAGGCCTCGGCAAGGACGGGGACGGTGCGCAGGGCGATGAGGATGGGGGTGCCGTAGCGCAGGAGAAAGGCGGCGAGGAGGGCGTTCTCCTGTTCGCCGATGGCGCGGCGGGCCCAGCCGGAGCAGAGGCGGCCGAGGGCGTAGCCCAGCGCGGCGCTGAGGGTCATGGCGCCGAAGGAGAGCCAAAAGCCGCCCCAGAGGCCGAAGGCGACGCCGCAGAGGGTGCTGGCGAGGCTGCTGGGCACGGGGAGGAGAACGTCGAGGGCGAGGAGGCCGAAGAGGATCCAGCCCAGGAGTGCGCGTTGGGTGCCGGCCTCGGGGGCGGAGATGGCGTTGAACCAGGCTTCGATGGGTTCGCCGAAGAGGGCGAAGGGGATGAGGATGAGGGCGCCGACGGCGAGAAGGAGCCAGAGGGTTTTGGGGATGCGGCGAAGCAGGGGAAGCATGGGCGGGGTGGGGGAGGCTTAGTCGAGGGTCTGGAGGGCGGCGTCGATCTCGGCTTGCTCGGCGTCGGTGAGGTCGTCGACGGGGGTGAGGGGGACGACGCCTTTTTTCATGAGCTCGATGTTGGTGCGGCGGCGGAGGTAGGCGGCGGCTTCGTCGGAGAGGCCGCCGGCGGAGAGCTCTTGGTCGAGAGCGGCTTGGGCGGCCTGCTTTTCGGCCTGTTGGCGCTCGACCTCGCGTTGGCGGGATTCGACGAGGCGTTTGAGGTAGTCTTGCGGGCTTTCGCCGCTGGCGACGGCCTCTTTGAGTTCGTCGACGCCGGCCTGGATGAGGGCCTCGGCGTCGGTCTCGGGGGCGGCGCGCTCTTTGCCGGGCTCGAACTCGCGAGTGAAGGAGGCGGCGTCGCCGACGGGGATGGGGAGGGGGGGGGCCTCGACGTCTGGGGGGAGGCTGAGCTGCATGGCGATGAGCTGCTCGGCGAGGGAGTTGGCGGCCTTGCGTTTGCGTTCGGCCAGGGCGGCCTCTTCCTCGGCGGCCTGGGCTTCGCGTTGGGCGAGGAGGCCCGGGGTGATGGTCTCGAGGAGGCCGAGGCCGAGGCCGAGGGTGAAGGTGATGCCGTCGCGGCGGAAGGTGGCGTATTCGCCGTCGAGGTCGGAGAGGAGGAGTTCGAGGCCGTTGGCCTGGTCGCCGTCGAAGAGGGTGATGTAGGCGGGGGGGGAGACGCCGTTGTCGATGAGGCCGACGGCGGTGCGCCCGTCCGGGGTGACGGTCATGGCGCAGAGTTGGATTTTGTTGGATTCCTCGCGGATTTCCTCGGGGGTGGCGGCGGGCATCTCTTGGGCCCCGGCGCCGAGGGGGGCGGCGGACATGGGGCCGAAGGGCTCGGCGTCGATGATGGGCTGGTAGCGGGCGCGGGGGTGGGCGGCCCGGGCGGCGGGGGCGAGGGCTGCGGCGAGGAGGAGCGCGGCGAGGGGGAGCGTGGGGCTCATGGGCTGAGGAGGGCCTTGCGGATGGCGGCGGCGTCCGGGGCCTGGAGGAGGGCCTCGCGTTTGGCGGGGGCGCGCAGGGCGGTGAGGACGGCGGTGATGAAGGTCATGTAGGGGCTGTTGACGGTGTCGGGGGTGAGGGTGAGGATGATGATGCGGCAGGCGCGGCCTTCCTCGTCGTCCGAGAAGTCGACGGGGCGTTGGGTGACGCCGATGGCGCAGGCGAGGGTGTTGACGGCGTTGGTGCGGGCGTGGGGGCAGGCGACGCCGAAGCCGACGCCGGTGGACATGACGCGCTCGCGTTGGAGGACCTCGCGCTCGGCGGCCTCGAGGTCGGTGATGGCGCCGAGGGCGCGGAGGCGGAGGATGAGCTCGTGGATGATGGCGTCGCGGTCGGTGGCCTGGAGGCGGTGGACGATGGCGTCCTCGCGGACGTGGCGGGCGAGGATGTCGAGGCGGCCCGGGGTTTTGGCGGGGGGCTTGGGGGTGGCGGTGGCGGCGATGCCGATGTGGGCGCTTTCGGCGATGGGCTTGCGCAGGGCGTCGAGGACGCTCTCGAACTCGGCGAGGGATTCGGCCATGACGATGCGCACGAAGGGGAGGGCCTCGTGGGCGGCGGTGAAGGAGATGGTGCGGTCGCCGCAGACGATGTTGAGGGTGGTGTCGTCGCGGCGGGCCTGGTAGAGGCCTTGGGCGGGGTTGATCTGGTGGGTGAAGAAGCCTTCCTTGGAGAGGTTGCGCAGGATGTTGCCCATGACGGCATTGGTGATGGCGTGGTTGGGGAAGGTGTAGGTGGCGGCGGGGAGACCCTCGCCGTCGGCGCTCTTCTTGTGGCCGGGGGCCTTGATGCGGAAGGCGGCGAGGAGGAGGGTGGGGGAGACGAGGGTGGTGAGCATCGTCATGAGGACGGCGACGCCCAGGATTTCGACGTGGCCGTGGGCGGCGGCGATGCCGGCGATGATCAGGGCCACCTCGCCGCGCGGCACCATGCCCAGGCCCACGCGCAGGGCGCCCACGGGCGTGAAGCCGAAGAGGAGGGTGGGCAGGCCGCAGCCGACGACCTTGGCCAGGACGGCGACGGCGGTGTAGATGAGCCCGGCGAAGAGGACGCCTTCTTTGGCGAACTCGGCGACGTTGACCATCATGCCCATGACGACGAAGAAGACCGGGACGAGGAATTGGTAGACGCCGTGGAGCTTCTCCTGGATCATCACGCCCATGTCCGTGCGCGAGAAGGAGAGGCCCGTGACGTAGGCGCCGATGATCATCGCCAGGCTGGCCTGCTCGAAGAGCCCGCCCACCAGGAGCGCCACGCCCAGGGTGAGGATGGCCACCTCGCCGTGCGAGCCGCAGAAGCGCAGCAGCCAGGCCACGCGCCGCGAGACGAGGATGCCCACGACCGTCGCCCCCAACCAGATGCCGAAGCATTTGGCGGTGATGCCGAGGATGCCGGCCCAGGAGAAGGTCTCGCCGCTCTGTTGGGCGTTGATCAGGCCCATGCCGATGGCCAGCAGGATGATGCCCAGCACGTCGTCGATGACCGCGCCGGCGAGGATGGTGACGCCTTCCTGGGAATCGAGTTTGCGCTTGTCCGAGAGGATGCGCGCGGTGATGGAGACGGAGGTGGCCGTGCACATCACGCCCAAGAGGATGGTGGTGGGGTCGCTCCACGACAGCCCCAGCAGCCAGACGCCGACCGTCGCGCCGGCCAAATAGGAGAAGACCACGCCACCCACGCCCACCAGTGAGCCCACCGCCGAATAGCGCATGAACATCCGCAGATCCGTCTCCGCGCCCACAAGGAAGAGCAGGACGATCGAGGCCACCGAGCAGAGGCCGTAGAGCTCCGGCGAGACGCCGACGGGCGAGGCCACTCCCGGCGCCATCTCGAAGACCTGGAAGACCCACCCGGGCCAGAGCGCGCCCATGGCGTAGGGGCCGATGACGATGCCCGCGCACAGCTCGCCCAGCACGCTGGGCAGGCGCAACCAAGTGAAGAGGATGTTGCCCATGCGCGCCGCGAAGAGGATGATGCCCAGCTGGATGGCCAGCGTCATCATGCGGTGCGTCAGGCTCGCGGAGTCCCCCCCCGCGCCGGCGGCGAACAGCGTGGAGGCGCACAACGCGCCGGCGACGAGCAACAGTCCCTTCTTCATGACGCGATTGTACCACACTTCCGGCCCTGCTTCACGGCCCGGGCGCGGGTGCGTCCTGCGGTACGCGCCGTCCGCCGCCGGCGGGTGGCGGAGCGGGCGCGGTTGTGTTATCTTATAACCATAAGTAAGGAGTTTGACATGAGGAAACGCTTTGCCCTGTTGGCCGCGGTCTGCGCGGGGACCCTGCTCGCCGCGCCGGAGTGGGAGGACGAGACCGTCTTCCAGGTGAACCGCGAGCCCGCGCGCGCCGCCCTGCTGCCCACCGCGCCCAGCAGCGTCATCTCCCTGAACGGCAAGTGGCGCTTCCGCTTCTCCAACACGCCCGCCGAGCGCCCGCAGGACTTCTGGAAGACCTCCTACGACGTCTCGCAATGGGATTTGATCGACGTGCCGATGAGCTGGCAGATGGGCGGTTACGGCACCCCCGTCTACTCCAACGAGATCTATCCCTTCAAGATCGACCCGCCGCGCGTCACCTCCACGCCGCCCAAAGACTGGACCAGCTTCAAGGAGCGCCCCTCCGTCGGCTCCTACCGCACCACCTTCACCCTCCCCGAGAACTTCTACAAAGGCAAGGTCTACGTCCGCTTCGACGGCGTCGAATCCGCCTACTACCTCTGGGTCAACGACACCTACATCGGCTACGGCGAAGACTCCTTCACCGCCGGCGAATATGACATCACCAAGGCCCTCAAGCCCGGCGAGAACACCCTCTCGGTCGAAGTCTACCGCTGGAGCGACGGCTCCTACCTCGAAGACCAAGACTTCTGGCGCCTCGCCGGCATCTTCCGCGACGTCCGCCTCTTCTCCACGCCCGCCCTCCAAATCCGCGACGTCTGGGTTCGCCCCGGCCTCGCCGACGACTACGCCACCGGCACCGTCGCCGGCGACGTCTGGATCCGCAACGCCGGCGACACCCCCACCGCCCCCACCGAAGTCTCCCTCTCCATCGGCGAGGTCTACGCCGCCAAGCTCCCCGTCCCCGCCCTCAAGGCCGGCGAGGAGGTCAAGCTCGCCCTCCCCCCCGGCACCGTCCCCAACGTCGCGCGCTGGACGGCCGAGACGCCCAACCTCTACGCCGTCACCGTCGCCCTCCCCAACGGCGACGCCCGCACCTTCCAGACCGGTTTCCGCCGCGTCGAGATCGGCAAGCAGGGCGAGCTCCTCATCAACGGCGTCTCCACCAAGCTCTGGGGCGTCAACCGCCATGAGATGGATCCCGACCGCGGCCGCACCATGACCATGGACAAGATGGAGGCCGACGCCAAATGGCTCCTCAAGGGCAACTTCAACGCCGTCCGCACCGCCCACTACCCCAACGACCCGCGCTGGTACGAACTCTGCGACCGCCTCGGCATCTACGTCATGGACGAGGCCAACATCGAGGCCCACCAAATCCGCGGCACCAAATGGTGCCTCAACAACGTCCCCTCCTGGCACGCCGCCTACGCCTTCCGCGTCCAAAACATGTTCCAGCGCGACAAAAACCACCCCTCCATCATCATGTGGTCCCTCGGCAATGAGACCGGCCCCGGCAAAAACCTCGCCGACCAGGGCGACTGGCTCAAACAGAACGACCCCTCCCGCCTGGTCCATTACTGCGACTTCCCCGAAAACTCCCCCCACAACGACATGGACTCCTCCATGTATCGCCCCCACGACCAGCTCCGCAACATCGCCAAACGCCACACCCACCGCCCCTACGTCCACGTCGAATACGCCCACTCCATGGGTAACGCCTGCGGCATGTTCGACGAATACATCAAGATCTACGAGCAATATCCCCGCATGATCGGCGGCTTTGTCTGGGATTACATCGACCAAGGCCTCCGCGCCACCAAAGACGAGAAGACCGGCCTCTTCAAGCTCCAGCCCTTCACCGGCAAATCCCTCGCCTTCGGCGGCCTCTTCGGCGACAAACCCAACTTCGGCGACTTCTGCGACAACGGCGTCATCACCGCCGACCATAAACCCAAAGGCCAATTCTGGGCCATCAAGCAGGCCCAGCAACCCTTCGCCTTCGCCTGGGATCCCGCCCAGCAGGCCCTCACCGTCAAGAGCAAGTTCTTCCACAAAACCGCCGAGGGTTACGCCCTCTATGGCCAGGACGGCGCGCGCCTCTGCGACCTTCCCGCGCTCAAGCCCGGCCAAAGCGCAACGCTTCCGCTCAAGCCCACCCAGAATTACGACTGCGATTTCCCCGTCTTCGTCGGCGCCGCCGGCGTCGACCCCAAGGCCATCGTCACCGACTGCGTCGCCTGGTTCGCCATCCCCGCCCCCGGTTGCAAGCCCCCCAAGCCCAAATCCATGGATCACCTCCCCGAGGTCCCCGTCGAGGTCACCCAAAACCCCGACGGCTCCCTCCGCGTCTCCGCCAAGGGCGTCGACGGCTCCTACCTGATCTTCAAGGACGGCGTCCTCTCCCAGGTCCGCTACAACGGCAAAGACCTCCTCGCGGCCCCGCCCCGCTTCACGATGTACCGCGCGCGCATCAACAACGACCGTTACATCAAGGACTCCGCCACCTGGCGCTCTCTCAAGACCCAAGGCAATCGTTGCCTTTCCATGAAATGGCGCAAGATTGAGGGAGACCAAGAGGCCGTCCAGATCTTCGCCGAGATGGAGACCGACGGCGGCAACGTCCCCTACAAGTATACCCTCGTCTGGACGGTCCTCATGAACACCGTCACCTGCGAGGGCGTCTTCTATCCGCAGTCCCCCGAGGAAATCATCCCGCGCCTTGGCTTCGAGCTCGCCGTCAGCAAGGATCTCAACACCGTCCACTACGACGCCCTCGGCCCCTTCGAGAACTACGTCGACCGCAAGTTCCACACCTGGCGCGACCACTTCACCTGTTCCGTCGAAGATTTCTTCATGCCCTATCCCGAGACCCAGGAATACGGCAACCGCGAGAACGCCCGCTGGCTCTTCCTTGAGGACGGCGAGGACTCCCTCTGCTTCTTCTCCCCCGTCTGGGAACGCACCTTCGCCTTCTCCGTCAACCAGTGGGATGCCGTCACCCTCTTCGACGCCACCCTCCCCTCCCTCCTGCCCACGCCCGACAAGACCTGGATCCACCTCGACTACGCCCAGACCGGCCTGGGCAACGGCTCCTGCGGCCCCCGTCCCTGGGCCGAGCACCTCGTCTACAACAAGCCCTTCTCCTTCGGCTTTGCCCTGCGCTTCGGCTCCAAGCCCTTCAAGCCCCAGCCCTTCCGCCCCACCGCCGGCCTTGCCCTCGTGACGCGTGACGGCAAGAACCAGGTCACCGTCACCCCTGACCGCGCCGACGCCAAGGTGCAGGTCTCCGTCAACGGCCAGACGCCCTTCATCTACGACAAGCCCTTTGCCCTGGAAAGCGGCACCGTCGCCGCCACCGTCCTGCCCAAGGGCAATCAGCTCCCCACCCCGCCCCTTTTCCGGACCTTCGACAAGGAGGCCGTCCGCACAGCCTGGAAGGTCGTGAACGTCTCCTCCGAAGAGCCCGGCGAAGGCAACGTCGCCAACATCTTCGACGGCAACCCCAAAACCTACTGGCACACCGACTGGCGCAACGTCCACCCGGACTACCCCCACAGCTTCGAGCTGGACTTCGGCGAGGTGCAGACTGTCGCGGGCGTCCGTCTCCTGCCCCGCGCCGACGAGCTCAACGGCCTCATCGGCAAATGCAAGATCGAGCTCAGCGCCGACGGCAAGACCTGGACCACCGTCTTCGACGGCGACACCGGCTGGAACCCCGGCAACCGCAAGTGGCGCGACATCGACTTCGCCCCGACCGACGCGCGTTACCTCCGCCTTACCGCCCTCTCCCCCGCCATCAAGGGGCACATCTGGGCCACCCTCAGCGAACTCACCCTCAAAATCCGCTGATCGACCGCCCATCCCAAACAAAAAAGCCCCCACACGGGGGCCTTTTTGTTGCCTTTGCGAGGGCGTCGACCGTGCCGAAGGCGCGGTCTCTTGGCTGCTCGCCGGGTTTGAGCCGGTTGCGCCTGGCGGCTTGCTGTTCGGCGATGTTGTCGTTGATGCGGTCTGCGATGACGGCGGCCCTGCCGAAGTAGAGCGAGGCCGCGCGTGCGCCGCGCTCGATGCCGCCGATGGCCGAGCGGAGGTCGTCTGCGTTTTCTTGGTTGACTTCCTCGGGAGGATATGCGATAGTGTCAGTGAGGTCTCGGGTGCGCGGAAGGGCCGGCTGGCGGTGTTCGCGGTGATACGGCGAGCCTTTTCAAGCTCCAGCAATTCGAGCGAGTAGACGCGGTTTCCGTGTTGCTCGCTCGTTTTTACGGTGAGCCATGCAGTTGCCTCAATGGGGCCGTCTGGTCTTTCGATGACAATCGGTGCCGCGTATCGCAGGATGCGCACGTGCGGGTCGCCGTGTTTGGTGTCCGGGTCGTCGCGCACAAGGGTGGCGCCTTCGTAAAGGGTAGGCACGTGCGCGACGGCGTGCAGGTGTTCGTAAAAGCTGAAGCCGTTGTTTTTCGTCTTAGCCATGCCTCCCTCGTTCGTCATCTCGTTGATCTGGCGTCCGTTGATGAAGGCGACGTGGCCGGTCTGCCTGTTGGTGCATCCGTTCGGGTGCGCCTTGTTCTGGTTGCGGATGGCCTGCCTAGCCTCCGCGATGGTGAACTTGGTGCCCGGGATGACGGTGCCGCCGACGATGGAGCTTCTTGCGCCGCCCACCTTCCTTGGGCGCTCGTTGCGATAGGCCCGAGGCTTGCCGATGGAGGCGAGGAATTGCTTGGCGACGTCGTCGGCGAGGCGTTTGTGCTCATGCATGGCCTTTTCGTAGGCAGAGGCAAGTGTACGGAGCGTGCCCACCTCCGCGTTTGCGGCGACGGCACGAACGAACGCTTCTAGTGCTGGGGTTACCTTCTCATCGAAAGCCTTCCAGATGTCGCGCTCTTGCAGGTTCAGCGCGTCCCGCTCTTCCGCCGTCAGCTTCCGCGCGTCAATCTCGCGCGGCGCTTGCCTCATCTTGGTGTAATAAAAGAAGAGCGCGGCATCCTGCTTATCATCGATTTCATTGGCCGAGCGCACATCATAAAACTGGTCTGGGTCAAGGAAGAGCACCTCGTCGAAGCGTTTGCCCACGTGGTGCCATTCGCTTTGGAAGTCAAGCAAGTCGCTTGTGCGGATGTCACGCCAGTTCTCGTCAAGCACACCTGTGATGGCGTCTTCGCCCAACGAGTCGAACGGACGGTTGGTCATCCATGCGCCATAAGGAATGCCGAGCTGTTCGGCGATTTGCGCCTCCGTCTTCATGCCCCGGTTGAAGGCATCCTGCGCCCGCACACTCCAATCGTCGAGGTATCCTCCTCCGATGGAGGAGCGGATGTCCGGGTCGGCGGGGTCGAAGAAGCCGCGGTTGTCGGTGGCGGACTTGATGATGCGCGGGTCGAGGACGATGACCTCGGCGATGCCGGAGTCGTAGTCGCTGTCTTCGACGATGACGCCGTCGTAGCCTTGGTCGCGGAGTTCCTGCGCGCGGACGGCGCCGGCGTCGGGGGAGGAGCCTGGGGTGAAGCCGGCATAGGCGGTGGCTTGGTCGGCTGGGTGTTTGAGGGCGATGAAGACGGGATAGGCGTTCTGTCCGTATCCGGCGGCGTCTTGGCTGTCGGGGGAGAAGTAGGTGCCCTGGATGTCCATGGCGGCTCGGCTTCGGGCGGGGTCGAAGGCTCGGATGTCGGCGGCGGGGGAGTTGTGCCAGAAGACGCGGGGTTCGCCGTTCTCGTCGAGGAGCTTGGGGTGGATGGTTTCGGGGTCGTTCTCCCAGTCGCCGAACCATGCCTTGAAGCTGGGCGTGCGCACCTGCAGCCACTGCCGCTCGGTCAGCTTCGTCGGCCTCCCGTTCGGCGTCTTCATCCACTGGTCGGTGTCCTTGTAGCGCTTGCGGACGGCCTTGAGCTCGTGCTCGGCGCGTTTCTTGGCTAGGTCTCTGCCGAAGCGTTCTTGCCACCGCTCGCGCAGGTATGCTACAGTGAAGGTGTCAGAGGCGGAGCCGGTCTGCGGCCTTTCATACGGTCGGGTCAGCGGCTCCGCCTTTGCGTTTACGGAATAGAGTGACGTTACGCTGACGCTCTCAATGACAGTCCTCTTGTCCCACGTGTTGTCTTTAGCGAGGATTGAGACGAGCGCATTTCCCTCTTTGGTGTTGAGGACTGCGCAAAGGGCATTGATGTGCGCCTTTGGGTTTTCTTGGTCTGTCCATCCGTCAACGAGAACTGCCTTTTTGAGCAATTCTCCGATGTGTGCGTTCGCGAGGCGATTGAGCCGTTGTCTTTCCTCTTTCCCGTTGAGGCCATGTCTCAGGCCGTGTTTTCCGACCTGCACCTCGCGTCCAAGTGCGGGGGTGTCGACGGCGACGATGCCGTTGACGACCTCGCGGCCTCCCACATCCTTGGCGTTTTGGAGGCCGGCGGCGACGGCCTCATCCCTTGTGGCTGGTATCATCCCGTTCGCCTTCACGCCCGCGATGCTCGCGCGCTCTTGGCCCATGCCGAGGCCGGTGGCGTCGTCCTGCATCTCGATGGCGGCGAGGGTCTGTTCGTGGCGCTCCTTGCCCCATGCGAGCGCGGCGGCGGACCCGGGGTAGAGAGGGGTGGCTAAGCGGTGGTGCGCTTGGCCAATGGGCGCTGGGGCGGCCTGGGGTCAGAGTTCGGGGAGGTGGCAGCAGGCGATGGCGTGGTCGTAGAGGACAGCGGTTTTGATGGGGATGCGTTTGCCGCGGAGGGCGGGGAAGTTTTCGGCCCAGGCGCCGAGGAGTTCGATGGCGAGCTCGCCGGTGGCGGGGTTTGAGGCGCGGATGCGCAGGTCGGTGGGGGCGAATCGGATGCCGGTGCCGAGGGCTTTGGAGATGGCTTCTTTGGCGCACCAGAAGCGGAGGACGGCGATGGGGCCGTCGCCGCTGCGGGTGGCGAGTTCTTGTTCTTCGAGGGTGAAGACGCCGCGGAGGAAGTCTTCGGTGAGGTCGCGGGAGGTGGATTCGACGTCGAAGCCGAGGTGGCCTTGGGTGGTGGCGCCGCCGATGACGAGGCCGGCGGTGTGGGCGATGGAGAGGTCGATGGGGGCGGAGATTTGTTGTTGCCAGTCGCCGAGGGGGTGGGGTTTGCCGAGTTCGTCTTTCCAGATGGCGATGTCGGCGGAGGGTTCGTAGAGGCGGAAGGCGTCGAGGAGGAGGCGGCGGACGGCTTCTTTGGCGGCGGTTCGGCCGAGGAGCCATTCGAGGCGGCGGGGTGGGACGCCGCCCATTTGGGCGAAGTCCTCGCGTTCGTTTTGGGTGAGGACGGCGGCGGCGAGGGCGTTGAGCCAGAGGCCGTTGTTGGCGATGAAGAAGTCTGGGTTGGCGTTGACGTAGAGGGCGCCGAGGATGGCTTTGTCGGGGCCGTCTTTGGCGGTTTTGGGGAGGATGGCGTCGGGGAGGGGCTGGGTGATGAAGTAGCGCGAGGGGTTCATCACGAAGTCGTGGAGGGCTTGGCCGGCGCGGCCGCCGACCTCTTCCCAGCCTTCGACGCGGAGGACGGGGTGGCCGGTGGCGTCGGTGGCGAGGATGTCGACCTGGAAGGTGCGGGGGGTGACGTTGGTGAGGCGCAGGGAGCAGCGCAGGCGGGTGCCTTCGGGGAGCCAGGCGGCGTAGTAGCGGATGGCCTTGCAGCGGAAGGGGAGGGAGATGGCGCCGTGGAAGCGCTCGTGGGAGCGCCAGAGGGGGAAGCCGGAGACGACGGCATCGAGGAGGAGGGGCAGGGCGCAGAAGAGGGGGTTGCGGGTGCGGCGTACGAGGGCGGCGCGGGAGGGGATGCGGATTTCGTAGTCGAGGCCGTTGAGGCCCCAGCCGACGACGTTGCGGATGTTGCGCAGGAGGGGGCCTTGGAAGAGGCGGGCGGGGTAGATGTCGTCGGCCTTCCAGCCGACGTCGACGGGGCTGGCGAGGGGCTGGGCGGCGAGGTCGTCGGGGGGTTCGGGGATGGTGGGGCTGAGGATGAATTGGGCTTCCATGGCGACGCGGGGGGCGTCGTTCTGGTCTTCGCAGAGGCGGACGGCGACGGTGCGGTTGCCGGTGGGGGTGGGGTCGCTGAGGACGGTGGCGTTGAGGCGGAGCCCCAGGCGGCCGAGGGCGAAGGCGAGCCAGTGGGGGGCGCGGAGGTTCTCGATGCGGCGGAGGGCCAGGTCGGGGAAGAGGCGGTGGGCGGCCTCGGCCATGAGCTCGAGGCCGGAGGGGACGGAGAGGAGGGTGAGGCCGCGCGTCTGGGGGTCGCGCAGGGAGATGTTGGAGGAGCCGATGGCGTAGTCGTTGAGGTAGGGGAAGTCCGCCAAGCGCAGGACGCAGCGGAGCTCGAGGGTGGTCGCGGTGCGGCCGAGCTCTTGGGCGCCGCGCAGGAGGGGGCATTCGAGGCCGCCGGCGGGGACGTCCGCGGGGAGGGCGTGCAGGTGGGTGGCGCCGGCTTCCTCGGGGGCCGTGGCGGCGACCATGGAGAGGATGCGCTGGGCATCGATGAGCTCGGGGCGGATGGCCGGGAGGCTGCGCGAGAGGTGGACGGTGAGGGCGGCGGCGCCTTCCTCGTGGAGGGGGGCGGAGAGGTCGAGGCGCCGCGCATGGGCGAAGAAGCGGAGCCCGGAGTAGTCGATTGGCACGCCGTTGGCGGCGAGGAGCCCCAGCGCCTGGCCCACCTGGACGCCGCCGGAGCGGTGCAGGATGTGCATGGGGATGACGGCCACGGCCTCGCGCCCGGCGAGGTTCTTGGCGATGAGGGGGGAGAGGAGTCCGCGCGCGCCGACCTCGACGAAGAGGCGGCAGCCGTCGTCGTACATCCGGCGGATCATGGCGCGGAAGTCGAGGGGCTCCATCATCTGGGCCATGAGGCCGTCGACGACGGCGGAGGTGGAGCGCCCCATGGGGGAGGCGTCGACGCAGGAGTAGAAGGGGATCTGCGGCTCGCAGTTGACGTATTTGACGAAGAAGTCGCGGAGGCGGCGGCGCATGTGCGCGTCGCCGTGGCCGGAGTTGAAGGGGGCGGGGAGGGGTTCGGCCACGGAGACGCCGCCGCCGTTGTGGATGGCAATCTCGGTCTCGGCTTGCTTTTCGGGGGAGACGGCCATCACGCAGTCGTCGTCCGTAAGGATTTGGGTGAGGACGACGCGCCCGGGGTCGCGCAAGGCCAGCTCGCGGAGGCGCGCGACGTCGATGCCCGAGACGGTGAGCTGCACCCAGGGGGTGCGGTCGCGGCCCTCCGTGCCGAGGCGCAGCAGCATCCGGCCCGCGTCGCGGAGGATTTGGACGAGGCGGAACTTGGGGTCGTGGTGCGTGGCGTGGAAGGCCGAGAAGGCCCCCAGCCCCACGCCGCCCACGGCGTCCGGCCGCACGCCGACGGATTTGAGGAAGTCGGCGAAGACCTTGCTGGCAAGGTAGGTGGAGGCGGAGGCCAAGAGCGGCAGGAAGGCCTGCGAGGCGCTGAGCGGCAGGGTGTGCTCGGGCGAGGTGGAGAAAAGCCACTCGGAGGGCGAGGCGACGTCGCAGAAGCCCGCGAAGGCCTCCTCCATGTCGTCGAAGCGCTCGCGCACGCCGTCGAAGGTGAGCGCAAGGTCGCGCATCATCTCCAGGTGGAAGCTCCCCGTGCCGGGAAAGACGTAGGCGAGCTTGCCGCCGTGGAGCGCCAGCGGGCGGGTGGTGAAGAAGACGCCGGATTTCTCGCGTGTCCGCGTGCGGCCGCTGCGCAGGGCCTCGAGGGCGAAGCGGAGCTTGCGCGCCATCTCCCCCAGGCTCGCCACCCACAGCCCGGCCACGCACTGCTTGCCGCGCGCGTCGCAGGTGGCGGTGTAGACCACGTCGATCATGCGGATGCCGTGGCTCTTGGTGACGAAGTCGAGCACCCGCGCGATGGTCTCGGCCAACGCCTGCGGCGTCTCGGCGCCGATCAGGCAAAGCACGCCCTCGGAACGTTCCAGCGCCATCAGCGCACCCCCTTCATTCCGAGACCTCCTCGAGCGTCGCCGCCCCGGCCCTGCCGAAGCGCGAGAGCGTGGAGACGGCCAGGCGCCGCTTGCGCGTGGAGGCCGCGATCCACGGGCGCGCCTCCTGCACCCAATAGCACGCCTGATCCGGCGCGAGGGCGGGCGCGAAATCGTCCACCGGCGTCACCGAGGGCGGGAGCACGCGGTGCCCCACGGCCAGCACGCCCTTGAGCACGCCCAGCGCCCCGGCCGCCGTGAAGGCGTTGCCGAAGGCCGTCTTCGCCGAGCCCAGGGCCAGGAGCGGGATGTGCGCGCCGCGGTTGTTGGTCATGAGGCGCAGCACCGCGCGCTCGGCCTCGTCCTCCTCGCCGATGCCGGAGGCGTTCATCTCCCAGTAATCCACGTCCCGGAAGCCGTTCGGCAGACGGCGCAGGGCGCGGTGGAGGGCGCGGCGGAGGCTCTCCTCCAGCCCGCCGTCGGCGGGCGGCAGGCCGGCGACGACCGCGCTGCCGTGGAGCTTGGCGTAAGGGCGCGTACCCTCGCGGCGGGCGTCGCTCAGGCGGCGGAGCACGAAGGCCGCGCCGCCCTCGCCGGGGAGCGTCCCCTTCGGGTCGGAGGAGAAGGGGGCGAGCGCGCGGAGCGGGGAGAAGGGGGTGAGCGCGGCCTCGCCGGCCAGCTGGGTGGGCGGGATGGGCGGCTGCAGGGCCACGACCGCGGCCACGTCGCACTGGCCCAGGCGCAGGGCGTTCGCCGCGGACTCGAGCCCCGCGAAGACGGAGGCCTCGCCCATCGCGCATTGGCAGGCCATGTCGCACGCGCCGAAGGTCTGCGCGAGCAGGCGCACCACGCCCTCGCCTCGCGCCAGCTCCAGCTGGCGATGCTTGAGGAGCGGCAGGGTGTCGGAAAGCTCCTCGCGCAGCCTCTTGATCTGCCCGAAGGTCGCGCCGGGGAAGAAGCGCTGCAGCGTGCCGACGATCTGCCCGATGGCCGCGGCGTGCCACATCCAGTTCATCGCCGCCGGGTTGAAGGCCGAGTCGTAGCCCACGTAGAGCGCCAGGCGGTCGGTGCGCCCCTCGCCGGGCGAGGGCGCGAGCCCCGCGTTGGCCAGCGCGTCG
Organism: uncultured Kiritimatiellota bacterium; assembly: GCA_944389585.1. Lineage (GTDB taxonomy): Bacteria > Verrucomicrobiota > Kiritimatiellia > RFP12 > DVOR01 > Spyradenecus. Next base: position 117,326 of record CALXMW010000005.1, read on the forward strand.
TGGATGAGCTGCGCGGCGAACCAGAAGTCCGGGTTGTCCCCCACGCCCAGGTCGGTCGGCAACGGGATGTGGTCGGCCCGGCACGCGAAGTTCTCGCCCAGCGCGGCGCAGACCTCCGGGGCGCGGCACCCGGGCAGGAGCGCCTCCACCAGGCGCCCCGCGTCGGCGTCGGAATACGGCTCCAGGAAGCACTGCTTGCGCAGGGTGGCCTTCCAAAAGGCGCGCGGCGTGGGCGCGCCGGCGAAACAGCCGCTCACGCCGGTGAACACAACGCTCTCGCTCTCCGCGGAGGTAATCATGGCGTTAGTATAGCAAACCTTACCCGATCAGGAGGTCAAGCACGGTGCGCCGGGGGCCCGGCGGCAGGTCGAGGTGCGCCGAAAGGAAGACGCCGAGGAAACGGCGCAGCCCGAAGACCCCGGGGAAGGGCTCGGGCCGCCCCAAGTCGTCGCGGCGGCCCGCGGCGCGGGCGTCGGCGAGCGTCTCGGCCAACGGATGGGCCAGGAAGCGCCGGTAAAGCGCGGGGATGTCGTCGTGCAGCGTCAGGGTGGGGGGCGTGCGGAGGCGCGAGGGCCGGTGCCCGCAGACGAAGCGGCCCTCCTCCACCGAGAAGAGCCGCCGCGGCGCGGGCGGGCACGCCGCGCACGGCGAGAAGTCCGGCCCCAACCCCACCGCGTGCAGCAACGTCGCCTCGAACCAAAGCAGGGCGAGCGTGGCCTCGTGCGGCGCACAGGCGGGGAGGACGTCCAAGAGCCCGCCCAACGCCCGGTAGAGCGCCGGGTTCGCCATCCCCGGCTGCGCCGTGCGCAGGGTCAGGTCGCAGGCATACGCCGCCGCCTCGGCCCCGCGCCACGTGCCCCGCAACCCCTCGCGCAACGCCAGGGGCGCGCACTCGCGGATGTGGTGGACGCCGTTGCGCTCGCGGGCGTAGAAGACGAGTTCGCAGGTGTAGCCCACGTCGTAGCGCCCCACGAAGCCGCTCTTGGGGCGCTGCGCGCCCTTGACGGGCGTGGTGACGCGCCCGTGCCCCGCCGTCAGCCACGTGACCATCTGCGAGGTCTTGGAGAAGGGGCGCACGTTCAGGCAGAGGGCCTCGTCCTTGATCAGCGCGGCGCCCTGCGCCGGGTGCTCACGCGCGGAAGTCACGGCGGTAAATCCCCAGCCATTCCGCGAAGGCGCGATCCAGGTAATCCGGCGCGAAGGCCGAGGCGTGCGGCAGCAGGAAACACCGCGGCGCCCGGCGCAACGGCCCCGCCTCCGGGTAGGGCTCCTCCTTGAAGACGTCGAGGAACGCGGCGTGGAGGGCCCCGCCCTCGAGCGCGGCGCGGAGGGCCTCCTCGTCGATGGCGTTGCCGCGGCCCAGGTTGATGACCACGGCGTGGCGGGGCAGGAGCGCCAGGCGCCGCGCGTCGAGGATGTCGTCCGTCTCGGCCGTCGCGGGCAGGGCCAGGACAAGCGCGTCCGCGCCCGCCAGCAGCCCGTCCAGCTCGCCCAGGTTCGCGTGCGTCACCCCCACGACGCGCACACCGAGGGCCTCGAGTTTCGCGCCGACGGTTTTGCCGATGTGGCCATAGCCCAGGATGACCGCCCGGCTCCCGGCCACCGCGCACCGCCCCGGCACATGGATGGGCCACGGTTCCCCCGCCGCGCACAGCCCCAGCCCGGGCAGGAGCCCGCGCCGCACGGCCAGGAGCATCCCCACCGCAGTCTCGGCCATCAGCTCGCCGTGGAACGTCCCATGCGTCAGGCGGATGCGCTCGGGGATGCGCGCGCCCAGCAGCTCGCGCCCCGCCGCGGGCGTGGCCAGCCACTTGACGCGGTAGGTCAGCGGCAGCCACGCCTCCGAGAAGGTGAAGGTCATCACATACGTGGCCTTGGCGAGGTTCCGCACGAAGTCTTCCTGCGTCTCGGCGTGGACGACGTCCAGCTCCGGCACCTCCGCCGCCCAACGCGCCACCTGTTCGCGCGTGGCGATGAAGTCGGAGACGCCGCGGTAACTCAGCCAAATCAGCAACATCGGTTTCATGTCTGTCCTCTACGTTGTGGCGGCGCGCCGCCGTTCGCGGGTGGAGGCGATGCCCAATTGCTCGCGATACTTCGCCACCGTCCGCCGCGCCACGGGGATGCCCCGCGCGGACAGGGCCTCGGCCAAGGCCTGGTCGGAGAGCGGCCGCGCGGGGTCTTCCGCCTCGACGAGCGCCCGCAGCGCGCCTTTGGCCTGTTGGTCGGAGACGGCCTCCTCGCCCCCGGCGGCCAAGGCATGGGTGAAGAAATCGGCCAGCGGCAGGAGCTTCCGGCTCGTCGCCACGCGCACGGCCTTGTCCCGCACCACGCGCGAGACGATGCTCTTGTCGTAGCCGACGGCCTCCGCCACCTCCTTCTGCAGCAAGGGCTTGAGCGCCGCGGGGTCGCCGCCGCTGTCCAAAAAGGCCCCCTGCCGGTCGAAGGCCGCCTGGGCCACGCGCCGCAACGTGTCGTTGCGCTCCTGATAGGCCTCCGCCCCCAGCCGCGCCTGCTCGGCCAGGGCCGTGACGCAGGCGCGCTCGTCGTGCGTCCTGGCCGCGGCGCGGGCGGCCTCGACGGCGCCCTCGTCCACGCGGAAGAGGGGGAAGCGGCGCTCGTCGCAGACGGCCCGCCAGCGTCCGTCCGGCCCGCGCAGGGCCACGATCTCCGGGCTTTCCAACGGCTCGGCGGGCGCGAAGGCGCGCCCCGGGAAGGGGTTGAGTGTCCGCAGATAGGCCAGGGCCCGCGACAGTTCCTCGGGCGTGCAACGCAGGCTCCGCGCCAACCCTTCGCGCGACTCCGTGAGCACGCTTCCCAAGCGGTCGCACAGGCGCAGGTACAGCCCCCGCTCGGGCAGGGTGCGCGGGTCGGCGCGGGTCTGCAGGGCCAGGCATTCGGCCAGCGACCGCGCGCCCACGCCCACGGGGTCGAGCGTCTGCACGGCGCGGATGGCTTCTTCCACGTCGGCCTCGGCGAAGTCCGCGGGCGGGCGCCCGCCGTTGGCTTGCCACCAATCGGCCAGGAGGTCGTGGACGCCCTCGCGCAGGTAGCCGTCGGCGTCCAGCGCGTCGCACACCAGGAGCGTCAGGTCGCGGCGGGGGCCCTCGGGCATCTGTTCGCGCACCTGCCGCGCCAGATGGCGGTAGAGCGTCTCGGGCACGGTCTGCGTCTCGAGCAGCCAATCGTGGCGGCGTTCGGCCTCGGCCTGCACGGCGGGGTCGGCCTGGTCGCCGAAGCCCTCGAGCGAGGCGTTGAGGTAATCGAGATCCTCGGCCTCGTCCTCGGCCGAGGCCGCGCGTTCCGCCGCCGCGTCCAGCGACACCGCCCCGTCGAGCGGCTCGGCGTATTCCAGGAAAGGGTTCTGCTCCGCCTGGCGGCGGAGCTCCGCGCACAGCTCCGGCAAGGCCAGGGGCAACAGGCGCAGACGTTGCCGCGCCTGCATGGAGAGCGTCGTCTCCTGCGCCTGGCGCTGCCGTTGCGCCGCTCCGAGGCTTTGTGCGAGCCCGGGCACGGGAGCGTTCAATCCTCCAGGAGCGCGTCGGCGAAGGTCTGCCGCGCGGTCTCCTCGCCGCACACCTTGGCGATGATGGCGCGGGCGAAGTCCTTGAAGCGGCCCGGCCCCTCGGCCGTGATGAGGTTGCCCGAGACGACCGCCTTCTCGCGGCGGTAGCACTCGCCCAACGCCGCGGTGAAGTCCGGCGCGGGGTAGCACGTGGCGGGGCGCCCGGGCAGGAGGCCCGCGGCCGTCAGCACCAGCGCGGGGGCCGCGCAGATGGCGCAGACCAGCTTGCCGGCCGCGTCGTATTCCCTGACCAGCTCCAGCACGCCCTGCGTCGCCGCGAGGGCCTGCGAGCCGCCGAGGCCGCCGGGCAGGATGACGCCGTCGAAGCGCGTGCTGTCCAGCTCCGTCAGGCAGAGCTCCGCCTCCACGGCCACGCCGTGCGCCCCGAGCGTCAGGGGCGTGGTGTTCAGCGTGCAGGTCTCCGTCTCGACGCCCGCGCGGCGCAGCAGGTCAAGCGTCCCGAGCGCCTCGATTTCCTCAAAACCGTTTGCCAGCAACATCACAAGGGCCATCGTCGTTCCTCCGAAAGAGTCCCCGCCATTGTACCAAACGCCCGCCCCGCCGCGCGAGGCCGGGCTCAGAAAATCACCACGGTGCGGTAGGGGTCGAAGGCCGCGGCGATGCGGTCCTTCTCGGTCTCCGGGAGCGGGCAGCGGGCCAGGTTGAGCACCTTGAGGGTGCGCCAGGCGGAAAGGTCGGCGGGCAGGCGCGAGACCTTGGTGCGGGAGAGGTCGAGCCACTCGAGCCCCGCGCCGAGGTCGTCCGGCACGGCGGCGATGGGGTTCCCCGCGAGCGTCAGCTGACGGAGCGTGGCGGGCTTGGCCGGGGTCTCGGCGAGGGCGTTGTCGGCCAAATAGAGCCGCTCGACGGTCGCCGGCAGGGGCGGCAGGGCGGCAAGCTTGTTGTTGTTGAGGCGGAGCCAACGCAGGCGCGTCCGCGAAAGGTCGGGGAGCGCGACGAGCAGGTTGCGGTCGAGGTTGAGATACTCCAGCCCGGCCCACGCGGAGGCGGATTGCGGGAGGCCGGTGAGGCTGTTGTCCGCCAACCACAACCGCGTGACGCCGCCCGGCACGAGCCCTTCGGGCAGGGCCATGAGGCGATTGGCGCAGAGGTTCAGCTCGCGCACCGTCTCCGGGACGCGCAGGGCGTAGACCCGCGCGGCGCCGACCCCCCGCAGATGGAGCGCCGTCACCTCCCGCGTCAGCGGCGGGATGGGCGCCTCGGCGCCTTCCACGAAGACCTCCGCGGCCCAACCGCGCGCCGCCGCGAACGCCGCCGCCAACAAAAGCCCGCGCGCCAGGCCCCTCATCAACTTCCTGTCCATGGCGCCTATTTTAGCAAAACGCGGGTGGCACGGCCCGGATGGCACGTTTTGGCACACCGTGCCACAAATCGCATATCCCCTAGTGGTCGCCGATGCGGTACCCTGTGGTTGGGGGTCGGTGACTAGGCACTCGGCGGCGGGCGACTAGGCGGGGCACGGAAAAGGCCCCGGCGGGGAACCGGGGCCTAGGGGTGGCTTGGGGCGCGCTCAATCCCACTGGGCGATTTCGCCGCAGAGGATGGGCTCGACGGCCCCGCCGCGCCGGAGGAGCAACGCGCCGTCGTCGCGGATGCCGAGGGCAAGCCCCTCAAGTTCCCCGCCGGCGGGGCGGACGCGGATGGGCTTGCCGCGCTTGCAGTCGAGCGCGTCGAGCTCGGCGCGGAGGGCGGGCAGCCCGCCCGTGGCCCAGCGGGCGTAAAGCGCCTCGAACGCGCCGCAAAGCTCGGCGAGCAGGGCCAGGCGGTCGACGCCGCCCAGGCCGACGGCGCGGTGGGCCAGCGCCTCCGGCACCGCGCCGGTGTTCACGCCGATGCCGACGACGATGCCCTCGATGCCGCGGGCGGAAGTCTGCGCCTCGCAGAGGATGCCGCAGACCTTGCGCTCGCCGATGAGGACGTCGTTGGGCCACTTGAGCCCGGCCTCGAACCCACGCGCCCGCAGGGCCCCCGCCACGGCCAGCCCGGCCACGAGCGGCAAGGTCGCGGCGACCTCGGGCGGGGCCTTCGGGCGGGCCAGGAGCGAGCAGGTCAGGCACTGCCCCGGCGCGGCCTCCCACGCGCGGCCCAGGCGCCCCCGCCCCGCCGTCTGGCGTTCGGCCACGACGAGGGTGCCCTCGGGCGCGCCGCGCTCGGCCAGGGCCAGGGCGTCGGTGTTGGTGCTGGCGCTCTCTGGCAGGAAGCGGGCGTGGCGGCCGAAGGTCGCGGCGCGCAGCCGGGCGCCGAAGAAGCGTTCGCGCAGGCCGCAGAGAAGGGCGGTGTCGGCGGCGGCGAAGTCGTGCCGCCAGAGTTGGTCCGGGAGCGTCCAGGCGAAGGCCGCGTGCTCGCGGAGCGCCGGGGTGGGGGAGCCGCCGCCGAGGGGCGCGCACAGCACGCCGTGGAGGGTGATGGCGAACTCGGGGTACACGTGGCGCACGGGGGGCGTCTCGGCCAACGCCTCGACCTCCAGCCCCAGCTCCTCGCGCACCTCGCGCACCGCCGTCTGGGCGGGCGTCTCGCCGGGCTCCAGCTTGCCGCCCGGGAACTCCCACTTGTTCGCCGTGGAGGGGAAGCCTTTGGCGCCTCGCCGCACGCAAAGCACCGCGCCCGTCCCGTCCACGATCATCGCCGCCGCAACAGTCAGTTCCATAATCGGCCCATTCTAGCACAATGTATGGTATACTGGGCGGACAGAGGATGTTTCCCGATGCCGACCTATGATTACCAAGCCAAAGACCCCGCGCGGGGGTGCGCCCGGTGCCGCGAGCCCTTCGAGGTCATGCGCCGCCTGGGCGAAGCGCCCCTCACGGCCTGCCCCGTTTGCGGCGCGCCGGTCGTGAAGCTCATCGCCGCGCCCGCGCTCGGCCGCAGCAAATCCAAGCTCGACGACCGCGCCAAGGCCGCCGGGTTCCACAAACTGAAGCGCGTCGACAAGGGCGCGTTCGAGAAGCTGTACTGACATGGAAGACCCCATCCTTGGCCTCAACCGCCGCTTCGCCTGCCCCGGGCGCGTGGCCTTCCGCGAGGGCCCCGGCGGCGCGCCCCTCGCCGTCCTCGTCGGCCCCCGCGGCGCGTGCGAGGTGTCGCTCCACGGCGGGCAGGTGCTGAGCTACCGCGCGCCCGGCTTCCAAGACGCGCTGTGGCTGAGCCCGCTGGCGGATTTCTCCCCCGGCGCGGCCATCCGCGGCGGCATCCCCGTCTGCTGGCCCTGGTTCGGCAAGGCGCCCGAGGGGATGCCCGCGGGCACGCCGTCGCACGGGTTCGCGCGGCGCGCCCTGTGGCGCGTCTCCGGGGCCGAGGTCGACGCCCAGCGTACCGCCCTCACGCTCCTGCTCTCCGAGGCCGACGCCACCAACCCCGCCTGGCCCTTCCGCTATCAGCTCACCCTCACCGTCACGCTCGAGGAGACGCTCACCCTTGACCTGCAGACGCGCAACCTGGACGAGCGCCCCTTCACCTACGGCGAGGCGCTCCACGCCTATCTGCGCGTCGGGGACGCCCGCCAGGCGCGCCTCGTGGGGGTCGGCGGCGCGGCCCTCACGTTCGCCGACGACGCCACGCACGACGTCGTCTACCCGCAGCCCGACGTCGTCGCCCTCCTGCGCGACCCCGTGATGGGGCGCGACCTGGCGCTCTCGGCTGACGACGCCGCGGCCGTCGTCGTCTGGCACCCCGCGCTGGATTGCGGCCTGGGCGACGTCCCGCTCGAGGGGCCGCGCCACTTCGTCTGCGTGGAGCCCGCGAACCCGCACCACGTGGGCGGGCAGGTCACCCTCCGTCCCGGCGAGGCCCACGTCCTCACCCTTCGTCTCCAACCCACCCTTGCCTGAAGCGCCATGGAAACCGCCGCCTTCCTCAAGACCCTCGACTACGCCATCCTCAAGCCCGAGCTCGGGCACGACGCCCTGGCCCAGGCCGCCGACCTCTGCCGCCGCCTGGGCGTCGGGTGCCTCTGCGTGAAGAGCGTGGACGTCCCCCTCGCGGCCCAGTTGCTGTCGGGCTCGGCCACCGCCGTGGCGGCCGTCGTCGGCTTCCCCCACGGCAACGTCCACCCCGCCGTCAAGGCGCTTGAGGCCCAGCTTGCCGTCGCCGAGGGCGCGGAGGAGGTCGACATGGTCGTGAACGTCGCCGCCCTCAAGGCCGGGGATGCCGAGGCCGTGGCGCGGGACGTCCGCGCCGTCGTCGACGCCGTGCGCCCCTATCCCGTCAAGGTCATCCTGGAGACGGCGCTGCTTTCCGAGGCCGAGGCGCGCCTGGGCGTGGCGTGCGCCGTCGAGGCCGGGGCCGCCTTCGTCAAGACCTCCACCGGCTTCGCCCCGCAGGGCGGCGCCACCCACGAGGCCGCGCAAACCCTGCTCGACGCCGCGCAGGGGCGCGTCCGGGTCAAGGCTTCCGGCGGCATCCGCACCCGTGAGGACGCGGAGGCCTATCTTGCCCAGGGCTGCGCCCGCCTGGGCGTCGGCGCCGTCCTGCCCCTGCTCACGGCCGACGAGCGCGCCGCCTTCGGCGTGTGAGGGCGGCCTTTTCGCGGCGGCCGGGGGATTGTGATACACTAGGAAGTCTATGCAGGCAAAGGACGTTACGGTGGTCTCGGCGACGTTGCCTTCCGCAGAGGCGGCGGACACGTTGCTGGAGTTGCTCGACGCGGACGCCTTCACGCCCACGGTGTGGGAGGACGTGGAGACGCGGGCCGCGCGGCTGGACGTGTTTTTGGAGGACGCCGCCGCGGCGCCGGGCGTGGCCCAGGCCGTCCGCGCGGCGGCGGCGATCGCGGGGTTTGAGGTGAGCCCCACGGTCGAGGCGTTGCCGGCGGCGGATTGGGCGGAGGCGTGGAAGCGCTTCTTCCATGTCGAGCGCGTCTCGCCGCGCATCGTCATCCGCCCGTCTTGGGAGGCTTACGCCGCCGCGCCCGGGGAGGCCGTCCTGACGCTTGACCCCGGGATGAGCTTCGGCACGGGCAAGCATCCCACGACCCGCGCCTGCCTCCAATTGCTCGACGCGCTCGCGGCGGGCGATTTGTCGCGCCCGGTGCTCGACATGGGGTGCGGCAGCGGCATCCTTGCCATCGCCGCGCGGAAGCTGGGCTTCACCCACGTGCGGGGCTTCGATTACGACCCCGACGCCGTCGCCGTGGCCCGCGCGAACGCCGCGGCCAACGGCCTTGACATCCCCTTTGAGGCGCGCGACTTGGCCTCGAACCTCGACCAGGGGGCGCTCGTCTTGGCGAACATCCTGGGGCCTGTCCTCATCGAGCACGCGGCGGAGGTGGCATGCGCGGTGTTGCCCGGCGGCGCGCTCATTGCCTCGGGCATCCTTGAGGCGTTGTACCCGGACGTCCGCGCCGCCTTTGAGGCGCACGGGTTGCGCGAGGCGCGCTCAATCCTCATCGGGGAGTGGCGCACCGGCCTTTTCTCCAACCCCACGAACACCGACATCGGAGCCTGACATGAGCCTGTTTTTGGCGATTGCCACCCTCGTTTTCTTCTCTTTTTTGCCGCTTTTGGAGTTGCGCGCGTCCATCCCGATCGGCTTTTTCGCGCTCAATGCCTGGTTCGGCGTCTCGATGGATTGGTGGTGGGTGGTGCTGATTTGCGTCGCGGCCAACATCTTGCAGGGCGTGGTCGTCTTTGAGATTTTGCTCCCCATCCTGGAGCTTTTCCGCCGCCATTGGGCGTGGTTCGCCACGAAGATTTGGCCGCACGTGGAGAAGCGCCAGCAGAAGCTCAAGCCCGTCGTCGAGCGTTACGGCGAGTGGGGGCTGGCCATCTTCATCGGCATCCCGCTCCCCGGGACGGGCGCGCTGACGGGCGCGGTGGGGGCTTTCCTGCTGGGCTTCGAGCGCCGCCGTTTCTACGTGGCCAACGCCGCGGGCGTGCTCCTTGCGGCGATTGCCGTCACCGTCATCTGCCTGTTGATCCAAGAGGGCGCGGTGGCGGAGGATTCGCTCCTGCGCTCGCTCTTCCTCAACGAGAAGTTGATTGAGGGCTCCGCGCCTTGAGGCGTGGCGACGAAAAAGGCGCCCCGGGCAGCCGGGGCGCTTTTTTGGTCTCGCGTTCACTGCCCTTGTTTGGCCAGGAGGCGTTCGGCCATGGGGCGGACGCCCGCGTGGTGCCAGGCATCGAGCGTGACGGCGCCGGCGGGGAAGTCCAGGCGGAGGATGCCGCGTTTCTCCCACTGCGCCGCGTCGACGGCCCTGAGTTCGGCTAGCGGGTAGGCCGTGGCTTTGCCGAAGCGCGTGACGGTGAGCGCCGCGTCGTCGAGCGCGTAGCGCGTCTGCCAGCGGCAGGCCACGAGCGCCGCCAAGGCGAGGGCGGCCAGGAGGGCGACGGCCGCGCTGATGAATTGCGAGCGGATGTCGTCGGCGGAGTAGGGCGGGGTGCGCAGGACGGCGCGGGTCGCCTCCAGGTCGTTCATCCTGGGGTCGTTGGCCGAGACCCAGGAGCCGAAGGTGTCGGAGAGCTTCGCGGGCGGCTCCAGGCCGGCCTTCCGGAAGGCCTCGGCGAGGGGCGAGGTGCCGGTTTTGGCGGTGTTCACCCAATCGGCGGCGACGAGGTTTTCCTGTGCCAGGCGCTCGGCGATGGGCGCGACGGCGGCGTTTTTGCCGGGATAGCCGACGAGGCCGTCGTAGAGGAACCAGCCGGCGAAGGCCAGCAAGAGGGCGGCCACGCCGAGGAAACGGAGCGCGTACTCACGGTTGATGGAGGCGTGCAGGGTATCCATGGGCGGTCATTTGATGGTGTAGCGGGTGGCCTTGGTGAGGGCTTTCCAGAGGGCGTTGGGCGTCTCGGCGGCGATGAGGGCCTCGCGGTTCGGCTCTTTGAGGAAGGCCTCCGTGAGGCCGGCGATGAGGCGCATGTAGAAGGCGCTCACCGCGGCCGGGATGGTGATGAGGAAGACGATGTTCGTGGGCGTGCCGGCGGCGTCCCATTTGAAGGGTTCCTTGCTGACGCCGCAGGCCAGGGTCAGCGAGCCGCCTTCCACGCCGCGCACGTGGGGGAAGGCCAGGCCGTGCTCCATCGCCGTGCTGAGCATGGACTCGCGCTCGAGCGCGGAGGTGATGAGCTTGTCGGCGTGCGAGATGAAGCCGCCGGATTCCATTTTCCCGGCGAGCACCTCGATGGCGTCCGCGGCCGAGCCGGCGACCAGGTCCGGCACCATGAGCGATTCGGCGGAGAAGCGCGAGATGCCGCTCTTGCGCGGTTCGGCGCGCGTGGGCGAGGCGCCCACCCACTGCGGCGCGTCGAGTTCCTCGAAGAGGATGCGCGCGCACCCGGGGCACATCTGGAGCGTCTTGCATTGGCGCACCGCCTGGATTTGGCTGATTGGCAGGCGCATCCCGCAGACGGCGCAGCAACCGTTGTGGACGGGCGCCATCATCACGTGGTCGCGGTTGTACAGGCGTTGGAAGAAGGACTTGACGTTTGAGGGGAGGGCCTCGATCATGGTGTCGATCGATTCGTTCAGGCGGGCGAGATGGGCGCCGTCGCCAGTCGCACGATGCTCGTCGCGCACCAGGATCAGATCCTGGAGCTGGCAGAGCTGGTTGACAATGCTCTTCATAAATCGCTCCAAAAACGGGCGGCCTCTCTTCCTCGCCGCCTCGCCGTAAGTATACCGCAACGCCCGCCCATGCGTCAAACGGCGGGCGTTTGGGCGTGGGCGGCGAGCCAGGCGTGGGATTGGTCGAGGGCGCGGCGGATGACCTTGTCCATGTCGTAGTAGCGGTATTCGCCGAGGCGGCCGCCGAAGACGACGCCGGGGCATTGGGCGGCGTCGGCCTGGTATTTGGCGAGAAGGTCGGCGGAGGCCTGGGTGTTGACGGGGTAGTAGGGGATGTCGCCGGGCTTCCAGTCGGCGGGGAACTCGCGGCAGATGATGGTTTGGTCGAGGGCGTAAGGCGCTTTGCGCTCGGGGTGGAAGTGCTTGAACTCGTGGATGCGCGTGTAGGGGACGTCGGCGTCGGCGTAGTTCATGACGGTGGTGCCCTGCCAATCTTGCACGGGCTTGGTCTCCCATTCGAAGCGGAGCCCGCGCCAGGGGAGGGGGCCGTGGCGGAAGCCGAAGTAGGCGTCGATGGGGCCGCTGTAGAAGGTGGGCTTGCCGGCGGGGAGCGCGTCGCGGAGGGCCAGGTAGTCGGCGTTGCAGCGCACGGTGATGGCGGGATGGTCGAGGAGGCGCTCGTAGAGGGCCTGGTAGCCTTGGAGGGGGACGCCCTGGTGGGTGTCGGAGAAGTAGCCGGTGTCGTAGTTCGCGCGGACGGGGAGGCGGCGGATGATGAAGGCGGGGAGATCTTTCGGGTCGGCGTTCCACTGTTTTTGGGTGTAGCCTTTGATGAAGGCCTCGTAGAGGGGGCGGCCGATGAGGGAGATGGCCTGCTCCTCCAGGTTCCGCGGCTCGCCTTGGAGCCCGGCCTTGGCGACCTCGGCGGCGATGAAGCCGGGGAGCTCGGCGGGGGTGAGGTCGGTGCCGTAGAAGGCGTTGACGAGGGCCAGGCCCAAGGGCATGAAGTAGACGCGCCCGGCGTGCTTGGTGAGGACGCGGTGGCGGTAGTCGGTGAAGGAGACGAAGCGGTTGGCGTATTCCCACACGCCTTCGTCGGAGGTATGGAAGATGTGCGCGCCGTAGCAGTGGCACTCGATGCCGGTCTTCGGGTCGATGGCGCTGCGGGCGTTGCCCCCGGGCAGGCTGCGGGCCTCGAGGACGAGGACGCGCTTGCCGGCCTCGGCCAATTCGCGGGCGACGACGCACCCCCACAGGCCGGCGCCGACGACCAGCACGTCATAGTCCGTGGGAGGCGGAAGGGTCTTGTTCATGTCGTTCTCCTATCAGCGGATGTTGCCCCAGCGGGGCGAGGTGAAGGGCCAGTGGACGAAGGTGGCCGGCCCAAGCAGGTTCTCGTCCGCGACGGCGCCCCAGTACCGGCTGTCAAGGCTGTTGTCCGAGTTGTCGCCGAGGGCCAGATACTCGCCCGGCCCCAGCTCGAAGCGCGTCTTGGTCTGGTAGGGCGAGCCCGCGGGCGCGGGCTTGTAGCCGGGGTAGCCGGGCGCGCCGGGCCAGGGGCTGACGTGGCGGGCGATTTCCTCCAGGCGCTCGGGATGGATGGCCGGGAAGCCGTTGACCCAGAGGTAGGGGTTGCCTTCCTTGAGCTCGACCGTGTCCCCCGGGCGGCCGCAGAGCCGCTTGATGTAGTGTTGGTTGTCGGGGAGCCCCTCCAGCCCGCGCGTGGAGAAGACGATGGTCTCGCCCAGGCGCGGGTGGCGGAAGTTCCAGATCCAGCGGTTCACGAACAGGAAGTCGCCGCTCTTGACGACCCCGCGCCAGAGCGTCTGCCCCGCGTGGACGGGCGTCCCGGGATAGCCGAGGGCCTCGTTGCGCGCCGGCAGGCCGCCCGCCTCGGGCGCGGTGGTGGCCAGGCGCCGGGCCACCTCGTCGGGCAGCTCGTATCGGTCGCGCCCGTTCACGATGAGCGAGACGTAGCCCGGCTTGGCGCTCGGCAGGTATTGCGAGACGACCCCCGGGTTGCGCACGCGCACCTCTTGGTACGTCTCGCCGGTGACGCACCACTTCAGGAGGCGCAACGGCCCCTTGTCCCAGGCGCTCGGGCCGGGCGCGTCCTCCGCGTGGATGCCGTAGAGCGTCGGCTGCATGGAGCCGGTGGGGATGCGGAAGGGCTCGTAATAATAGGCGCGGAAGCAGAACGCCACCGCCAGCGCCGACACCAGCACGTCGAACCACTCCGCGGCGAGCGGGAAGCGCGGTCGGGGCAGGACGGCGCGCATTTCCTCGCGCAACGTGTTCGCCACGGCGTCCAAGTCGTCGATCTCGCGCGTCCGGATGGCTTGGGCCAAATCGTCGAAACGTTCGGCGATCGCGGCCCGTGCCTCCGCCCCGAGGACGTCCTCATACAGGCGGAACTCCCCGCGTAGGGCCTTGTAGGCCTTGCGGGCGCGGCGAAGGACGAGAAAGTCATGAAGCGAGAACATGGTCGAGCACCTTGGAAAGGGTGGGTTGGGCGGCGCGAGCGGCGGCCTCGCCGGCGGCGACGAGCGCGCGCCCGCCGTGGAAATCAAGCGTCTGCACGTGGCCGGTCTTGGGGCGGATGAGCAGGTCGGCGGGCGTCTGCGCCAAGGTCAGGCGGCTCATCGCGTTCTCCACCAGGCGGGTCGTCTGAAGCAGGGTCGCCAACAGGTTCGGCGCGCCCTTGGGCTTTCCCGCCGTGCCGCCGTTGATGTCCACGGCGATGACGAAATCCGCGCCCAGCGCCCGCGCCGCGGCCACGGGCACCGGGTCGGTGAAGCCGCCGTCCACCAGGAAGCGGCCTTCGTGCGGCACGGGGTCGAAGACGCCCGGGATGGAAATCGAGGCGCGCACGGCGTGCGAGAGGCGCCCCTCGCGCAACGTCACGGGGCTCTCCGTGAAAAGGTCGGTCGCCATCGCCGCGAAGGGCAGGCGCAGGTCGGCGAAGGTGCGCGCCCCCAACAGGTCGGGCCGCTCCAGCCACGTCGTCACCGTCTTGCCGGAGAAGATGCCGCGCGTCCACATCCGCGGCTCCACGAAGAACGCCGCCAGGCGCACCCAGTTCAGCGCCTCAAGCTCCCGCAGGAAGGCGTCGAAGGCGCCCGCGGCATAGGCCGCGCCCACCATCGCCCCGATGCTCGTGCCCGTCACGACATCCGGCCGCACCCCCATCGCGAGCAACGCGCGCAGGACGCCGATGTGCGCCCAGCCGCGCGCGCCGCCGCTGCCCAGCGCCAGGCCGATCTTGGGCCGCGCGCTCATCGGCGGTAAAGCTCCACCGTGAAGGAACCCGCCGGCGCGCCCTCCGGCGCCTGGGAGAGGTAGACGTTGGCCGGCGAGACGCCCGCGGCCTGCGAGACCATCCCCACCAGCACCGCCCGTTGCGCCACCCGCGCGGGCTCCGAGAAGAAGTCCGAGCGCAACGCCACCCGCGCCGCCCGCCCCCGGTGCGCCGCGATGTCCGCCAAGGCCTGCCCCGTCGGGATGCCCGGGAGGCGCCACGTCGCCAGCAAATCCGGCTCCGCGCGGGGCGGACGCGCCGCCGCCGCGGCCAGGAGCGCCCCCGCCGCCAGCACGATGAGCGCCGCGGCCGCCACGCCCAGCCAGCGCCCCGCCTTGGCGCGCGGGGGTTTGCCCAGGGCGCGCAGGGCCAGGCGCGAGGGTTTGTGCTCGGGGTGGAGGGATTGGATTTCCTGCCAGAGGCGGCGGGCCTCGGCCAGGTCGCCCTGCTCGGTACGGATGCGCGCGAGCAGATCCATCGCCTCCGGGGTCTTCGCCAGCTCCGCGTCCGAGAGGATGAGTGCCTCGGCCTCCGGGTAATGGCGGGCGGAGGCGAGCGTGTAGGCGCACAGGAGCGCCGTCTTCGCGTTATTCGCCGGCATGGGGGGCTCCTTCCTGCGGGGCGCGGAGTCTGGGTTGGGGCACCAGGACGCCCCGTTTCGTCAGGAGCGCCTCGATTTCCCGGAGGGCGGCCACGGTGCCTTCGTTGTCCTGGTCGCACAGCGCCTGGTAGACGCGGCCCATCGCCGCGCCGACGGCCGACCAATCGGCCTTCTCCGCGGCCAACTGCGCGGCCGTCACGTCCGAACGCCGCGCGAACTCCAGCTCCAGCTCCGCGAACTGCGCCGACACGCGCACCAAGGCCTCCGTGTCGCACGCCGCCACGGAGACCTCGCGGCGGATGGCCGCCTGCCGCCTTGTCCTCTCGTTCCCTTTCATAATCGTGTATTATGCCACAATCTTCCGGTCTCCGCCACCGGTCTTGGGAAAGGAAGCGCAGTCGTCGGCGGCGTTTCGGCGCGGGGAGGGACGGTTTTTGGGCTCGGGGCAAAAAAGGGCTTGCGCGGGCGGGGCGGATTTGGTATTATACGCGGCACTTGTTGGACGGAGCGTAGCGCAGCCTGGTAGCGCGTTTGGTTCGGGACCAAAAGGTCGAGGGTTCAAATCCCTCCACTCCGACCATCCAAGAAGCCGCACCCGTGGTGGAATTGGCAGACACGTAAGATTCAGGTTCTTATGTTGAGAGACGTGTGGGTTCGAGTCCCACCGGGTGCACCAAAACGGCTCCTACGCCCCCATCGTCTATCGGCTAGGACACAAGGTTCTCATCCTTGGAAGAGCGGTCCGACTCCGCTTGGGGGTGCCATCCGAGCCCACATCCTAGGCCCCCATCGTCTATCGGCTAGGACACAAGGTTCTCATCCTTGGAAGAGCGGTCCGACTCCGCTTGGGGGTGCCATCCGGAGAGGTGGCAGAGCCTGGTTGAATGCACATGACTCGAAATCATGCGTGCCGCAAGGTACCGGGGGTTCGAATCCCTCCCTCTCCGCCAGCTCTTTCCGTTTGCCAGGCGCACCCGCGAAGGGTGCGCCTTTCGTTCGCTCAGCGGGCCAGCCAGGCGGCGGCGTCGGCGAGGGCTTGGGCGCGGAAGGGGGCGCCCTCGGGGCGGGAGAGGAAGACGTGGTGGGCGCCGGGGTAGACGTGCTGCTCGGCGCCGAGGCGGCGGGCCAGGTCGGCCTGTTGGTCGGCGAGGATGTCGTCCTGCGCGGTGATGAGGAGGGTGGGGGGGAGCGCCTCGAGCTGCTCGAGGGGGGAGGCGCCGTAACGCGCGGCGGGGTCGGGGCAATAGCGCTCAATGAAGTGATCCATGAGGCGGGGGGAGAGGGCCCAGCCCTTTCGATAGGCGCGCCAGGAGCCGAAGTCGCGCGTCGGCAGAAGGGTGGTGACGGCGTAGACGAAGAGGGCGCGGTCGGGCCGGGCGGCGGGGAGGGCGCAGAGGGCCAGGTGCGCGCCGGCGGAATCGCCCGCCAAGACGAGGGGCCCGGGCAGGGTCTGGGCGCAGTGCCGCCAGAAGTCCGTGCACCAGGCGTTGGGCGCGGGGTAGGGCTCGAGGGGATAGTCGGGGAGGAGGACAGCGTGGTCGGTGGCGGCGGCCAGGTCGCGCCCCCAGGCGATGGCGTCCTCGGCGAGAGGGAGCATCCAGCCGCCGCCGTGGAACCAGACGATGGCGCCGTGGGGGGCCTCCGGGGCGAGGGTGACGACGCGGCGGCCTTGGAAGCCGGTCTCGGTCTCGGTCATGGGATGCCTGCGAGTTTGTGGGTTTGGAGGGAAAGGCGCCACGGCGGCGCGGGATCCGCGGCGTTGAGGCGGCCAAGGAGCGCGATGGCCTCGTGGACGCGGAGGCGCCTGCCGTCGTCGCAGGGGGAAAGGTAATAGTCGGCGGCGGGGAGGCGGGCGCGGATGGCCTCGCACCACGCCTGGTCGACACCGTCGGCGACGACCAGGCGGACTTCGTCGGCGCGGGTGAGTGCCAGGGGGGCGCCCTGCTTTGGGCTGGCGGCGATGTAGTTGAGGGCGGCGCGGAGCTCGGGCGCGGGCTCGAGCGTGGCGTTGGTCTCGACGGCCACCCAGAGGCCGCGCGCCCGGAGCGCGCCGGCAAGCTCGGGGAGGCCGGGCTGGAGGAGGGGCTCGCCGCCGGTGAGGACGATGTTTTTGGCGCCGCTGGCCGCGATGCGCTCGAGCAGGGCCTGGGTCTTGAGGCGGAGCTTGGGGGCGTGGTCGGTGTCGCACCACGGGCAGACGAGGTTGCACCCGGCGAAGCGGATGAAGAGGCAGGGGCGCCCGGTGTGGCGGCCTTCGCCTTGGAGGGAGGCGAAAATCTCGTGGATGGGGAAGGTCATGTCAGCGGTTGGGGGTGGCGATGGCGGGGTCGAGGAGCTGGATGGCCATGTGGCTGTCGCGCTTGCGTTCGGGGGTGGCGTAGCGCCAGAGGACGGTTTTGCGGGGGGTGAGCTCGAAGGCGCCGACGTCCTTGGGCCCGCAGGCGTAGCAGCCGACGAGGAGGTTGCCGCTGGGCAACAGGTGGAGCCCGGTCATGTTCTTGATGGGCAGGCCGGAGTCTTTGCCGACGAACTCCCAGAGCAGGGTGTGATCGGGCGACCAGAGCTGGATGCGGTCAAGGAGCGAGACGTAGACGTTGCCGGCGGTGTCTTGGACGGCGGCGAAGGCAAGGCCCTCGACCTTTTGGCGCCAGGCGAGCGTGCCGTCCGCGCCGTAGCGCTCGACGATGCCGGCGCCGGAGCGGCAGACGAGGGTCTCGCCATTGGGCAGGCGGCGGACCATGCGCAGGGTCTGGTGGCGGTCTCTCTCGTTGAGGGGCACTTGGATGAGGTTGAGGTCGCGGCCGTCCGGGGTGCGTTCGAAGATGCGCCCGGTGCTGTTCTCGGCGATGAGGGTGTTGCCGTTGGGCAGGCGCTGGCAGGAGAAGACGCCGCCGCCTTTGCCTTCCGTGGCCTTGTATTCCCAGACGCGCTTGCCGGCGGGGGTGGCCTCCCAGGCCGCGCCGTCGGCGACGAGGACGTTGCCGTTGGGCAGGCGCCAGGCGTCGTTGACGTTGCCCACGCGCCATTGGCGCATAAGGTCGCCCTTCGGCGTGAGCTCGGCCACGACGCCCCCGCCGGCGATGAGGAGCGCGTGGGTGGGCGCGCCGCCCTCGAAGGCCGCGTAAAGCGGCGCGAGTGCCAGGCAAAGGGCAAGGGAGAGAAAGCGTTTCATGGCGTATCCTTTCGTTCGGGCAGGGTGCCTTCCAGGCGCAGGAGAGCGGTCTTGCGGTCGAGGCCGCCGGCGTAGCCCGTGAGGGCGCCGTCCGCGCCGACGACGCGGTGGCAGGGGACGATGAGGGAAATCGGGTTGCGCCCCACGGCCCCGCCGACGGCGCGGGCGGCGGTGCCGAGGCGGCGGGCAAGCTCGCCGTAGGTGACGGTCTCGCCATAAGCGATCCCGCGCAGGAGGGCCCAGACGCGGCGTTGGAAGGCGGTGCCGCGCGGCGCGAGGGGCACGGCGGCAGGGTCTGGGCGGCGGCCCGCGAAGTAGGCCTCGACCCAGGCTCGGGCGGCACGGAGCGCGGCGTCCTCGCCGGTGGGGAGGTCGGCGGGAAGGCTGGGGGCGAAGTGGCGTTGCCCGAGGAACCAAGCGCCGATGAGCGCGCCGTCTTCGGCCACGAGCAGGAGCGGGCCGAGCGGGGTGGGGCAGCGCTGCGCGAGGAGGCTCATGCGAGGGCCTCCAGCGCGGCTTTGGCTTGGGGGATGGAGAGGAAACGCTCGGCGTGCCAGCCGCAGGCGCGGGCCGCGTCGACGTTGGCCTGGGTGTCGTCGAGGAAGAAGAGCGCGGCGGGCGGCAGGGCCATGCGCCGGGCCATGAGGGCGTAGATCTCGGGGTTGGGTTTGACGATGCGCTCGAGGCCGGAGACGACCTCGGCGTCCGCCAAGGCGCGGAAGTCTTTGGCGCAACGGTCGAACCAGGGGATGAAGTTGGATGGCATGTTGGTGAGGATGCCGACGCGCAGGCCGGCGGCCTTGAGCTCACGCGCCCAGGCGAGGGTCTCGGGGTTGGGGATGGACCAAGAGTCGTAATCGAGCGTCGCGAGGGCGTCGAGGGTCTCGCGCGGGAGGGTCTGGCCGAGGTCGGCGGCGATTTGGCGGTAGAGTCCCTGGGCGTCGAGGAGGTCGGCGTCAAGCTTGCGCCGGTGGGCCTTCCAGCCGTCCAGAACCTGGGTGCGCGTCCAGCCGGTGAGGGCGTTGACGGCGGGGAAGAAGGCGGCGTCCTGCGCCTGGGAGATGACGCCGCCGAAATCGAAGACAATGCCTTGGATGGTGCTCATGGCGATAGTGTACCACTTTGCGCGGCACATCGTGGGGCGCGCTTTTGGTAAACTATAGGGCCATGGACGAGCAGAGAGAGTTGAACCGGACGGTGGCGATCGTGGGGCGGCCCAACGTGGGCAAATCCGCCCTCTTCAACCGCATCGCGCACAGGCGCATCGCCATCGTGCATGACCAGAGCGGGGTGACGCGCGACCGCATCGTGCGCGAGGTGGCCTGGGGGGATCAGCGCTTCCGCCTGATCGACACCGGCGGCATCCGCCTTTTCGACGGCACCAAGGAGGGCAACGTCATCGAGATGGCCGTGCGCGACCAGGCCGCCGTGGCGTTGGCCGACGCCGCGTGCGTGATTTTGGTGACGGACGCGCAGGCCGGGCTCCAGCCCGCCGACGAGGAGGTCGCCCGCATCGTGCGCAAAGCCGGGCGCCCCTGCCTGGTGGCGGCGAACAAGTGCGACCTGCCGCGCCACGAGCCCGGCGCCCACGAGTTCGCCAAGCTGGCCTTCCCCGTCTTCCCCATCTCGGCGGCGCACGGGCGCGGCGTGGAGCCGCTCATGGACGAGGTGCTCAAGTGCCTCCCGCCCGAGAGCGAGGCGGCGCGCGAGGCCGAGGCCAAGCCGTTGCGCGTGGCCGTGGTGGGGCGCCCCAACGCCGGCAAGAGCAGCTACATCAACCGCCTTTTGCGCAACGACCGCGTCATCGTCAGCGACGTCGCCGGGACGACGCGCGACTGCGTGGACGTGCCCTTCACCATCGGCACGGGCCCCACCGCGCGCCACTATGTCCTGGTCGATACCGCCGGGATGCGCCATGTCCACAAAATCGACACCTCGGTGGAGCGCTTCTCCCTCTTCCGGAGCGAGGAGGCCGTGCGCGAGTGCGACGTGGCCGTGCTCGTCATGGACGCCGAAATCGGCCCCACCACGCAGGACAAGTTCATCGCCAACATGATCCAGCGCGAGGGCCGCGCCTGCGTCATGCTCGTGAACAAATGGGATTTGGCGCGGGCCAAAGGCGCCACCGAGACCGCCGCCATCGCCCATCTGCGTGAGATGATGCCCTATCTGCGCCACGTGCCCGTGGTCTTCATGAGCGCGCAGGAGGGCTACAACGTCCGCGCCTCCGTCGATGCCATCGACCGCGTGGCCGGCAACCAACGCCGCACCCTGCCCACGGGCGTCCTGAACCGTACGCTCGTGAACGCCCTCGAGCGCGTCCAGCTGCCGGGGCGCGATGGGCGCAAGCTCCGCTTCTTCTACGCCACGCAGACGGGCGCCAACCCGATGATCCTGCGCCTCTTCGTGAACGACGCGCGCCTGGCCACCAAGCCCTTCCAAGACTTCCTCGTCCGCACGCTGCGCGAATCCTTCGACCTGGAGGGCGCGGCGCTGATCCTGCAATTCCGCTCCCGCCTGCGCCCCGGCGACCCCAAGACGCCCGAGGAGGCCGAGGCCGCCGCGCCCAAGGCGCCCCGCCGCCAGGGCCGCAAGTCCGGCCCCGCGCCGAAGGGCCGCGGGCGCCCAGGCGGCGGAAGCCTGACGCCGAAGTCGCGCCGCCCCAAGCGGAAGTGAGGGGGCGGTGGAGGGCCTTGGGTCGCAGTATCTGAGCGCCTCGGCGGGAAGCGGCAAAACCTTCGCGCTGTCGCGGCGCTTCTGTCGGCTCGTCATGGCCGGCGTGCCGCCGGAGACGATCTGCGCCCTCACCTTCACCCGCGCCGCCACGCGCGAGATCTTCGCCGCCGTGGTGGAGCGTCTGGTCAAAGGCGAGGTTGCGCCCGAACCGGGGTGGCTCTCCTGCGAAGAGGCCCTCGGGCGCCTCTTGGAGGCTTTGCCGCGGCTGCAAATCGCGACCATCGACGCCTTTTCCTCCTGCGTGGCGCGTCTCTTTTCTTATGAGCTTGGGCTTTCGCCGGACTTTTCCTTGTACGAGGAAGGCGACGGCCCGGAGGCCGCCGAGATGCTCCGCGAGACGGTGCGCCGCGCCCTGCGCGAGACGCCGGCCGCCTCATCGGACGAACTCCTGCGCCTCTTCGACGTGCGCGACGAGGGCCTCGCGACGGCAAAGCCGCTCTCCGAAAGGCTTCGCGCCTTCGTCAAGGATTTCGGGGAGGTCTACCGCGCCCACCCCGACGGGTGGGGGGACTTGACGCGCCTGGGCGACCTGCCCCCGCTCTGCCCCGACCGCGAGGCCGCCGCGGAGGTTTTGCGCGCCATGCCGCCCGCCGAGGTCTCGGACTCGCACGCCAAGAGCTTCATGGCGCTTGTCGAGAACTTCCATCCGGAGGTGGAATCCATCCGCGAATGGAAGGCCGTGGCGAAATCCGACCGCGCGGACTTGGAAAAGTTTCGGAAGGTCGCGGAGCTCGGCGTCTACACTTGGCACAACAAGGAGTTGCGCTTGGGCGAACGCGAACGCGCCGCCTTCCGCGCGTTGTGGCAGGATTTGCTGGGGCGCGACGTGCGCCAGACCGCGGCCCACACCGCGCGTCTCCACGGCGCGGTCGCCGCGCTTGCCGCCGCCGGGGATCGCTTGGCGGACGAGACGGGGCGGCTGACCTTCGGCGCCCTGACGCAGACGTTGGCGGCACGGCTGGGCGGGCGGCTCTCCGTCTTGGACGAGGCGGCGATGTACGTGGCCTATCGCATGGACACGGCGGTGCGCCACCTGATGATCGACGAGTTCCAAGACACGAGCGTCACCCAATGGGAGGTGCTCTCCAGCCTGGCGCGCGAGCTCGCCTGGGGCGAGGATTCCACCTTCTTCTACGTGGGCGACGTGAAGCAATCCATCTACGGTTGGCGCGGCGGCGACGTCTCGCTCTTCGGCGACGCGGCGCGCGTGCCGGACGTGCCCGCGGGCGCGCCGTTGGTGGAATCTTTCCGCTCCAGCCCCGCGGTGATCGACTGCGTGAACCGGGTCTTCGACCTGACGGAGGAAGACGTCGCCGCGGCCGTCCGCGCGGAGCCGTGGCAGGCGCGGGCCTTGGTTGAATGGCGCAAGGCTTGGCAGGCGCACGTGGCGCACCGCCGCGACGCCGGCTTGGCGCGGTGCGTCGTGCTCAACGGCAAAAAGAAAGAGGAGTGGCTTGAGGCGTTGGCCGACCAAATCGCGGCGCGCTGGCGGGAGCTTTGCGGCAAGCGCCTGAAAATCGCCGCCTTGGCCTTCCAGAATGCCTCCCTCAAGCAACTGCAAGAGTTGCTTCGCGCCCGTGGCGTGCCCTGCGCGATCGACGGCAAGACGACAATCGCCGAGACGTCGATGGGTCGCCTCGTCTGCGCCCTGCTCCATTGGCTGGCCGACCCGCGCGCGACGCTCTGGGGCGAGGTGGCGCGGCGTCTGGGCCTGGAAACGGGGGCGGACGCCGCGGTGTTGGCGAAGTGGGCGCGGCAAATCGCCGAGCGGGGCTATGCCGCGTGGCTGGACGCCTGCTTCGCGGGAACCCCGGTCGCGGCGCGCTTGAGTGAGCAGGATCGCGAGGCCTTGGCCGCCATCCATCAATGCCTCGAGGGGCTCGACGCCCGCGGCGGCGTGGATCCCGCCGAGGCCCTCGCCGCCGTGCTCGGCCTCGCCCTGCCCAGCTCCGCGGATTCGGCCATCCTCAGCCTGATGACCGTCCACCACTCCAAGGGCCTCACCTTCGACGTCGTCTTCACCCTGCTCAACGGCGACCTCTCCAACGCGCGCGGCGCGGCCTGCGAGACGGGCGAGGATTGGGTGCTCGAGGCGCCCGCCTTGTTGCTGACCGCCGAGACCGTGCCCGCCCTGCGCCAGGCCATCCTCGAGCGTCGCGCCCATCGCTTCCGCGACGATCTTTGCGCGCTTTACGTGGCCCTGACCCGCGCCCGCCGCGAACAGGTCGTCTTCATGCCGGAGAAGGAGGCCAAGACGCCCGCCCATCGCGCCTGGCTGACCCTCCGCCGACTCTCCGACGCCAAGTCCTCGCCGGACGAGGTCGCCTCGGAAGTCTACGCCCACGGCGACCCGGAGTGGTGGCGCGGCGAGCCTGACCGCACGCAGGAGCCGCCCCCGAAGGCCCGCGAGCCTTGGGAGAAGGTGGGCGGCGCGGCGGACGAGGAGACGGAGCTCCCCTCCGAGCGCGCCCGGGCCGCCAGCGTGGCCGACCTTTTGGCCGAGGGCGCGGATTTGGCGCGGCGCGGCGGCCTCTCCGAGCACGCCCGGCTGGCCGCGTTGGGGTGGGAAGAGCGCCCGCCCTGCTTCCCCGAGGTCTTCCGCCGTCCCGCCGAACCGTGCGAGCTGTGGCGCGAACGGCCCTTCGCGGTGTCAATCCACGAGGGGGGCAAGCCCCGCCGCCTGGTAGGGCAGTTCGACCGCGTCCACCTCTTCCCAGACTCACGCCGGGCGGAAATCTATGACTTCAAGACCGGTCGCGGCACGACGGCGACGCCGGCCTACGAGCGCCAGTTGCGCGATTACCGCCGCGCGTTGGCCGCGCTCACGGGCTTTGACCCCAAGGACATTCGCATGACGCTTCTGTTCACGCGGAGCGGCCGCGCGGTGGAGGTGGCCGATGCGTGAGCTCCGCCCCCAACCGAGCGAGGCCGGCCAGCGCGTCGACGCCTGGCTCGCCGCGAAGTTCCCCGGTCTGCCGCACACCGCCATCCGGCGTGCGCTCACGATGGGCGTGCTCACCCTGCGCGGCCGCGCCTGCGCCAAAGGCGAGCGCGTCGAGGCCGGCGAGCCTTACGTCCTGCGCTGGGAGCCGGAGAGCGACGCGAAGCCCACGCCGAACCGCGCCTTGCCGCTGGAGGTGCTGTGGGAGGACGACGCGCTTGTGGCCTTGCGCAAGCCCGCCGGCATGGATTGCCAACCGAACGACCCCGCCGAGCGCGACACTTTGGCGAACGCCCTGCTGGCGCGCTTCCCCGAAATGGCCGGGGTGGGGGACGGCCCGCTCACCTGCGGCGTGCTCCATCGCATCGACCGCGACACGTCCGGGCTGGTGCTGGCGGCGCGGAACCAGGCGGCTTACCTGGCCCTGCGGGCGCAGTTCGCCGCGCGGACGGTAGAGAAGCGCTACGTGGCCTTGGTGGCCGGAGAGGTGCGCGCCCCGGGGCGGTTGGAGAACCTGCTGGCGCACAACCCGCGCGCCCCGGGGCGGATGGTCGACGCCGAGAAATGGCGCGACGCCAAGCGCCCCATGCGGGCCGTGACGGCCTATTGGCCGATGAAGCGCCTGCGCTTGGGCGACCTGCGCTGCACGTTGCTGGACGTGGCGATCCGCACGGGCGTGACCCATCAAATCCGCGCGCAGCTTTCCTTCGCGGGGCTTCCCATCGTCGGCGACAAGCGGTATGGCGGGCCGCAGGTGGAGGGATTCGACCGCCATTTCCTTCACGCGCGGGTGGTGGCCTGCGCCCACCCGAAGACCGGCGCGCCCCTGCGCCTGGAGGCGCCGCCGACCGATGACCTGCGGCAGTTGCTGGCGCGGTGCGCCGCCTTGTGAGGACGAGGATGGAGCCTTTCCCGACGAGACGTTTCAAGCTGATCTGCGCCTACGACGGCACGGCCTATTTCGGTTGGCAGACCCAGCCCGGCCACGTGAGCGTGCAGGAGACCATCGAGCGCGTCCTCGCCGACATCGTCAAGGCCCCGCGCGTGGACATCCACAGCAGCGGCCGCACCGACCACGGCGTCCATGCCCGCGGACAAGTCTTCCATTGCGACCTTGCCACCCGCATGACCGAGCGCAGCCTCATGATGGCCCTCAACGCCAACGGCCGTCTGCCCCCGGACATCCGCATCCGCTCCTGCCGCGAGGTCGGCCCCGCCTTTCACGCCCGCTTCTCCGCCCTGCGCAAGGAATACCGCTACTACGTCTGGAACACCCGCCTGCTCCCGCCCACCAAGCGCCTCTACAACGCCCACGTCGTCCGCCCGCTCGACGTCGAGGCCATGCGCGAGGCCGCCCGGCGCTTCGTCGGCGAGCACGACTTCGCGGCCTTCACGGCGAACCCCAACCGCCCCGTCGCTTCCACCGTCCGCACGATTTATGCCTTCGAGGTCTCCAAGCGCGGCTCGCAGGTCTGCTTCCGCGTCCAAGGCAACGGCTTTCTCTACAAGATGGTGCGTAGCCTCGTGGGTTTTCTCCTCCGCGTCGGCGCCGGGCAGGAACGCCCCGAGGCCGTCGACGCCCTGCTCGCGCCCGGCAACCCGCGCACGGCCCGCGTGCCCTCCGCCCCCGCGTGCGGACTCTTCCTCTGGCAGGTGTGGTATGGCTGAGGAGGAGGAAGGCGAGGTCTTTGCCCTGACGGTCGAGGGCGGCGCGCCCGAACGCCGCCTGGATCAGTGGCTCGCGCGGCGTCTGCCGGGGCTCACCCGCTCGCGCATCCAGGCGCTCGCCAAGCAAGGATGCCTCACCGATGCCGAGGGCCGCCCCGTCGCCAAGCTCTCCGCCGCCCCCCTGCCCGGCGCCGTCTATGCCCTCACCCTGCCCCCCGCCGAGCCCACCGACATCGTGCCCGAGGACATCCCTCTCGACGTCCTGTACGAGGACGCCGAGCTTTTGGCGCTCAACAAGCCCGCCGGCCTCGTCGTCCACCCCGCCTGCGGCCACAGCCGCGGCACCCTTGTCAACGCCCTGCTTTGGCATTGCCCGGATCTCCGCGGCATCGGCGGCGAGAGGCGCCCCGGCATCGTCCACCGCCTGGACATGGACACCTCGGGCGTGCTCGTCGTGGCCAAGAGCGACCGCGCCTACCAAGGGCTCGCCCGCGCCTTCGCCGCGCATGACCTGCGCAAGGAATACGTCGCCGTCGTCCATGGCGCGCCGCCCACCGTGGGCACGCTCGAGACGCTCCTCGGGCGCAGCCCCGCCAATCGCCAGAAGATGGCCATCCTGCGCACGGGCGGCAAGCGCGCCGTCACGCATTGGCGCGTCGAGGCAGCCTTGCCGGACGGCCTTTGCCGCGTGGCCTGCGAGATTGAGACGGGGCGCACCCACCAAATCCGCGTCCATCTGGCCTCTCTCGGCACCCCCATCGTCGGCGACGCGCTCTATGGCAAGCCCGCCCTCGACAAGCGGCTGCCCCATCCGCCCGCCCGCCAGTTGCTCCACGCGCGGCGGCTGACGCTCCGCCACCCCGTCACCGGGGAGCCTCTCCTGCTCGAGGCTCCGTTCCCCCTGGATTTCGCGCCGTACCTTTGAGCGCGCCCGCGTGGTTGCGCGGAAACAAAAAAGCCCCGGCTTGCGGCCGGGGCTTTTTTGTGGCGCGTGGTGCGCGCCGTGGGGGTTGTTGGGTGGGGCTCAGTTGAGCTTCTTCTTGCCTTCGAAGTAGGCTTCGATCTCTTCCAGGGTGCGGCCCTTGGTCTCCGGCAGGAAGAAGACGGCGGTGATCCAGTAGATCACCGTGCAGGCGGCGCAGAAGAAAAAGATGGTGGAGTAGCCCCAGTTGCCGACCACTGGCAGGAAGGTGCCGGCGATGACCGTGGAGACGCCTTGGTTGATGAGCAGGGCCACGGACATGCCGACGGC
This sequence comes from uncultured Kiritimatiellota bacterium, assembly GCA_944389585.1. GTDB lineage: Bacteria > Verrucomicrobiota > Kiritimatiellia > RFP12 > DVOR01 > Spyradenecus. The sequence continues at coordinate 144,077 of CALXMW010000005.1, forward strand.
GCGGATGCGGTTGGGCATGAGCTCGGAGAGGGCCAGCCAGACGCAGACGCCCGGGCCGATGGCGTAGGTGGCGATGAAGATGGCGAAGAAGGCGGTGACGAGCCAGCCGTTGACGGGGCTGGGGAGGTCGCCGACCTCGAAGTGCTTGAGGACAAAGGTCTTCTTCGCAGGGGCGGCGCCGTCCTTGGCCTCGCGGTCTTGGGCGGGGATCTTGACGGTGAGGTCGTCGGTCCAGGCCTTGAGGTTCTCGGCGTTCTGCTTGGCGGCGGCGGCGATGGCATCGGCCTTGGCTTTGGCGGCCTCGAGGCCTTCGCCGGGGACGGTTTCGGGCTGGATGGGGACGAAGGGCTTGACGACGACGGTCTTCATGCCCATTTCGCCATCCTGCTCGTAGACGATTTTGACCTGTGCACCGCCCTCGGGGAAGTCCTTCTGGGTGATGCCGGCGATGACTTCGGGGGTGAGGGTGGCGATGAAGTCGTAGGCGTTTTCAATCATCTTCCCGGTCTCGGCGCCGGCCTTGACCTCGGGCTCGGTGAGGGTCTGGAGCTTGGCGGCGGCGGTGACGAGGGGGGCGGTGGCGTAGTCTTCCATGGTGCGCTCGGAGCGCAGGAAGAGGAAGGCGACGCCAAGGAGGCCGACGATGATGCCGGTGGTGCCGATGGTGAGGAGGGCCTTGCGGCCGAGGCGGTCGACGAGCAGCATGGCGACGAGCGTCATGACCATGTTGAGGATCTTGACGGTGAGGTCGCCCCAGTTGGCGATGGCGCCGTCGAGGCCGGCCTGGCGGAGGACGTCGACGATGTAGGCGAGGACGGAGTTGATGCCGGTGGCCTGGTTGCAGGCGAGGATGACGACCGCGAGGATGAAGGGGACGATGTACTTCTTCTGGAGGAGGGAGTCTTTGTGGGCGGTGGTCTGGGCCTTGGCGGCCTCGGCCTCGGCGGCGATGGAGGCGCCCATGTCGTCGAGCTCCTTTTGGGCGGCCTCGGGGCCGCGGCTGCGGGCGAGGGCGGCGAGGGCGGCCTCTTTGCGGCCTTTGCCGAAGAGCCAGCGGGGGGATTCGGAGATGGCGAAGGCGCCGAGGGTGAAGATGACGCCGGGGACGGCGCAGGCCCAGAAGATGGCCTTCCAGGCGAACTCCATCGCGCCAAAGACGTCGCCGTTGGCGGCCTTCACGGCGTCGACGTGCATGGAGAAGCCCAGGCCGACGAGGGCGGCGAAGACGAGGCCGATGGTGAGCATGAACTGGAACATGCCCGTGCCGAAGCCACGCTTGTCGGGGGTGAGGCATTCGGCCAAGTAGAGCGGGACGACGACGCCGACGAAGCCGGCGGCCGCGCCCTGCAGGATGCGCCCGGCGAGGAGCCAGCCCAGGCCTGTGGGCACGCAGATGATGGGCACACTGAGCACGAAGCAGACGCCGGAGATGATCATGAGCCATTTGCGGCCCATCCATTCGGCGAGCGTGCCGGCGAAAAGGGAGGAGAGGACGGAGCCCAGGAGCACCGCGGCGACGACGTAGGAGAGTTCGGCGGGGGTGTAGCTGGTGGTGGCCTGGAGATAGGGCAGGGCGCCGGCGATGACGCCGACGTCGATGCCGTAGAGCAAGCCGCCGAGGCCGGCAATGAAGAGGAGATACTTGTTGTAGAAGGCGGTTGTCATGGGTGGGCCCTCGTTGGCGTGATGGCAAAAAGAAGGCCCGCCGCAGGGGTGCCTGCGGCGGGCCAAGGGGTCAGCACTCGGGGAGCGAGGCGGCGGCGGCGGATTGGCCGAGGCGGCGCACCTGCTCATCGGGCATGAAGACGTCGATGTCGTACTCGGGGAACTCCTCCTTGAGCACCTGCTTGGCGGTGGTGAGGATGAGGTCGCCGCCCTTGCCGGAGGAGACGCGCCCGAGGAGCATCAGGGAGTGGTAATCGTAGAACTCGGCGTACCAGGGGAGCGTGTAGCCCAGATAGATGCCGATGGCCTTGTAGATGTCGACGGCGACGGGGTCGTCGGCCTCCATGGCCTTCTGGACTTCCTTGAGGCGGAGGGGGAGCGCCTCTTCTTTGAAGGGGAACCCTGCGGCGAGGCCGAGCTTGTTGACGGCCTGCTGGGAGAAGTAGAGCGCGCCGACGCCGACGTCGCCGGACCAGGGGTCGGCGGCGGCCTCGCAGTTGAGGTCGACGGGGGCGAAGGCGAGCTCGGAGATGCGGCCGGTGAGGACGCCCTTCTCGGAGTTGTCGATGTAGCCGACGGCCTCGGAGGTGCCCATGGCCAGGCCGATGATGCCCTTCTTGCCGAGGGCGAGGCGGCCGACGAGGGCGGAGACGTCGCCGTCGTTGGCGACCTCGAAGGGGACGCCGTAGTCGGCCTTGAGGCGCTTGAAGAGCTTCTGGGCCTTGGCGTATTCGGCGGGGTCCTTGATGCCCTTGATGAGGCCGGCGGTGCGGAGCTCGTTGTCGACGATGACGCCGGCGGAGGAGCCGCCGATGGCGTCGACCTTGCCGCCGGGGAGGTGGCTGATGGTCTCGTCAAAGCCGGCCTTGATGTGGGAGTAGTGGTAGTCGGAGTCGGTGGCGTTGTAGGGATCCCAGGGGACTTCCTTCTGCCAGACGCTCTCGCCGTTGACCATGGCGGTGAGCTTGAAGTCGGAGCCGCCGAGGTCGAAGCCGATGCGGTTGCCGTTCATGTTGCCGCCGAGGGAGATGGCCAGGTCATGGCCTTGGGGGATTTGGGCTGCGGGGGCCTCGACGATCTCGATGGGGCGGCCGTAGATGGTCTTGAAGAAGTCCCAGTCGAAGGCGCGGGCGCCCTTCTCGGAGTAGTCGGCCTTGATTTTGTCGGCGACGGCCTTGGGGGCGTCGAGGTAGATCTTGAAGCCGCCGGCGGACCAGAGCATGAACTTGACGATGCGCTCGACAAAGCGGGCAAAGCCGGGGCAGTCGACGGCGCGCTTGGGGTAGGGCAGCTCGTAGCGGGCGACGGCCCCGTTGTCGCGCTCGATGGCGACGGTGACGACGCCGCCGGGATCCTTGGCCGCGTCTTCCTTGATGCGGCGGAGTTTCAGGAAGGCGGGCTTGAAGCCCGGGTCGAAGGGCGGCACGAACTTGATGGCCGAGCAGGCGCAATCGTGGGCCATGGTTGGTTCTCCTTGTTAAAGGGTTAGACGTTCAGTTGCTGGCCGGCCTTGGCATCCTGGTTGAGCTCAAGGTCGACGGTCTCGATACCGAGCGGGGCGAGGTCCTGCCAGGCGCCACGGGTGAAGTCGGGCACCTCGACGGGGGCGCCGTCGTTGGCGTTGGAGATCTCGGAGAGTTCGGCGATGACGGACCACTGGCAGGACTCGTAGACGTTGATGTCCAGCGGGAGGCCGTTCTGCAGGCAGTAGCAGAGGCGCAGGTCCATGAGGAAGTCCATGCCGCCGTGGCCGCCGAGACGCTGGGCGAGCTCGCCGGATTCCTCCCAGAGGGGATGGCGGTACTTCGCGACAATCTCGCCAAGCTGCTTTTCGTTGGCCCAACCGAGGTGCGGCGCGGTGTATTGAGGATCGAGGGCGATGCGCAGGGGATAGTCCTGGAGGACGCCCCGGGTGCCGCTGATGAGGTTGATGCGGGTGTAGGGGCGGGGGCTGGTGGTGTCGTGCTGGACGAGGATGGTGCGCCCCTTGACCGTCTTGATGATGGAGGTGGACATGTCGCCCTGCTTCCAGGGGCCGGTGAGCGCGTCTACGTCGCTCATGCCATACTTCGTGCCCTTGGACTTCGCCTTGAGGGCTTCGATCTCGGCGGCGTGGACCTTGACGTACTCGGAGAAGCCGAACTCGCCGCTGTTCAGGCAGGTGAGGACGCGCATCTGGTCGCCGCGGCCGACGTTCATGTATTGGCAGATGGGGCCGAGGCCGTGGGTGGCGTAGGGGTTGCCGCCGTGCTGGGCGTTCCACTTCAGGCGCCAGAAGCCCTCGTAGGAATTATCCTTGAAGTTCCAGGCGCGCAGGTCGTGGATGTAGGCGCCTTCGCCGTGAACGAGCGTGCCGAGGATGCCCTGGCGCACCATGTTGAGGGCGAGCATCTCGCTGTCGCCGTAGCAGCAGTTTTCCAGGAGCATGCAGTGGACGCGGTTCTCCTCGGCCAGGTCGATGATGTCCCAGCAGTCTTCCACGTGGAAAACCATCGGCACTTCGCAGGCCACGTGCTTCTTGTGGCTGAGGGCGTACTTCACCATCTCCACGTGCATCTGCCAGGGCGTGGCGACGTAGACCAGGTTGACGTCCGGGTCATCGACGAGCTTCTTCCACTCGTCCGGCCCGCCGAAGTAGCCCTTGGGCGCGGAGAACCCGTGCTCGGTGAGCCAGCTGGTGGGGGCCGCGACGCGCGCCTCAAAGAGGTCGGAGAGCGCCGTGACGCGCACGCCGGGGATGGCCGAGAGGCGGTAAACCGCGCCGGGGCCGCGCATGCCCAGGCCGATCACGCCGACCTTGACGGTCTCAAGCGGCGCGCAGCTCAGCCCGCCGACGTGCGGATGCTTGCGCCCGGGGATTTTGCACCCGATGGCGCCGGCCATGGTCGCGGCACCCATCATGCCAGAGGCTTTCAGGAAACTTCTGCGGGTAGAGAAAAGACTCATCTGTCGTACTCCTTTTGTGTCAGTTCAGCTGGCCAACCACGGCCATTTACGGAGATAGTGTAGCCCATCGCGCCCGCCAAGTCAAGCGCGCCGGAGCCGGTCGGCCAGGACGGCCGGCAGGGCGACGGCGGCGGTGTCGGTGCGCAGGGGGCGCGGGCCCAGGGAGATCGGGGCGAAGCCATGCGCCGCGAAGGCCGCGTTCTCGGCCTCCGTCCAGCCTCCGTCCGGGCCGATGGCGAGGATGGGCGGCGCGGCGCGGTCGGGCGCCGGGCCGGCGGCGCCTCCCGGGGCGGGGTTGGCGATGAGGCGCGTGCCCACGCTCGGGAGCGCCGCCCAAAGGTCGCGCAGACGGGGGAAGAGGCGGACGCGCGGCAGGGCGGTGGTTTTGCCTTGCATGAGGCCTTCGAGGAGGACGGGGCGGTATTCCTCCTCGCGCAGGAGGTGCATGTTGAAGTAGCTCTTCTCCACCTTGGCCGCGCCGACGAGGAAGAGGTCGCGCACGCCGAGCGTCGCGCTTTGGAAGAGGATGCGGCGCAGTTGGCGCGGCCGCGTCAGGGCCAGCACAAGGTCATACCAGGGCGCCGGCGCCTCGCCTTCGGCGCGGAAGGCGAGGGTCACGGTCTCCGAGACGGCCTCGACGGTGGCCGTGCCGACGGGGCCGCCCACCACGCCGGCCTGGAAGCGGTCGCCCACTGCGGCGTGGAGCACGGCACGCAGGTGTTCGGCCCGCGCGCCCCCGACGGTTGCGCGGCCGTCGGCGAGCTCCTCGGGTTCCAGCAGGATGAGGTTCATTCCACGTTGGCCAGGTCGTTGCCCAGCAGGGAGAGGTCGATGGCGCCCTGGTAGACTTCCTTGACGGGGCCGGAGAGGGTCAGGCCGGTGCAGCGGTTGCCGCGCCAATCGGCATCCACCCCCAGGATGAAGCCGCCGCCGGTGCGCACGGACATCGGCAGGGTGCCGGCGTGGGCCTCCACGGCGGTGATGGCGGCGGCCACCGCGCCCGTGCCGCAGGCGCCGCTTTCGGCCTCGACGCCGCGTTCGTAGGTGCGGATGGAGAGATGGTCGGCGTCGCGCTGGGCGACGAAGTCCACGTTCACCCCTTCCGGCGCGAAGGCCGGGTGGAGGCGGATGGCGCGTCCCAGGGCCATCACGTCGAGGGTCTCGGGGCTGTCGGCGCGGATGACGAAGTGGGGCACGCCGGTGTTGATGTAGTCGCCTTCGATGGGGCGCCCGTCCACGTGGATGACCATGCCGTAGCTGCGGGCGGTGGGCTCGGGCATCCAGACTTTGACGTTGCAGTCGCCGAGGATCTCGGCGTCGAGCAGACCGCAGGAGGTTTCCATCGTCATGGCGCGGGGGGCGGCGCCGATTTTGTGGGCGAACCAGGCGGCGCAGCGCGCGCCGTTGCCGCACATGTCCACCTCGGTGCCGTCGGGGTTCAGGAAGCGCATCCGGAAGTCCGCGCGGTCGGATTTTTGGATGAGGATGATCCCTTCGCAGCCGACGCCCGTGCGCCGCGCGGCGAGCAGGCTCATCAGCACGTAGTCCTGCCACGGCACCGTGCCCTCGCGGTCGTCGAGCATCACGAAGTCGTTTGCCGCGCCATGCATTTTGGTGAATTGGAGCACCATGTCAACGCCTCCTTCCGGGCCGGTCATTTGCGCAACGCCAGCCGAATCAATTCCTGCACCGTGGCCTTTGGGTTCTTCTCGAAGGCCGCCTGGGCCATCGCGCGCGCCTCGTCGGGCTTGTTGCCCAGGGCGACGAGCGAGAGGATCGCGTCGCGCAGCGCGGGGGCCGCCGCCTCGGCCTCGGCGCCTTTGCCGGCCAGGGCCTCGACGGGGTCGACTTTGTCTTTCAGTTCCATGACGATGCGCTCGGCCGTCTTCTTGCCGACGCCGGAGATGGAGGAGAGGCGCCGCACGTCGCCCTCCGCGATGGCGGCGGCCAGCTCGCGCGGCGTCAGGCCGCTGAGCACGGCGAGCGCCAGCTTCGGCCCGATGCCGGTGATGCCCAGGAGCGCCTGGAAGAAGCGCCGTTCGCGCGCCGTGGCGAAGCCGAAGAGCGCCTCGTCGTCTTCGCGGATCAGGTGGTGGATGTTGAGGCAGACCTGCTCGCCCGTCGCCGGGAGTCGGTCGAAGGTCGAGAGCGGCACCGTCACGCCATAGCCCACGCCGCCGCAGTCGACGACGATCCCCGCGGGGGTCTTTTCGGCCAATTCGCCCTTCAATCGCGTGATGTAGCCCATGGCGGCGCCTCAATCGCTGTTGCGCATCCCGTATTTTCGGATGAGCCGTTGGAGGTAGGCGCGCTCGATGCCGGCCGAGCGCGCGGACTGCGACACGTTCTGGGCGTTCCGCGCCAGCAGGTCGCTCAGGTATTTGCGCTCGAACTCCTCGATGAGCGCGTTCTTCATGTCCTTGAAGGGCCGGTCGGCGGAGACCTGGAAGGCTTGCGACGCGGTGTCCTCCTCGGGCTCGAGCTGCCCTTGCCCTTGCAGGAAGGCGCCCAAATCCGCCGGGATCCGCCCCAGCGCCTCCAGGCGCTCCAGGAGCGAGCGCAGCTCGCGGATGTTCCCTGGCCAGTTGTAGCGCCGCAGGAAGGCGATGGTGGAGGGTTGCTCGCACCAGGCCCGGAGCGCCTCGCCCACCTTCAGCCGCTCGGCGATGGAGCGCAGCAGAAGCGGGATGTCGTCCCGCCGGCGGCGCAACGCCGGCAGCTCGATCACGATCACCGCCAGCGCGTAATAGAGCGGCTGATAGAAGGAGCCCGCGCGCGCCAGGTCGCCCAAGTTCTCCTTCGCCGCCGCGATGAAGCGCACGTCCTTGCGCGTCTCCACCGCGCGCAGGAGCAAGGGCTGCACATCCGCCGGCATCCGCGCCAACGAATCCACGAAGAGCGTCCCGCCGCTCGCCAAGTCCAGCGCCCCGCGCGTCTGCTCGTCGCCGAAGAGCTCCCGCCTCGCCGTTTCCAGCGAATCGAAGCCGTTGCAATCCAAGACGATGAAAGGCTTGTCCGCCCGGGCCGATTCCATGTGGATGTCCCCGGCCAGCTCCTCCTTGCCCGTTCCCGTCTCGCCGAAGATCAGCACCGGGCTTTCGCAGGCCGCCGCCTGCTCCGCCAAAAGGAAGACATGGCGCATCAGCGGCGTGCGCCCGATGCTGTGGCCGAATTGCTCGCGGGCGCTCATCGCCAGCTCCGGCCTGTCCTGCACCGCCGGCACCACCAGGCGCGTCCGCCCCAACTGCACCTCCGTGTTCGGCGGCAGCTTCGCCGAGGTCACCTTCACCCCTTCGATGCACGTGCCGTTCGTCGAGCCCAAATCGTTGATGGAAAGGTTTCCCCGCTCGTCGCAGACAATCTCGCAATGGCGGCGCGAGACCGTCGGGTCGGCGATGGAGAGGTCGTTCGTCAGCCCCGAGCCGATTGAGTACGGGAACTTCCCGATCACGTACTCCCGCCCCTCCAACGGCCCCGCCGTCACCAACAGCCGCGGCTTCTGCCCCGCCCCGCCAGACGGCGCGACGGTCGGCAACACAATCGTGCGCGATTCCGATTCCTTCATCACTCTTTCGCTCCCAAAAGCATCCCTCCCATGATACCACATCCCATCCCCCGCGGAAATCTCCCCTCCCCTACCTGGGGCCGCGCCCCGCCTCCTGCGCCGCGCAGGGCGTTTGCTGTGGCATCGCCGGTGGCGGGTTTGGCCTCAGCGTTGCGGCGGACGGGGCTTGCGGCAGAGGGCCGTGGCCGCCGCGAGGGCGGCGCGGCGCACCAAATCCACGCAGAGCCCGGCGGCGAAGGTGAGGCCGGCGCAGGCCACGAGGATGGCCGCCGTCGGCAGCCAGGGGCAGTGCGCCGCCAACCACGCCTCGGGGGCTTTGTAGAGGTAGACCCGCAGGGGCGATTCGTGAAAGAGGTAGACGCCGAACATCGAAGGGCCCAGGAAACAGGCCGCCCGCGTCACCCACCGCGGCGGGCGCACGCTTAGGAAGACGAGGAGCGCCGCGACCGCCGTCAGCCAGATGGGTGGCGCGTTGTAGCCCAGGTTTTTGAGCACGTCGATGCAACCGTGCGGCGCGCCGACGTGCCAATCGAAGGCCCAGGCGCGCAACGGCACGGCCAGCAGAAGGAAGGTCAGCAGGCCCAGGAGAAGCGGCAGACGGAGGCGCCTCAGGCGGGCGTCCCACCCCAAGAGGCGCGCCGTCCGCGCCGTGACGTAGACGAAGGCTAGGGTGGCGAAGGTGTGCGAGGCCCAGCCGGTGACGGAGAAGGCGGTGAAGAGGAGGATTGGCCCGGCGTTGAAGGCGTTCGCCCAGTCCAACGTCATCGCCAGCGCGAAGAGGCCCCACGCGGCAAGGAGCTTTTGCGGCTCTTTGGCCAGCGCCTCGAGGCCCGCGTTGAGGATGGGGGAGAGGGCCATCAACGCCAGGTAGGCGGCGCCGAACCAGTTGCCGCTCAGCGTGAGGCGCGGCGGGTCGGGCCAGACCCCCGCCAGCCAGGCCCCGGCCTCGAGGGCGCAGAAGAGGACGCTGTAGAAGGCGAAGAGGCCCAGGAGCTTGACGGCCTTCCACCAAGAGAAGCGGATGCCGTACCATCCGGAAATCGCGACGAAGCCGTCGACCGCCGGGACGGTGAGGGCGAAAATCAGCATCGCCGCCCATGTCCCCGTCAGCGGCCCATGCACGCAACAATGGTGCAGCACGATGGCGAACATCAGCAGACAGCGGAAAAGTTCCACGCCGCCATCGCGGGTCGCCTTGGGTTGTTTGGCCTTTGCCATATTATAAAAGCACGCTTCCTTTTGCGCGCTTCAACCGAGGCCCTAGGATGTGCCCATAAGCAAACACGCGAAAGGAAGCGTGCCAAACACGGCACGCTTTGCCTAACCCGTCGCCTGCTTATTGAAATTTCCTAGGTTTCAGTTGAAGCGACTTTGTTACGCACAAGCGTTAAATGCCCGCGGCTCTCCCGCGGGGTGACGCCCAGTATACCACACTGCCTCGCCCGGCGGTGCGTCGGCAGCGGTTTTTCGTTCGTGATTTGGGGGTGGGCGTGGTATAATGGGGCCATGAGCGAGACGAGGCAAGGTGAGACGGTGCCGTTTGTGCATTTGCACGTGCACACGGGCTATTCGTTGTTGGACGGGGCGTGCCAGGTGCCGGCGTTGGTGAAGCGGGTGAAGGCGCTGGGGATGGGGGCGTGCGCGATCACGGATCACGGGTGCCTCTATGGGCTCAAGGCCTTTTACGATGCGTGCAGGAAGGAAGGCGTCAAGCCGATTTTGGGGTGCGAGGCGTATGTCTCGCGGGTGGGGCGGTTGGATCGGACGGTTCGGAGCGGGGATCACCTGATTTTGTTGGCGAAGAACTTGGTGGGGTATCACAACCTGCTTCGCCTGATCTCGCTGGCGCACATCGAGGGGTTTTACGGGCGGCCGAGAATAGACCGGGAGCTGTTGGAGCGCTATCACGAGGGGTTGATCTGCTCGTCGGCGTGCGTGGCGGGGATCGTGCCGCGGATGATCGAGGAGGGGCGGCTGGACGAGGCCGAGGCGCAGGCGCGGTGGTACCAAAACCTTTTTGGGGAGGATTATTACCTGGAAATCATGCTGCACAAGAGCGAGGTGCGGGGCCCGGGGGAGGAGGAGCACCGGGAGCTCTATCAGCGGCAGTCGCTGGTCAACCGCGAAATCGTCAAGTTGGGGGAAAAGCTGGGGATTACGGTCATCGCGACGAACGACGTCCATTTCCTGATGAAGGAGGACGGCCCGGCGCATGATGTGCTCCTCTGTGTGAGCACGGGGAAGAAGCTCTCCGACGAGCGGCGCCTGCGCTACACCCAGCAGGAGTGGCTGAAAAGCTACGAGGAGATGATGGAGGCCCTGCCCGGCCACGAGGACGCCATCCGCGCGACCGTCGGCGTGGCGGAGAAGGTGGAGGCCTATGAGCTGAACTCCGACCCGATCATGCCGAAGTTCCCGATTCCCGAAAGCTTCGGCACGGAGGCGGACTACGCGGGGCGCTTCCCCGAGGAGGCGCTGCGGGCAGAGTTCGAGCGCTACGACAAGTTCGACGGCTACGACAAGGTGCTCCGCATCAAGCTGGAGAGCGATTATCTGGCGCACTTGGCCTGGGAGGGCGCGGCGCGGCGCTGGCCGGGCGCGGCGCTGACCGAGGAAATCAAGGAGCGCATCGCCTTCGAGCTGAACACCATCAAGCAGATGGGCTTCCCGGGCTACTTCCTGATCGTGCAGGATTACATCGCCGCGGCGCGCGGGATGGGCGTCATCGTCGGCCCGGGGCGCGGCAGCGCGGCGGGCAGCGCGGTGGCCTATGCCCTGGGCATCACGGACATCGACCCCATCCGCTACGACCTGCTCTTCGAGCGCTTCCTGAACCCAGACCGCATCTCCATGCCGGATATCGACGTGGACTTCGACGACAACGGCCGCGGCCGCGTGTTGGAGTGGGTGACGGAAAAGTACGGCGCCGACCACGTGGGGCACATCGCCACCTTCGGCATCATGGCCCCGAAAAGCGCCATTAAAGACGTCTGCCGCGTGCTCGATTACCCGCTCTCGGACGCGAACGCGCTGGCGGCGATGGTGCCCGACACGCCGAAAATCACCTTCGCCAAGGCCTTCAAGGAAAACCCGAAACTCGCCGAAATCCTGGATGGCGACGACCCGCTGAAGCGCCAAATCCTCGAGCTGGCCATGCGCCTGGAAGGGACGACGCGCAACATCGGCGTCCACGCCTGCGGCATCATCATCAGCCGCGACCCGCTGATGGAGACCATCCCCATCGTCCCCACCGCCGGCGAAAGCCTCATGACCACGCAATACGACGGCCACTTCGTGGAGCCGATCGGCTTGCTGAAGATGGACTTCCTGGGGCTCAAGACCCTCTCGGTGCTCAAGGCCTGCCTCGCCTCCATCAAGGAATCCCACGGCGTCGAGGTGGACATGGACAAAATCCCCATCGACGACAAAGAGACCTTCGAGCTCTTCTCACGCGGCGAGACCGACGGCCTCTTCCAGTTCGAATCCGACGGCATGAAGGCCCACCTGCGCGCCCTGCGCCCCAACCGCTTCGAGGATCTGGTGGCCATGAACGCGCTCTACCGCCCCGGCCCGATGGCCTACATCCCCTCCTTCATCAAACGCAAACACGGCGAGGAACAAATCGCCTACGACCACCCCTTGATGGAGAAATACCTCAAGGACACCTACGGCATCACCGTCTACCAAGAGCAGGTCATGCTCCTCTCGCGCCTGCTCGGCGGCTTCACCCGCGGCGAATCGGACACCCTCCGCAAGGCCATGGGCAAAAAGCAGCTCGAGACGATGGAAAAGCTCCGCGTCAAGTTCATCGAAGGCTGCCTCAAAAACCCCGCCTTCATGGAGGCCTGCGCCAACGCGGACGAGGCCCGCAAGAAAACCGAGAAGATCTGGGCGGACTGGACGGCCTTCGCCTCCTACGCCTTCAACAAGTCCCACTCCGTCTGCTACGCCTACATCGCCTACCAAACCGGCTACCTCAAGGCGCACTACCCCGCCGACTTCATGTGCGCGCAGATTTCCTCGGAAATCGGCAACTTCGACAAGATGCCCGCGCTCGTCGCCGCCGCCGCGGACATGGGTCTGCGCGTCTTGCCGCCGGACGTGAACCGCTCGCGCAGCCACTTCTCGCCAGAAGGCAAAGACGCCGTCCGCTTCGGCCTCGGCGCGATCCGCAACGTCGGCGAGGCCGCCGGCGCGCTCATCGTCTCCGAGCGCGAGGCCAACGGCCCCTACAAAGGGCTCGTGGACTTCTGCAAACGCCTCTGCGGCGCCGCCGCCAAAGCCGCCAACGACAACAAGCTCCTCGTCACCAAACGCGCCATCGAGGCCCTTGTCCGAAGCGGCGCGATGGCCGGGCTCGACGCGAACCAAGGCCGCCTCCTGGGCGGCATCGACTTCGCCTTCTCCCGCGTCGCCGAGGCCGACCGCGACGGCGCCAGCGGCCAAGGCTCCCTCTTCGAGCTCCTGGGCGAGGGCGGCGACGCCGGCGCCCTCGGCGGCGAAGACCTGCCCAACGCCCCCGACCGAACCGAAAAGGAAAAGCTCCAAGACGAGCGCGACCTGCTCGGCGTCTACCTCACCGGCCACCCCGTCGACCGCTACCGCACCCTCGTGCGCTCCTTCCAAACCGTCACCGCCGACCGCTTCGCCGCCACCCTGCGCACCCACGACGCCGCGCGCGTGGCCGGCATCCTCACCGGCGTGCGCGTCGCCCTCTCCAAAGCCAGCAAGCGCCCCTGGGCCGAGCTCACCCTCGAGGATGGCACCGGCACCGTCAAAATCCTCGCCTTCAACGACAACTACGAGCGCCACAAAGACCTCTTCGTCCAAGACGCGCCCGTCCTGGTCTGCGGCGAGGCGAAGTTCGAGGAGGGGCGCGACCCCGTCCTCTTCGCCAGCGAGGCCTATGCGTTGCAGGACGCCCCCGCCGTCTTCGCCAAGCGCCTGGACGTCCGTTGCCGCGTGAACAACGACCGCCCCTCCGCGGAGAAGATGGAAAAGATGCGCGACCTGCTCGCCGCGCACCCCGGCGGCTTCCCGATCTCCATCACCCTCGACCTCCCCGGCAACCGCGTCGCGCCCATCGAGCCCGAGGCCTCCTGGGCAATCGACCCCACCGCCGAGTGCATCGCCGCGCTCGAGGCGCTCTGGGGGCGCACCGCCGTCACCTACACCAAAAAGAACAACGACATCTTTGGCGACCCCAAGCGTAACCGCCGCCGTTACGTCCCGCGGGACGCCTCGTAAAAAGGAGCCCGCCATGCGCCGCACCATCCTGCTTTCCGCGCTCTTTCTCTACACGCTCGCCGGGGCCTTCCTGCTCTTTTCCGCCGGGCGCGTCTATGGCCAGTGGACGGGCGGTTTCGCCCTCTGGCCCATCGTCCTTCCCGCGCTCATCGCGGGATGGGTCGTGGGCTGGGCGCTCCGCCGTTGGGCCGAGCGCCGCGTGGGCCCGCGCCTCTTGGGTGCCGCTGCCCTGGCGGTGGCCCTGGCTTCGGCCTTCGCCTTCCTGCTCCCGGCCGAGGCCGTCCGCTCGTGGACGTTGCTGTCCATGCGTATCGGTCTGACCTACGAGGCCTGGCGCGGCTTCGTGTGGGGGCGGGCCGTGCTGTGGTTCGTGCCGCTGGCCTTCCTCCTGCCCTTGCTCTGGGTGCGCGGCAGCGCCATCGCCGAGCGCGGCAGGCTGACGGTCTTCGTCGGCGTCTGCGTGGGCTTCATCCTCGGGCGCATCTTCGTGGGGCATCTGCCGACCTTCCATCTCTGGACCGCGTGCGTGGCGGCGCTGTTGCTGGCCGGCGGCGTGTGGCTCGTCGCGGCCTTCGGGCGGCTGTGGGCCCGCATCCTCGCGGCCCTCACGGGGGCGGCATGCCTTTACGGCTCCTTCGTGCTTTGGGCCGTCGGCTTCTCGGCGGCAGACCCCCTGCGGGAGGTCAACCCCTTTGCCGTCATCGCCGCGCGGGACGTCGGCTACACCGGCACGGGGACGGAGGGTTTCACCCTCTTGGAAGGCCGCGTCGTCCAGGCCGAAGACCAGGACACGGCCGCCCGCGCCGCCGCGCAGTTCATCCCCGCGCTCCTCAAGCCCGCGCCCAACGCCCGCATCGCCGTCCGCCCCATCGCCGCCGAGCCGCTCCTGCCCGCTTGCGAGGCCGGCAAGCTCAAGGGCCTTTACGACGCCATCTGGGTGGAGCTCCCCCCCGCGTGGATGCCCGAGGAGCAAGACTTCTTCCGCGCCGCCGCGCTCTCCGCCGTTCTCGGGAACCTCCAGGAAAGCGGCATCCTGGTCTACGCGCTCGACGCCCGCGCGCTCGACGCCCGCATGGTGATGGAGCGCGTCGCCGTCCTGCGCAACCACTTCGAGTTCGTCCAGGTCTGGATGACCGGCCCCAACGATTGGCAGCTCGTCGCCTCCCGCAAGCCCATCACGGCCAACCTCGAGGAGCTCCTTGCCCTCTACGACCGCCCCGAGGTGGCCGAGGCCCTCCTCCGCGTCCGCCTCGGCGCGCCCGTCACCCTCCTGCCCTGCTGTCTGGCGGCGGACGCCCGCACGCTCGAGGCCGCCCTCGCCGAGCCCATCAAGCCACGCCTTCCCCGCCGCGAGCATCTGCGCGCCCGCCGCCTGCTCTTCGACAGGGAGGGGGGGCGCAGGCTCCTGGCCGCCTTCGCGCCGCTCTACGACGTCGAGATGCCCTGGGTCACCGTGCCGTCGGAGGCCGAGGCGGAGTTTCGCGAGCTCCTCGGCGCCCTGCGCGTCGCCCGCCGCCAAGCGCTCGAAGGCAAGTTCGCCGAGGCCGGGCGCCTCAACCCCCTCGACCCCTTCCTCCAAAGCCTCGCCGAACGCGAGCTTGGCGTCGCCCGCGCCTTCGAGAAGCTCGCCGACACGGAGAACGCCCTCAAGGCCTACAACTCCGCCTTCGCGCTGGCCCTCCCGCGCCTCTCCGACGTGCTCGGCGCGGCCGAACTCGCCAAAAGCACCGGCCAGGCCGAGCGGGCGGAACCCTATTTCCGCCTTGCCGGGAGCCTCGCCCCGGAAGACCCCGATTACCTTTCCGCCTACGCCGCCTTCCTGCTCGAGGGCAAACGCTTCGCCGAGGCCGAGCGCGCCGCCACACAGGCCCTGCGCCAAGCCGCCGAGGCCGACCCCGCCCGCCTCGCCAGGCTCCGCTTTCTCGTCGCGACGTGCGTGGCCCGCCAGGCGGGGCGCGAGGCCGAGGGCCTCGCCTTGGCGCGCCGCGTCGCCGCCGAGGCCACGGCGCAGCAGGACAAGGACACCTACATCCCCGCCTACGGGCAACTGCTCATCGATGCCGGGCGCGCCAAGGCCGGCCTGGCCGTGAAGTTCCACTATCAGGCCTACGGCACGCTGTTGCCGCAGGCGCAGGAGACCAAGCCATGAACAAACGCAACGTCCTCATCCTCGGCGCGGGCGGCCTGGGCCGGGAGGTCTTCTGGTGGGCCAAGGAGGCCGGCCTGAACCCCATCGGCTTCATCGACGACAATCCCGCCGCGCTCGACGCCCGCCCCGGCTACGCGCCCATCCTCGGCGGCATGGAAAGCGCGCCGCTGGATTGCCCCGTGCTCTGCGCCATCGGGCAGAATGCCGTCCGCCGCGTCTGCGTGGAGCGGCTGACGGCGCGTGGGGCGCGCTTCGCCTCACTCGTCCACCCGCAGGCCAAGGTGCTTCACGCCACGCTCGGCACGGGCGCGGTGCTCGCGCCCTTTGCCTACGTCGGCGCGGACGCGCGGGTCGGCGACTTTCTCTTTATGCAGACGGGCGCGGTGCTGGGGCACGATGCCGTGGCGGGAGATTTTTTGCGGATGGACACCACCGCCTTTGTCGGCGGCTATGCCCGCCTGGGCCACAACGTCACCCTCCACACCGGCGCGCAGGTCATGCCCGGCAAGCACGTCGGCGACCAATGCACGCTTGGCGCGGGTGCCGTCTTGCTCAACAATCTGCACGCCTCGTCCACCGTCTTTGGGGTGCCCGCGCAGAAAGTCTGAGAGCGCCCACAGCAAGCCCGGCAACACCGCGGCCTCGGCCAGCGCGAAGGCCCACCAGATCGCCCACGGCCCGGCGCACGCGCCCAACACAAGCCCAATCGGGAAGAGCAGGGCGCCGCTGCGCAGACAGGCGAAGAGCGTCCCGCGCGCGGGGCGCCCCACCGCCGGCAGTTGCAACGTCGCAATCTGCGCCACCCCCATGAGCGGCAGGCACAGCAACGCCATGGCCAGTGCGCCGGCGGCCTGGCCGGGGAGCGCCGCGATCTCCTCCGCCGGCAGGAAGGCCCGCAGGCAAAGCGCTGGCGCGCCGACGGCCACAGCCATTGCCGTCAGCCCGAACGCCCCGGCCGTCCCGAGGGCCAGCCAGAGAATCCGCCGCACGCGCCGTGCCTGCCCGGCGGCCGCGTTCGCCGCCGTCAGTGGGTGCGCCGCCTGGGCCACGCCGTTGAAGACGGCCGTCATCGTCAGCAGGTAGTTCGCCACCACGCCATAAATGGCCAGCCCCGGTTCGCCCAAGGCGCCAAGGGCCAGGCGGTTGAAGAGCATCACCGTGGCGCTCCCCGTCAGCTCCTGCAGGAAGTCCCCGCCGCCGAACCACGCCACGCGCGGCAACAGCCGCCACTCCGGCCGCGCCCAACGCAGGGCCCGCCCCGGCGTGCGGAAGTGCGTCAGCAGGATGGCCGTCGTCACCCCCGCGCCGCACGTCGTCGCCAACCCCGCGCCGAAGAGGCCCATGTCCAGCGGATACATGAAAACCCAGTCCAACGCGATGTTCGTCAGACCGCCGGCCAGCACCGCCGCCATTGCGCGGCGCGGCGCGTGGTCATGTCGCAGGAACGGTGCCAGCAGCAGCGTCGCCACGAAGAGTGGGCACCCCGCCGCGATCGGCAGACCATAGCTCACCGCCGCCTCCAGGAACGGCCCCTCCCCAGCGCCCAACACGTGCCCCACCAAGGGGCGCAGGAAAACCAGGCACAGCGTCGTGGCCACGGCCGCGAAGGCCGCGCCGGCCAGCACCGAGACCGCGAAACAGCGCCGCGCGCCCTGCGCGTCGCCCACGCTCAGCCGCCGCGTGAAGCAGATTCCCCCGCCGTTGCCCAGCAGGGAGCCCACCGCAAAGAAGGCGAACTCCAGCGGCACGATCAGGTTGAGCGCCGCCACCCCTTCCGCGCCCAGCCTGTATCCCACCATCACCGTGTCCGCGAACAGGTAGATCGCGGTGACCAGCGTGGCGCAGACCGTCGGGAAAAGATAACGCGCGAACAGACGCCCCACGGGCGCCTCCAAAAGCGATTTGTTCATGGCAAAACCTCCGAAATGGGTGAACGCAACCAACCGTCGCGGCGCCGCCCCCAAGCGGAGGCCAAGGCCACGACACAGCCACGGGCCAAGGGCCCGGCGTTCAGGCGAGATCGGAAGGGGCCGGGTGACAATCACCCATGCCGATTGCCGTCGTCATCCCCAGGTTCACGGGGCAGGAGCGTCGGCAAAAACGGAACTTCGCGTTCATGTCTAACTCCTTTCTTTACGCTTCAACAAATCACCATAATTATAACAAAGCGACTGTCTCCTTGCAAGCTCTTTTTTATTTTTTTGCGGTTTGGAAAGTTGCACAATGTAATGCGGCGAGGCGGAAGGGGGGCGGTGCGCCCTCTGGTGCGCCCCCCGGGGGGCGCAC
>CALXMW010000006.1 GCA_944389585.1 uncultured Kiritimatiellota bacterium
CCCTGAAAGGACTCACAGCCTATGAAGCCATTTCAGCTCTATCCTAAGTCCCTGGCGCATTTGGCTTGCAAATCGCCCGCCGCGCAAAACTTTTTTGACACCTCGTCGCATCCCCTTGCAAAGCCGGGAAAACCGGATGGAAGGGAAAGCCGACCCTGGGGCCTGGCGAATCCGGATGCCGACCGAAAACCGGGGAGGGTGCCCGGGATGGGAAGGCGCCTTGGGCTATTCGGCGCGGGCCTCCTCGATGCGCTTGTCGACAAGGCGGCGCTTGAGGCCGGACGCGGCGGCGCGCCCGGCCTCGTAAAGGTCGGCGGCATGGCGGCGGCAGGCGGCGGCGAGCGCGGCGTCCTCGCTCGTCTCGGCGAAGTCCCACCACCGTTCGCCGAGGGCGAGTGCCGCGGCCTTGTCGCCCGGCACCGCAAGCGTCTCGTCCGCGGCGAGCGTGGCGAGCGCGCGGTCGTCGCAGATGGCCAGCGCGCCGAGCGTCTCGTCGTCCCACCGGCCCAGCTTGGCGAGGGCCACGCCATAGCGCCGGGCGGCGGCGGGGTCGCCGTCCGCGGCCTCCTCGCGGAGTTTCGCGGCCTGGGCCCGGGCCTTAAGGCCCTGCTCGGCCTTGGCCAACGTGCGCTGCCACGCGGCATAGCCCTTCGCGCGCCGGAGATACCGGTCGACCCGGGCGGTCAGTTCCCGGGCCACGCCGACGAGGGCGGCGCGGTCTCCGTCTTGGGCGAAGGCAAGGAAGGTCTGGGCGTGGGCGAGCGCGGCGTCCGGGGCCTTCACCGCCGTGTCCCGCAAGGCCTCCCTGAGGAACGCCGCGGCCTCGGCGTCGGTGACGGCGCCCGGGAAGGCGCGCTCGCGCAGGGCCATCACCTGGAAGGCCGCGTCATGGCGGCCGGCCTTGGCGAAGGCCGCCTCCGCGCGGGAGAGGAGGATGAAGCGCTCGGCGTCGTCGCCGGCCTCGCCGACCATGCCGAGCAGCTCCTGGCCGTCCGCCCTTTCCCCGGCAAGCAATTCGTCGAGCAGGTCGCGGGCCTCCCTTCGCGCGGCCTCCGTGGGGAGGGCTCGGCCCTCCTCCAACCGCGGCAGGGCGATGGGCGCGGGCCCCTGCTTGGCCGCCGGGCGGGCCTGGGCGCGTCGCGGCGCCTCGCGGCGGGCTTGGTCGGGGGCGCCGCCCGCCGCCAGGCGCGCGGAAAGGGCGCGGATTTCCTGCGGCGTCAGGGCGCGGGCGTAGGCGCGGAGGTCATCGACCACGAGGCCGCGCGTGTCGGCGCCCTTGCGGAGCTTCTCGCCGCGGCCGCCGAAGGGGTGGGCCACCTGAAACGCCAGCAGGGTCAGCCCATCCGCGCTCCGCGCCTGCTCGGCGCCCGCGCAGACGCCGTCCACCCACAGGGAGATCTCCCCGTGGTCGTGGCGGATGGCGTAGCAATGGAAGGCCTCCGAGGCATCCGGCACATCGGCCGCGATGGGCTTGAAGGAGACGTTGCCGTTGTCGGTGCGCAGCACGACGGCGTCCCCGTCGCCGCGCTCCAGGCGCAGCCGGTTGTAGGCGGGGCGGGCGCCGCGGCCCCCTTGGGCGAACCCGACCAACAGGCTGCCCGGCGTGCGCCCCATCTTGCCCACCACGGTGAGGGTCGCCTCGTCCCCGGAGGCGAAGGGGAAGTCTTGGGTGGCCGAACAACCTGTGGCGCTGCCCACCCCGTTCGGCGCGGGGAGGGGTTGCCCCAACCACACCAGGCGATGGCGCTGGCTCTGCCCCTCGTCCTCCGCGGGGTCTCCGCCGAACGTCCAATGGAAGAAGGGGCGCGGGTCCGCCGCCGGCGGCATGGCGCGGGGCACGGCGACGCGCGCCGCGTCCCGAACGGTGAAGTCGCCGCCCAAAGGCCTGTCATAAATCGCCACGCCGACCAGGCCGACCCCCGGGCCGCCGAGCAGGATCGCGGCCACCCCGTCAGCCAACAGGTTCGCCGCCTCGCCCTCATGCGCCTGCCCGTCAAGGGCCAACAGACAGGGCAAGGCCGCCGGCGCGTCGCCGCCCGTCGGTTGCGGCACCGAGAGCGCCACGTGCGCCCACTTCTCCGCGAGCGACTTTGGGAAGGGCACGCTGAACGTCGGCTCGCCGCCGTGGCGGCCAAAGGCGAGCGCGTGCGTGCCGTCCGCCTGCGGGGCGATCGACAAGACCATGCTGTGGCGGCCGTTCCGACCCGATCCGGGCATCGAATTGAAGCACGCCACCGGGTAGGCCTCCCCCTCCCGCAGCGGCACCCGCACCCGCGCCGAGAAGGCCATGCCCGCCAAGGCGTTCCCCCCGCCGCCGCGCCGGACCTCACGGGAGAGCCCGAACAGCGCGGGATAATCGCCGGAGGCGACCAACGCCGCGCGCTTCATCGGGGTTTGGCTCCCCGGCCACGCGAAAACCGGCCTCGGCGCCGCGCCCAAGACCGCCCCCGCGACCATCCCCGACAGCGCAAGCGCAACGAACCGCGAACCGAAACGACGCATGGCGCATTCCTCCTTCCATGCCAAAGCCAACGCGCGGGCGACCCACGCACCAATCCATCGCCCCATATTACCATCTCCCCCGCCCCTCCGCAAACCGTCCGGCGGACACGCAAAGCAGAAAAAGCCCCGCGGGCAAGGGGCCTGCGGGGTTTGGAAGATGGAGCCAACTGACGGAATCGGACCGACGACCTGCGCATTACGAATGCGCTGCTCTACCTAGCTGAGCTAAGTTGGCGAAAACGTGTGAAGTATAGCAAAAGCGGGGGGCGCGGCGCAAGGCCTTTTTTGCGCGCGCCAACCGAGGGGCGGGGGTTTGCATGGGGCGCCGGGAAATGGTAGAGTATTGGCGTTGTGGGACGCCTCGGGCGGCCTTCACCCAAACACAAGGAATTGCCATGAGCGGAATCTTCAAGGCTTACGACATTCGCGGCATCTATGGGCAGGATCTGACGGAGGCGATGGCCTACGACATCGGCCGGGCCTACGTTACTCTCACCCATGCCAAAAAGGTGGTTTTGGGGCGTGACTGCCGCCCGCATTCGGTGCCCCTGCAGGAGGCGTTGGCGCGCGGCATCACGGAGTTGGGCGCGGACGTGGTGGACATCGGGCTTTGCTCGACGCCGATGAATTATTACGCGAACGGCTCGCTGGGGGCGGACGGCTCGATCATGATCACCGCCTCGCACAACCCCGCGGAGTGGAACGGGTTCAAGCTCTGCCGCGCGCAGGCCGTGCCGATTTCCGGTGCCACGGGCATCGCCGACATCGAGCGCATCGTCGCCGAGAAGGCCTTCGACGCGCCCGCGGCCCGGCCCGGCACGGTGACGGCGCACGACATCCTCCCGGCCTACCGCGCGCACATCCGCCCGGTGATGGCCTTCGCGCGCAAGCCGCGCCTGGCCATCGACTACGCCAACGGCATGGGCATCGTCGAGGCCAAGACCTTCGTGGACGCCATCGACCAGACGGCGCTTTACGGCGACATCGACGGCACCTTCCCCAACCACGAGGCCAACCCCCTCCACCACGCCACCCTGGCCAAGCTCCAGGAGACGGTGCGCCAGGGCGGCTACGACTTCGGCGTGGCCTTCGACGGCGACGCCGACCGCGCCGGCTTCATCGACGAGAAGGGCAAGATCATCCCCATGGATCTGGTGACCGCGCTCATCGCCCAGGATGTGCTCAAGCGCGAGAAGGGCGTCATCTTCTACGACCTGCGCTCCAGCCGCGTCGTCAAGGAGACCATCGAGGCCGCCGGCGGCACGCCGATGATGAGCCGCGTGGGCCACGCCTTCATCAAGGCCCAGATGCGCGAGCACAACGCCATCTTCGCCGGCGAGCTCTCCGGGCACTACTACTTCCGCGACAACTACGTGGCCGAAAGCTCCTCCATGGCGGCCATCGCGCTGGCGAACATCGTCACCCAAAGCGGCAAGCCTCTCTCCGAGCTCATCGCGCCCCTGCGCAAGTACTGGTGCTCCGGCGAGATCAACTCCAAGGTCGCGTGCGACCCGCAGGAGATCCTCGCCAAGCTGAAGGCGAAGTACGCCGACGGCCACGTCTTCGAGCTCGACGGCGTGAGCGTGGAGTATCCCACCTGGTGGTTCAACGTCCGCTGCTCCAACACCGAGCCGCTCGTGCGCCTGAACCTCGAGAGCACCGCCAGCCAGGCCGAGATGGAGGCCCGCCGCGACGAGGTGCTCGCCCTCATCCGCGCCTAAGCCCCCAGGCCACAACAAAGCGCCGCCCAGCGATTGGGCGGCGCTTTGTTTTGCGTTCATTGGGCGAGCAGGGCGCGGAGGCGCTGGGCGAGGGTGGTCTGCCGGCGGAGGTCGGCCTCGGCATGGAGGGCGATCCAGACGGCCTTGGACGAGCCGATGACGACGACCAGGCGTTTGCCGCGGGTGAGGGCGGTGTAGAGCAGGTTCTTGCGCAACAGCTTGAAGTGCTGGGTGTGCAGGAGGATGACGACGGCGGGGTATTCGCTGCCTTGGGACTTGTGGATGCTGCTGGCGTAGGCGAGGGAGAGCTCGTCGAGCTCGTCCTGCTTGTACTCCACGAGCTTGCCGTCGAAATCCACCAGGAGGGTGCGGCCCTCGGGGTCGACGGCGGCGACGAAGCCGATGTCGCCGTTGTAGACGTCCTTGTCGTAGTCGTTGGCCACCTGCATGACGCGGTCCCGGGCGCGGAAGGCGGTGGCGCCGCGCAGGAGGGCGGGGCCGGAGGGGTTGAGGGCGCGCTGGAGCAGCTCGTTGAGGCGGTCGGTGCCCAGCTCGCCGCGGCGCATGGGCGTGAGGATCTGGACGTCGTGCGCGGGGTCGAGGCCGAAGCGGGCGGGGATGCGGCGGGTGACCATGCGCAGGAGCATCTCCTGCATCTTCGCCGGATCCATCGCCTCCATGAAATAGAAGTCGCTGTCCCGGCCGGGGGGCGGCAGCTCGAAGGGCTCGCCCTGGTTCACGCGGTGGGCGTTGCGGACGATGTAGCCGGAGGCGTCCTGGCGGAAGATGGCGGTGAGGCGCGCGCAGGGGACGACGCCCGAGGCGATGAGGTCGCCCAAGACATTGCCGGCGCCGACGCTGGGGAGCTGGTCGGCGTCGCCCACGAGGACGAGGACGGCGCTGTCCGGCAGGGCCTCGAGGAACTTGCGGGTGAGCGAGGCGTCGAGCATCGAGCATTCGTCGAGGATGAAGACGTCGCCCTGCAGGCGGTTGTCGAGGCCGTAGAGGAAGCCGCCGGTCTGCGGCTGGTATTTCAGCAGGCGGTGGAGGGTGGCGGCCTTGAAGCCGGTGGATTCGTTCATGCGCTTGGCGGCGCGGCCGGTGGGGGCGGCGAGGAAGAGGCGCAGGCGCCGGGCCGAGAAGATCTCGCAGAGGGCCTTGATGATGGTCGTCTTGCCCACGCCCGGGCCGCCGGTGACGACGCAGACCTTCTCGCTCACGGCCAGGTGGAGGGCCTTCCATTGCGCCGAGGCCAGGGTCAGGCCCATCTTGCGCTCGGCCCACTCCACGGCGTTGTTCGCGAGGATGGGGCGGAAGGCGGGCTTGGTGCGCAGGAGGGCGGCGAGGCGCGCGGCCACGGAGACCTCGTCGGCGTAGTTGGCGGCCAGGTAGACGCGGTCGTCCTCGATGACGACGACCTGGCGCTGGGCGTCGGCCAGGAGGGCCTCGGAGAGGCGCTCGACGGGGATGCCCAGCGCGTCGTTGGCCAACAGCAGGAGCTCGGATTGGCGCAGGTAGACGTGCCCGCCGTCCTCGGCCGCGGTGCGCAGGCAATGGAGGAGCCCGGCCTCGGCGCGGAGCTCGGCGTCCTTGGCGATGCCCATGCTCAGGGCGATTCGGTCGGCAGTGAGAAAGCCGATGCCGCGCACGTCCTCGGCCAGGCGGTAAGGGTTGCGCTTGACGATGGCGATGGCGTCGGGGCCGTAGCGCCGCCAGATGCGCGCGGCCTGGCCCGTGCCGATGCCCTGCGACTGGAGGTAGATCATCGTGTCGTGGCTCTGGCGTTGCTCGCTCCAGGACTTGCGGATCTGCGAGCACTTCTTCGCGCCGAGCTTCGGCACCTCGCGCAGGCGATCCGGGCGCGTGTCGAGGATGGCCACCGTGTCGCTGCCGAAGCGGTTGACGATGGCCTCGGCGAGCTTCGGGCCGATGCCGCGGATGAGGCCGCTGGCAAGGAAGCGCTTGATGCCCTCCACCGAGGTCGGCGCCACGCAGGTGAGCGTCTCGGCGCGGAACTGCCGCCCGAAGCGCGGATCCTCGGCCCAACGCCCCCGCGCGGTGATCTCCTCGCCCGGCCAGACGGTGGCGCACCGCCCCACCACCGTCAGGCGCCGCGCGTCGCCCACCTGCTCGGCCACCGGGCGCACGCTGAGCACGGTGTAGCCGGTCTCCTCGTTTCGGAAGACCACGCTCTCCACCGTCCCCGAGACCGTCTCCCCCGCCTCAGCCATGGGCAACCCGCTCCAGGAGGGTGGCGAAGGCCGGCTCGGGGAGGTCGGCGGTGAGGGAGAAGCGCAGGCGCGCGGTGCCTTCGGGCACGGTGGGCGGGCGGATGGGGAGGACGTGGAAGCCGGCGGCGCGGAAGGCCTCGGCGGCGCGCGCGGCGGCGTCGTTGGAGCCGACGAGGTAGGGGACGATCTGCGAGTCGCTCACGCAGTCGCGCCCGGTGGCGCGGATGGCCTGGGCCAGGCGGCGGCCCATGGCGCGGAGGCGCGCGCGGCGGTCGGCCATCGCGGGGAGGGCGCGAAGCACGAAGCGCGTCCAGGCGAGGTTGATGGGGGGCAGGGCGGTGGTGAAGATGAAGGGGCGCATCCGGTTGATGAGCGCCTCGCGGACGGTTTGGCGGCAGATGACGTAGGCGCCGAGCGAGCAGAGGGCCTTGCCGCAGGTGCCGACGAGGAGGTCGATCTCCGCCGCCACGCCGTCCTCGTGGGCGCAGCCAAGGCCGGTCTCGCCGAAGACGCCCACGCCATGGGCCTCGTCAAGGTAGAGGAGGAGGTTGGGGAAGTCGCGCTTCAGGGCCACGAGCGCGCGCAGGTCGGTGCGGTCGCCGTCCATCGAGAAGACGCTCTCGGTCATGAGGAAGACGTCGTCGAAGCCCGTGGCGTGGCGTTCGAGCAGCTGACGGGCGTGGGAGAGGTCGTTGTGGCGGTAGCGAAAGAACTTGCAGCCGCTGGCGCGGATGCCGTCGATCATGCTCGCGTGGCTGAGCTTGTCGGCGAGGACGAGGGTGCGGGGGCCGGCGAGGGCGGGGAGGATGCCGGTGTTGGCGTGGTAGCCGGAGTCGAGGACGAGGGCGGCCTCGGCGCCGTAGGCGGCGGCGAGGTCGGCCTCGAGGGCGCGGGCGGCGGCGGTGTCGCCCGTGAGGAGGCGGGAGCTGGCGGCGCTCAGAAGACGGTCTTCGCCGGAGAGTTGGGCGTGGAAGGCCTCGCGCAGGGCCTCGTCGCGCAGGAGCCCGAGGTAGTCGTTGCTGGAGAGGTTGTGGAGGCCGGGGGGGATGGCGGGCAGGGCGCGGTAGGCGCCCCGCGCCTTCAGCGCCGCAAGTTCCGCGGCCAAGCGTGCGTAAAACTCCATGGGGCGTATTTTACCACATCCTGGGGGAGGGACGGAAAAAGGCCCCGGGCGATTGCCCGGGGCCTTTCGCGCCGTGTTGGGGCGTTGCCTTACTTGGAGGCTTCCTCGACGGCGACGGCGACGGCGACGGTGGCGCCGACCATGGGGTTGTTGCCCATGCCGATGAGGCCCATCATCTCGACGTGAGCGGGCACGGAGGAGGAGCCGGCGAACTGCGCGTCGGAGTGCATGCGGCCCATGGTATCGGTCATGCCGTAGGAGGCGGGGCCGGCGGCCATGTTGTCGGGGTGGAGGGTGCGGCCGGTGCCGCCGCCGGAGGCGACGGAGAAGTATTTCTTGCCGGCGAGGACGCATTCCTTCTTGTAGGTGCCCGCGACGGGGTGCTGGAAGCGGGTGGGGTTGGTGGAGTTGCCGGTGATGGAGACGTCCACGCCTTCCTGCCACATGATGGCGACGCCTTCGCGGACGTCGTCGGCGCCGTAGCAGCGGACTTTGGCGCGGGGGCCGTCGGAGAAGGCGGTCTCGCCGACGATCTTCAGCTTGCCGGTGAAGTAGTCGAACTCGGTCTCGACGAAGGTGAAGCCGTTGATGCGGCTGATGATGTAGGCCGCGTCCTTGCCCAGGCCGTTGAGGCAGACGCGCAGGGGCTCCTTGCGGACCTTGTTGGCCTTCATGGCGATGCCGATGGCGCCTTCGGCGGCGGCGAAGGATTCGTGCCCGGCGAGGAAGCAGAAGCATTTGGTCTCTTCGCGCAGGAGCATGGCGCCGAGGTTGCCGTGGCCCAGGCCGACCTTGCGGTCGTCGGCGACGGAGCCGGGGATGCAGAAGGCCTGGAGGCCCTCGCCGATGGCCTCGGCGGCGTCGGCGGCCTTGGTGCAGCCTTTCTTCAGCGCGATGGCCGCGCCGACGGTGTAGGCCCACTTGGCGTTCTCGAAGCAGATTTTCTGGATGTTCTCGGTGATCTCGTAGGGGTCGAAGCCTTTGGCCTTGCAGATCTCGCGGCATTCCTCGATGGATTTGATGCCGTACTTGTCGAGGACGGGCTGGATCTGGCCGATGCGGCGTTCGTAGGATTCAAAGAGTGCCATGGTGCTTCCTCCTTACTCGTGGCGGGGGTCGATGGACTTGACGGCGCCCTGCTCCTCGGTCACGCGGCCGTAGGTGCCGGTGCAGGCCTTGAGCGCCTCGTTGGCGTCCTGGCCCTTCTTGACGGCCTCCATGAACTTGCCCAGGTGGACGAACTCGTAGCCGCAGACCTCGCTGTTCTTGTCCAGGAAGATGCGCTTGACGTAGCCCTCGGCCATCTCCAGGTAGCGCACGCCCTTCTGCTTGGTGGAGAACATGGTGCCGACCTGCGAGCGCAAGCCCTTGCCCAAATCCTCGAGGCCCGCGCCGATGGGCAGGCCGCCCTCGGAGAAGGCGCTCTGGGTGCGCCCGTAGACGATCTGGAGGTAGAGCTCGCGCATGGCGGTGTTGATGGCGTCGCACACCAGGTCGGTGTTCAGCGCCTCCTGGATGGTCTTGCCGGGGAGGATCTCGGCGGCCATGGCGGCGGAGTGGGTCATGCCGGAGCAACCGATGGTCTCGACGAGGGCCTCCTGGATGACGCCTTCCTTGACGTTCAACGTCAGCTTGCAGGTGCCCTGCTGGGGCGCGCACCAGCCCACGCCGTGCGTCAGGCCGGAAATGTCCTTCGTCTCATAGGCCTTCACCCACTTCCCCTCCTCGGGGATCGGGGCGGGCGCGTGCTTGGCGCCCTTGGCGACCGGGATCATGTGCTCGACTTCGCTCGAGCAGGCGTAGGGACAACTCATGGTTCCTCCTTTGATTGGAAATGTCGCCCCCCATTATACCGCGCCACGCCCCCGCCCCGCAAGCAAAATCGCGCCGCGCCCGGCGGCTTTGCCCGGGGGCCGGGGATTTGGTACGATAAAAGAAAAGGACGATTATGAAAAGACGTTGCCTGACGTTGCCGGTTTTGGCCCTGTGCGCCGCGTGCCTCCGCGCCGAGGCGACCTTCTACGACGGCGTGGCCGCCTACGTGAACGACAAGGTGGTGACGGTGGACACGGTGATGCGCGAGCTCCACGCGGGCTTCGACCTCACGAAGGTCCCGCCCGAACGCCTCGGCGCGCGCATCCAGGAGCTCTTCCCCGTGGTGCGCGACATGCTCGTGGACCGGATGCTGATCCTGGAGGCCTACGAGGCCTCCGGCGCGCAGCTGCCCAACGAGTTCGTGAACGGCCGCGTGCAGGAAATCCTGGCCGGCCAGTTCGGCGGCGACGAGGCGAGGCTGAAGGAGGCCCTCCGCAAAAGCCGCCTGACGCACGACGACTGGATGAAGCAGGTGCGCGAAAACCTCATCGTCACGGCCATGCGACAGCTGCAGGTAGACCGCAAGATCGTCGTCTCCCCCAAGCGCGTCCGCGACTACTACGCCGCCCACAAGGCCGACTTCGCCGAGGACGCCGGCGTGCGCGTGCGCACCATCGCCATCGACCCGGCCGGCGGCGAGGAGGCCGCCCGAAAGGCCCTCGCCGAGCTCCAGGCCGGCAAGCCCTTCGCCGAGGTGGCCAAGGCCTACTCCAAAGACCCCCAGGCCGCCAACGGCGGCGACTGGGGCTTCATCGACCCCAAGGAATATTTCGCCGAGCCCGCCGTCGCCGCCCTCGAGGCCCTGAAGCCCGGCGAGCACTCGGGCATCCTGGCGCTGAACGATTGGCGCCTCATCATCCAAAAGGCGGAGGCCAAGGCCGGGAAGACCCCCGCCCTCGAGGACATCTGGCCGCAGGTGGAGGCCGCCGCGCGCAACGAGCTGGCGCAGGCCCGCTACGACGCCTGGATCGAAGGCCTGCGCCAAAAGGCCTACATCAAAAACATGGACGTGAAGCTGCAGTGAACCGCACCGCCCCCAGCGACGTGCGGGCCTGGTGCCAAGCCCGCGGCTTCCATCCCAACAAAACGCTGGGGCAAAACTTCCTCATCGACCGCAACATCCTCGAGGCCATCCTCGACGAGGCCGGCGCGCGCGAAGGCGCCCGCGTGCTCGAGGTGGGCCCCGGCCTGGGCGTCCTCACCGAGGGCCTCCTGCGCCGCGGGGCCCGCGTGACCGCCCTGGAAAAGGACCCCGCCCTGGCCGCCTGGCTCCGCGAAAGCCTCTGCGCCGAGTTCCCCGCCGCCCTGGAGCTGCTGGAGGGCGACGCGCTGGAGGCCGATTGGGGCGCGCTCCTGGCGCGCGGCTACGACGCCTTCGCCTCGAACCTCCCCTACTCCGTGGGCACGCGCATCCTCATGGAGCTGCTCGCCCACGCCGACGCCCCCGCGCGCCTCGTCATGCTGGTGCAGCGCGAGGTGGCCGACCGCCTGGCCGCGCCCCCCGGGACGCCCGCGCGCGGGACGGCCTCGGTCTGGGCCCAGCTGGACTACGACGTGCGCGTGGCGCGCCTCGTCAAGCCCGCCTGCTTCTGGCCCCCGCCCGAGGTCACCAGCGCCGTCGTCACCATGACGCGCCACGCCCGCTCCACCCTCGGCCCCGCCGGCAAGGCCTTCCTCCGCGCCCTCGCCAAGCACCTCTTCACCCAACGCCGCAAACAGCTCGGCGCCGTGCTCCGAAAATCCCCGGAACCCTTCCGCGCGCTCGACCCCGCCGCCGCGGGCATCGACCCCACGCGCCGCGCCGAGACCCTCACCCTCGCCGAATGGGAGGCCCTCGCCGCCCAACGAAAGGAGCCCGCCCCATGATCCAGGACATCCCAGACCCCGTCGCCCTCTTCCCCGAGGCCTCCCCCGGCCCGGGCGACTGCGTCCTCTCGGTGGACCGCGCCGGGGCCGTGGCCCTCGCCCCCTGGACGCCCGTCTCCACCGCCACCGTCCCCTTGGTGCGCGTGGGCGCGCGCGCCTTCTTCCTGGGCGCGACGCCCGGCGCGGGGCCCGGCCCCGCGCAACGCCTGCGCGCCCTGCCCGAGCCCGGCCTGCGCTTCGGCGCCTTCTGCGCCCTGCACCTGGCCACCTGGCTGCTCGCCCACCGCCACTGCGGGCGCTGCGCCGCGCCGCTCGCCCGCGCCGAAGGGCGCCTGCGCTGCCCCGAATGCGGGCTCGAGGCCTACCCCGCCATCGCCCCCGCCGTCATCCTGGGCCTGACGCACCGCGGCCGCCTCCTCGTCACCCGCTACGCCGACCGCCCCTACAAAGGCCCCGCCCTCGTCGCCGGCTACTGCGAGGTGGGCGAGACCGCCGAGGCCGCCTGCCGCCGCGAGGCCCTCGAGGAGACCGGGCTGAAGGTGGGCGCCCTGCGCTACTTCGCCTCCCAGCCCTGGGGCCTCAGCGGCGCGCTCCTGCTGGGCTTCTTCGGCGAGGCGGAAGACCCCTCCGCCCTGGCCCTGGCCGACGGCGAGCTGGCCCGCGCCGAATGGCTCGCCCCCGACGAGCTCCCGCCCCCGCCAGACGCCGCCGGCGCCCTCTCCCTCACCGCCGCCATGATCGAAGCCTTCGCGAAAGGAACCGTGCGATGAAAGCCGAACTGCTCGCCCGATGGGCCGGCGGCGACTGGTCCGCCCTCCCCACCTTCCCCCTCACCCGCGTGACGCAGGACAGCCGCGCCGCCTGCCTCGGCGCCCTCTACGTGGCCCTCAAGGGCCCCAACCACGACGGGCACGACTTCGTGGCCGCGGCCTTCAAGGCCGGCGCCACCGCCGCGATGGTGCGCGCCGACTGGGCCCCGCCGCCGGAGGTCGCCGCCCTGCCGCTCCTGCGCGTGGCCGACCCCGCCGCCGCCCTCCTGGCCCTGGCCAAGCACTACCGCGCCGCCCTCAAGCCCTTTGTCTGCGGCGTCACCGGCAGCGCGGGCAAGACCACGCTCAAGGAGCTCGCCGCGGCCATGCTCTCGGGCGTGGGCCCCACCGCCGCCACGCCGGGCAACTACAACAACGAGGTGGGCCTGCCCCTCTCCGTCCTCGCCGTCCCGGAAGACGCGCGCTTCGCCGTCATCGAGGCCGGCATCAGCCACCCCGGCGACATGGACCCGCTGGCCGACATCCTGCGCCCCAACGCCGCGGCCGTCTCCGCCATCGGCCCGGCGCACATCGCCTTCTTCGGCTCCGTCGAGGCCATCGCCGCGGAGAAGGCCAAGCTCCTGGCGGCCATCCGCCCCAAAGGCTTCGCCGTCCTGCCCCTGGGCGTGCCCGGCGAGGCCGCGCTCCGCGCCGCGTGCCGGTGCCGCGTGGTCACGACGTCGCTCACGGATCCGGCGGCGGACTACGTGGGCGAGCCGTTGGCCAAGGGCGTCGTGCGCGTGCGCCACGGCGACGAGCCGGCGGCGTTGCTGGAGACGGGGCTCTGCGGCGAGCACAACGCCTCGAACGCGCTCGTGGCCTATGCCTTGGCGCGCGAGGCCGGGGCCACCGCCGCGCAGGCCCTCGCCGGCCTGGCCTCCTTCAAGGCCCCGCCCATGCGCTGGGAGACGCTCGAGGCCGGGCCCGTGCGCGTCATCAACGACGCCTACAACGCCAACCCACTCTCCATGCGCGCGGCGCTGGAGACCTTCGCGGGGGCGGAGGCCCCGGGCGGCAAGGTCGTCTGCGTGGGCGACATGTTGGAGCTGGGGGACGCCTCGGACGCGCAGCACCGCGCCGTGGGCGAGGCCTCGGGAAACGGCCCGTGGCGGCTCCTGGCGGGCGTGGGCCCCGCCGCGCGCGCCCTGCTCGAGGGCGCGGTCAAGGCCGGCTACCCGCCCTCGAAGACCGTCTGGTTCGCCACCGTGGGCGAGGCCGCCGAGGCCCTGCCCCTGCTCGTCCGCCCCGGGGAGACGCTCCTGCTCAAGGGCTCGCGCGGGATGCGCCTGGAGACGTTGATCGGGGCCCTGCGCCGCTGACCCGCCGTGACCCAGGCCAAACGCTTCTGGCTCAGCCTGCTGCTCGTCTTCGGCGCGATGCGCCTGGCGGACGCGCTGAACGCCTACGTCGGGCTGTGGCTCATCCCGGCGCGGCTGGGGCAGGGTGCGCTGGGGGCGGTCTTGCCGCTGATGTCCTTCGGCGGCTTCCTGGCGGTGCCGGTGGGGGTGCTGGCCACCGTCTTCTCGCGCCAGCTCTGCGCCTACGCGGCGGCGGGCGACGCCGTCCGGGCCCGGGGCTTGCTGCGCGACGCGCTGGGATGGGCGGCGGCGGCCTTCCTGGCGGCGATGGCGGTGGCGGCGCCCTGCCTGCCGTGGCTGTGCGCGCTGCTGCGCGTGGAGTGCTCGGCGGCGGGCGGCCTGGCGGTGGCCTACGGCCTGGTGGCGGCCTTCGTGCCGCTTTTCCTGGCCGCGCTCCAGGCGTTGCAGCGCTTCGGGGCCTTGGCCTCGGCGAACCTGCTGGCCGCGCCGGTGCGCCTGGCGGCGATGCTCCTGCTGTTGCCGGGGCTGGGGCTGGCGGGCTATTTCCTGGGGCAGCTGGCCTCCATCGCGGCGACGCTGGGGGTGGTCTGCTGGGCGTTGCGCGGCCTCCTGCGCGGGGGCGGCGGCGCGGGGGCGGCGGCGTGGCGGGCCGACCTGCGCCCGATGGCGCGGTACGCGGCCAAAGTGGCTTTGGCGGCCGCCGTGGGGGCGGTGCCGGGGCTGGTCTGCGCCCTCGTCATCCGCGTGCGCCTGCCGGAGGTGGAGTCGGGCGCGTACTATCTGCTCACGCGCTTCTCGGAAATCGCCACGTACTGCGGCGGCACCGTCTCGCTGGTGCTCTTTCCCTTCGCCGTCTCGGCGCGGGCCCGCGGCGAGGAATCGGCGCCGTTGCGCAACGGCGCGCTCGCGGCGACGCTCGGCGGCGGGCTGGCGCTGGCGGCGCTCTTCTGGTTCCTGCTGCCGTGGCTCTTCCCCCTCATCCCCGGCTACGCCGCCTACGTCCCCTTCGCGCGCCTGGCGGCCTACCTCACGCTCATCACCGCCTGCAACGTCGCCGCCGCGGCGCACTTTTCCCACGCCCAGGCCCGCGACGACTTCCGTTACCTGCTTTACTACATCCCCCTCAGCCTCGGCGCCGCCGGGGCGCTCTGGGCCTTCGGCGGCGGGTCGCTCCTGCGCGTCCTGCACCTGCTTTTGGCCTGCGCGCTCGCCCAGCTCGCGTGCGTCGGCGCCGAGCTTCTGTTCACCCGAAGAAGGAACCTCTGCCATGACCAGACCCGAGATTGACGCTTGGTTCGAGGCCAACCGCCCCGCCATCCTCGAGGACTATTTCGCCCTCCTGCGCTTCCCCTCCATCGGCGGCGACCCCGCGCGCCTGCCCGACTGCGTGGCCTGCGCGGAGTGGATCTGCGACTTCCTGCGCCCGTTGGGCTTCAGCGCCGAGCTCGTCCGCGGCGAGGGCCCCACCCCGCCGCTCGTCCTGGCCGAGCGCCCCGCCGACGAAGGCGCCCGCACCGTCCTGCTCTACGGCCACTACGACGTCCAACCCGTCGACCCCGTCGCCCTGTGGGAGACGCCGCCCTTCGAGCCCACCGAGCGCGGCGGCCGCGTCCACGCCCGCGGCGCGCAGGACGACAAGGGCCAATGGTTCGCCCTCCTGCAGGGCCTGCGCGCGGCCATCGCGCGCGGCGCGCGCCTCCCGGCCATCCGCGTCGTCCTCGAGGGGCAGGAGGAGAGCGGCAGCGGCTTCCTTGCCGAGCGCGCGCACGACCTCCGCCGGCGCCTGGCCGCGGACGTGCTGTTGGTGGCGGACACCGGCAAGGACGCCTCCGGGCGCCCGGCCATCGTCGCGGGCCTGCGCGGCGTCATCCACTTCACCGCCACCCTGCGCGGGCCCAAGTACGACCTGCACTCGGGCCAGCACGGCGGCCTGGCGCCCAACCCCGCGCAGGGCATCGCCGCGCTCGTGGCCACGCTGCACAACCCCGACGGCTCCATCGCCGTGCCGGGCTTCTGCGACGGCATCGTCGACCCCACCGAGGCCGAGTTCGCCCTGGCCACCGAGCGCGGCTTCGACGAGAACGCCTACAAGGAGGAGGTCGGCGTCTTCCCCGTCGGCGGCGAGCGCGGCGTGCCGGCCATCGTGCGCAACGCCTTCCGCCCCACCATCGAGGTGAACGGCATCCACGGCGGCTACGGCGGGCCCGGCTCCAAGACGGTCATCCCCACGCACGCCTTCGCCAAGCTCTCCTGCCGCCTGGTGCCCGACCAATCGCCCGCGCACGTCTGGGACTGCCTCAAGGCGCACCTCGAGGCCCACTGCCCGCGCGGCCTCACCCTCGAGCTCACCGAGGTCACCGGCAACGAGCCCGGCTTCCGCCTGCCCATCGACTCGCCCGTCACCCGCGTGGCGCAGGACGTCCTGCGCGAGGTCGACCCCCGCGGCGCGGTCTTCACCTGGGAGGGCGCCTCCATCCCCATCGTCGCCCGGCTGCGCGACGTGACGGGCGCCGCGCCCCTGCTCGTGGGCTTCGGGATGCAGGAAGACCGCATCCACTGCCCCAACGAATCCTTCTCCCTCGACCAATTCCGCGACCTTGTCCGCTGGGGCGGCCTCATCTTCCCGGCCCTCGCCTGAGGCGCCCCGGCTGGGCGCGCCCAACCCCCATTCCGGACTCCCCCATGGAACTGCTCATCACGGACGTCGGGTACGGCGGCGCGGGCGTGGCCCGGACGCCCGAGGGCGTCGTCTTCGTCCCGGGCGCCTACGCCGGCGAGACGGTCGAGGCCGAGCTTGCCTCCCGCCACAAGAAGTTCGCCCGCGCCCGGCTCACCCGCGTCCTAGAGCCCTCGCCCGAGCGCATCGCGCCCGAGACCGCCCTCGTCCCGGGCATGGCCTACGCCACGCTGCGCTACGAGGCCGAGGTGGCCCTCAAACACCGCCAGCTCGGCGCCCTGCTGGCGCGCATCGGCGGCCTGCGCGGCCTCCCCCTCCTCCCGCCCGTCCCCTCGCCCCAACGCCACCACTACCGCAACAAACTCACCCTGCGCTGGGACGGCCGCGCGCTGGGCTACGTCGGCGAAGACAACCGCACCGTCCTCGACACCCCCCACTGCCCCCTCTCCCACGCCGAGATCAACGACGCCCTCGCCGACCTCCGCCGCGGCCCCGCCCTCCGCCGCCTCAGGCCCGGCGCGCGCGTCGTCTTCCGCCACACCCCGCGCGACGGCGTCCGCCTCGGCCTCGGCAAGCCCCCCGCCGGCGAGCTCACCGAAAGCCTCGCCGGCCTCACCCTCACCGTCGCCGCCGACGCCTTCTTCCAAATCAACCTCCCCTGCGCCGAGCTGCTCCTGGCCGACTTCCGCGAGGCCGCCCGCGGCGCGGAAAGCGTCCTCGACCTCTACTGCGGGTGCGGCCTCTTCGGGCTGGCCTCCGGCGCGCGCCGCGTCTTCGGGCTGGAGACCTCCGCCGACGCCGTCCGCTCCGCCGCGCGCAACGCCGCCGCCCTCGGCGTCCGCGCCGACTACCGCTGCGCCCCCGCCGAGACGCTCCCCGAACGCCTCCCCCCCGCCGACCTCTGGGTCGTCGACCCGCCCCGCGCCGGCCTCTCCGAGACCGTCCGCCGCCGCATCCTCCGCGAGCTGCCCCCGCGCCTCGTCTACGTCTCCTGCGGCCCCGACACCCTGGCGCGCGACCTCGCCGCCCTCGCCCCCGCCTACGCCATCCGCTCCCTCCGCCTCTTCGACTTCTTCCCCCGCACCCCCCACTTCGAGACGATAGCCGTGCTGGGGCGCGTCTGAGGGCGCTTTACAGGCGGGCTGGCGTTTGCTAAGCTACGGGAATGAAGGAACTACTTTCCCTCTTGGCACTTATGCTCTCCGGCACCGCCTTGGCGCAAGGGCCGGACGACCTCATCGCTCAATTGCCGGGCTTCCCCAAGCACTGGAACCAGGCACATCTCTACAACCAGGTTGTCCGCGACGAGTACGGCAACGGCGCCCCTGCCGGGTGCGTGGCCGTCGCGGGCGCGGCCTGCATGGAGTGGTTCCGCCATCCCGCCGCCTTCGGCGAGCGGGCGTATGTCTCCGACAAGCGCGAACTGCGGACGGAGGCCCTCGATTGGGCGCGGCTGTCTCCCGAGCCGCTTGACGCGCGTGGGCGCCGCACGGCCCAGACGATCCTTTACAATCTCGGGTTGCTCACCCAGATCCATTACGAGGAAGGCGGCTCCTCCACCACGCCGCTCGTCAACCTCGCCGCCGCGCTGAAGGCCCCGCAGACAGGCTACGCCAGCGCCTACTACGTGGAGCTCGGCGAGGGCACGACGGACGCGGACGTGGCGGCCGCCGTCTGGGCCTCGCTCCGATGCGGCTCGCCCGTGGCGATGAGCATCGAGCGCGACGGCGGCGGCCACGCCGTCGTCGCCACCGGGTGCGGCACCGCCGCAAGCGGCGCCCCGCTCACGCAGGTCTTCGGCGGCTACGGCGCCGCCCCCACGTGGATGGACGTGCCCACCGAGATGCCCATCCCCGGCGGCTACACCTACAAACGGCTCGCCTCCGTGGTCACCGGCATCGTGCCTGACGCGCCCGAGGGCATCACCTCCGGCGCGGCCCTCCCCGTGCTCGGCACCGTCGTGGACGCGGCGGGGAGCCCCGTCCCCTTCGCCACCGTCACCCTCTCCATCAACGGCCAGGAGGTCGCCAAGACCGCCACCGACCTCCAGGGCCGTTACGGCCTCTGGGGATGGTTTGGCACTCCCATGACCGTCTCCTGCGACAGCGTCTCCGCCGAACTCCCCGCCCAACAGCACTCCGGCACCAGCAGCGACGCCGTCCCCGGGCTCCCCGCACTCCGTGTCCCAATCGCCGCCTTGCGCAAGGCCATCGGCAACTGCCAACGGCAACTTGAACTTCCCACCACCCTCCCCACCCCGACCATCCACACCGACTTCGAGGCCGCCAAGGCCGCCGCCGCAGAGGCCGGCAACAACATCCTCTGCCTCCACAGCGACAACCCGGATCTCAAGGCCTTCTTCCTCAAACAGGCGGGCACCTACACGCTTTTCTTCGCCGACCCGCGCTTGAGCGTGCCGTTCGAGGCTGCCTCCGAACACCCAGATGCCACGTTCTTCGCATTCGACACAGACGGCACGCTCATCGGGCTCATCGCCGCTTCCTCCGTCACCTACGATCTTCGCGTCTTTCCCGAAAAACCGGACTTTCCCCCCACTGACCTCATCAAAGGCGGCCAGGCCGACCTCAACGCCTCCGCCACAGGGATAAACAAAACAATCCAGAACAAGGCGGCTACCGTAGACATCCTCGAAAACGTCCGCCTGGACACGCTTACCGTCGGCGTGCCCCTCACGCTCACGGGGGATTACAACTGCACGTGGGCGACGCTCGTCCAAAACGCCCCCATCACGCTTGACGGGCCGAACCTCCGTTACGTGCCGCCAAAGGTCGGGGACGGCTCCGGCTCCGCCTTCCCGCGCGACTTCACCGTCCGGGGCGGCGCGGAGCTCCACTTCGCCAACGGTGACGTCTCGGGCTATGGGCTCACCTCCGGCACCCTCACCATCGGGCCCGACGGGGTCTTGTGCGCGGCCAAGCGCGACACGCTCCGGCGGCCGCTCGTCCTCGCCGGCGGCACCGTCCAGCTCGGCGACAAGGACGGGGACTTCGGCTCGCTCGACCTCTTCTCCACGCCCGTCTCCGTGACGGCGGCTTCCACCGTCGAGGCCCTCTCCGGCGCGGTCAACCCCCGGCTCACGGTGCGCCAAGCGGGGGACGCCGGCCCCGTGACCCTCTCCTTTAAGAACGACGCGCGCCTCGACATCCGCGTCCCCCTCACCGCCGCCGAAAGCGGCACCCTCCGCCTCACGGGCTCGGGCACGGCGGCCTTCCACGACGCCGTCGGCGCCCCCACCGCCGTCGACGCCGGCGTGCGCCTGGAGGGCGGCACCT
Source organism: uncultured Kiritimatiellota bacterium (assembly GCA_944389585.1). Classification (GTDB taxonomy): domain Bacteria; phylum Verrucomicrobiota; class Kiritimatiellia; order RFP12; family DVOR01; genus Spyradenecus. The sequence continues at coordinate 19,417 of CALXMW010000006.1, forward strand.
TCACCGGCACGCTCACCCTCCTCTCCGGCGCGCGGCTCACCACCGACGCGCCCATCGCCGTCTCTGGAACCTTCTCCGCCAGCGGCGAGATCGTCATCGAGGGCGAGCGCTCCGGCCTCCTTGTGAAGGGCCTCACCGCGCTCCCCGAGGACGCGACCTTCACGGCCCCGGAAGGCTTCCGGGCGGAACTCGCCGCGGACGGCCTGCGCCTCGTGGCCACCCACGCCACCGCCCCCGCCCTCTACGTGGGCGGCGCGCCCGCCGAGGCGCTCCCCGACACGCCAGACGGCAATCTGCTCGTCCTCACCACCACCGACCGCAAGGAAAGCGGCCTTTGGGAGGCCTACGCCGCCTTCCGCTCCTCCCCCGAAGGCGGCGGCTGGAACGTCATGGTCGCCGCCCTCGGCAACCTCGCCGAGGGGCAAACCGCCGCCGACTACATCAACCAGGCCGGATGCAGCCACGTGCTTCTCGGCCTCTCCGCCGACGAGCTCCCGCCCCTCGACGGCACCGCCGACCGCCTCACGGGCTTCCACGTCGGCCGCCTCCCCCTCCGCGAGATCCTCCAAATGGGCACGATTGTGGACGTGGGAAATCTCGGGACTGGCGCCAAGCAAAGTTATGCGGAGCGCTCCGACGCCGAACTGATTGACGCCTATGTCGCCAAACTTGCCAGGGCCGGCGACGCTTTCGCCGGCGGAAAACTCTCCCTGCTCGGCGGCGGCTACGGCGTCCCAGACCAATACAGCAACGACACAGACTTCTCGCAGTGGGACGGGTTGCCCTCCATCGAAGACACGAAAGCGTGGGCAAAGCCAACCTCGCGCGGGCTCACCGTCTATGCCCTGCGCGACCGCTACCGCCTCTTCAAGGGTCTCGACCCCGCCGCTTTCCCCGAGCTGACGCTCTACGACGACGTGACAATCCCGCTCGGCACCGCGCCGAACGGGCTCGCTTATGGGCGCGGCCTCGTCGGCGAGACCGACGGCGCCCTGCTCTGGGCCGAAGACCAAGGCCGCCGCGACCGCCTCGGCACCATCCTGGTGGGCGGCGAGAAGAACGGCACCATCACCGCCGAGGCCATCACCGGCCTCTACAGCCTGGTGATTTCTCCCTCTGGCCTCAGCGGCGAGCTGTCGCGCGGCGAGGCGGGGCCGTGCGTGGGCGAGATGTTGGTGCTGAACCCGCAGGGCGGGGCGTTGGCGGCCATTTTGCCCACGGAAAGCTACACGCCCACGATTGACGGGAAGGGCATCCCAAGCGGCACGCTCCATGCCGCCTGCGGCGCGGTCGCGGAGGCCCTCGTCGAAGACCCGTCCCTGACGGTGGGCGAGGCCTTCTCCCAGGCCGCGGGCGACACGTCGCTGACGCTCCTGGGCGACCCGACGGTGCGCATCGCGCCCTTTGCCGAGGCCGAAGGGCCGGAGCTGACCTTCCCGGAAGCGGAAGCGGGCGCAGCGCCGGCGCTTTCGGCGGAGGCGGAGGCGACCCTCCGCGCGGCGGCGGTGAAGGCGGGGCTGACGGGCGCCGTCGAGGTGGTGGCGCGGACGCTTTCGGGCGCGGCGCGGCCGACGGCGGAGTTGGGTGACGCGCTGGCGTGCTTCGTGGGGTTGGAGCCGGTCGTGGAGGAAGGCCGCTTGGTGGTGGCCTACGACTTCGCGATTGCCGGCGTCCAATGGGAGGGGGGCATGGTGGCGGTGAGGATGGCCGTGCGCGGCAGGGAGGGGCAAGCGGTCGCCTTTGCCGAGGGCAACGTTTACGCCATCGTGCCGGAGGGGGGCGCGCACGGCGCGGTTGAGGCCGGGGCCGGGAAGGCCGCCGACGGTTCGGCGACGGTGCGCTTTTCGCCGCCGGAGGCGGAGACCTTCCTCTTCCGCGTCTCGGTCTCGCGCGGGGAGTGAGCGACAAAAAAGCCCCGGCCGCGCGGCCGGGGCTTTTCGTGCCGGGCGCCGGTCAGCCGGCGCATCGGGGGCAGAGGCCCCAGAAGGTGAGGGCGGCGGCTTGGGCGCGGCAGGCGTCTGGCAGGCCGACGCGCTTGGCGAGGTTGCCGGGGAGCCCCCCCAGATCCAGGATGGCGCCGCAGCGCGTGCACTTGAAGTGCGCGTGGGGGGCGGCGCAGCCGTCGTAGCGCAGCTCGAGATCCTCGGTGCGCACCTTGGCGGCCAGGCCGTGCCCCACGAAGGCGTGGAGGACGTTGTAGACCGTGGTGCGCGAGAGGCTCCTCATCGTGGGATGGAGGGCGCGGTAAATCTCGTCGATCGTCGGGTGCTCGGGATGGTCGAGGAGCCACCGCAGGATGGCCAGGCGCGGCGCGGAGGGCGAGAGCCCGTGCGCGCGGAGCGTCGCGGCGAGATCCTGGGTGGCCGGGTCGGTCATCGGGGCGCTCACGCGAAGAGGCGCTTCAGGAGGCCCTCGAAGCCGGCGCCGTGGCGGGCCTCGTCCTTGCACATCTCGTGGACGGTGTCGTGGATGGCGTCCAGGCCCAGCTGCTTGGCCTTCTTGGCCAGGTCAAGCTTGCCGGCGCAGGCGCCCTGTTCGGCGGCGGCGCGGAGCTCGAGGTTCTTCTTGGTGGAGTCGGTGACGACCTCGCCGAGGAGCTCGGCGAACTTGGCGGCGTGCTCGGCCTCTTCCCAGGCGGCCTGCTGGTAGAAGGCGGCGACCTCGGGGTAGCCCTCGCGGGTGGCGACGCGGGCCATGGCCAGGTACATCCCCACCTCGGTGCACTCGCCGGTGAAGTTCATGCGCAGGCCCTCGAGGATCTCGGGGTCGACGCCCTTGGCGACGCCCACGCGATGCTCATCGGCCCACTCCATCTTGCCGTCGGCGACCTTCTCGATGAACTTGGCGCCGGCGCAACCGCACTGCGGGCACTTCTCGGGCGGGGTGTCGCCCACATGGACGTAACCGCAGATGGGGCAAACGTACTTCTTCATGTCTCTCTCCTTTTGGGTTGTGGAAACGGCATGGATTGTAACAAATCCAATCCGCGAGTGCAAGCCTCCCCCGCCGGCGGGCGGTTGGAGCGGCGGCGCGGATGTGGTATACTGGGGCCATCAGTGAAAGGGACGCCCATGACAGACGATGAAGTGCTTGCCGTTTTCAAAGAGACGAAGGCGTTGCTGGAGGGCCATTTCGAGCTCCGCTCCAAGCTCCATTCCAACCGCTATTTCCAGTGCGCCGAGGTCCTGCGCTGGCCGCGCCACGCCCAGGCCCTCTGCTCCGAGCTCGTGCGCCGCATGAAGGCAGAGGCCGACATCGGCCCCGTGGACGGCGTCATCTCCCCCGCCCTCGGCGGCATCCTCGTGGGCCACGAGGTGGCCAAGGCCCTCGGCACGCAGTGCGTCTTCGCCGAGAAGAACGCCGAGGGCGCCCTCACCATGCGCCGCTTCAAGCTCCTCCCCGGCCAGCGCTACGTCGTCGCCGAGGACGTCATCACCCGCGGCGGCCGCGTCCAGGAGACCATCGACATCGTCAAGGCCGCCGGCGCCGAGGTCGCCGCCGTCCTCGTCCTCGTCGACCGCTCCGGCGGCAAGGCCAGGTTCGACTACCCCACCTTCGCGCTCCTCCACATCGAGCCGGTGACCTGGGAACCCGCCGAGTGCCCGCTCTGCAAGGCCGGCGAGCCCTTCGTCCACCCCGGCTCGTAAGGCAGCGGGCGGGGGCGCGCGGCAAGGACGCGGGCCGCGGCCGCCGCCCGGCGGGCGTTCCGCCCCCCACGCCCCCACCCCGCCCTCCTTCCCCCATGGCGACCGTCACCCTAAGCCACCTGCGCAAGGTCTACCCCAACGGGGCCGTGGCCGTGGAGGACTTTGACCTCTCCGTGCGCGACGGCGAGTTCCTCGTCCTGGTCGGCCCCTCGGGTTGCGGCAAAAGCACCACCCTGCGCATGGTCGCCGGCCTCGAGACCGTCACCGCGGGCGAGGTGGCCATCGACGGGCGGCGCGTCAACGACCTGCCGCCCAAAGACCGCGACATCGCGATGGTCTTCCAAAACTACGCGCTCTACCCCCACATGACCGTGCGCGAGAACATGGCCTTTGGCCTGCGCCTCCGCCGCACCCCACGGGCCGAGATCGACGCCCGCATCGCCGCCGCCGCCGAGACCCTCGGCCTCGCCCCCCTCCTCGAGCGCCTCCCCAAGCAACTCTCCGGCGGCCAGCGCCAGCGCGTCGCCCTCGGCCGTGCCATCGTCCGCCAGCCCAAGGTCTTCCTCTTCGACGAGCCCCTCTCCAACCTCGACGCCAAGATGCGCGTGGAGATGCGCCAGGAGATCCACCGCCTCCACCTCCGCCTCCGCGCCACCATCCTCTACGTGACGCACGACCAGACCGAGGCCATGACCCTGGGCGACCGCATCGTCGTCATGGAAGCCGGGCGCATCCGCCAGATCGACGACCCCATCACCCTCTACAACCACCCCCGCAACCGCTTCACCGCCGGCTTCATCGGCACCCCGCCCATGAACGTCCTCCCGGCCCGCGCCGAACACGGGCGCCTGCGCACCCCCGCCGGAGACCTCCTCCCACCCCCCGGCTGGCCCCTGCCGGAGGCCCCGCGCGACGTCCTCTTCGGCGTCCGCCCGGAGGCCCTCACCCTCCTCGACGCCCCCGCCGAGGGCGCCCTCCCCGCGGCCGTCGACCTCGTCGAGCGCATGGGCGCCGAGGCCTACGCCCACCTCACGCCCCCCGGCTGCCCCCCCGTCATCGCCCGCATCCCCGCCGAGGCCCCCCTCCGCCATGGGGACGCCCGCTTCCTCCTGCCGGACTACGCCCACGCCTGCCTCTTCGACCCCGCCACCGGCGACCGCCTCGGCTGACCCCGGGGCTACACGCCCAGGGCGCCGTGCAGGGCCAGGGGGGTGGCGGACATCACGCGGGCGGCGCGCCAGCGGCCGAAGTCGTGGAGCGCGGTGACGGCGGCGCACCAGCGTTTCAGCGCCTCGTGCTTGTCCCGCGCCGTCCGGTCGTCCTGCCCCTTGACCTCCAACACCACCGTCTCGCCGGTCGCCAGGCGCACGACGAAGTCCGGGATGTAAAGCCGCGCGAGCCCCTGCGAGACGTAGCGGACGCGCAGCCCCACATGGCGGTCGTTGCGGACATAGGCCCGCACGGCCTCCATCCCCGCCAAGCGCTCGGCCACGCCCCGCTCCCACGAGCTGTCATAGACCGCCGCGTCGATCTGGCTCTTCGGGCCGGTGGGCACGGGCTCCCGGGTGGTGTGCCAGGTGCGCATCCTGGCGGTGGAGAGCGTCGGCGCGCGGCTGTCCCGCACGATGGAGAGCACCCGCCGCTCCTTCGGCGTCAGGTGGCCGAGCAGGTGCTGCACCACCACGCCCAGTTGGTAGGCATAGGCCAACCGCGCCTCCGGGATGTCGAGGTCGACCTTCTGCCAAAAGAGGTTCTCGCCCCAGTGGCACTTCTCCGACGCCAGGAAATCGCCGGCCAGCCGCACCAACGCGGCGAAGAGCCGCGGCACGGCCATCGCCCGCCGCTTCGCCTCGAACGCCGGGCTCTCCAGCAGCGCCTTCGCCATCGTGAAGAGCAGCGTCTGCCGGCGCGGCGCCATCGCGGCGATGTCCAGCCTGTACAGGTCGCCCGGCTCCACCTTCATCCACTCGCCGAGGGTCTGCACCATCTGCGCGGAGACCGTGAGGGTCGGCTCGAGCGTCAGTTCCCCCACGTTGTCCAGCGTCAGCTCCGGGTCGTCGACCGTATCGATGCGGACGATGTTGGGCCAGGCGATCTCGGCGGCCTCGCGCCCCGGCGCCACGGCGATGGGATAGGTCGGCCTCGGCGGCTCGCCCCCGCCGTCGCTCGACGTGGCGGCGGAACGGCCGCTCGTCTGCCCCACGTGCGGCACGTCCTTCCAAGCCGCCGGGCGCGGAAGACCTGGCCTTCAACGGCGGGGGCGCCTGCCCGCGGTGCCAGGGCACGGGGCAAATCCGCGAGGTGGACCGCGCCGCGCTCATCCCGGACGAGGGCCTCACCATCGACCAGGGGGCCGTGGCGCCGTGGAACTCGCTGATGTGATCGCTCATGACCGACGTCTGCCGCGCCATGGGCGTGCGCACGGACGTCCCCTTCCGCGACCTCTCGCCGCGCGAGAAGGCCATCGTCTACGACGGGCCGGCAGAGAAGAAACACATCCTCTACCGCTCCAAGAAAGGCGACGACTTCGCGGAGCTGGACTTCACCTACTACAGCGCCGTGCGCACCGTCGAGAATGCCCTCTCGAAGGTCAAGGACGAAAAGGGGATGAAGCGCGTCGAACGGTTCCTCAAGACCGGCCCCTGCCCCGACTGCGCCGGCACGCGCCTCTCCGAGGCCGCCCGCGCCGCGCGGATCCGCGCCACGCTGGACGCGCTCTGCGGGGCGCTGCCGTTTTGCGGTTTGGGCGCCGATTGGATCGCGGACCTGCCGGGCGAGACGGAGGCCGACGCCGAGGCCACGCGCCGTTTGCTGGCCGATTATCCCTTCACGGGCGCGCATGTCTTCCCGTATTCCAAGCGGCCCGGGACGCCCGCCGCGGCGTTCCCCGGCCAAGTGCCCTCGGAGCGCATCGCCGCCCGCGCCGCCGCGCTGCGGGCCGTGGCCGCTGAGACGCGCCGGTTGGCGCTGCGCCGTTTCCTGGGCCGCGAGCTGTGCGTCATCCCGGAGCGCACGCGCACGGGCCGGTGCGAGGGGTGGAGCGCGGAGTACCTGCGCTGCCGTCTGCCCGAGTCCGCGCCCCGGGGCGTGCCGACGGCCTTCGTGCCGACGGCGATTCTGTCCGACGGCACGCTCGGCTGATCACTCGTCGCAGACCAGGCGGAGGGTGACGTTGTGGACGCGCTGCCACTGCGGATAGGGCGTGCGGAGGGCGGAGCGGGAGAAGCGGGGGAGGAGATCCCAGGCGCCGCCGCGGCAGACGACCTCCTCGTCGGGGCCGGGCGGCTCTGAGCTCGCGGGGTAGGGACGGTAGGGCGAGGCCGTCCACTCGGCGGCGTTGCCGATCATGTCCTTGAGCCCGAAGGCGTTGGGCTGGTGTTTCCCGACCTGCCCTAGCACCATCTGGCCGTCGTCGCGGCGCATGTCGCGGAGCATGTAGTGCAGGGTCTGGCGCTGATGGGGGAGTTTGTCGAGGGCTTTGTCGGCGAGGTTGGCGTAGGGGGCGAAGTCGTCGTCCTCGCCGCCCCAGGGGAGGGCGGTGGCCGTGCCGGCGCGGGCGGCCCACTCCCATTCGGTCTCGGTGGGGAGGCGGAAGCGGCGCCCGGTCTGTTCGGAGAGCCACGCGCAGTAGGCCTGGGCCTCGCGCCAGGAGAGGCGGACGGCGGGGAAGTCGGGGCTGTCCATGAGGCTGGCGCCGGGGGCGGTGTGGTCTTTGCCGAGCCAGTCGGCGTAGCCGTTGTAGTGGTCGGGCTTCCAGGCGAGGAGGTTGCGGAGGGGGAGCTCGACCTCGGCCATGAGGAAGGGCTTCTCGACGCGGGCGATGTGCGGGGTCTCGTCGGGATAGCCTTGGGCGTCGCCCATCACGAAGGCGCCGGCGGGGATTTTGCGGAAGGTGAGGTCGCCGCCGGGGAGGCGGAGGGTGACGGCCTCGCCGGGCTTGGCCTGGAAGGGCCAGCCGGGCAGGGTGGGGGCGGCGGGGCGCGGCGCCTCGGCGGCGGGGGGCTGGAAGGCGACCTTGGCGAGGTCGGCCTTGGCCTGCTCAAAGCCGTAGGCGTCGGCCTCGAGGGCGGGGTCGGGATTGGAGACCTGGCAGGCTTTGTTCCACGCCTCGCGGCGGGCCTTGGATTGGCGCATACGTTCGAGCTGCATCTGGGGGCCTTTGATGCCGATCCAGTTGCGGTGGAACTCGTTGGCCCAGTTGAGGGCGAAGTCGGTCCACGTGCCCCAGAAGGGGGCGTTGAGGTCGATCCAGGTGTAAAGCGTGCGCCATTCGGCGTCGTCGAGGGTGACGCCGTGGTGGCCTTTGCGGAGGAGCTGGATGAGCGGGGAGGTGTTGGCGGCGTATTCGCCGGGGTTGAGGAGGTGGTTGTCGCTCTCGGGGCCCGGGCGGCGGACGTAGGGTTTGAGGTCGTGGTAGGAGCGGGTGAAGGCGCCGGCGCCGCCGGGGTTGAAGCCGTCGCGGTAGGGGAGGATGGTGGGGGCAAGGCTGGCGAGGTTGGGGCGGCGGCCCCGGAGGTTTTGCTTGCCGTAGAGGCCCTCGCGCGTCCCGTCGGTGTCGGTGGTCTGGTCGTTGTGGCAGCCGACGCAGCGGCGGTTGAGGATGGGCTGGACCTCGCGCATGAAGCTCCAGGCGGGGCCGGGGGAATCGGGCGGCGTGAGGGCGGCGGGGGCGCCGGGGAGGGGCGGGACGTCGTAGATGGAGTTGGCGCTTTCGTGGCAGCCGGTGCAGGAGACGTGCTCGCCGGGCTGGCCGACGAGCCAGGAACGCATGAGCTGGAGCGCCTGGCCGCGGGCGTCGAGCGGCTGGAGGGAGAGGGGGATGTGGGCGGGCGCGGTGAAGAAGACCGAGCCGTCGGGGTTGACGGGGACGGTGCCGAGGAGGTACTTCATGTCCCAGCTCGACTCGGTGCCGACGCCTTCGTGGGAGCCGACCTTGTTGTAGGCGTAGTGATAGGCGAAGACGCGCAGGGCCTTGACGGCGCCGCGCGGGACGCCGGCGAGGCCGGGGCCGTTGTAGATGTCGGCGACGTGGACGGTGCAGGTGCGCGCGCCGGGCCGGACGAAGTCGGGGAGGACGGGCGGGACGGGGCGGCGCTCGACGCGGATGGGCTCGCAGAGGGCCGCGCCCTCCATCTGGGCCAACGGGATGAGGTTGTCGAAGACGTCCGCCAGATAGATGCCCCAGAGGTCGTCCTTGGAAGGGCGCATGGAGACGAGGAAGAACTTGCCCGCGTCGCCACGCCCCGGGCCGGGGGCGAGCGGGAAGGGCGAGAGGAAGCGGGGCCAGTCGCCGGCGTAGAGGTAGTCCTCGACGCGCTCGGGGATGGGCTTGCCGAAGCCGGGGATCATCTGGACGGCGCCGGCCTTCTCGGCGCGCCCCTTGGAGACGTCGAAGAGGGCGAGGCGGCCGGATTTGGGGGCGTGGTGCCCGGTGGCGACGCAGACGAAGCGGCCGGGCTGTCCGGGGATGGGCTTGGGGTCGCCGTAGTGGTTGGGCCAGAAGCCGTTGGAGCCGTAGTAGGCCAGCTGGCGGGTGCCGTCGGGGCGCATGGTCATGACGTTGCGGCTGAAGAAGTGCGCCAGGTCGCAGTATTCCCAGCGGACGTACATCACCTGCCCGTCCTCCATCACGGTGGGCGACCAATTGGAGTCCTGGTCGAAGGTGAGGCGGTCGAGTTTCCCCGTCTTGGGGTCGAGGCGATAGGTGTTTGTCATGGACAGGCGCCCCGACTCGCAGGGCAGCCCCTGCTCGGCGGCGGTGGCGGTGACGAGGGGGCGGCCGTCGGGCAGCCAGCAGCCGTCGCCGACGTCAAAATCCGCCTTGGCGGGGGAGAGGGGGCGCGGCTCGGAGCCGTCGAGGCGCAGTTCCCAAAGCTTCAGGCGCCCGCCGTCCGCCGGGTCTTTGCGGACGTAGCAGACCTTGTCGGCGCCCCAGTGCAGATCCACGCAGGAGAGGGTGGCGCCGGGCGAGTCGAGCAAGGTGGCGACGGTGGGGGCGGGGTTGCCGAAGTCGGAAAGGCGCAGCAGTCTCGAGGGGATGTTGCGGTTGGCCTCCACCTGGTTGTAGCAGGCCATGCTGGGCTGCCCGGGGGCGTTGTGGCGGCGGGCGTTCGGCCCCATCTCGTAGCGCACGGCGAGGATCTCCAGCCCTTGCAGGCCGGGGCGGGCGAGGACGGCGCGGCGGAGGTCACGCAGGAGGGCGTCGGCGGGCGCCTCGTCGCCGCGCTTGGCGAGGGCGTCGCGCGCGGCTTGGCGGCGTTCGGGCAGGGCGTCGACGAAGGCGCGGAGCGCGGCGCTCCCGGCCCCCACCCCGTAGACGGCCTCCCAATCGTCGGCCAGACGGGTGAGGGCGGCGGGGTCGATGCGGTCGAGCGCGCCGGCCAGGCAGCGCTGTTGCGCGGTCTGCTCGGCGAAAAGCGGGGCGGCCACGGCAAGGGCCAGGATGAACGGGAGGATGGTTCGCATGGGTTTCTCCTTTGATGTCGCGCCTTTCCCAAAACGATAACACGGCGAATGCGGGGATGGGTGAGGGTGTCCACCGATCGGCGTGTCTGCGTTGCGTTGTATCCAGCCCCGATGCCGTGGCGGCCAGAGGGGATACTTTCCCTCCTCAGCTGCGCGCCACCACATCACGCATTCCTCCCCCAGCACGTGCACGCCCTCGAGGCTCCCGGCCTTGCCCAGGCCAAGCTCATCGACGCCACCCCCATCGGCCTCAACGTCCGCTCCACCCGGCGACGCTTGGCGGCACAAGGGGAAAATGGAGGGAACGGGCCGTCATCCCTCCTCCGGTAAACAACGGCCATAGATGCGCTCTTGGCGGGTCCAAAGACGAATCAGCGGGATTTTCTCCTCCGCCGCGAATTCCGCCACCTGGCTGATTGCAAGCAAAACCGTGAAGTTTTTTAGGCAATAGCTGAAAAAGCTTCATTGGCGGAGAGTCCTTTCAGGGAAGTGGTGCGGGAGATGTGGTTGATGAGGGCTTCGACGCGGGCGATCGTGCGGGCGCTGACGGTCGAGAAGTCGGTGCCTTTGCCGAGGTGACGTCGGAGTTGGCGGTTGAAGTTTTCGACGGAGCCTTTCTGCCAGGCGCTGTAGGCGTAGGTGTAGTAGACGGGGGCGCGGACGATGCGTTCGAGGGCGGCGGTGCAGAGGAACTCGCTCCCGTTGTCGGTGAGCAACGCCTTCATGGTCTTCAACTTCTTCTGGCGCATGAGTTTCTTGAGGGCGGCGCAGACGGCTTCTTGGCTGATTTCGGGGAGTTTGACGGCGTAGGATTTGCGGGTCTGGCGTTCGGTGAGGGTGAGGAGGCCGCCCTTCCCGCCTCGACAGGAGTGGACGGTGTCCATTTCCCAGACGCCGAAGGTCTGTTGGCGGCAGAGAAGGGTTTCGGGCATGTCCAGGATGGAGTGGCCGGGGGGGGGCAGCGTTTGGCAACGCGCCCTTTCCGCTCGGAGGGGTTGACGCGCTTGCGTTTGCCCTTTTCCGGCAGCCACGAGGCGTCCATCCCGGCGCAGGAGCGTCCTGCCGTGATGCGGTTGTAAATCGTTTTGACGCAAGGGATCCTCCCGTCCCACCCAGGCGCCTTCCCGAGGATCTCCGCGCGATTCTTGTCATCCCGAAGGGCCGCTTCCAAGTCCTTGAGGGCCGTCGTGGGGGCAATTTCTCCTTTGGGACTCATGAACGGCTTGAGCGCATGGAAGAAAGCCTCCGGGAACAGTTTGGCGTCGGCGTACCTTTGGCGTGCTTTGACGGCGTTGTCCTCGAGTTTCCGCATATCAAGCGGGAAGCGTTGGAGTTGTTTGTTTCCGAAGCGCGAAGGCAGACAGGTTTGGGCGCGGGTAATGATGTCGCGGAACGAACTGTCCGGGACGCTTAATCCCCGTGCGATCTGGCTGAGTGACCTAGGGTTCTTTCGGCACAGATTCCTTTCGTATGCCTCAAACATTCTCCTGAGATCCGCCACTGAGTAGTGTTTGCCTCGCGTTTTCCCTGTGGTATCATTTCTCATGTCAGCGCCTTTCGGATGGTTGGTTTTACTTGCGCCATTATGCGCCTTTCCGGAAGGGCTGACATTTTCCCTTCCTTTCCCGTCCCGGTTCGCGGCCGGCCCCCCTAGGGGGGCCCTGGGGGCCTTTCGCTTCCTCTTGGAAAATCCACGGCCTAATCTTACAACGTGCCAGCACAATGCCGTCTGTTTTTTTGCTTGACAGGGAGGGAACAAGTCTTGTAGTATAGGGGCAGATAGCTTGAGGGCGCGTGTTCTGCCGGTTGGCGGGGGCGTGTTTCTCGGGCGCAGAATCGGTGCGTTTACGCATACATTCGTTTTAGAGGAAACTACCACCTTCCCTAGCTTGAACGAGATGTATCGCGGAGTCGCGCTTGGGTATATCCCAGGCGTGTTTCTCTCCCGTTATGTTTCCAAGCACGGCTGTGGTAGGCCTCCTCTAAGGAACTTCGGGGGGAGGCACGCTTTTTTGTTGTCTCTCCGTTTCGTCGTTGGTGTGAAAACAGGGATTGGAGAACGGTCATGAAGCGGTTTGTCTTTTGGATTTGGGCGCTGTGTGCGGCGGCGCCGGGGTTTGCCGATCAGGTAACCATTGATGGGGTCACGTGGACGTACAGCGTCCGCTCCAGGGAAGGGGCGTCGTATGCGGTGATTGAGGAGGCCAGCGGGGTACGGGGCGCGGTGACCGTGCCGGCAACGCTGGGCGGGGCGCCGGTCACTGAGCTTGAAACCGGATTTCTCGGTATGAGCGGCGTCTTCTACGGATGCACCGAACTGACGGAGGTCCGCTGGGAGGAGGGGTGCGCGATCGAGAAGATCGGGGGGTATGCTTTCAGGGGGTGCACAAGCCTGACCGAGATCACGATCCCGCCTTCGGTGACGAAACTGGGAAACCAGGCCTTCAGAGGGTCGGGGCTGGAGACCGTCACGATTCCGGGCACGGTGAAGACGCTGGGCGCAGAGGTCTTCGCGAAGTGCCCCGACCTGAAGACGGCTGTCTTTGAGGAGGGCGATGAGCTCTATGACGCGGATGTCGGAGACGGCCTGTTCGTCGCGTGTCCGGAATTGGAGACGGTGACGCTGAAACGGCTGCAGACGCTGAGCGATTCGTTTTTTCTCGACTGTCCGAAGCTGACGTCGGTGTCGCTGCCGACGACGCTGTGGGAGATCAAGGACGGGGCCTTCGGCCTCAGTCCGAACATTGCCTTCACGCTCGATGCCGGAGTGACGAGATTCTCTGTCGAAAACGGATTGTTGCGCTCCGCGACGGGACTCTGTTATGTGCCGGGGAACCCCGAACGACTGGAAATCCCGGATGGGATTACCGATATTTCCGGCGGCATCTGCCGGGGAATGACGAACCTGCGCGAGGTGACCGTGCCCGACACGCTGAAATCCATCGGCACGTTTGCTTTCTACGGGTGTGCGTCGCTGGAGGAGGTCGATCTTTCGGGAACGCAGGTGACGATGTTGCCGGAGGGTGCCTTTGCGAATTGCCCCGCGCTGGCGTGGGTGCGCCTGCCGGCGACGTTCGGGAGTTTCATGATGGATTCGACCTTCGCGTATTCCCCGAACGTGCGGTTTGAGGTGGCGGAAGCGTGCAAGAGTTTTTCCTCGGATGCGTTGGGCACACTCTACGACAAGGACAAGACGGTGCTCTTCATCGGGCCCAATGTGGCAAGCTTTACGGTGCCCGAGACGGTGACGGCCATTGCACCTTATGCCTTCGATGGACATACGGCGTTGACGTCCATCACCCTTCCGGCGAGCGTCAGAGACTTCGGGTATGATGTCTTCCGTGGGTGCACGAATCTGACGCCGGTGAACGGGCTCGTGCTTGATGCGGAGCAGACGACCGTGCTCGGGATTGACGCGGGAAAGACCGCGGTCGCCGCGGAAGATTTCCCGGAGACCGTCTGGCGCGTGGCCGATTACGCCTTTTATGAAAACACGTCTCTGCTCTCCGCCGCCTTCCCGTCGTGGGTAACCTCCATCGGGGCTTTCGCTTTTTACTATTGCGACAATCTGGGGAGCGTGACCTTCGCCGAGGGACTTGAGGAGATTCGGGACGGGGCCTTTTACAGTACCGGCATCGGCGGGGAACTCAATTTGCCGACCACGCTGACGGATCTCGGGGATCTGGCGTTTGGAAATACGAATGTCATGGAGGTGAAGATGGGCGGCACGCCAGGGTTGCGCGATAATCCGAACCTGACCCTCGCGGGGAACCCCTTTGCCGAGTGCTATGGCCTGCCTATCGATCCCGCGACGGGTGTCCGGTATGAGACCGCCATTGAGAACAATCCTCGTGTGGTTGTCGGCGTCGGCGGTGTGGTGGTGGACGACGCCGGCCAAGGGACCGAGGTTGAGGATATCCTGGTGGAGCATCTGGTGCTTCCGGAAAGTGTGCGCTATATCTGCGACGAAGGACTCGACCTGTGCCCGGAGTGGAATAAGTTGGCGCTACTGCCGAAGACGATCGAAGTGCCGGGACCGATCTACCGCGTTGGCTCCGGCGCCATTCGGGATGGCTACGGCCTGACTTCCATTACCTTTGATGGCGACGTGGGCGAGGTGGATACGAAGGCGTTCACTTGCCTTTCGGCCTTACAGTCGGTGACCTTCAAGGGTGACGTGGGCGTCGTTCGCGGCAATGTCTTTTGGGAGAGCCTCGGCGACCTAGGGGCTCTGGAAGGGGCGAGCTGTTCGTTGACCTTTGAGGGGAACGTCGGGACGATTGAGTCGCTTGCCTTCGATGGCAACGTTCTTTATGAGGATTGGGGTTATAACCCCTTGAAGGAGTATCTCACCTCGGTGACCTTCGGAGGGAGTGTCGGCTCCATTGGGGCGCGAGCCTTCCGCGGGCTCGCGGCCTTGCCGACGGTGACCTTCGGTGGGACGGTTGGGCCGATTGGGGACTGGGCCTTTTATGGGTGTTCGTCCTTGCGGACGGTGACGGGCTGCAAGCCCGAGAGCCTCGGGGTCGGTGCCTTTTACGGGTGTTCAGCGCTGACGGGTGCCCCGGACTTGAGCCGTGTGGCCGAGGTGCCGATCGAGGCCTTCCGGGGGTGCACGGCCCTGACGGAGGTGACGCTGGCCGACGCCGTGACGCTCGGCGAGAACGCCTTTTACGGGTGTGCCAAGCTGACGGGCCTGAAGACCGCTTCCGGCGGTGATCCAACGGTGACGTTGGCGACTTTTGTCTTCTACGAATGCGCCGCGCTCACCGGTATCACGCTTGATCCGGCCACGACGGAGATCCCAAACTATGCCTTTTATGGATGCGAGGCCTTGACCGCCCTTGAGTGGCCGGAGACCCTCACGGCCATCGGCTCCTCCGCCTTCCGCCTCACCGGCCTTACAGGTGAGCTGAACCTGCCCGCCTCGGTGAAGGAGATCGGCTCCTCCGCCTTCAGCCGCACCGGCCTCACAGGTGAGCTGAATCTGCCCGCCTCGGTGAAGGAGATCGGCTCCTATGCCTTCAGCCACTGTGCCGACCTAACCAAGATTACGCTCAATTCCATCCCTTCCGGGATGTATGAGGCGTTTGACGGGTGCTCCGGCGTCACGGAGGTCGTCTATACGTGTGATGTGCCGGAGCTTCCGCGGGTGTGGGACGGCCTCACAGGCCTGACTTCCTTCACGGTGAACGGCGATATCGGCACGTCGGCGAATTATGCGCTCTCGGATTGCGACAGCTTGGAGACGATGACGGTGAAGGGCAATTGGGGGACCATCGCGGCCGGTACCTTCTACAACCTTGGCAAGTTCACGACGCTGACCGTCACGGGCACCGTCGGCGCCGTCGGCAACTCGGCCTTTATGGGGTGTACGGCGCTGACTTCGGTGCCAACAATCGGCGATGCGTTCCTTGAGGGAGCCATCGGCAACAATGCCTTCCAAAACTGCTCGAGCCTGGAATCCGTCACGCTCGACCGCAACATCCGCGCCATCGGCAACTACGCCTTCCGTGACTGCACCAGTCTTAAGACCGTCTCGATCTTGGGCGATCTCCGCACGATTGGCACCTATGCCTTTTCGGGGTGCACGGCGCTGAACAATCTGACGCTGCCGACCTCGCTGGTCTCCATCGGCGACTACGCCTTCCAGAACTGCAACGCCTTCCCCAAAGATGAGAACTTTGTCTATTCCTCGGAGGCAAAAACGGCCATCTTGGATCGGGTCTCGACATCGGCGACGCTAGCTATCCCCGAGGGCGTCACCATGATCGGCCCCAGCGCGTTCGCCTCGGAATACAATCTGACGTCGCTGACGTTGCCTTCGACCCTGAAGACCATCGCCAACAAGGCCTTCTATAATTGCAACAAGCTTACGGAGGTCACCATCCCGGCCGGTGTCGTGACCATCGGCGACTATGCCTTCCAGAGCTGTTCCAAGCTTGCGACGGTGACCTTTGAGCCGAAGAGCCGGCTGGCAACGATGGGCAAGGGAGCCTTCTACGGCTGCAGTGCGCTGACGGGCTTCGCCTTCCAGCCCGGGGTGACGGCCATCGCCGACAACCTCTTGGGCGGATGCGGCAAGCTGGCGACGGTGACCTTTGAGCCGGGCTTTGCGCCGGAGTCGATCGGGGCAAACGCCTTCAGCGGTTGCACGACGCTCTCCGCGCTGACCATCCCCGAAAGCGTGACCGTCATCGGCGACTATGCCTTCCAGAACTGCGACGATTTGACGGAGATGGCCATCCCGGAATTGGTCACGGCCATCCCGGACAACTGCTTCAACAACTGTGACGGCCTCACCGCCGTGACCTTCGGGGAGCAGGTCACGTCCATCGGAGCCTCCGCCTTCTATGGATGCACCAAGCTGACCACGCTGCCGGCGGCGGATGCCGATGGCATCGTCATCCCGGAGACGGTGACCACCCTCGGCGAAAAGGCCTTTTATAATTGCAAGGCCGTGACGAAGGTTACCTTGCCGGATGTCATCACCGAGATTCCCGAGTCGCTCTTCTATAGGTGTGCCGCGCTGAACACGGTCAAGCTGGGTTCGGCCGTGACGAAGATCGGCACGAACGCCTTCAGCGGTTGCACGGCGCTGGAAAGCATTAACCTGCCCGACACGCTGACCACCTTGGGATCGTCGGCTTTCAGCGACAGCGGACTGACCTCCGTGACCCTGCCGGACGGACTGACGAAGCTGTCCTATTACGGGTTCTCCGGGTGCAAACGGCTCACCTCGGTGACGCTGAGCCCGGACACCGTCGCCCTCGACACGGGGACCTTTTACGGGTGTACGGCTCTCACGGCCATCACCCTGCCCGCGGGGGTCACGGAGATCCCTCAGGCCGCCTTCATGAACTGCACCGCGCTGGAGACCGTCACGCTGGAGGGGGTGCTGACCAAGATCGGCTATCAGGCTTTCAGCGGTTGCCCATCGCTCCGCTTCGCGATTCCAGAGACGGTCGTCTCCATCGGCGGACAGGCCTTCAAAGGGTGCGCGGCCCTTACGGAGATCAGCATCCCGGAGGGCGTCACGGAGCTGGCGGCGAATGTCTTCCAAGATTGCGACGGCCTGACGGAAGTCACCATCCCGGCCACCGTCGGGAAGTTCAACGCGAGCGCCTTCGCGGGGTGCGACAACCTCACAACGGTGACGCTCGGCGGATCGCCCACCGCTGTGTCGGATTCGATGTTCGACGGCTGCACGGCGCTGACTGCCATTCATCTGCCGGACACCGTCACCTCCATCGGCGCCTCCGCCTTCCGGAACTGCACGGCGCTCACCTCCATCGATATTCCCCCCCGCGTGACCAAGATCGGGACCTACGCCTTCCAAAAGTCCGGCCTGACCTCCGTCGTCGTGCCCGACACGGTGACCTCACTGGGGACTTATACCTTCCAGGGCTGCGCGGCGCTGACCTCGGCCACCGTCGGCGAGGGCGTCGCCACGATCGGCAACTACACCTTCGGCGACTGCACGGCGCTCACGAAGGTGACGCTGCCGGCCGACCTGAAGGAGATCGGAAGATCCGCCTTCTACGGATGCACGGCGCTCACGGCCATTGACATTCCCTCCGGCGTGACCAAGGTCGGGAGCAACGCGTTTGAAAAGTCCGGTCTGATCGCCGCCGTCCTGCCCGACACCGTGACCTCGCTGGGAACCTATGCCTTCCAGAACAGCACGTCGCTGACTTCGGTGGATGTCGGCGCGAGGCTTACGAAGCTCGACACCCGCACTTTCTACGGATGCACGGCGCTCTCGGAGGTGACGCTGCCGGCCGGCCTGAAGGAGATCGGGAGCAGCGCGTTTCAGGACTGCACGGCGCTTGATGCCATCACAATCCCCGAGGACGTAACCAAAATCGGGAGCAGCGCGTTCCAGGACTGCACGGCGCTCTCGGAAGTGACGCTGCCGGCCGGTCTGGAGGAGATCGGGAGCAGCGCGTTCCAGAACTGCACGGCGCTCTCGGCCATCGCAATCCCCGAGGGTGCGACCACCATCGGGAGCAGAGCGTTCCAAAATGCCGGCCTGACGTCCGTCTCGGTGCCCGGGTCGGTGACCTCGCTGGGGACGTACGTCTTCCAGGATTGCGCGGCGCTCACGTCCGCCGCCTTCGGCGAGGGCATCAACGCGATCCCCAATTACACGTTTGACGGATGCACGGCGCTCTCGGAGGTGACGCTACCGGCGACGCTGACGGAAATCGGAACCTACGCCTTCCAGAACTGCACATCGCTCACGGCCGCCGGTATACCTTCCAACGTGACCAAGATCGGAGGCTACGCATTCAAGAATTCCGGCCTGACCTCCGTCTCGGTACCCGGGTCGGTGACCTCAATGGGGACGTATGTCTTCCAGAATTGCACGGCGCTGACCTCGGCCGCCTTCGGCGAGGGCATCAACGCGATCCCCAATTACACGTTTTACGGATGCACGGCGCTCTCGAAGGTGACGCTGCCGGCGACGCTGACGGAAATCGGCGCTAACGCCTTCAACGGATGCACGGCGCTCACGGCCGTCACAATCCCCTCCGGCGTGACCAAGATCGGGAATTACGCCTTCCTGAAGTGCGGCCTGACGTCCGTCTTGGTGCCCGGGTCGGTGACCTCGCTGGGGATGTACGTCTTTCAGAATTGCACGGCGCTGACCTCGGCCACGCTCGGGGAAGGGATCACGGTCATCCCGAGCAGTACCTTCTCCGGGTGCACGGAGCTGGCGGCCGTCACGTTGCCGGACAGCGTGACCACCGTCAATTCCAACGCCTTCGGGAACTGCAGGAAACTGGTCTCGCTCACCATCCGGGGCGATGTGCCCACTTCGGTGAACAGCTACGCCTTCCCCACGGGGAATTATCTGGCCGAAGGCGCCACGCTTTATTACCCGGCCGCGCAGGAAGCGGCGTGGAAGGCGGCGGCCGACGCGGACGGCAAATGGAAGGGCTTCACACTGGCCGTGCTCGCGGCCGTGGCCATGCCCAATGTCCCTGAGGGCGCGGCAGGTTACACCGACATGGCCGTGCTCGAGCGCCTTCAGTCCGCCGCCTTGAAGGCCGGCATCACCGACGGCACGTTCGACGTCTTCCGCCAGAACAGCGACGGCACCGTGGTTCGGGAACTCCTCGCGCCGACGACCGTGGAGGATGCGCTGAACTGCTTTGCCGGGCTTGAGCCGGTGGCGGTCACGCTTGAGGACGGGACGGCCATGGTGGTCCTGCCCTATACCTTCGACGTCTGCGGCATCTCCGTCGAGGCGTCGGAGGTCGTCGTCACGGTCAAGGTCGAGAGCGGCCTTCCCAAGATGCCCCTGACCTTCGCCGAGGGCATCGCCTATGCCATTGTGCCCACCACGGAGGGCACCGCGCCCGTCGTCATCGTACGGGAGGAAGTGGCCGGCGACACCGCCACGCTGGCGTTCGCCCCGCCGGAGGGACACTCCACCTACCTCTTCAAGGCGTCGGTTTCGCCTCTTCGGTAAATCAATGCCGAACCCGCGTTCCGGGAATCCGGAGCGCGGGTTCTCTTCGGGCCTAAGGGGCGATTGACGTTCGCGATGCGGCGAATGGGACGTGAGCCGAAAACGCCGTGAATTGGGAATGGACGCCTCATTGAAGTGTGCGCTGAAGGGCGCCCCTCAATGGCATGTCGCGTTGTCCGGCCCATTCGGCGATCCCTGTGAGCCCCTTTCATGTGGGCTTTGCCCTTGAACCCCACGACCTCCCACAGACTCAGACGTCATGCCGTGCGATTCCGACGCGGCTCTGTTGCGGTTTTGGGATCAAGGGCTTGTGTCTGCCGGAAGAGGCGTGGCGCGTGCGAAGGGGCGTAGCCCCTCAAGGCCCCCGTGAAACAATCCATGTCCGCAATAACGGACGGAGAACCCCGACGAAACAGGGCGAACGCATCTAAATGCCGTTGTGGTTGTGATGCTCTCCTGTTTGGGTGAATACGTTGCTCACTCAGAAACGACAAACTATGTGCGGTGTCTTGGGTGGGTGCGTATTCTTTTGGACTGGCAATCATTGTGATTGCAACCACATTTAGGTGCGTTTGCCCTGCCGACGAAAGTTTCTTCTGCAGTTACTGTGGGTAAACTCAGGGGGAGGAGGGAAGTTCCCGACAGGTGGCGGGGATTTCAAAGTCCCCGCCTTTCCTGCCGAGAACTTCCTTTTTGTTCGTATTGCAATCAGTTATCTTACGTGGATTTCTTTAGGGAGCATGAGAGATGGGAAAGGCGTTGCCCTCAGCGTCTATCGCATTTGTGGACTAAACGGTTTTACCCACAGTAACTGCAGAAGAACCCCACACATGTAGAATGTCAATAGATTTGCGCAGTGCGTTTGGGAAAACTTGGGACATACGCATGGATTAGGAGACCTTTTTGGGGGTATGTGGGTAGTGGACGATGAGGCGATGGGTCTGTTTAAGCGCACGAGGGCTTAGCTTGGAAAAGTTGGTGGATTTGGGGCAGTAGAGGCGCAGGAGGCGGTACCGGTGGCGTTCAATGGAGCCTTTCTCCCAAGCACTGTAGGGATGGCAGTAGTAGATGGGGACATGAAGGAGGGCTTCAAGTGTGTCTTCATGGAGAAACTCCGAGCCATTATCGGTGAGAATCGTCTTAAGTTCGTGGCCGTTGGCGTAAAGGTCGCGGCGAAAACAACGAAGTGCGGAGGTCACGGAGGCTTGAGAAATGGTTGGAAGGGCATACATATAGAAGCGGCGGGGCGCTGTTGGATTGCCATGGTGGGGGTCGACAAGGGTGAGGATGCCACCGCGGCCGCCGGAAGAATGGACGGTGTCCATCTGGAAATGTCCGGGCTCGGTGTGATGGCGCGCGGCAGGAGGAAGGTCGTCGATCATGTGCTTGGGGGCGTGGTTGCGGGGGACATCGGTGGAGGCGGGCTTGTGTTGGTTTTTCTTGTAACGCTTGTGGGTAAGAGGTCTGCCGCGTGCATCCTGAAGTTCGCCTTTGTCCATCAGGCGATAGACGGTGCTGCGACTGAGGAGATATGCGTTGGGTGATATCTCGTGAAGCACCTTCAATGTGTAGGTGACACTTTTCGTTTTGGAATATACCTTTGCAAAGTCTCGAGCAAAGAAGTTTGAGACCTTGCCGCGGGGCCCTTTGTTGGCGTTGCGTCTTCGGGTCTCTTCCACGGCAAACCCCGGGCTTAGGTCTAAGTACTCCCACCGCTTTTTGTCGGGAAGATACCACGTCAACCGCTTGGCGGTGGTTCCTTTTTTGAGGATGTATCTCACGGTTGAGGGTTTTTCCCCGATCATTCGCGCGAACGCTCTGACAGAGGGTCTGGCAACGGATTTCCGATACATGTTCCAATACCTAATGCACGCCTCCACGTCAGCCTTTCCGTTTTTGCGAATGCACGATTCTTGCGTTCGTTGCCTGCGAGAAGAAGTGATACACTGTTGCACGCCGTCGGTTCCTTCTTTGTGTGTGGCACATAGTGTGCCAAGAAAGGCCGACGGCGTTTTTGCTTTTGGGCCGCGCCGCCCCCCGGGGGGGCGGGTTGCGGGGAGCCTTCTTTGCCTTATTGGATGCGTCATTACATTTTGCATCGATCGCATCCAAAGGAAACCCAAGCGCCGATTTGACGGCCAAGGGGAGGATGCGCTATAGCAATGTGGTTTACGACGCATAGACAAGGATAGAATCCCATGTATACCGCGCTCCGACCTCAAAAAAGGCCTCAAGATCATGTTCGAGGGCCAGCCCTGGATCATCACGGACTTTGATTTCTCCAAGCCCGGCAAGGGCCAGGCCATCTACAACTGCAAGCTGCGCAATATGCTCAACGGCTCGGGCAAGTCTTGCTCGTTCCGCTCGAACGATTGCTTTGAGAAGCCCGACTTGGCCCAGAAGCCCCTCGTCTATTCCTACGAGGACGCCGGCGAGTATGTCTTCAACGACGAGGATTACAACGAAATCCGCGTGGGTAAGGACGTCTTGGGCGACAAGACCTACTTCTTGACCGATGGGCTGGAAGTCGACGCCCTCCTCTACGAGGACGAGGTGATCGACATCGAGCTGCCCTCCTTCATCGAGCGCAAGGTCATCAAGTGCGACCCCGGCGTGCGCGGCAACACCGCGGCCGGCAAGGTCACCAAGCCAGGTACCGTCGAGGGTGGCTATCAGTTGCCCGTGCCGCTCTTCATCAACGAGGGCGACCTCATCCGCATCGACACCCGTACCGGTGAATACGCCGACCGCGTGGAAGCCTAAGCGCCAAGGAGCCCGCACATGGCCAAGAAAGAGCTTCCCACCCTCAAGGACGTCTCGCGCATCCCCGAAGAGTTGCGCCCCGTCGTCAATTGGTGGCAGGATCACGGCACCAAGGCGCTCACGTGGGCCATCGTCGCGGTGGCCGCGTGCGTGGCGGCCTATCTCTGGCACTCCGACAACCGAGCCGACGACGCCCAAGCGGAGATCGCATTGGCCAGTGAGCGCGAAGTAGACCTGCAGCCCATCATCGACGAGGGCCCGGCCGCGAAACCCCTCCTCCAGCTGGTCCAGGCGCGCAGCCTCTATGATGCGGGCGACTATGAGGGCGCGTTGGCCGTCTACGGGGAAGCCCGCGAGGCATTGGCCGACGACCCGGACCTCAAGGTTGTCCCCGAGGTGGGCCGCATCTGTGCGCTCACGGGGCTCGGCCGCTTGGACGAGGCCCTCTCTGCGGCCAATGCGATTGAGGCCGCCCTCGTCGAGACGCTTCTCGCACGTTGGCGCCATTGAACGCCCCAATGCAGAAGATGGCAGGGAAAGGCCTTTCGAGAGAGAAATAGGGCAAACGCCCAACAAGGCTTTGTGGCCAGAGGGAACCAAGGCCCTCTCAAAACACACCCGCGCTTATTCCACAGCCCGAAGGGCGCCAGTTCCCTGACTTACAAACACTCTTGAAGGGATTGAAAGACGGGGACACCATCTAAGGATTGAGCCGAGAAAGCAGGGCGCAACGTAAATACTGCACGGCGTCCAAGCGCACGGCGG
Source organism: uncultured Kiritimatiellota bacterium (assembly GCA_944389585.1). GTDB lineage: Bacteria > Verrucomicrobiota > Kiritimatiellia > RFP12 > DVOR01 > Spyradenecus. Next base: position 42,535 of record CALXMW010000006.1, read on the forward strand.
GGGTCAGGCCTGGCGGCGGTAGGCGGCAGGGGTGACGCCTTCGGCGCGGCGGAAGAGGCGCCCAAAGTGCTGGGGGTACTTGAAGCCGAGGCGGTAGGCGATCTCGGAGACGGAGGCGGATGAGGCGGCGAGGGCTTCCTTGGCCTTGGCGAGGATGGCGCGGTGGATGTGCGTCTGGGCGGTGAGGCCGGTCTCTTTGCGCACGAGGTCGCCGAAATAGTTGGGCGAGAGGCTGAGGGCCTTGGCGCAGGCAGCGACGGTGGGGAGCCCCTCGTCGCGGGAGCGGCCGGAGGCGAACCAGTCGTCGAGGAACGCCTCGAAGCGGGCGAGCAGGTCGCGGTTGGTGGGCTGGCGGGTGGCGAACTGGCGGTCGTAGAAGCGGGCGCAGAGGCCGAGGAGCGCCTCGATGTGGGCGGCGGCGATGACGCGGGTATGGCGGTCGGCGCCGCGGCGGAGTTCGTCGCGGATGGCACGAAAGCAGGAGAGGACGGCGGCACGCTCGGGCTTGGCCATGTGGAGGGCCTCGTTGGAGGCGTAGCCGAAGAAGGCGCAGTCGCGGACGGCGCGGGCGGCGGGGGTGCCGCGGAGCAGGTCGGGGTGGAAGAGGAGGGCGAAGCCTTTGACGGTATAGAGGCGGCCGTCGTCTGGGTCGCCGACGACCTGGTTGGGGGCAAGGCAGAGCAGCGTGCCCTCGCGGTAGTCGTAGGTGCTGAGGCCGTAGCGGAGGGCGCCGCAGGTGCGGGTGTCCTTGAGCATGAGGGCGTAGAAGCCGAGGCGCTTGCGGCAGTGCGGGTGCGGGGGCAGGCGGCCGAAGTCGATGACGGTGGCCAAGGGATGGAGGGTCTCGCCGCCGAGCCAGTCGGCGTAGTCCTGGACGGCATCAAGGCGGAGGATGTCATCGTTCATCGTGCGCGTTCCTTTCGCCGCACAGTATAGCGGTTTTTCGGCGGCACGAGGTGGAATCCGGAATAGTGGTTGCGCAAACAGGAATCCGTCTCTTGTCGCCAAAAGGGGCGTTTGGGACACTAGGGCCATCGAAAGGAAAACCGCCATGAAGACACGCATTCTTGGGAAAGACAGCCCGCTCGAGGTCTCGGCCATCGGCCTCGGGTGCATGGGGATGAGCCACGGCTACGGCCCGGCACGCGACCCGAAGGAGATGGAAAAGGTCATCCACGCCGCCGTCGAGCGGGGCGTCACCTTCTTCGACACGGCCGAGTGCTACGGCCCCTATGTGAACGAGGCGCTGGTGGGGCGGGCGCTGGCGCCCTTCAGGGGGCGGGTGCGCATCGCCACGAAGTTCGGCATCACCGTTCAGGGCGGGCCCGGGGGGAAGCAGGTGGTGGACAGCCGCCCGGAGGTCATCCGCGCCTCCTGCGAAGGGTCGCTGCGACGGCTGGGCGTGGAGGCCATCGACCTCTACTACCAGCACCGCGTGGACCCGAAGATCCCGCCCGAGGAGGTCGCCGGCGCCGTCGCCGCGCTCATCCGCGAAGGTAAAGTGCGCCATTGGGGGATGAGCGAGGCCGGCGTGGACACCATCCGCCGCGCCCACGCCGTCTGCCCGCTGACCGCCGTGCAGAGCGAGTATTCCATGATGTGGCGCGAGCCGGAGGCAGCGCTCATCCCCGCGTTGGAGGAACTGGGCGTCGGGCTTGTGCCCTTCTCGCCGCTGGGCAAAGGCTTCCTCACCGCCACCATCGGGGCCGACGCCACCTTCGGCAAGGACGACTTCCGCAGCGTGGTGCCGCGCTTCAGCCCCGAGCACCTGGCCGCCAACCAACGCCTCGCCGGCCTGATGCGCGACCTGGCGGCGGGCAAGGGCTGCACGCCCGCGCAGATCGCCCTGGCCTGGGTGCTGGCGCAAAAGCCCTGGATCGTCCCCATCCCCGGCACGCGCCGCCTCGACCGCCTGGAGGAGAACCTCGCCGCCGCCGACGTCGCCCTCTCCGAACGGGAGCTCGCCGACATCCGCGCCGCGCTCGACGCCCTCCCCGTCAGCGGCGACCGCTACCCGCCCGAGCTCGCCGCCCGCGTGGGAAAGTGAGCCAAACCGAAACCAAAAAGGGAAAGACCGCCATGCGACACACCCTCATCGCCTTGCTGGCGCTGGCCGCGGCGCTCCCGGCGTCGGCGCCGGCGGAGGCCGCCCTCGCGCGGACAGACCCGGAGCTGGCCGAGATCTTCGGCTACTTCGCCTTCGACGAGATCGTCGCCCAGACGCCGCTCATCGACCCGCGCACCCGCGCCCGCATCACCCTCGCCGCGCTCGTCGCCACCGGCTCGCCCGCGACCTTCCGCGAGACGCTCGTCGGCGCGCTGGAGGCCGGCATGCCGCCCGAGGAGGCCAAGGAAATCCTCTACCAGGCCGTCCCTTACCTCGGCTTCGGCAAGGCCCGGGAATGCCTCGACGTCACGAACGACGTTTTGCGGGCGCGCGGCGTAGCGTTGCCCTTGGCGCGCCAAGGGACGACCACGCGCGCGACGCGCTTCGAGCGTGGGCTGGCCATCCAGGTGGAGACCTTCGGCGAGGGGATGCGCGAGGCGCTGACCAAGGCGCCCGAGGATCTGCGCCACATCCGCCGCAACCTCGCCGCGAACTGCTTCGGCGACGTCTACACCCGCCGTGGGCTCGACATGAAGACGCGCGAGCTGCTCACCTTCGCCATGCTCGTCTCCCTCGGCGGCTGCGACGCGCAGGTGCGCGGGCACATCGCCGGCAACCTGGCGGTCGGCAACGGCCGCGCCACGCTCATCCAGACCGCCACGGCGCTGCTCCCGTACATCGGCTACCCGCGCACGCTCAACGCCCTCTCGGCCATCGACGCCGTCGCCCCCGCCGACGGCAAAAAGTGAAAGGAATCCCACCATGAAACGCCTGCTTGCCTCAATCCCCGTACTGGCCGCGGCGGCTGTCCTCGGCGCCGCGAAGGCCCCGGCGCGCGTCCCCGCGCGCGGCCTTGTCCTCGACGCCCCCGGCACCGACTTCCGCGCGGCCGACTTCACGCGCGACCCCGTCGGTCCCAAGGACATCCTCATCGAGATCCTCTATTCCGGCATCTGCCACAGCGACATCCACGCCGCGCTCAACGACGGCGGCGGCGACCCTGCCAAGACCTTCCCCATCGTCCCCGGCCACGAGATTGTCGGCCGCGTGACGCAGGTCGGCGCGGAGGTCGCCACCTTCAAGGTCGGCGACATCGCCGGCGTGGGCTGCTTCGTCGACTCCTGCGGCGCGTGCGACCAGTGCGGCCTCGGGCGGGAACAGTTCTGCCGCAACCGCGACCCGCAGCCCAATCGCCTTCGAGACGGGCGCAACTTCCGCGGCGGCTATTCCAACCGCGTCGTGGTGCCCGAGCGCAACGCCATCCACATCCCGGCGGGGGCCGACCTCAAGCGCGTCCCGCCCCTGCTCTGCGCGGGCGTGACCGTCTGGTCGCCCATCCACGCCTCCAAGGTGAAGCAGGGCGACAGGGTGGGCGTGGCCGGCTTCGGCGGGCTGGGCCACATGGCCGTGAAGTACCTCGTCGCGCTCGGCGCGGAGGTCACCGTCTTCGACGTCACCGACGCCAAGCGCGACGACGCCCTGCGCCTCGGCGCCAAGCGTTACGTGAACGTTCGCGAGCCCAACCCCTGGGAAGGGATGGAGGATTCCTTCGACTTCATCCTCTCCACCATCCCCGCGGCGGACTACCGCGTCGGCGACTACCTACGCCTCGTGCGCTACGACGGCGGCGAGATGGCCGTCGTCGGCCTGCCGCCCGGACTGACCATCAGCCTGGGCGAGCTCATGGCCGCCCCACACCGCCGCCTTTACGGCTCCATCGTCGGCGGCATCCGCGAGCACCAGGCCTGCATGGACTGGTCGCTCGCGCACGGCGTCCTCCCCGAGACGGTCGTCATCCCCGCCACCCCCGAGGCCGTCGCCAAGGCCTACCGGGACGTCATCGACGGCAAGGTGCGCTTCCGCTACGTCCTCGACCTCTCCACCCTCCCCCAAGACTGACGAAAGGATTTTCCCATGAACCGCAGAGACTTCCTGCTCGCCTCCGTCGCCGCGATGGCCGCCGCCGGCACCCTCCGCGCCGCGCCGGGCGCGTCGATGTCCGCCACCCGCCGCGTGCGCGTGGCCTGCTTCTCCAAGACCGGCAACACCCGCGCCGTGGCCGACCTCATCGCCCAGGCCCTCGGCGCCGACGTGGCCGAGATCCGCCCCGCCGTCCCCTACCCCGCCGACTATCAGGCCGCCGTCGACCGCTCCCGCGCGGAGCTCGAATCCGGCGAGACCGTCGCCATCGCCCCCGTGGCGCTCGGCGACTTCGACGTCCTCTTCGTCGGCTCGCCCAACTGGTGGGGCACCGTGGCCCCGCCCGCGGCGACCTTCCTGCGCACGGCCCCGCTCAAGGGCAAGCTCGTCGTCCCCTTCTTCACCCACGGCGGCGGCGGGATCCAGCGCTGCGGCCTCGACGCCTCCCGCATCCTCGAGGCCCGCGGCGCGCGCCCGCTCCCCGCCCAAACCTTCCCCGGCGGCGCGGCCACCCGCCAAACGGTCGCCGACTGGCTGGCCACGCTCGACCTCGCCGCCGACCCGCTCGCCTTCGCGGACGTCCCGCGCGGCCCCTTCCCCCTCGGCCAGCCGAACGTCGCCAACGTCGCCCACTTCTCCGGCCGCTCGTGGGTCGCCCCCCTCACCGCCATGGCCGCGCTCAACTGCCCCATCGCCAACGTCACCTTCGAGCCCGGCTGCCGTAACAACTGGCACCGCCACGCCGCCGGCCAGCTCCTCATCTGCGTCTCCGGCGAGGGCCGTTACCAGGAGCGCGCCTCCTACCGCCGCCCGGGCCGCGTCCTGCGCCCCGGCGACGTGGTGGAGATCGCTCCCGGCGTCGAGCACTGGCACGGCGCCGCCACCGGCAGCTGGTTCCAGCACCTGGCCGTCTCCTGCAACCCCGGTACCAACAAGACCGAGTGGCTCGAACCCGTGGCCGACGCCGATTACCTGCCCATCGGCGCCAAGGCCAAAGCGTAAGGTCGAGACCACAGCCTTCCGGGAACGTTTCCTTGCCCCCCGCGACGAAAGGACTCACCCTATGCGCACACCCTCGTTTCTCCTCCTCGCGCTCCTCCTCGCCGGCTGCTCCGGCAAGCCCCCCCTCCACGTGGCCGAGCAAGGCGCCTTCGCCGTCGGCGGCACGGTCGTCCGCGCGCCCGGCGACTTCGACTTCCAGAACCCCACCGCGCGCGCCGGGCAGACCCTCCATGGCGACCACGCCGCCGTGAGCTATCAAATCCCCACGCACGCGCGCCCCATCCCGCTGGCCTTCCTCCACGGCGCCGGCCAATCCTCCCGCTGCTGGGACACCACGCCCGACGGCCGCGAGGGGTGGCGCACAACCTTCCTGCGCCGCGGCTTCCCCGTCTACCTCGTCGACCAGCCCCGCCGCGGGCAGGCCGGGCGCGCCACCGTCACCGAACGTCCCTCCCCAGAGCCGGATGACCGCCTCTGGCTGGAGAACTTCCGCATCCACGCCGGTGCCTTCCCCGCGGGCGACGCCGCGATGGAGCAGTTTCTGCGCTGGATGACCCCCAACACTGGCCCCTTCGACGCCGCGCTCGTGGCCGACTCCCTCGTCGCCCTCACCCGGCGCATCGGCCCGAACGTCCTCTTCACCCACTCCCAGGGCGGCGTCCCCGGCTGGCTCGTTCCCGGGCGCGGCGGCGCGCTGGCCGGCATCGTGGCCATCGAGCCCGGCTCCTTTGCCTTCCCCGAGGGCGAGGCCCCCGCGCCCATCCCCAATTTCAGCCCCTTCACCCCCATCACGCCCGTCACCCTCCCCGCCAAGGACTTCGCCGCGCTCTGCCGCGCCCCCATCCTCGTCGTCTTCGGTGACGGCATCGCCGCGACGCCGGACAAGGCCAACTGGCCCGCCGACGGCTGGCGCGCCCGCGTGGAGATGGCCCGGCTCTTCGTCGACTGCGTCAACCGCCACGGCGGCGACGCCACCCTCCTGCTCCTGCCCGAGCGCGGCCTGCACGGGAACACCCACTTCCCCTTCGCCGACACCAACAGCGAGGCCGTCGCCGACCAGATCGCCGGCTGGCTCCGCGACAAAGACCTCGACTGAGCCGCCTGCGAATGTGTTACCATGCACACCGCCGCCGGGGAGGCCATGGGGGGCGGCGCCCTTGGGGCCGAAGGGCGGAAAGGGCCAGAGGTGGCCTTGGCAGGCCCTATAAGGGTTGGGTGTCGACCCTTCAAGGTCTCGCCCAGAATCCTTATAAGGGTTGCCCCCCGACCCTTAAGGGTCTCACCCCTGCCGGCCCCGGGAGGGGCGGTGGGGCTTTGGGCGGCCAGTGTCGCAGTCGGCGGGGCCTCCTTGGCGGCCGCCGCGGGGGGCCTTCCCGGGCGCGCCTTTCCTTGGCCCGCCTGGCGGGGCGCGCCCAGGCGGGGGATTTGTGCTATACTAGGCCCAACCCACAACCCGAAAGGAACCCACCCATGAAGTATGTCTGCCAAGTGTGCGGCTATGTGTACGACCCCGCCGAGAACGACGGCGTCCCCTTCGAGCAGCTCCCCGATGACTGGGTCTGCCCCACCTGCGGCGTCGGCAAGGCCGATTTCGCCCCCGCGGAATGACCCGCCCGCACACCGGGAAGGCCCCCGTCCGGGGGCCTTTTTCGTTTTCGGGCAGCGCGGGAAGAATGCGGCGCCCCTGCCGCGGCCGGGGCGGCCCAAGCGACGCCGCCGGCGCGCCCAGACCGGCGGCCGAAGAGGAAGGGTTCAGGCGAGGGCGCCGGGCACGCGGAGGCCCTTCCGCCCGCCCGGGCGCGCGGGGCGCGTCAGGCCCCCTTGCGGGTGAGGATGAGGTAGGCCGCGGGGATGAAGTAGAGGGCCATGAGGGAGGAGAGGATGATGCCGCCGACCGAGCCGATGCCGATGGAAGCGCGGAGCTCGGAGCCCAGCCCGGTGCCGGTGGCCATGGGCAGCATGCCGAAGAGGGCGGCGACGCAGCTCATGAGGATGGGGCGGAACTTGCGCTTGGCGGCGCGGATGAGGGCGATGTGCTTGGGGGTGCCGAAGGCGCGGCGGATGATGTTGATCTCGTCGATGAGCAGGATGGCGGCGTTGACGACGACGCCCACGAGCATGACGCCGGCCAGCAGGCCGAACATGGACATGCTCTCGCCAGTGAGCCAGAGGGCGATGTAGAGCCCGAGGTAGGAGAAGGGGACGGTGAGGAGGATGATGAAGGGCTGCGTCCAGGATTCCATCATGGCGCAGAGGAGCAGGTAGGTGAGGACGATGGCGACGAAGGTGACGGTGGCGAACTCGGCGAAGGTCTCGTTCATCTTCTCGGCCATGCCGCCGATGGAGGCGGTGCAGCCGGGGGGCAGGTTCTCGCGGATGTCCTCCGCCTGGTGGGCGAGGGCGGTGCCCATGCCGTGGCCGCGGGAGGCGTTGGCGTAGAGGACGACGGTGCGGGATTTGTCGTAGCGGTTGATGATGGTGGGCTGGAGGCCCTCCCGGAGCTCGGCGACGGCGCCGACGGCGAAGGGAAGGCCGTCGGGGCCGGGGAGGTTCATGGCGGCGAGCTGCCCCTCGCCGTCGAGCTGCCTGTAGCGGACGCGGATGTCGTAGGAGCGGTCGCCGCGCTTGTAGACGGTCTCCTCAAGGCCGGCGACGTTGGCGCGGAGGGATTGCCCGAGGGTGGCGGCGGGCAGGGAGAGATCGTGGAGGACGGCGCGGTCCGGGAGGAAGCGCACCTCGGGGCGGCCGGGGCGGATGGAGGAGGCGACGTCGGTGTTGACGGGGTCGGCGGCGAAGGCCTTCTGCATCTTGAGCCCGGCCTGGTCGAGCACCTCAAGGTCGGGGCCCTTGACGTATTGGACGATGTCCTGGCTGGCGCCGCCGGCGGCGGAGGGGATGAGGACGGAGTAGATGCAGTCGGGCTCGTCGAGCAACAGCGTGCGGAGGCGGGCGCGGATGGCGCCGATGGGGTCGTCCGGGCGCTCGGTCATGGGGGTGAGGCGGAGGTTGATCTCGGCGAGGTACGGGCCCTCGGAGACGGTGCCCATCTGGCCCTGGACCTTGCCGCAGTTGATGTTGGAGTGGGTGACGGCGGGCTCGTTGGCCAGAATCTTGCGGGCGATGGCGGTGGTGCGCTCGACGCTCCGTTGCAGATTGTAGTCCGCGGGATATTCGAGGCGGACGGTGACGTCGCCCTGGTCGATCTCCGAGACGAAGTCCATCTCGACGTGCCTGGGGAAGTAGGCGAAGCCCAGGACGGTGAGGGCGGTCGCGCCGCCGAGGAAGGCCCAGGGGGCGCGGGCGACCCACTTGATGGATTTGACGTAGGCGCGCTCCATGCGGCGGTAGCACCAATCCCAGGGGCGGAGACAGCGGGCGAGGGCGGGGTTGACCCACCGTTGGCCCCACCTCACGGTGACCATCGCCAGGATGGGCGTGAGCGTGAAGGAGATGAGCAGCGAGGCGAAGGTGGCCACCGTCACCACCACGGCGAAGGGCGAGAGGAACTTGCCCGCGAGGGAGGACATCGTGGCGATGGGCAGGAAGACGACCACGTTGGTGAGGGCCGAGGCCGCGACGGCCAGGGCGACGTAGGAGGTGGCGGAAGCGACGACGGGGCCGACCTCGTACTTCGTGCCGCGGCGCCTGGCGAACTCCGCGCCGATGTTCTCGAGCACGACGATGGAGTTGGCCACCAGGATGCCCACCGAGATGCCCACGGCGCACATGGTGATGACGTTGAAGGTGTAGCCGAAGAGCGGGAAGACGCCGGCCGTCACCAGCATCGTCACGGGGATGGAGACGAAGGCCGCGAAGGCGGTGCGGACGTCGGCCAGGAAGAGCAGGAGCACCAGGCCCGTGAGGAGGACGCCCTGCCAGACGGAGACGAAGCCGTCTCGGACCGTGGCGTTGATGTAGGTGCCGTCGTCGCGGAACCAGACCAGTTCCATGCCGCCGGGGAGGGCGCCCTCAAGCACCTTGGCGACGCGCTCGACCTCGGCGACGACCTGCGTGCCGTTGGCGTCGCCCTTCTTCGTCACCTTCATGGTTACGCAGGGCTCGCCGTCGTAGAAGGAGCGGGAGGTGACGCGCTCGGTGCCGAAGCGGAAGTCGGCGACGTCGCGGAGGTAGACGCGCTGGCCCTGGACGACGCCCACCTGGATGTCGCCGAGCCCCTCGGGCTCGTCGGGCTCGCCGTCGAAGGTCAGGGAGATCTCGCGGTCGCCGGCGTCGATCTGGCCCATGGGGATCTTGACGTTGCCCTGCCCGACGGCCTGGACGACGTCGGCCATGGAGAGCCCGCGGCCGGCGAGCCTCTCGCGGTCGACGTCCACGAGCACCTCGCGCTCCATGCCGCCGATGAGGTCGACGCTGGCGACGCCGGCCAGGGAGGAGAAGCGGTCGGAGAGCTTGTCGTCGGCGTAGTCGTAGAGCTCGTCGATGAACTCCGCCGTCTGCTCCGGGGTCGCGCCCTTGAGCGTGTCGCCCCTGGCCTTGAGGACCATCGTGACGACGGGGGTGGCGTTGATGTCGTACTTGAGGATCTCCGGCTCCTCGGCATCCTCGGGGAGGTCGTCGAGGATCAGGTCGATCTTCTCGCGGACGTCGGTGGCCGCGACGTCGACGTCGCGGTCGAGCTCGAACTCGATGAGCACCTGAGTAAAGTTGTTCAGGCAGGTGGAGGTGATGTGCTTGATGCCCTCGACCTGCGAGATGGCGTCCTCGATCTTGCGGGTGATGGAGGTCTCGATCTCGTCGGGCGAGGCGCCGGAATAGGTGACGGAGATGGTGACGTAAGGGATGTCGACGGTGGGCAGCAGGTCGTTGCCCAGGCTGCGAAGGGACATCACGCCCAGGAACGAGAGCATGATGATGAGCACGCTCATCGCGATGGGCCGCTTGACCGATGCGTCTGCGAGAAACATGTCGCCCTCCTTCCTGCCGCGCTCACTCGACGGCCTTGACGACGTCGCCGGGGTTCAGCAGGAGCATCCCCTCGGCCACGACGCGCTTGCCCTCGAAGGCCTCGGGGTTGAGCACCTCGACCATAGCGCCCGCCGTCGCGCCCTTCCGGACCTCGACCGAGGCGATCTCCCCGCCCTCCCCGACGACGAAGGCGACCTCGCGCCCGCCGCGCAGGGCCACCGCGCCCGCGGGCAGGCCGAAGCCCGTGCGCCGCGCGAAGACGATGCGCGCCCCGCACAGCATCCCCGGCGCGACGGCTGGATCCGGCTTGATGACGGCGCGGAGCTCGAAGGTGCGCGTCACCGGGTTCACGGTGGGCGATTTGTAGGTCACGGGCAGCTCCTGCCCGAAATCCGCCGCCACCACAGTCCTGCCCACGGCCACGTCGGCATAGCGGTCGGCGGTCAGCGTCAGGCAAAGCTCGCGGACGCGCGGGTCGTCGAGCATGAAGATGGGGGTGCCGGCGCCCACGTAGTCGCCGCGGTCCTGGAGCTTCTGCGTGACGACGCCGTCGAAGGGCGCCAGCCCGCGCGAGTCCGCGAGGTTCTTCTCGGCGATGCGCAGGGCCGTGTCGGCCTGCTGGATCTTGGCGTCGGCGGAGGCGACGGCGGCCCGGGTGCGGGCGAGCGCGGCCGCGGCGGAACGCAACTGGAGCTCGGCCTTCTCCCAGGCGTCCTTGGTGACGGAGCGGCTGTCGTTGTAAAGGCGGCGGAAGCGCTCGGCGTCGGTCTGCGCCTTGGCGTGGGCGGCCTCGGCCTCGGCCTGGGCGGCGAGGGCCTCCTCCCGCGCGGCCCGGGTGACGGCCTGGTCGTCCCTCGCGATGGCGACCTGGTTCTCGAGGTTCACGCGGTCAACCTGGAAGAGGGGCTGCCCGGCCTTCACCACGTCGCCCTCGTCCGCCAAGACCTCGTCGACGGTGCCGGGCAGGCGCGAGGCGACGGCGGCGGTGAACTTCGTGCGGACGGAGCCCTGCACCACCGCGTAGTCCTCGAAGGCCACCCCCGGCGTGAGGGCGCACACCCTCACCCGCGGGCGGGCGTCGGCCTGCCGCGCGGCCTCTTCCTGCCGGCAGCCGGCCAGCAGGAGGGCAAGGGGCAGGAAGCAGGCCATGCGGCGGCAAAGCCCCGCGGGGACACGGCAAAGGCGGTTCTTATTCATTGGGCACCTCCAAATCCTTCAGCAGCGGGCCGTTCCCGGAGGCGGGCACCGCGTCCCCCCAGCCCAGGCCAACGGTGTCCCGGAAGACATACTCGGCCAGCGCGTCGGCGTACTCCGAGGCGATGGCGTCGATGCGGGCCTGCTCAAGCGCGGAGAACTTGTCGAGCAGCTCCGAGAGCGTCTCCTGGTCGTTCTCGTAGCGCGCCCTGGTCTCGGCGTAGTCGATCTCGGCGGCCTCGCGCGCGGCGGCGGCGACGGCCTTGAGGTCGCGCGCCTGGCGCCAATTCACCCACGCCTGCCAGACCGAGACCATGAGCGTGGCGGCGGCGTCCTCGCGCAGGGTGTAGGCGGCCTTCTCGCGGGCGCGGGCGCTTTGGTAGTCGGCGATGGAGCGCAGGCCGTCGAAGACGCTCATCACGCCGTCCACCGCGCCGGTCAGGTAATTGTGCGGCGCCAGGAAGTCGCTACCGTTGTAGGCCACGCCGCCGTTGAGCGACAGGGTCGGCAGGAAGTGGGCGAGCGCGGCGAGGGCCTCGACCTTGCGCAGGGAGATGGCCAGGTCGCCGGCCCACATCTCCTTGCGGGCCACGAGGGCCGTCCAAAGCCACTCCTCCAGCGGCGCGGCGAGGGCCTCGGCGCGGCTCCGCGGGGCCCAGGCGCCGTCCGCGCCCATCACGCCCCAGGGGAGCGCGCGCACCTGCAGGAGCGAGTCGCCGTCGAGCGCCGGCGCCGCGCCGGAGAGCGGGTGGAGGTTCAGCAGATCCAGCAGGTTCGCCTTGGCGGCGAAGGCGTTGTCGCGGGCGACCCGGGCGTTGTAGCGGTCGCTGGCGTGGAAGGCGCGGGCGCGGGCCTCCTCGCCGCGCAGGGCCATCCCCTCCCCGGCGAGCGCGCCCACCTGGCGGAGCAGCTCGGCGGAGGCCTCGGCCTGGGCCTCGTAGGCGGCGACGGTGCGCCCGGCGACGGCGGCCTGGTAGAAGAGCGTGGCCACCTGGACGTCGAGCATCTCCTCGTTCCGGGCGGCGGTGAGGGCCTGCAGCTCCGCGCCGCGGCGGGCGGCCAGCCAGAGCAGCCAGGCGTTGGGGGCGAAGACCGGCTGGCTGATGGTGAGGGCGGATTCCGTCACCCACCTGTCCTGCATCTGCATGGTCAGGCCCAGGGAGGCGACCTTGGTGCGGAGCGTCGAGTCCGTGCCGCTGCGGCCATAGGTCAGCTCCACCTGCGGCAGGAAGGCCGAGAAGGCCGCCGTGCCCTGGATGGCGGCGAGGCGGGCGTCGAGGCGCGCCTGCGTCAGCTTCAGCGTCCGCCCATGGGCCCAGCCCCGGCACTCGGCCAAGGTCAGCGGCCCGTCGTGCTCGCGGAAGAAGGCCTCCGTCTCGGCGGCCTTGCCGTCGGCGTACTCCCGCGCGGCGCCGAGGCGTTCCTCCAGGCCCGGCGCGCACCCCGCGAGCGCGGCCAACGCCAACGGCAGGATGGCGTGGCGCACCTTCATGGCTCGGCCTCCTTGGGCACGAAGACGATGCCCTTGTTCACCTCTTTGATGAAGGCCGGGGCGATGCGCACGCGCGGCTTGAGGACGTTGCCCTTGGCCGGGTCCGGCGCGCCGCCCTCCTCGAAGGTGCCCGAGATGGAGAGCTGCAACGTGAAGAGGTTCTGGAAGGCCACGCTGTCGCCCTGGCGCAGGATCTCCTTCACGGCCTCGTTCACCGCCTGCTGCACGAACATCACCGTCGCCGCGTTCAGCAAGGGTGTGCGCGCCGCCACGTAGGCGGCCAACTCCTCCTGCGAATAGGTCTTCCGCGTCACCGGGTGGGCGCACCACTGGCGGCGGCCCCGCGCGTCGGGCGGCGTCGGGTGCACCACGTAGCGCACGCCCTTGCCACCCGCCTCCCGCTCCTTGCCCATCGTCTCGTCGCTCATGTCCAATCCTCGACTTTCGCCCCCAGTATACGCCCCGCGACGACGCCCTGTCAAGCCCCTTTTTCGCCTTAGACCCGCTCTAAACCACCCTCCCTTCCGCTTGTGCGCCGCCTTACACCCGCACTAGGCGCATACGCCCGGACGCGGCCGCCCGCCGCCAAGGCCGCCGGGGAGGACACGCGCGGGGCCTTTTTGGTATACTGGGGCGTTTCTTATAGGAGATCGCCATGCCGAAAGTCGCCATCCTGTTGCCGTGCTACAACGAATCGCTCACCATCGAGAAGGTGGTGAAGGACTTCCGCGCCCAGTTGCCGGACGCGGACATCTGGGTCTATGACAACAACAGCACCGACGGCTCCGGCGACCTGGCCCGCGCCGCCGGCGCGAAGGTCCGCCGCGTGGTCCAACAAGGCAAGGGCCACGTGGTGCGCAGGATGTTCCAGGAAATCGAGGCCGACGTCTACGTGATGGTCGACGCCGACGACACCTACCCCGCCGACGAGGTGCAGAAGCTCATCCAGCCCATCCTCGACGGCGAGGCCGACATGGTCAACGGCGACCGCCTCTCCTCCACCTACATGACCGAGAACAAGCGCCCCGGGCACAACTTCGGCAACACGCTCGTCTGCACGCTCATCCGCCTGCTGTGGGGCCAGCGCGTGCACGACGTGATGACCGGCTACCGCGCCTTCTCGCGCATGTTCGTCAAAAGCTGCCCCGTCCTCGCCAACGGCTTCGAGATCGAGACGGAGATGACGCTCCACACCCTCGACAAGCGCATGAGCCTCATCGAGGTCCCGGTGCAGTACCGCGACCGCCCGGCGGGCTCCTTCTCCAAGCTCAACACCGTGAGCGACGGCATCCGCGTGCTGCTGACGATTTTCAACCTCTTCCGCTTCTACCGCCCCGAACTCTTCTTCGGGACGGTCGGGCTGGTGCTGCTCCTGGCCTCCGCGGGCCTCTTCGTCCCCGTGCTGGCCGAGTACTTCGACACCGGCCTGGTGCCGCGCATCCCCACGCAGATCTTCTCGGGCTTCCTGGCCATCGCCGGCCTGCTCTCCTTCGGCGTCGGCCTCATCCTGGGCGCGTGCAAGAAGCAATCCGACCAAATGTTCGAGATCCTCGTGTCCCAGGAGCGCGGGCGCGACGTGCAGAGGAGCTAAGCCAAGATGGCCGACCCGGACCCCAAGAAACAGAAAGCCCCCACCCCCAAGAAACCCGGCGACGAAGGCCCCAACAACTGGAAGCGCCCCGTCATCGTCTGGGTGCTCCTGGCCGTCTTCGTCCTCTCGCTCATCGGCATCTTCCGCGGCGGCAACGCCGGCGCCCAGGCCCCCCTCGGCGCCGGCCTCGGCGGCGCGGCCCAAGAGCCCCTCTCCCAGCTCGCCTTCTGGCAGCGCGTCGAGGCCGGCCGCGCCTACGCGCAGGACGGCAAGACCGTCGTCGGCAACACCGCCCTCACCGACGTCACCCTCGTGCGCGAGAACAACGGCGCCACCTTCCTCGAAGGCCGCTGGGCCACCCAGCCCGCCGCCGACGGCGCCCCCGCGCTCCGCGGCGAGCCCTTCCAGCTGAACATCCTCGACGCCAGCCGGGTGGAGGACCGCCTCGCCGCCGCCGGCGTCAAGGCCCGCCAAGAGAACCGCACCAACTGGCTGGGCACCCTCCTGCTCTCCCTCCTGCCGCTGGCGCTCATGTTCGCCCTCTTCTACTTCCTCTTCGCCCGCCAGATGCGCGGCCTGGGCGGCGGCGAGGGCGGCCCCTTCGCCTTCGGCAAATCCCGCGCCCGCCTCCTCAGCAAAGACGAGGCCAAGGTGCGCTTCAAGGACGTCGCCGGCGTCGACGAGGCCAAAGAGGAAGTCCAGGAAATCGTCGAGTTCCTCCGCGACCCCAAACGCTTCGAGGCCCTCGGCGGCCGCGTCCCCAAAGGCATCCTCCTCATGGGCCCCCCCGGCACCGGCAAGACCCTCCTGGCCAAGGCCATCGCCGGCGAGGCCCAGGTGCCCTTCTTCAGCATCAGCGGCTCGGACTTCGTGGAGATGTTCGTCGGCGTCGGCGCCAGCCGCGTCCGCGACATGTTCGCCCAAGCCAAGAAAAACGCCCCCTGCATCCTCTTCATCGACGAGATCGACGCCATCGGCCGCACCCGCTTCACCGGCATCGGCGGCGGCCACGACGAGCGCGAGCAGACCCTCAACGCCATGCTCGTGGAGATGGACGGCTTCGAGGGCAACACCGGCGTCATCGTCATGGCCGCCACCAACCGCGTCGACGTCCTCGACCCCGCCCTCACCCGCCCCGGCCGCTTCGACCGCCAGATCGTCGTCGACCTGCCCACCGTCGAAGGCCGCCTCGCCATCCTCAACGTCCACGCCGCAAAAGTCAAGCTCGGCCCCGACGTCGACCTCCAGCGCATCGCCCGCGGCACCCCCGGCTTCTCCGGCGCAGACCTCGCCAACCTCCTCAACGAAGCCGCCCTCCTCGCCGCCCGCGAACGCCGCCAAGACGTCTCCCACGCCGACCTCGAGGAAGCCCGCGACAAAATCCTCTGGGGCCGCGAGCGCCGCTCCCACGCCATGGCCGACCGCGACCGCCGCATCACCGCCTGGCACGAAGGCGGCCACGCCCTCGCCCAAGTCCTCCTCGAGCACACCGAGCCCCTCCACAAAGTCACCATCATCCCCCGCGGCCGCGCCCTCGGCGCCACCATGACGCTCCCTGAGCGCGACGTCCTCAACCGCACCGAGGCCGAGATGAAGGACATGCTCGTGGTCCTCACCGCCGGGCGCATCGCCGAAAAACGCTTCACCGGCGACCTCTCCACCGGCGCCTCCCAAGACATCAAGATGGCCACCCGCCTCGCCCGCCAGATGGTCTGCGCCTACGGCATGAGCGAGGCCTTCGGCTTCCAAGCCTTCGGCGACAACGAAGAGCAGGTCTACCTCGGCCGCGAGCTCGGCCGCAAGCAAGACCACTCCGAGGCCACCGCCCAAACCATCGACGCCGAGGTCACCCGCCTCCTCCAAGAGGCCTACCGCCGCGGCGAGCGCCTCATCGCCGAAAACGGCGAGCGCCTCGCCCAGCTCGTCGACTACCTCCTCGAGGTCGAGACCGCAGACGGCCGCGACGTCGAGCGCCTCGTCAAAACCGGCGAACGCCCCGCCCCCAAACCGAAAGCCCTCCCCATGAAGACACCCCGCGTCATCGCCGTCGACGGCCCCAGCGGCGCCGGCAAATCCTCCGTCTCGCGCGCCGTCGGCCAACGCCTCGGCTTCCTCCACGTCGACAGCGGCGCCCTCTACCGCATCGTCACCTGGCAATGCCTCGAGCAAGGCGTCGACACCGCCGACCCCAAGGCCGTCGCCGCCCTCGCCGACACGCTCCAAATCGACTGCCAGCCCGAGGACGGCCGCATCGTCTACGCCGTCGGCGGCCTCCGCCCCGACAAGGAACTCCGCGAGCCGCGCATCAACGCCCACGCCTCCCCCGTCGCCACCGTCCCCGAGGTCCGCGCCAAAATCACCGCCCTCCTCCGCTCCCTCACCCGCTTCGGCGACATCATCGTCGAAGGCCGCGACATCACCACCGCCGTCTTCCCCGACACCCCCGCGCGCTTCTTCCTCGAGGCCGACCCCGCCGTCCGCGCCCAACGCCGACAGCTCGAGGAAGTCCAAAAAGGCGTCGCCAACCAATCCGTCGAGGCCGTCCAAGCCTCCCTCCTGGCGCGCGACAAAATCGACTCCTCCCGCGCCTGCGCCCCCCTCCGCAAGGCCGACGGCGTCACCGTCATCGACTCCACCCACCTCACCCTCGAGCAAGTCATCCAAGCCGTCCTCGACGCCCTCCCCGAGGACTGGAAGCCCGCCCCCGAGGAGCCCCCCCATGCCTAAACTCCGCCTCGCCGTCCTCGGCTCCGGCTCCGGCACCAACATGCAATCCATCCTCGATGCCATCCGCGCCGGGACGCTCGACGCCGAAATCCGCCTCGTCCTGGCCGACGTCGAGGACGCCTTCATCCTCGAGCGCGCCCGCCGCGCCGGCCTCCCCGCCCGCTTCCTCTCCGCCGCCCCCTACAAGACCAAGCTCGAAGGCCCCGCCGAGGACGCCTACATCCACGCCATCCGCGAGGCCGGCGCCGACACCGTCGTCCTCGCCGGCTTCATGCGCATCGTCAAGCCCGGCCTCCTCGCCGCCTTCCCCGGCCGCGTCCTCAACATCCACCCCGCCCTCCTCCCCGCCTTCCCCGGCCTCCACTCCTGGAAACAGGCCCTCGACTACGGCGCCAAGGTCGCCGGCTGCACCGTCCACCTCGTCGACGCCGGCACCGACAGCGGCCCCATCATCGTCCAACGCGCCGTCCCCGTCCTCGAAGACGACACCCCCGAGACCCTCCACGCCCGCATCCAAGAGCAAGAGCACCTCGCCTACCCCGAGGCCCTCCGCCTCCTGGCCACCGGGCGCCTCTCCCTCCACGGCCGCCGCGTCGCCATCAAGTAAGGTGAATACAGAAAGGCCGTCGTCGATGAATGGGATTTCGAGTGAGCGTGCCATCCGCTCCGTGGTCGCCACCGCTGTGAAGACTTATACCAACGCCTTCTCCGAGCGGCACCTATCGGGGTTAAACGATCCGGATGGCACCATCAACATGAAGATTAACAACATCTTCATTGCGGAGTTGGGGCCGGAAATCCAATATTTCTCCGCGCTTTCCCGTTCTCTGGATAGTAGTCTCGGGAACATGTTGGAGACGATGGCCATCCAGATTGCCTAGTTGCATTACGTCGTGTCGCAATCTGTCGAGGGTGAATTGTACGCCGCGCAAACTGAAACGATCGCTCACTTGCTTGAGAAGTATAAGCGCCACGAGAAAACACCGGCGGTGGAAGATTATGTCTCCGCGCTCGCCTCGTGCAAGCATGGCGGGGCAATGACGCGTCGTCACGAGGCAGATTATTGTCTCTTCGATGAAAAAACCGGGGATTACCATCTTATCGAGCTCAAGATTGGTGGAGATTTGGATAATAAAAAGGCACGTTCCGAGAAGGAAGCGCTTTTGGAACAGTATTGTATTTTATCCAACACGCTCGGTTCTTCCGCCTCCGTGAAACTGCATTTCGCCACAGCTTACAATCGTTATGGAGAAGGAAAGCCCTGGGTTCAAAGCCGTGTACTGCAATTCTTTGCCAAGGACGAGTTGCTCATCAGCCGGGATTTCTGGAACTTTATCTGCAAATCCGGCCAAGGTTACGAGATTGTGCTCGATGAGTACAAGACGAATGCTCACTACATTGTTTCCGCGTTGAACGACATCAAGCGCGCCTATCTTCCTGAAGAATGACCCTCTGTGAAGCGCAACGGTATGCGGTGCGTTTGGGGGACAGCCGCGAAATCATCCGCAAGGTGCCAGACAACTTTGTGGACTTCATCCTGACAGACCCGCCTTATAACCTCGCCAAACACTCCACGGGCAACATCCCGCTCCCCAACCGGAAGCCCATGAACAATGACGTCGCACAGTGGGATTTGGAAGCGTTCGTCCCAAGTGAATGGGCAGAGGCGTTTATCCGCATTCTAAAACCAACGGGGAACCTCTTCATCTTCACTTCCTATAACATGATTGGGAAGTGGTACGACTGCCTTGACCACCGCTTCTCCACGACGCAATTCATGGTTTGGCACAAAACCAACCCCGCGCCCAAAATCTTCAAGGCGGGCTTTCTGAACAGTTGTGAGATTGTCTTTTGTTGTTGGAACAAGGGGCACACCTGGAACTTTCTCTCCCAGTCGGAGATGCACAATTTCGTCGAAAGCCCAATCTGTATGGCACCGGAACGCCTCCGTTCCCCGAAGCACCCAACGCAAAAACCCGTTTCAATCCTAAAGAAAATGATCACCATCGCCAGCAATGTCGACGACATTGTCTTTGACCCCTTTATGGGCGTTGGCTCGACGGGGGTCGCCGCGTTGTCATTGGGACGCCGTTTCATCGGATTCGAGCGCGACGAAGCCTATTTCCGCGCGGCCGAAGCGCGCTTGAGGCGGGAGGATTGACATGGGGAAAGGTGGGCCAAAGGCATTGTTGAAATGGCCTGGGGGGAAGGAACGGGAGTTGACGCACATCTTGCCCAACTTGCCGCGGTTCAAGAATTACTATGAACCCTTCGTGGGGGGCGGGGCCGTCTTCATGGCTATCCCGGCGAAGCGATGGTTCATCAACGACGCTTCCAAGGAACTCATGTCGCTCTATCGCCAAATCGCCACGGGGAACCCCGTGTTTTATGATTGGGTGGAAGCCATTTGCACGGCGTGGGAGGAGACGTTGGCCTTTGCGGAGGGCAACTCGGCGCTATGGGCCTGCTATCAAACTGCTCGAGGAAGCATGGGCGATGCGCGACTGGCATCATGTGACATTCTCAAGGCCACGGCCACACAACGCTTCTTCTCGTCCGTTTTACGGCGCTTCCCCTCCATCGCAGAGATGTTCACGCATGAAGCGCAACACTGTTTCACACGGAAACTGCGGCGGCTGGGACAGCTGGAAACGGAGCATGGGGCCTTAGACCAAAAGGATGTCTCCGCCACGCTGTGCACGGTCTTTATGGGGGCGCTCTACCTCGCCTTCCGCCATCTCTACAACCATCCAGAAGGGCAACCCGAGGAATTGCGCGCCGCGCTCTTTCTCTTTATCCGCAGTTACGCCTACAGCGGGATGTTCCGCTACAACGCGCAAGGCGCCTTCAACGTCCCTTACGGCGGGATGGGCTACAACGCCAAGAGCCTACGCCCAAAACTGAATTACTATCGCTCCGCGCCCATCCGTGCGCGCTTTGCCGTCACGGCGCTGTTCAACCTGGACTTTGAGGAGTTTCTCCTGCAGACATCCCCGGGGAAAGAAGACTTCGTCTTTCTAGACCCACCTTACGACACGGATTTCAGCACCTACGCAAAGCACCCTTTCTCACAAGACGACCAGCGACGTCTTGCGAAATGCCTGCTCAAATCCTGCTCGGCCAAATGGATGCTCGTCATCAAAGACACCCCCCTCATCCGCACGCTCTATGAAGGACAAGGCCTCAATATCATGGCCTTCGACAAAACCTATCAGGTCAGCTTCATGAACCGAAACAACCGCCGCGCTTCCCATTTGTTGATTGCCAACTATCCATTGCCGGGGCCCAAAATGCCTCCGAACAAGGCTGGGAACAAGCGCCAATAACCGTCCATGGGCAGAGAGGGCGCCCCTTCCCTCTCGCAAACCATCTCATTTCGCAAAGCCATCACCACCATCATTGCCGTCCCTCCCCGCCGCCGGCCGCCGCGTCGCCATCGCGCAAGGCTGAGGCGCGGCGCCGCCGTTTGAGGGGGCCCGGGGAATATGCCATAATGGACTCCATGAAAACGGTTTGGTTTTGCCTGGCGGCGCTGACGTTTTGCGGGTGTCTGCAAAAGGCGCGCACGCCCTACAATGAGGTTTCCCTCTTCGGCGACGGCTCCGCCAACAGGTTGGAGGCGCCCCCCACGGTGGCGAATTATTGGCCGCTCTACCTGAGCGACGGCCACGCGAGCTATTGGCTGTGGCCCGTCATCAAGTCCTCACCCGGCTGCTTCGCCCTCCTGCCGCTGTACAACTACGACCACGGCATCCACGACCTCCTCTGGTTCGTCACCCTCTCGCCCGAAAGCGGGGAATACCGCGTCTGGCCGGTCTTCTACCGTTGCCCCGCGTGGTGGATGCTTGCCCCCTTCGCCTACGCCGCCGACGAGGCGGGCTACGAATCCGCCGGCTCGCCCTTCCTCTTCAACTGGGACCGCACGTGGCACACCACCGCCGCCCGCACCGGCACCGAGGCCCGCGTCGCCCCGCGCAGGGAAGCGTGGAACCTCGGGCTCGTGCTGTGGGGCCTCGAAAAAACCTACTCCCGGCCCAAGGGCGCCCTGCCCGCGGATCTGCTGGAAACGGACGGCTGGCACGCCGACCGTCAAGGCACGGAGTGGGGCGTCCTCCTCGGCGCGTTGGGCGCGGAGCGCTCGACCACCGTCTACCGCCCTTGGAAGTGGGCGTCCAGCCGCGGGCACACCTTCGGATGGCTCCTCTGGCGATGGAACGAATGGCTGGATTACGACGCCGGGCCCAGCAGCCTCCGCCGTGCCTGGTTCACGCCTGTCTACGCCTACAGCTTCACCCAAGACCTCAAGACGGGCAAGGTCTCCCGCTCCGACCACGGCCTCGCCCTCAGCGCCGTCGCCTGGTATTTCCGGGACGGCGCCTACGCCGGCTCCCGCCTCCTCTGGGGGATCCTCTTCGACGACGACATCCGGCAACAAGGGGGCGCCTGCCACACCCGCGACACCGACGCCCTCCTCGGCCTCCTCTACAACCGCGAGCGCGAGGTGCAAGACTTCACCCGGAAGAGCGGCGACGACCCCTCCCAGCGCGCCCGCACCCTCACCGACAACGTCGACACCAAGGCCCTCCTCGGCCTGCTCTACAGCCACAAACGCACCGACGAACGCCGCTGGCGCTGGCCCATCGACTCCGCCCAGCCCGAGACGCCCCGGCGCGATCAGTATGACGAAGCCCTCTCCGTCCTCACGCCGATCGTCTACCGCTACGAAGGCCAAAGCCGCGACGGCTCCTTCGCCAGCCGCAGCCTCTTCGGCCTCCTCTACGACCGCTCCTTCAAGGCCGCCAACGACACCGAGACCCTGGGCATCCTCGGCTACCTCTACCGCTACAACCGCTACGCCAACGGCACCGTCACCCGCGCCGCCTTCCCCTTCCTCAACCTCACCACCCACACCGACCGCCCCGACTGGTCCTTCTCCATCCTTCACAAACTCTTCCGCATCGAACGCACCGAAGGCGGCCTCGACTGGTGGCTCTTCTGGCTCTGAGCGCCACCGACGCCGCCCCGGGTTTGTGCTATACTAAAGACAACGTTGCTGAAAGGATTGCGTACATGGACAAGATCGCCGTCGTTGGTTTGGGTTACGTGGGGCTGCCGCTCTGCCTGCAATTCTCCCGTTCGGGCGTGGACGTCACGGGCATCGACGTCGACCGCCGCAAGGTCGAGGCCGTGAACGCCGGTCAAAGCTACATCAAGCACATCACCGCCGAGAGCATCGCCGAGCAGATCCGGGGCGGCCACTTCCGCGCCACCGATGACTTCGCCGTGTGCGACGGCGTCGACGCCGTCATCATCTGCGTGCCCACGCCGCTGAACAAGAACCGCGAGCCCGACATCTCCTACATCACCGACACGGGCCGCGCCATCGCCCCGCACCTGCACAAGGGCATGCTCGTCTGCCTCGAATCCACCACCTATCCCGGCACCACCGACGGCGAGCTCCGCGCCGTGCTCGAGCAGGGCAGCGGCCTCAAGGCCGGCACCGACTTCCACCTCGCCTTCAGCCCCGAGCGCGAGGACCCCGGCAACCCCCACAGCGTTGTCGCCTCCATCCCCAAGGTCGTCGGCGGCTACACCCCCGCCTGCCTCGAGGCCGTCACCAAGCTCTATTCCAAGGCCATCCACACCCTCGTGCCCGTCAGCAGCTGCCGCGCCGCCGAGGCCGCCAAAATCACCGAGAACACCTTCCGCTGCGTGAACATCGCCCTCGTGAACGAGCTCAAGCAGGTCTACCAGGCCATGGGCATCGACGTCTGGGAGGTCATCGCCGCCGCCGCCACTAAGCCCTTCGGCTTCATGCCCTTCTGGCCCGGCCCCGGCCTGGGCGGCCACTGCATCCCCATCGACCCCTTCTACCTCACCTGGAAGGCCCGCGAGTTCGGGCAGTACACCAAGTTCATCGAGCTCGCCGGCGAGGTCAACACCGCCATGCCCGACTGGGTCGTCGACCGCGTCGCCGAGGCCCTCAACGACCGCGCCAAGGCCGTCAAAGGCTCCAAGATTCTCATCCTCGGCCTCTCCTACAAGGCCAACGTCGACGACGACCGCGAGTCCCCCACCTACATCCTCATGGAGAAGCTCGAGGCCCGCGGCGCCACGGTGGACTACCACGACGGCTACCTCCCCGTCATCCGCGAGACCCGCGAGCACCCGCACTTCGCCGGCCGCAAATCCGTCCCCCTCACCCCCGAGAACGTCAAGGGTTACGACTGCGTCCTCATCGCCACCGCCCACAAAGACGTCGACTACGCCGCCCTGGCCCAATCCGCCGACCTCATCGTCGACACCCGCAACGCCATGGCCGCCGTCCCCACCAAACCCGGCCAAGTCTGGAAGGCCTAACCGCGCCTCCCGGCGCGCGGAAGGTTGGAGGCTTAGAGGCTGGACACTTGGTGCGCGGCCCACGACAGGCAAACCAAGCCCCACGCCTCCAACCTTCCAAGTTCCCACGCGGCTGAAAGGAACGAGCCATGAAGGTTGTCATCATCGGCGGGGTGGCCGCGGGGGCGAGCGCGGCGGCAAGGCTGAGGCGGCTGGACGAGTTCGCCGAGATTGTAATGGTGGAGAAGGGCCCCGCCATCTCCTACGCCAATTGCGGCCTGCCCTACCACGTGGGCGGCGTCATCCCCGACCGCGACGACCTGCTGGTGATGTCCGCCGAGGGCTTTCGCAAGCGTTTCAACGTGGACGTGCGGGTGAACTGCGAGGCCACGGCCATCGACCGCGCGGCCAAAACCGTCACCGTGCGCAACGCCGACGGCACGGTGGAGGCGCTCCCCTACGACCGCCTGCTCCTGTCCACCGGTTCGCTCCCCATCCGCATCCCCATCCCCGGCCTGCCCGACGACCGCGTCTTCACCCTCAACTCCCTGACGGACATGGACCGCCTCATCGCCGCCGCGCGCGGCGCGAAGTCCGCGCTCGTCCTCGGCGGCGGGGCCATCGGCGTGGAGACGGCCGAGAACCTGGCCCGCCGCGGCCTCAAGACCACCCTCGTGGAGAAGGCCCCGAACATCCTCCCCGCCATGCTCGACCCCGAGATGGCCACCTGGGCCGAGGACGCCCTCCGCGAGACGGGCATCGACCTCCGCACCAAGCGCACCGTCGGCGCCTGGGCGGGCGGCGTCGCCACGCTCGACGACGGCGCGGCCGTCCCCGCCGACCTCGTCGTCATGGCCCTGGGCGTGCGCCCCAACAGCGCCCTCGCCAAGGCCGCCGGCCTCGACCTCGGCCCCCGCGGGCACATCAAGGTGGATTGCCATCTGCAAACCTCCGACCCCGACATCTTCGCCGCCGGCGACGCGGTCGTGGTGGAGGGCTCGGCCATCGCGCTCGCCGGCCCAGCCAACAAGCAGGGCCGCATCGCGGCGGCCAATGTCGCCAAGGGCAACAACCCGGATTCTTATTGCTCCATCACCCCACAGACCGGCGCAAGCGTCGTGAAAGTGGGAGGCCTCGCCGTCGCCGCGACGGGGCTCCCCGAGTCACGCTTGGGGGACGACACGGCTTCCCTGCGCGTCATGTACGCCCATCCCATGGATCACGCGGGTTACTACCCCGGAGCCGTGCCCATGCACCTCAAGTTTGTCTTGGATGAGGATGAAAAGATCCTGGGTGCGCAGGCTGTGGGGCCGGCGGGCGTGGTCACGCAGATGGGTGTCCTCTCCGTGGCCCTGCAGCGCGGGATGCGACCCATGGACGTGTCGGATTTTGACCTCTGTTATGCGCCGCCCTACGGATCCGCCAAGGCCCCCGTGAACATGCTCGGCATGATTGCGGAGAACATCGAGGACGACCTCACACGCCCCATCACGCCCACGCAAATCCCCGGGGGGGCCTTCCTGCTGGACGTGCGCGAGCCCGCGGAGGTCGCGGCGGGCACCATCCCCGGCGCGGTGAACATCCCGCTCGGGGACTTGCGCGGGCGCCTCGCGGAATTGCCGAAAGAGCGCCCCATCGTCGCCTTCTGCAAGGTGGGCCAGCGCGGTTACTTCGCCGAGCGCATCTTGGCCCAGCGCGGCTACGACGTCTTCAACCTCTCCGGCGGCTACACCACGTGGCTGGCCTGCAAGAAGGCGGGGCTCCTGTGACAATCGTCCAAATCCTGCCCTCACTCAACGACGGCGGCGTGGAGCGCGGCGTGGTGGACAGCAACCGCCTCTACGTCCAGGCCGGCCACGAAAGCTGGGTCATCTCCGCCGGCGGCAAGCGCGTCGCCCAAATCGAGGCCGCCGGCGGCCGCCACCTCACGCTCGACGTGAAGTCCAAGAACCCGCTCACCGCGCCTCGGCGCGCCTGGGCGCTCCGCCGCGCCCTGCGCGAGATCCGCCCCGACCTCGTCCACTTCCGCAGCCGCGTGCCGGGCTGGCTCACCCTCTGGGCCAACCGCCCGCTTGGCCTCCCCACCGTCTCGACGATGCACGGCCTCAACCATCCCGGGCTCTACAGCAGCGTCATGGTGCGGGCCGACCGCGTCATCTGCGTCTCCACCGCCGGCCGCGCCTTCGTCCGCGAACACTACCCCTGGGTGCCCGAGGCACGCCTTGCCGTCATCCCGCGCGGCGTGGATCTGGAAACCTTCGACCCCGCGCGCCTCGACGCCGCCTGGCAGGCCGACTTCCGCAAACGCTGGGGCCTCGAAGGCAGGTTCGTCGCCGCCGCCATCGGGCGCGTCTCGCGCCTCAAGGGCGTGGACGTCCTCATCCGCGCCGTGGCCGAGCTCAAGGACGCCTGGCCCGAACTCACCGCCCTCGTCGTCGGCGGCCCGCAAAAACACCAAGAGGACTACCTCGACGAACTCCAGGCCCTCGCCCGCGGCCTCGGCGTGGCAGACCGCGTCGTCTTCACCGGCAGCCAAAGCCACATCCCCGAGATCGACGCGCTGGCCGACGTCCTCTGCTCCTGCAACGTCAGCAAGCCCGAGAGCTTCGGGCGCACCGTCGCCGAGGCCCTCGCCATGGAGACCCCCGTCGTCGCCGCCGCCCACGGCGGCGTCCTCGACATCGTGCGCGACGGCGTGGACGGCTTCCTTGTGCCCCCCGGCGACGCCCACGCCCTGGCCCAGGCCCTCCGCCGCGTCCGCGACGCCCGCCTCGGCCCCCTGCGCCCCCACATCGCCGACTGTTTCACCGCCGAGCGCATGGCCCAGGCCACCCTCGCGCTCTACGACGCGCTCCTCGACAAGCAAAAAGTTGCAACAGCCCCCTGAAGTTTGGCATACTAATGGCGTTTTGCGAGACCCACCCGCAGAAAGGAAAAGAGAAATGAAGAAGATGATTTACGGCGCGGCCGCCGCGCTCGTCCTCATGGCCACCGGCTGCACCGGCTCGTTCCAGCTCGTCCAGGCCGTCCACCGCTGGCACACCAACTTCGAGAACCCCTGGACCGACGAAGTCTGCTACCTCGTCGCCTGCATCCTCCCCATCTACGCCGCCGCCTGGGTCGTCGACACCGTCTTCCTCAACTCCGTCGAGTTCTGGATCGGCCAGAACCCCATCTCCGTCAAGACCGCCGACGCCACCCTCACCCGCACCGGCGAGAACACCGCCCTCCTCGCCAGCGACGCCACCGGCGAGACCTACACCCTCACCCGCACCGGCGACAACGCCTACACCCTCACCGATGCCCAGGGCAACACCCTCGACTGCACCGTCCAGGGCTCCCTCCTCACCATGACCGACGCCAACGGCTTCAGCCGCACCGTCCTGCTCTGAGCCTGCCCCCTTCGGGCCGGGGTCACCCCCCGGCCCAAACAACGACACGAAAGGCAACAACATGAAAAAAGCCGCATTCCTCACCCTCGCCGCCCTCACCCTCGGCCTTTCCACCGTCGGCTGCATCGGCGACAAGAACACCTTCTGCCTCTTCAACGGCGTCCTCAAGTGGAACAAGACCGCCAGCGACGAGATCTGGATCAACGAGCTCATCTTCCTGGGCCTCTGCATCATCCCCGTCTACCCCATCTGCCTCTTCGCCGACACCATCGTCTTCAACTCCATCGACTTCTGGACCGGCGACAACCCCATGGCCAAGCTCGCCGGCACCGACGGCAACGGCAACGCCTACGCCATCACCCCCAACGGCGACGGCACCGCCACCTTCACCTACGGCGACCAGGTCTGCCTCCTCACCCCCACCGCCCAGGGCGTCACCCTCTCCCAAGACGGCGTCACCCTCGGCACCTACACCCAGAACGGCTCCCTCGTCACCTTCACCGCCGCCGACGGCACCACCCGCACCATCCTCCGCTAAGCGAGACCCGAACCCAAACAAAAAGGCCGCCCACCCCGGGCGGCCTTTTTCTCACGGGCTCAGGCAATCCCCCGGCGAAAGCCCCAGCTCCGCCAACGTCCGCAGATGGGGCCGCAGATCCGCGATGTCCCGCGTCACATGCGCGTCCGTCCCCAGCGAGATCCCCGCCCCCTCCTCCAGGCACACCCGGAAGAACTCAAGCTCGAACGGGTTTTTGTGGTGGTTGATCTCCGCCGCCACCCCCGTCTGCGCCAACATCCGCGCCACCGGCCTGTACAACTCCCGCGGCACCGGCCGCCCCGCCCACGGGAAATACCGGAACGGATGCGCCAACACCTGGATCGGTTGCTGCAACAACCGCTCCACATCCCGCATCCACGCCCGCACCACCTCCGCCTGCGTCGCCCCCGGCGCAAGCCCCTCCACCTCGTGGATCGCCCCGATCAGATAATCCCACCCCTCCCGATCCTCCGGTGCCAGGCAAAACCGCCCGCCCCCGAACAGATCCACCTCCAGCCCGAAGCGCACCCGCGGCCCAAGCAGCGCCCGCAGCCCCTCCACCCACGCCCGATACGCCGCCATCCGCCCGCGCCCCTCAGACGCCCACACCCCCTCCACGAACCCCGGATCCCCCTGCCACCGAAACTTCAGCGCGTCAGAAGGGAAATACAACGCGAACGCATGCTCCGAAAAACCCTGCGTCTCCACCCCCAACGCCAACGACAACGCCGCCGCGTCCATTAGGTCAATCCCCCGCCCGCAATAGGCGAACTGCGTGTGCGCGTGCCAATCATGCAGCCCCCCCGGCACCCGCAAATCCACCGCGCGCCCCCCCACGAACACCGTGAACGCATCCCCGCACGCCGGCACCGCCCCCTCCACGCACCCCAGCCCATGCCGCGCCGCCTCCCCCACGAACCGGCACCGCGCCGCCGGCGCCATCCCCCGCGGCAACGTCACCCCCGCCACCTCCGCCCCCGCCAAGCGCGCCGCCTTCACGGCCTTGTCCAACAACAACACCCCGAAAGGCGAACCCACCAACGCATCCGTCAAAACAATCCTGTCCATGCCCCCATTATACCACGCCCCGCAAACCCGCGCCCCACTCACCCCCGCCGCCACAGCCGCCCCCCCAGCAACCACCGGCTCCCCCGCGTGGCGAAACGGGCGCGGAGGTTGGGGAAGCGGCGCCGGACGGGCGGCAGAAGGGCAAGGAGTGGCGCGAGGACGGCAATGCACCGACTGAGCAGGCGCCCGGCCAGCCATTTGCCTGCAGGAATGCCGGTACAGTCGCGGCGCGAAAGCCCGAAGAGCGACTGGCAGCACGTCACCCAGACGCACGCGGCGTCGGAATAACCGACATACCACCGAAACCGCAACGCCCACGGCAATTCCCCGGCGTAATGGATGCACCCCGGTCGCTCCAAGGCAAGCGCCGCGCCGCTGAAGACGCCCCAGGCATCGGGGAGCACACCCACCTGCCCGGCGCAGAGGATGTTGAGCGCGTCTTGGTCGGGAAAGGGGGCGTCGGGATGCTCGCACAGAAACCCGAGGCACCATCGCACGGCATCATGCGCACGCATCCAGGAGAGGTTGAGGAGCAGGAACCCGGCGCAGACATAATGCGCCCAGTCCTGCGCGAAGGCGTGCCGGGCGAACCATTCCGGCTGTGTGGTGAGGCTCGTGGCGTGGCCCTGCATGGCGCAAGCCTCGTCAAAGAGCGATTCCAACTTGAACGGGTCGTCCGTAAAGAGCGTGTCACCGTCGGCATAGACGCACCACGGCACGTCCGGGAGCAAATCCGGCAGGCAAAGGCGCGCGTAAGTCGCCAGACTGCCGTGCCATTCGCGGAATCCGCCGAAACGGTTCAGGTCGATGGGGTGGCGGACGAAGGCGGCTTCCCCGCCGCTCCAGACCGAGGCGAGGAACGGTTCCCACTCTTCATCAGGAATACCGCAATCCAACACATGGATGACCAAATCCTGCGGCCGGCTGGCCTGTGCGATGGCACTGCTTACCGCGACCCGAAGCGGGAAGAGGTAATTCGCGTCGGCGGCGTAGACAAGGTGGAGTTTGTTCATGGCTCGGTCCTGATGACACGGGTTTTGACGGGGCGGGCGGGGTTGCCGGCGACGACGGCAAGGGGCGGGACGGGGCGGGTGACGACGGCGCCAAGGCCGGCGACGGCCCCGTCGCCGAGGGTGACGCCGGGGAGAATCGCGGCGCGGGCGGCGACCCAGCACCCGTTGCCCACGACGATCGGCGCGGTTCTGAGCGCCATGGTCGGGGAGGCGAGGTCGTGCGTGGCCGTACAGAGGTAGGCCCCCTGCGAGACGACGGTGTTGTCGCCGAGGGAGATGGGCGCCTTGCAGTAGAGTTCCACGCTTGGGCCGACGCAGGAAAGGTTGCCCACGCGCAGGTTCCAGGGCGCGTAGACGCGCACGGAGCGGTAAAAGAGGCTTTGCCCGACGTGCGCGCCGAAGGCCCGCAGGAGCCACCGCCGCCCGCCGGCGGGCAGAAGGGGGAAGAGCGTGGCGTTGAGCGCGCGCCAGAGCGCCAGGCGAAGGCGGCGGGGCTTGGGTTCGCGGTAGCGGGAGAGGTCAACCACGGGCCACCTCCCTGAACAAGGCCTCCCAGCAGTCGGCGACGGCGCCGAGGGCGTAGGCACGGGCGTCGGCCTGGGCGACGCCGGCCATGCCGCCGAGGACCGCCGGCGCGGCCATGAGGTCACCCACCACCCGCGCGAAGCCCTCGGCCTCGAAGGGCGGGGCCACGACCACGCCGTTGGTGCCGCGCACGACGTCGTAGACCGCCGGGTAGGTGCCGAGCGCGACGGGCACGCAACCGGCGGCCATCGCCTCGGGCAAGACAAGCGGGAAGCCTTCGAAGTCGGAGGTCAGGAGCAGGAGCTTGGCCTTGGCGTAGAAGGGCGCGGGGGCGCGGAAGCCGTGGAAGGCCACGCGCGGCAGGTCGGCGGCCTGCGCCTCCAGCGCCGCGCGGTCGGGGCCGTCGCCCACGATTTCCAGCCGCCACCCGGGAAAGCGCGGGGCCAGGAGGCGCCACGCGCCGAGCACGCGCGAGACGCGCTTTTGCGTCTCCTCCAGCCGCCCCACGTAGAGCAGGACATCCTCCTTCGGCGCAGGCGCGGCGGGCGCGAGGGTGAGCGGGTTGCCGATGGTGCGCAGCCGCGGCGTGAACGCCAGCCCCGTCATCCGCCGGAAGATTGGCTCGAAACGCTTCGAGAGCACCACGAAGGCGTCGCTCCCCCGATAAACCGCCCGCAGGCTCAGCCCGGAAAGGAGCCGCCACAGGAAGCGCGCGGGCCCCCGCACGGCGGCGATGCGGCCGTTGTTGTCCGGGATGTTGTGGAGCACGGAGACGAGCCCGACGCCCAACCCGCGCCCGGCCCGCCGCAGGAGGCGCGTCACGCCCCACGGCAGGCACCACTGGTTCACCACCACCCCCACCTCGCGCGCCAGGAAGAGCGCCCGCAGGGCCTTCGCGTTCGCCGTCGAGTTTGCGGGGAAGGCCAATTCCTTCACCATGATTTCGGGCGGCAACCCCTCCAGCAACGCCCGGTCATCGAAGCGGAACGCCACAATCGTCACCCGCCACCCCCGCGCCGCGAGGGCCTTCCCCAGCGTCACCGTCACGCGCTCCACCCCGCCGACGCCCCAGACGCCCAGCAGGAACAGCACGCTCTTCCTTCTCTCTTTCGCCTCATCGGCCGCAACCATAAAACACGCTCCCTCTCTCGTATCTGCTTGAGGTCTTGGAACAAACCCTGTCCGGATACGTGAAAGGGAGCGCGCCGAATGCGGCGCGCCCGCCAAACACGGTGCCCAGACAAAGAAAGGTTCCAAGTTTCAAGCAGGCAACCTGTTTGCGCAAAGCGCAAGTAGCGACGGCTTTCCCATCGCGTGCCCGTATGATAGCAAAAAGCGGGGAGCGCTTTCCCCGCTTTTCACGCCGTGCCCGGAAGGTCAGCGGGCAGGACGGTGGATACGAAAGAGGCCGTTGAGGAGGAGAAGGGCCAGGGGGACGAGGAAGAGAAGCCCCAGGGCGTGGCCGTGCGCGTGCGCGTGGTCGGTGAGGCCGGGGACGTGGACGAGCCCGGCGAGGGGGAAGTCGATGGCCAGCCCGACCAGCACGGCCACGGCAACGACGGCGGCGACGAAGGCGCCCGCCGTGCGCCAGCCGAACGCCCGCCCCAGCACCAAGAGCGCGGCGACGTGCGTGGTGGGCGCGCAGGCCATGAAGACAAAGGCCGCGCCGGGGGAAAGCCCGGCGGCGATGAGCCCGGCGGCGACGGGGACGATGGCCAGCGAGCAGGCGTAGGTGGGGATGCCGATGAGCACGGCCAGAAGGTAGGCCGCGGGGAGGGAAAGGCCGGAGAGGGCATCCTCGGGAATGAGCGCGCCGATGGCCGCGGCGACGGCGACGCCCACGAAGAGAAGGCCGGCGAGTTCGCCGGGGAGGTGGACGAAGGCGTAGCGCGCGGCGTCGCGCAGGCGGGTGCGCCGGTCGGCATGCTCGTGGTGATGGGGCTCGCCAGGGTGGTGCGGGTGGTCGGGGTCGTGGTGATGGCAGGCGCAGAGGCCGGCGCAGTCGGGCCCCAGGTCGGGCGCCTCGTGGGACGGGGGCTGGGCGACGCCGAACCAGCGCACGAAGGCGCCGGCCGCCAGCCCCGCGAGCACCGCGCCCACAAAGCGCACGAGGGTGAGGAAGGGGCCCAGGAGGGGCCAGCTGACGAGCAGCGCGTCGGTGCCGGCCTGGGGGGTGGAGGCGAGGAAGGCGCAGACGGGGGCCTTACGCGCGCCGTTCCGGCGCAGGGCCAGCCCCACCACAAGCACGCCGCACGAGCAGATGGGCAACGGCAACCCCAGGAGCGAGGCCTTGACGATGGGCCGCCAGCCGGGGCCGCCGAGGTGCCGACGCATCCACCCTTCGTTGAGGAAGGCGGAGATGAGGAAGGCCAGCGCGAAGCCCACGAGCAACCACGGGGCCATGTCCAGCCAGATGTCAAGAAACTGATGGAGAAAGGCTTGGAGCATAGAGAGGAGGCGGGTTAGTCGGTTGGCTGGCCGGCCAGGCGCCGGGCCAGGGCGGGGAGGCCGGGGTCGCGCGCGCCGAAGGTGACGAGCGCCGTGCCGGGGCGGGCCAGGGCGTGGAGGCGGGCCTCGGCGGCGGCAAGGTCGGGCACAAGCTCGGCGGGGCAGGAGAGGCGCGCCAGGAGGGCGTCGCTGTTGAGGGAACGGTCGGTGGTGCCGCCGGCGTCGTAGACGGGCAGGAGCAGGAGCCGGTCGCAGGGGCGCACGGCGGCGTTGAACATCGCCGCAAGGCCGTCCAAGAGCTTGCGCAGGGGCGCGTAGCCATGGGGCCGCCAGACGGCGAAGACGCCGGCGGGGAAAGCCTCGGCCAGGGTGGCCCAGGCGGCGGCGAGCTTCTCCACGTTGTGCGCGTAGTCGTCCACCACGCACGCGCCGGCGCAGTCGCCCACACGCTCCAGGCGGCGGCGGACGCCGCGGAAGGTGCCCAGCGCCGCGGCCAAGTCGTCCTCGCCGCACCCCAGGGCGAGGGCCATCTCAAGGGCAAGCCTGGCGTTGGCCACGTTGTGCGCGCCGGGCAGGGGCAGGGCCCACGCGCGGCCGCGCCAGTCGAAGCGCGTCCCCCACCCCGCCGTGTGCGCCGGGGGCGTGGGCGCGCCGGAGGCGTCGAGGACGACGCCGGGAGCCTTGGCCTTGAAGGCGGCGAAGAGGGCCTCGGCCTCGGCCTTGGGGAAGTGGTCGCTCGAGGCGTTGGTGACGATGACGTGCGTGGGCGAGAGGGCCAGGAGCGACTTGTCGGATTCGTCGGCCTCGACGACCATCAGTCCACGCGGATCCGCCGAGGGGCGGACGGAGCCGA
The DNA here is from genome assembly GCA_944389585.1 of uncultured Kiritimatiellota bacterium. Taxonomy (GTDB): domain Bacteria; phylum Verrucomicrobiota; class Kiritimatiellia; order RFP12; family DVOR01; genus Spyradenecus. The sequence goes on from CALXMW010000006.1 coordinate 75,670, forward strand.
CGCGCGCGCCGCCGGCGTCCCACCCGATGGTCTCCGCGCCGTTGACGACGAAGGGGTCGCGCCCGCACGCCGCCAGCAGGTGGCCCAGGAGCGCGGTGACGGAGGATTTGCCGCAGGTGCCCGTGACGGCGACGAGTTCGTGGCCCGCCGCCAGCGCCGCCAGCGCCTCGCTGCGGTGGAGCGTGCGCAGGCCCAGCGCGCGGGCCCGGGCAAGGTCCGGGTTGTCAGGCTCGATGGCGGTGGAGTAGACGACGGTCGTGCCGGGGCCGACGCCGCTGCCGTCCTGCGGGAAGAGCGCCGCCCCCCCGCGCCGGAGGGTGGCGAGCGTCGGCGTCTCCTGCCCCAGGCCCAGGAGGCGGTCGGAGCCGCCCACGCGCCAGCCCTTATCCAGGAAGGCCTGCGCCAGGGCGCTCATGCCCACGCCGCCAATGCCGATGAGATAGATGCTTTCCATGGGGCAGATTATACCACGCCGACGCCCTCAGGCGAACAGCCAGCGGCGGACGGGCCTGAACAGGGGCACCAGCCAGCGCAGGCAAAGCCCCACGGCGAAGGCCGCCAGCACCGTCCCCTCGCGCAGGCCGCGCACGGCGTGGAGCATGAGCAGGGAGAGGAGCAGGGCCGAGGCCACGAGGCTGACGTCAAAGCACATCTTCGTCCACGCGAAGCGGGCGCGGGTGACGCGGCAAAGGGCCTTGACCAGCCCCTCGCCGGGGTTGAACAGCAGGTCGGCATGGATCTGCAGGGCGATGCCCGCGGCCAGAACGGCGCTGCCCGCCAGCACCTCCGCCACGCGCCCCCAGTAGGCCTCCGGCACCCACAGCCCGCCCACCCACATCCCCAGGTCGATGAACACCCCGAAGACGAGCACCACGCCCAGCTGCGCGTACTGGAGCGCCGGGAAGCCCCGCCCCAGGAGCGCCACCTGCCCCAGCACGAAGAGAATGTTCACCGCGAAGGTCGCCATCCCGAAGGTGAGCGGCGTGAAGAAGGTGAAGACGTAGGGGAGCGAGGAGATGGGCGAGGTGCCCAGCCCCGCGCGCGTGGTGAGCGCGACGCCCAGCCCCGCGAGGGCCAGGCCGCCCGTCAGCAGCAGGCATTGCCGCACAAGGTTCGGATGGTAACGGCGCATGGAGGTTCCTTTCGGCCCGCGCATTTTACCACCGCGCCCCAAAAAAGCAAGCCCGGGGCGCGCCCGCCCGGGGGGCGGCAGTCAGGCTTTGGGGCGAAGGAGAGGGGCGAGGAAGCGGCCGGTGTGGGAGGCCGGGACTTGGGCGACGGCCTCGGGCGCGCCTTCGGCGACGAGGGTGCCGCCGCGGTCGCCGCCCTCGGGGCCGAGGTCGAGGATCCAGTCGGCGGATTTGATGACGTCGAGGTTGTGCTCGATGACGACGACGGTGTTGCCTTGGTCGCGGAGGCGCAGGAGGAGGGAGAGGAGCTTGTGGACGTCGGCGAAGTGGAGGCCGGTGGTGGGCTCGTCGAGGATGTAGAGGGTCTTGCCGGTGGCGCGCTTGGAGAGCTCGGCGGCGAGCTTGATGCGCTGGGCCTCGCCGCCGGAGAGGGTGGTGGCGGATTGGCCGAGCTTGATGTAGCCCAGGCCGACCTCGGCGATGGTGGCGAGCTTGTTGGCGACGGCGGGGATGGGGGCGAAGAAGTCGAGGGCCTCGAAGACGGTCATGTCCAGGACGTCGGCGATGGTCTTGCCCTTGTAGCGCACCTCGAGCGTCTCGCGGTTGTAGCGCGCGCCGCCGCACTGCTCGCAGGGGACGTAGACGTCGGGGAGGAAGTGCATTTCCAGGCGCTTCATGCCGTCGCCCTGGCAGACCTCGCAGCGGCCGCCCTTGACGTTGAAGGAGAAGCGGCCGGGCTTGTAGCCGCGCATCTTGGCGGCGGGGGTCTGGGCGAAGAGCTCGCGGATGGCGGTGAAGCAGCCGGTGTAGGTGACGGGGTTGGAGCGCGGCGTGCGCCCGATGGGCGATTGGTCGATCTCGATCATCTTGTCGAGGTGCTTGAGGCCGAGGATGCGGCGGTGGCGCCCGGCAGGCTCGCGCGAGCCGTAGAAATGGTGCGCGAGCGCGCGCTTGAGGATGTCGTCGACGAGGGTGGACTTGCCCGAGCCAGAGACGCCCGTGACGCAGACGAAGCACCCCAGCGGCAGGCGCACGGTGAGGTCGCGCAGGTTGTTCTGCGTGCAGCCCTCGAGGGTCAGCCAGGCCTTGCCGGGCTTGCGGCGCTCGGGGATGGGCACGGCCTTGCGCCCGGTGAGGTAATCGGCGGTGAGCGAGGCCTTGCACTTGGGGAGGCCCTTGGCGGGGCCTTGGTAGACCACCTGGCCGCCCTGCGAGCCCGCGCCGGGGCCGATGTCGACGATGTAGTCGGCGCGACGGATCATCTCCTCGTCGTGCTCGACGACGACGACGGTGTTGCCGCGGCGCTGGAGGCGGTGGAGCATGTCGATGAGGCGCTCGTTGTCGCGCGGGTGCAGGCCGATGGTCGGTTCGTCGAGCACGTAGAGCACGCCCACGAGGCCCGAGCCGATCTGCGAGGCCAGGCGGATGCGCTGCATCTCGCCGCCGGAGAGGGTGGCGCTCTCGCGGTCGAGCGAGAGGTAGTCGAGCCCCACGTCCACCAAAAAGGCGATGCGCTTGCGGATTTCCTTGAGGATGTCCGCCGCGACGGTGCGCTCGTGCGGGGCGAGCGGCTCGGGCACGAGGGGGCTTTCGGCGCCCGCGGCCAGCGCGTCGAAGAAGGCCAGCGCGTCGCGCGCGGGCAGGCGCATCACCTCCGGCAGCGTCCGCCCGCCGACGGTCGCCACGCGGCTCTCGGGGCGGAGGCGCGCGCCGGCGCAGTCGGGGCAGCGCTGGGGGGCGAGGAACTGGCTGAGCGTCTCGCGCGTCTCGTCGTTGTCGCACTCGGCGTAACGGCGGCGGAGGTTGGGGAGGACGCCCTCGAAGGGCTTGTCGGTGTGGTTGAGCACGCCCTTGATGACGTAGGCGAGCTGGACGCTGCGCGCGCCGGTGCCGTTCATGAGCTCGTCGCGGAACTTGCGCGGGAGCCTGTCGAAGGGCGTGTCGAGGTCCACGCCGCAGTACTCCGCGAAGGCGTAGAGCAGCCAGTTGTAGTACATCAGCAGGTGGTGCCCGCCGCGGCGCCAGCCCACGATGGCCTCGCGCAGGGGCTTGGACTTGTCGGGCACCACGAGATCCTCGTCGAAGACCATCAGCGCGCCGAGGCCCGAGCAGGCGGGGCACGCGCCGTAGGGCGAGTTGAAGGAGAAGGAGCGCGGCTTGAGCGCCTCGAAGGAGATGCCGCAGTCGGCGCAGGCGTTCTTCTCGGAGTACAGCGTGCTTTCCCCGCCGACGACCTGCGCCTCCACCAGGCCGTCGGCCACACGCAGGGCCTGCTCCACGCTGTCGGTGAGGCGGCCGCGCAGGCCCTCCTTGACGACGACCCGGTCAATCACCGCGTCGATGCGGTGCGGGCACTTCTTGTCGAGCTCCGGCCACTCCCCCTCCACCTCCACCATCTGCCCGTCCACCCGGGCGCGGGCGTAGCCCTGGCGCAGCATCAGCTCGCGCACCTCCTCGTGGCGGCCCTTGCGCCCGCGGACGATCGGCGCCAGCAGGATGAGCTTCGTGCCCTCGGGCAGCGCCAGCAGGCGGTCGACGATCTGCTCGGCGCTCTGGGGGTGGACCTCCTTGCCGCACTTGGGGCAGTGGGCGTGGGCGACGTTGCCCCACAGCAAGCGCAGGTAGTCGTGCGTCTCGGTGACGGTGGCGACGATGGAGCGCGGGTTGCTGCCGCTGGCGCGCTGCTCGATGGAGATGGCCGGCGACAACCCCTCGATGCGCTCCACGTCGGGCTTCTGCAGCTGGTCGAGGAACTGCCGCGCGTAGGCCGAGAGGCTCTCGACATAGCGCCGCTGGCCCTCGGCGTAAAGCGTGTCGAAGGCCAGCGAGCTCTTGCCCGAGCCCGAGAGGCCGGTGATGACGGTGAGCGAGTTGCGCGGGATGCGCACGTCGATGTTCTTCAGGTTGTTCTGCCGCGCCCCGGTGATGACGATGTCGTCTGCCATAAAAGAACCTCCTCAACGGTCGCAGAAAGGCCGCACCTGCGCGATGTCCGTGGCGCCCGCGGCCACCATCGCCAGGCGGTCGACGCCCAGCGCGATGCCCGCCGTGGGCGGCAGGCGGGGCAGGGCCTCCAGGAAAGGCTCGTCGAGCGGGTAGGTGGGCAGGCCGCGCGCCCGGCGCATGGCGATCGTCGCCTCGAAGCGCCGCCGCTGTTCGGCCGCGTCGGTCAGCTCGCCGTAGCCGTTGGCGATCTCCATGCCGCCGAGGTAGGCCTCGAAGCGCTCGGCCACGCGCGGGTCGGCGGGGTCCAGGCGGGCCAGCGCCGCCGCGGGGGCGGGGTAGTCGACGAGGTAGACAAGACCCTCGCGGGGGAGCGCGGGCTCGATCTTCAGCGCCATGTCCTCGTCAAAGCGATCCTCGTCCCAGGCCGCCAAGGGATCCCAGCCGGCGACCTCGCGGTAAAGGTCGGTCACGCGGAAGACGCGCGGGACGTGGGGCCGGCCGAGGACGGCGGAGACCAGGTCCGCCACGTCCCGGTAGAGCGCCGCGATGCCCGCGCCCGGGCGATACCACTCCAGCAGGGTGAACTCCGGGTTGTGCCGGCGGCCGCGCTCGTTCGCGCGGAAGCAGGGGCCCATCTGGTAAATCGGGCCCGAGCCGGCGGCAAGCAACCGCTTCATGTGCAGCTCGGGCGAGGTGCGCAGCCAGCGCCCGCCCGAGGGCGGGGGCTCCAGGAAGGCCTCGTTCGCCGGGGCGGGGATGCGCACGGGGGTCTCCACCTCCAGGAACCCCCGCGCGTCAAAGAAGTCCCGGATGGCGCGCGCCACCCGCGCCCGCCCCCGCAACATCGCCCAGTCGAAAGTCTCGCTCATAGGGCCGGGGATTATATCACAACCCGGCCGCCCCGCGGCGCCGAGAAAGGGCTTGCGCAGGCCCCCGGTTTTGTATTATCTTATTGGCACGCGAAGGGAGAGCCTTCGTCACGTTTGCGCTTTGCGCGGACAGGTCGCTCACAGAAAACCTGAGAACTTTTCGACTACGCGACGTGTTCGGCAAGGTGCGTTCCGTTTGGGCGCACCTGCCTTGCATGTGTGGTAGTCGGGCTTCTCAGGGCCTTCTGTGAACACATGAAAGGCGGTGCGCCTTTTTATGGCCTGGCGCGTGGGGCGCGATGGCGCACACGGGCGCGTGTCTGTGGCGCGACAGCCGAAGGGGCCCCTGTCTTTCCCGCCCCGGTTCCCTTCGGTTTCCGGTGGGGCGGGAAAGGAGAAACGCAGACACATGAAGAAGACACTTCTCACGGCGGCCTTCGCCGCCCTCGCCCTCGGCGCCCAAGCGGTGACGGTCGGCTGGACGAGCTATCCGGGTTCCCCGGCCCAACAGCAAATCAGCTCGCTCTCCACCGGCGTCTCGGTCTCGCTCGGGAGCCTGACCAGCTTCGCCGGCGACATCGAGAACGCCACCGCCGCGCCCTTTGAGGTGACGGCGGGGGAGACCTACTCCGTCATCAACCTGGCCTTCGGCATCTGGTCTGAGGGCAATTGGGGCACGGATGATTCCAAGCAGATTGGCGCGGTCGTCGTCAAGGACAACGCCATCGTCGCGACCTCCACCGCGACGCTGACGCAGTTCGGCGGCAACGGCGGCGACACGAACCACGCCTATCCGGGCACGAACGACAAGGGCTTCATCGCCTTCGACTTCGAGGGGTTTGACGCCACGACGGCCGACACGTTCACGGTCTACTTCGTGAACACCACGGATCCGAGCACGATCACGTCGGTCGACGACATCACCGCCAACCTCTACGACGTCAGCGGCGTCGGCCTCATCCAAAACGCCTACCGCGCGGAGGTGCTGCCCGAGCCGACGGCGCTGGCGTTGCTGGCGCTGGGCGTGGCGGGGGTGGCGCTCCGCCGCCGGGCGTAAGGGTCTTTCGGCCCCCAAGGGCTCCCGGCCGTTTGGCCGGGAGCTTTTTGTTTGGGGGCGGGGTTGCGGGGGGACGGTGAGGTTGTGGTACAATGGGGGGAAAGGAAGCGAGAGCATGGCGTTTGGCATCACGAGAGCGAGTTGGGAGCGCGGCGGGGCCGTCTGCCTGAGCAAGGGGCGGGCGGGGAACGCGCGCGTGTGGCGGGTGGAGACGCCCGAGGGGGCGTTCGTCGTCAAGGATTTCCGCAAGAGCCCGTGGTGGATCCGCTGGACGTGGGGGCGGTGGATGATCGGGCACGAGTATCGGCTGCTGAAGGCGTTGGAGGGGCTGGAGGGGGTGCCGCAGCGGGTCTTCCGGGTGGACGCCTATGCCTTCGGGATGGCGTTTTTGGAGGGGATGTCGTTGGGGGACAGGAACCAGCGGGCGGCGGCGGAGCGGCTGGGGAACCTGCCGACGTCGTTCTTCTTCAAGCTGGAGCGGCTGATCTGCGCGATGCACCGGCGCGGGGTGGCGCACTTGGACTCGCGGAACGCGAAGAACGTGATGGTGTTGCCGGGGAATCGCCCGGGGCTGGTGGATTTCCAGTCAGGCGTGCGGATCTGCCGGTGGTTCCCGCGCTGGGTGAAGCGGCTGCTGTGGGTCTCCGACCTCTCCTCGGTGTACAAGCACTATTACCGCCATTACTATAACGGGCACGGGGGGTTCGACGACGGCCCCGGCGGCTTCCCGCAGAGCCGGGCACGGATCCTGGTGGGGATGATGCGCCTGCGGAAGCTGTGGGTGTTCAAGGGCTACGCCTTCGTCTCGGCGCACAAGCCAAAGGATTACGAGCTCGCCCTGCGGCGCAAGGTGCTGGGCGAAGCGGGAGGGCAGTGAGATGCTTTCGATCTATCAGTGGGTGGACGGCAGCCTGCGCGAGGTGGTGACGCCGGACGGGCCGTGCTGGATCAACCTGGCCGACCCCTCCTCGGAGGAGATCCTGCGCGTGCAGACGCTGACGGGCGTCTCGCGCGAGTTCCTCTCCGACCCGCTCGACCGCGACGAGCGGCCGCGCCTGGACGTGGACGACGACGGCACGGTGCTCATCGTCGTGCACGTGCCCTACCACGAGCCCAACGAGAACCTCCACCCCTTCAACACCCTGCCGCTGGGCGTGGTGCACACCTCCAACGCCGTCATCACCGTCTGCAACCGCCCCACCCCCATCGCCGCCTCCTTCCTCGACCAGATCCGGCGCGTCTGCCCGCCCGAGCAGAAGTTCCGCTTCACCTTCCACCTCCTCTGGCACGCGGCCATCCTCTACCTGCGCTACCTGCGCGACATCCGCCAGCGCGCCGACCTCGTCGAGCAGGAACTCCACGAATCCATCTCCAACGAAGGCCTCATGCGCCTGCTCAACATCGAGAAATCCCTCGTCTACTTCACCACCTCGCTCAAGGCCGACGACATCCTCCTCTCGCGCATCCGCACCACCCGCCAGCTCGACATCGACGAGGACGACCTCGACGTCCTCGAGGACGTGCGCGTCGAATACCAGCAAGCCCTCGAGATGGCCTCCATCCACAGCAACATCCTCACCGGCACCCTCGACGCCTTCGCCTCCATCATCAGCAACAACCTCAACAACGTCATGAAGTTCCTCACCTCCATGACCATCGTCCTCACCGTGCCCATGCTCCTGGCCTCCATCTTCGGCATGAACACCTGGCTGCCCTTCGCCCACGGCGGCCCCTGGGGCTTCGCCGCCATCGCCGGCATCGCCGCGCTCCTCGTCCTCGTCACCGTCGTCTTCTTCTCCCGCAAACGCTTCTTCTGATGGCCGCGGACCTCGCCACGCTCGCCGGGCCCTACGCCGCGCGCCTCCGCCGCGCGGATGCCCTCGCCGAGCCCGGCTGCCCCGGCGAGGCGCGCCTCCAGGCCCTCTGGCAGAGCGACCGCCGCCCCAAAGACCTCGCCCTCCCCGACGGCACCCCCGTGGAAGTCCTCGACCCCGGCCGCTGGAACCACGCCCCCGGCCCGGACTTCCGCGACGCCCTCCTCTCCTTCGGCGGCGCCCTCCGCCGCGGCGACGTCGAGCTCCACCTGCGCCCGGCCGATTGGGACGCCCACGGCCACGCCGCCGACCCGGCCTACGCCGGCGTCATCCTCCACGTCACCTGGGCCCCCGACCCCGCGGCCAAGACCCTCCCCCCCGCCGTCCCCACCCTGGCCCTGCGCCCCTTCGCCGAGCGCGAGGGGCCCTTCGACTTCGCCGCCCTGCCCCAGCCCGAGCCCGGGCCGCGCCCCTGCCGCGCCAGGCTGGAGGCCGAGCCCGGCGCGCGCGACCGCCTCCTGTCCGCCGCCGGGGCCCACCGCCTCCTGGCCAAAAGCCGCGCCTTCGCCCAAGCGCTCCAGGCCGGCGACCCCTTCCAGGCCTTCTACGAGGGCCTCCTCGGCGCGATGGGCTACGGCCGCAACGCCGCACCCTTCCGCAGGCTGGCGCGGGAGGTGCCCTTCGCGCGGCTGGAGAGCCTCCCCACCCTGCGGCGCTTCGCCGTCCTCGCGGGCGTCGGCGGCCTGCTGAAGGAAGATCGGCGCGCGCTGTGGGATCTGTGGTGGGAGAGCGGCTTCCCGCCGCCCCTGCGCCCCTATGAATGGGACTTCCGCGCGATGCGCCCGCAGAACCACCCCTTCCGCAGGCTGGCCGGCGCGGTCGGGCTCCTCCACCACGCCGGCGCGCTGCTGGAGGCGCCGCTGGACACGCTGCCCCGGGCCCTTTCCGAGGCCTCCTGCCACCTCTGCGAGGCCCTCTCGCTGAAGGGCGCGCCCATCGGCGCGGCCCGCGCCAACGCCATCGTCACCAACCTCTTCGTGCCGTACCGCATCGCCCTGGGCACCCTCGGGGCGGAGCGTCTGCGCGCCCTGCCGGGCGAGGACGTCTCCCAGCCCATGCGCGAGGTGTGGCACCGCCTTTCCGGCGCGCTCGACGGCCTCCCCAAGGACGGCCTGCGCCAGCAGGGCCTCCTCCAGATTTACGCCGACTTCTGCGCCAACCCCGCCCTTTCCTGCGCCTGCTGCCCCCTTGCCGAGGGCTGAGCTCACAGCGTGGCGATGGGCACGGGATCCCCGCCGGAGAGGCGCGAGGCCTCGGCGGCGAAGGCCATGGCGTGGGCCTGGATGCTCGCGTGGAAGCGCTCGGCGTAATAGGCGGGCGGCAGGGTGCGCAGGGTCTGCACCCAATCGCGCAGGAGCCCGTCGTTGCCGAGGACGTAGCCGCTCTCGTGCGTGGCGCCCCCGGTGTCGAGCGCGGCGTCCCAGCGGGTGTGGGAGCGGTCGGAGAAGCGGTAGACGTCGAGGGTGCGGGCGTTCCCGACGATCTCGCCGTCGGTGAGGAAGACGTGGGTCTCGCGGTCGCGGCCCCAGGTGTAGCTCTCCATGCAATGCTGGGCGGTGACGCCGCCCTCGAAGAGCAACGTCACGATCTGATGGTCCACCGCGTCGTTGCCGCAGGCGTAGACGCACCGTCCGTAGGGGCCTTGGCGGAGCTGGGCCTCGATGGCGGCGGGGGAGGCGTCGGGCAGGGCGTAATGGAGGTCGCGCCCCTCGCGCAGGAGCTTGACGGCGGAATAGGGGCAGGCGCGCTCGACGGCGGCGGGGCAGTCAAGGCACCGCGCCGCGGCGCCGGCGGGCGCGCGATCCGGGCGGAAGTGGCTGAGCGCGCCGAAGGATTGGGCCGAGACGCACCGCCGGCCGACCCACCAGGCGAAGAGGTCGAAGTCGTGGCTGCACTTCTGCACGATCATCGGCGTGGTCTTGGCGGTGTGGCCGAAGGGGCCGCGGCAGAAGGCGTGCGCGGCCTTGCGGTAGCCCACCGGCTCCAGGTGGCGGATGCTCACCAGGCGCCCGAGCGCGCCGCCGTGGATGAGCGCGGCGATCTTCGCGTAATAGGGCGTGAAGCGCAGGATGTGCCCCACCTGCACCAGGCGGCCGCTCTCGCGCACCGCCGCGTCCAGCCCCACGCACTCCTCCCACGTCGCCCCCACGGGCTTCTCCAGCAGCAGGTGCAGCCGCCGCGCCAGCGCGGCCTCCGCCGCCGGGAAGTGCAGGCGGTCGGGCAACGCCACGATGGCCCCCTCCAGCCCCGGGGCCTCGAGCGCCTCGCGCCAATCGGCGAAGGCGGCCCCCGGCGGGAGGGCGAGGCGCCCGGCCCAGGCGGCGCGGAGCGCGGGGTCGGGCTCGGCCACGGCCGTCACCCGCAGGTCGCCGGGATGGGCGAGCGCCCAGCGCGCGTAGACGCCGCCGCGGTAGCCCAGGCCCAGGATGGCCACGTTGAAGGGCTCGCGGTGGCGCATGGAGAACTCGCACCCGCAGTAGACCTGACGATACAGCCCCAACTCCGCCGCGCGGCGGTTGGATTCCAGGAAACCGTTCCGTTTCTTGAAGTCGTAAGGCACGAAGGCCCCCCCGCCCACCTCCCGCCCGATGGCATGGATCAGCGCGCTGCGCTTGTGCGGCGAGACGGTCAGGCTCGTCGTGAAGGCCGCGCACCCCAGCGCCCCCATCCGCGCGGCCGCGCGCGCCAGCGAGAAGCGGAAGCAGCGCGCGCACCGCTCCCCGCCCTCCCGGCACCCCTCGAAGCCCTCGGCCACGGCCTCGCGCCAGGCCGCGTGGTCGGGCGCGTCCTCCACCAGCGCGACGCCCTCGGCGCGCGCCAGCCGCTCGGCCGCGGCCTTGCGCCGCAGGTACTCCTCGTGCGGGAAGAGGTTGGGGTTGAAGAAAAAGAGCACCGGCTCCCAGCCGTCGGCGCGCGCCACGCGCAGGCAGTGCGACGCGCAAACGCCGCAACAGGTGTGCAACAGCAGTCGGCCCTTCGTTCCCATGCCGCCCATTGTAGCACAACCGGCGCGCCGCGCGGCGGGGCGGGGCGGTTGAGTTCCCGGGGCGGGATGTGGTAGACTATCGTCATGAAAGTCGTTGGAGGACACACGATGAAGCACCTGCTGATTGTCGCCTGTCTGCTCGGGTTCGCCGTGGCGGCCCGCGCCGAGTATCTGTTGCCCGAGACCCTCTGCCTGATGCCCGGCGGGGAGGCGCTGCTCGTGGGCGAGAAGGGCGCGGGGCGGGCCTCCGTGCGCGACTTCCGGGGCAAGGAGCTGCGCGCCTACGAGGCGGTGAAGGAGAGCGGCGGCTTCCTGGGGCTGTTCAAGACGAAGACGCCGCTCCCCGTGACCGGCGCGACGGCGGCCCCCGACGGCACGGTCTTCTACACCGCCGACGACGGCAACGCGGGGCGGCTCTACCGCCAGGACGGCGCCTTCGTGGTGACGGGAAACTGCCCGATGACGCCGACCGTCTCGCCCGACGGGAAGTCTGTCTACGTCTGCAACCGCTTCGACAACAACGTGCAGAAGTACGACGCCAAGACGCTTGAGCTGCTGGCGACGGCCCCGGCGGTGCGCGAGGCCAACGGCTGCGCTCTGGGCAAGGACGGCAAGCTGCTCTTCGTCATCAACATGCTCCCGGCGGACGCGGCCGAGCCGGTGAAGTACGTGGCCGCCAAGGTCACCGTGGTGGACGCGGCGAGCTTCAAGGTGCTGGACAACGTCCACCTGCCCGACGGCTCCACCGGCGTGCGCGGCATCGCCGCCTCGCCCGACGGCAAGTTCGTCTACCTCACCCACACCCAGGCGCGCTACCAGCTGCCGACCACCCAGCTCGAGCGCGGCTGGATGAACACCGCGGCGCTCTCCATCTTCGACGGCGAGACGGGCGCCTACGTGAACACCGTGCTGCTCGACGACGTGGATCTGGGCGCGGCCAACCCCTGGGGCGTCAGCGTCTCGCCCGACGGCAAGACCCTCGTCGTCGCCCATGCCGGCTCGCGCGACGTGAACGTCATCGACCGCGCCAAGCTGCACGAGCGCCTCGCCCAGGCCGCCGCCGGCGAGCAGGTCACCGCCGTCACCCGCTCCGCCGCCGAGGTGCACAACGACCTCTCCTTCCTCTCGGGCATCCGCTTCCGGGTCTCGGTGGAGCCCGACGGGCCGCGCGGCATCGTCGCCACCGACGACAAGGCCTACGTCGTCTGCCACTTCGCCGACGCGCTGGTGGAGATCCCCTTCAAGGAGCGCGTGGTCAAGCCCACGACCCACGCCCTCAACGGCGCGCTCATCGACCTCTCCAAAGACCCCGTCCTGCGCGGCGAGATGCTCTTCAACGACGGCACCAAATGCTTCCAGCTGTGGCAGAGCTGCGCCAGCTGCCACCCCGACGGCCGCGTCGACGGCCTGAACTGGGACCTCATGAACGACGGCATCGGCAACCCCAAGCAGACCAAGAGCCTCTACCTCTCGCGCTGGACGCCGCCCACCATGATCACCGGCATCCGCAAGGACATGTTCCACTGCAACCGCGCCGGCTTCCACCACATCCAGTTCTACGACGCCGCGGAGGAAGACGCCAAGTGCATCGACGCCTACGTCATGGGCATGAAGCCCGTCGCCTCCCCCTATGACCGCCCCGAGAACGCCGAGGCCATCGCCCGCGGCAAGGCCCTCTTCATGGACCCCAACAAGGCCGACTGCGCCAGCTGCCATCTGCCCGACCGTTACTTCACCGCCGCCGTCGACCCCGAGGACGGCGCGAAGTCCAAGCTCTACGACCTCGGCCTCGGCACCCGCGACGAGCTGGGCCAGGAGTTCGACGTGCCCACCCTCCGCGAGGTCTGGCGCACCGCGCCCTACCTCTACGACGGCCGCGCCGCCGACATGCTCGCCGTGCTCAAGGCGTGGAACCCCGCCGACCAGCACGGCATCACCTCCGACCTCACCGAGCAGGAGCTCAAGGATCTGGAGCTCTACATCCTCTCCCTCTGACCCAGGAGCGCCCCAACCATGCTGACCAACCTCAACGGCACGCTCTGGCCCACCCTTGAAGCCTCCGCGAACGGCATCGAGATTGCCCGGTGCGGCTGGGGCACGCCGGAGGCCATCGCCTCCGCGCAGATGGGCGACGTCCCCTCCCTCTGGCTCTGCAACCCCGTCTCCGGCGGCCTGCCCGCCGTCGCCCAGCGCCTCTTCCTCGCCAAAGGCGCCGTCGACCCCATCTTCCACGACGGGCGCCTCGTCGGCTCGCGCTTCGAGGACGACCACGCCGACTTCGTCATGCTCGCGGGCGTCGGCCCCACCGACCCCGCCGCGCCGCGCGCCGACCAGGCCGCCCAGGCCTTCGAGAACCTCGAGGCCATCCTCAAGGGCCAGGGCTTCGACTTCCACGACGTCGTGCGCACCTGGCTCTACATGGACAGGCTCCTGGAATGGTACGACGCGCTCAACCGCGTGCGCGACGCCTTCTTCGAGAGCCGCGGCATCTTCGGCGGCTTCGTGCCGGCGAGCACCGGCATCGGCAGCGCCAACGTCACCGGCTCGGCCATCGTCACCGCGGCCATCGCCATGCGCCCCAAGGCCGGCGCCGCCGTCACCCGCGCCATGCTCGACTCCCCCCTCCAATGCTCCGCGCTCGACTACCGCAGCAGCTTCAGCCGCGCGGCCGAGGTCGTCACCCCCGAGGGCCGCGTCGTCTTCGTCTCCGGCACCGCCTCCATCGCCTACGGCGGCGAGACCGCCCACGTGGGCGACCCCGAGAAGCAAATCGCCCTGACGATGGACGTCGTGCAGGCCATCCTGGAGACGCGCGCCATGACCCTCAAGGACACCACGCGCGCCATCGCCTACATCAAGCGCCCCGAGTATCGCCCCCATTGGCAGAAGTGGCTCGCCGACCACGGCCTGCCGGCCACCTTCGCCCAGGAGATCATCGCCGACGTCTGCCGCGACGACCTGCTCTTCGAGCTTGAGCTCGACGCCTCCCGGCGCCTGTGAGGCGACGGCGAACGAAAAGGGCCCCCGCCTCGCGGGGGCCCCCTTTTTTTTTGTTTGCCGCTCAAGCGTCCGGGAAGACGGTGGCGACGGCCATGGCGGAGATGCCCTCGCGCCGGCCGATGGCGCCGAGGCCCTCGACGGTCGTGGCCTTGACGGAGACCGCCCCCACCCCCACGCCCATCGCCGCGGCGAGGCGCTCGCGCATGGCGGGGATGTGCGGCAGGAGCTTGGGGCGCTCGGCCAGGACGGTGGCGTCGACGTTGCCCACGCGCCAGCCTTGGGCGGCGAGGCGGGCGACGACGGCGCGCAGGAGCGCGAGGCTGTCGGCCCCGGCCCATTGGGGGTCGGTGTCGGGGAAGTGTTGGCCGATGTCGCCGTCGGCGACGGCCCCGAGCAGGGCGTCCATGATGGCGTGCGTCAGGACATCGGCGTCGGAGTGGCCCAGGAGGCCGTGGGTGTGGGGGATGTCCACGCCGCCGAGGATGAGCCTGCGGCCTTCCACGAGGCGGTGGGTGTCGAAGCCGATGCCGGTGCGCATGGGGCGGGGCCTTTCTCAGTGGCGGACGGGGCGGAACTTGATGCGGTGGGGGCGGTCGGCGTCGTCGCCGAGCTCCTTGCGGCGCATCTCGTGGTAGTCGGAGTAGGAGCCCTCGAACCAGCGGACCTTGGAATCGCCCTCGAAGGCGAGGATGTGGGTGGCGATGCGGTCGAGGAACCAACGGTCGTGGCTGACGACGACGGCGCAGCCGCCGAAGTCCTGGATGCCTTCCTCGAGGGAGCGGAGGGTGGCGACGTCGAGGTCGTTGGTGGGCTCGTCGAGGAGCAGGAGGTTGCCGCCGGAGCGCAGGAGTTTGGCGAGGTGGACGCGGTTGCGCTCGCCGCCGGAGAGGACGCCGACCTTTTTCTGCTGGTCGGTGCCGCGGAGGTTGAAGCGCGAGCAGTAGGCGCGGCCGTTCATGAGGCCCTTGCCGGCGAGGTTGACGAAGTCGCCGCCGCCGGTGATCTCCTCGTAGACGGTGTGGTTGGAGTCGAGCGCCTCGCGGGATTGGTCGACGTAGCTAAGGACGACGGTCTCGCCGACGCGGAGCTCGCCGGAGGTGGGCTTGAGCTGGCCGGTGATGAGCTTGAAGAGGGTGGTCTTGCCGGCGCCGTTGGCGCCGATGACGCCGACGATGCCGCCGCGGGGGAGGTCGAAGTTCACGTGCTCGAAGAGGATGCGCTCGCCGAAGGCCATGGAGAGGTCGGTGGCGCGGACGACGAGGTTGCCCAGGCGCGGGCCGGGGGGGATCTGGATCTTGAGCTCTTCCTCGCGGGTGTCGACCTGTTTGGCGACGAGCTCCTCGTAGCGGGCCAGGCGGGCCTTGCCCTTGGCGCGGCGGCCGGAGGGGTTGGTGTGGATCCACTCGAGCTCTTGCTGGATCATCTTGCGGCGGCTCTCGGCCTGCTTGGCTTGGGCGGCCATCATGGCCTGCTTTTGCTCGAGCCACTGCTCGTAGTTGCCTTTGTAGGGGTAGGTGCGCCCGGCGTCCATCTCGAGGATCCACTCGGTGACGTTGTTGAGGAAGTAGCGGTCGTGCGTCACCACGATGAGGGTGCCCTTGAACTTCTTGAGGAAGGCCTCGATCCAGGCGACGGATTCGGCGTCGAGGTGGTTCGTGGGCTCGTCGAGGAGGAGGACGTCGGGGTTGGAGATGAGCAGGCGGCACATGGCCACGCGGCGCTTCTCGCCGCCGGAGAGCTTGCCGGCGAGGGCGTCGGGGTCGGGGCAGCGGAGGGCCTCCATGGCCAGCTCCACCTGGTGGTCGAGGTTCCAGAGGTCGTTGGCGTCGATCTGCTCCTGCAGGCGGGCCATCTCCTCCTCCGCGCCGGGCTCGTCGAGGCGGCAGCAGACGTCCTCGTATTTCTCGAGCAGGGCCTGCGCCTCGGCCACGCCCTCCATGACGCATTCCTGCACGGTCTTCTCGGGGTCGAGCTCGGGCTCCTGCGGCAGATAGCCCACCTTGGCGCCCTTGGCCACCTGGCAGGTGCCCATGTAATCCTTGTCGAGCCCGGCGAGGATCTTGAGGAGGGAGGATTTGCCCGCGCCGTTGGCGCCGATGACGCCGATGTGCGCGCCGTGGAAGAAGGCGAGGTTCACGTCGTCCAGGATGACCTTCTTCTCGTGGTGTTTGGTGACGTTCCGCAGGTTGAAGACATACTCGCCGGCCACGCTGGCCTCCTTTCACGCGAAGGGAATGATGTGATGGTAGAGAAAAACGAAGTCGCCCGCCCCGTAGTCCACGTGGTGGTGCCCCACGTACCACCGGCGGAACGCGAGCCGCTCCCGAAGCCCC
The DNA here is from genome assembly GCA_944389585.1 of uncultured Kiritimatiellota bacterium. GTDB lineage: Bacteria > Verrucomicrobiota > Kiritimatiellia > RFP12 > DVOR01 > Spyradenecus. The sequence goes on from CALXMW010000006.1 coordinate 91,865, forward strand.
TGCAGCCACCGCTCCGTGGACCAGTCGACGGGCCCGAAGCGGGCCTCCCAGGCCTCCTTCCGCCCCGGCGGCAGCACGCCCTCGGGGCAGGTATGCGAGAGCACCGCGTCCACCCGCCAGCCCGCGGCCGCCAGGGCAGCCTCCGCCCGCGCCTTGATGGCCTCGGAGGGTTGTTCGTCCTCGAACCACACCCAGTGGTTCCGCATCCGGATGAACTTGTCCGCCGAGTAGGCCCCGCCCACGACGAGCGTCCGCCGCCCCCCGATCTCGTAGAGCGCCCCGTCCACGGGGAAGAGCTGGTTCGGGTAGCGCGGGTCCACCCACACCTCGCCGCCGAAGCCCTCGCGCCGCTCATAGCCGCGCACCCGCTCGGGGCGCGCCTCGTGGTTGCCGTGCACGCAGAAGAAGGTGATGGGATACTGCGCCAGGTGCTGCTTCAGCGCCGTCGCCCGCGCGTCCTGGAAGTAGTTGATCCCCGCGTCGCCCAAGACGATGAGCGTGTCCTCGCGGCGCGTCCCCTCGCGGCGGCAGAAATCCGCCACCTCCTCAAACTCGCCGTGCTTGTCCCCGGTCACCCAAATCATGCCCGCCATTATACCAAATCCCGCCCCGCCGCGGGGCGGCGCGTCGTGGGCCGGCGGCGGGGACGGGGACGAAAAAACGCCCCCGGGTGGGGGCGTTTCGGGGGCGCCGGGGGCGGCCTTAGGCCTCGGGCGGGGGCTCGGGGGCGGGGGCGTCGCCTTCGGGGGCGTTCTCGTCGGCGGGTTCGTCGTCCTCGGCGGGGGCGAGGGTGAAGGTGGCGAGGGTGACGCCTTCGGGGAGGGTGAGGAACTTGACGCCGGCGGCGGTGCGGCCGTGGGTGGGGACTTCGCCGACGCGGGTGCGGATCATGAGGCCGGCGGTGGTGAGGAAGACGACGGTCTCGTCGCCCTTGACGGCGGCGATGCCGATGAGTTTGCCGTTTTTGTCGTTGCCGCGGGGGTTGGCGATGACGCCCATGGCGCCGCGTTTGTGGACGGGGAAGTCGGCGAAGTCGCTGCGTTTGCCGCGGCCGTTCTCGGTGACCATGAGGAGCTGGGCGCCGGGTTCTTGGACGGCGAAGCCGCAGACGCGGTCGCCGGGGATCTTGAACTTGATGCCGATGACGCCGGTGGCGCCGCGGCCGACGCGGCGGACGTCTTCGACGGGGAACTTGTTGACGAGGCCTTCGCGGGTGGCCAGGAGGGCGAGGTCGCCGGGTTGGGTGAGGGCGACTTTGATGAGGGCGTTGCCTTCCTCGATGTTGATGGCGATGATGCCGCGGCGGTTGACGTTGCGGTAGTCGGCCAGGCGGGTGCGCTTGACGGTGCCGTCGGCGAGGACGAAGAAGATGTCCTTGTCCTCGTCGAAGCCGCGGATGGCGAGGATGTCGACGATGCGTTCCTCTTTTTGGAGGCCTTCGATGACGTTGACGATGGGGGTGCCGGCGGAGGTGCGGCCGGTCTCGGGGATCTCGAAGGCGCGTTCGGCGTAGACGCGGCCGGTGTCGGTGAAGAGGAGGAGGGTGTCGTGGGCTTTGGGGACGTAGACGCGCTCGATGAAGTCCTCGTCTTTGATGAGGACGCCTTTTTTGCCTTTGCCGCCGCGTTTCTGGGCGGCGTAGACGGTGAGGGGGGTGCGTTTGACGTAACCGCGGTGGGAGAGGGTGACGACGCAGGGCTCGTCGGCGACGAGGTCCTCGAAGTTGACGTCTCCGGCCATGGGGACGATCTGGGTGAGGCGGTCGCCTTCCTTGGTGTAGGCGGCCTTGATGTCCTCGAGGTCTTTGGTGATGAGGGCGAAGACTTTGGCGGGGTCCTCGAGGGTGGCCTGGAGCTCGGCGATTCGGGCGCGGAGCTCGGCCTGCTCGGCGAGGAGTTTGTCGCGCTCGAGGCCGGTGAGCTGGCGCAGGCGCATCTCGAGGATGGCGGCGACCTGGGCGTCGGAGAAGCCGAAGCGTTGGCAGAGGCGGGTTTTGGCCTCGTCGTTGGTCTTGGAGTCGCGGATGGTGTGGATGACCTCGTCGAGGTTGTCCTGGGCGATGAGGAGGCCGTCGACGATGTGGAGGCGTTCCTGGGCCTTGGCGAGCTCGAAGCGGCAGCGGCGGGTGTGGACCTCGAAGCGGTGGTCGACGTAGCACTGGAAGAAGTCGCGCAGGTTCATGCGGCGCGGGCGCCCGTGGTCGAGGGCGATCATGTTGGCGCCGAAGGTGGTCTGGAGGTCGGAGTGCTTGTAGAGCTGGTTGAGGATGACGGCGCCGGGCTTGGCGTTCTGCTTGAGCTCGATGACGACGCGGATGCCGTCCTTGAGGCTGGTTTCGTCGCGGATGTCGGCGATGCCCTCGATGACGCCGGCCTTGACGAGCTCGGCCATCTTGGAGACCATGGCGGCCTTGTTGACCATGTAGGGGATGGAGGTGATGAGGATGGCCTCGCGCTTGCCTTCCTCGATGACCTGGGCCTCGCCGCGGATGGTGATGGAGCCGCGGCCGGTCTTGTACATCGCCTCGATGCCGGAGCGGCCGCAGATGAGCGCGCCGGTGGGGAAGTCGGGGCCCTTGACGAAGCGCATGAGCTCGTCGACGGTGGCCTCGGGGTGGGCGACGAAGTGGATGAGGCCGTCGCAGAGCTCGCGGAGGTTGTGGGGGGGGATGTTGGTGGCCATGCCCACGGCGATGCCCTGGGAGCCGTTGAGGAGGAGGTTGGGGAGCTTGGCGGGGAGGACGCGGGGCTCCTGGGTGGTGTTGTCGTAGTTGGGGAGGAAGTCGACGGTGTCCTTCTCGATGTCGGCGAGCATCTCGTTGGAGATCTTGGCCAGGCGGCACTCGGTGTAGCGCGCGGCGGCGGCGCCGTCGCCGTCGATGGTGCCGAAGTTGCCGTGGCCGTCGACGAGCTTCTCGCGCATGCTGAACCACTGGGCCAGGCGCACGAGGGTGTCGTAGATGGAGGCGTCGCCGTGGGGGTGGTATTTGCCCATCACGTCGCCGACGACGCGGGCGCATTTGCGGTAGGGGGTGTTGAAGAAGTTCTTGTTCTCGTGCATCGAGTAGAGCACGCGGCGGTGGACGGGCTTGAAGCCGTCGCGCGCGTCGGGCAGGGCGCGCGCCACGATGACGCTCATGGAATAGTCGATGTAGGAGCTCTTCATCTCCTCCTCGACGTTGATTGACGTCAACCGCGCGTCGGCCGCCGGGCTCACCTGCGTCTCTTCGTCCATGTCCGAAATCCTTTCAACAATTCCTCCTATTCTAGCACAAATCCCCGCGCCCGTCTCCCCCGCGGCCGAAACCTCCGCTGGCCCCGCGGCAGGGGCTCAGCGTCTCGGTGGGGCTGGCCTGCACGCGGTGAGGCACCCGCGGGCCCGCGGCGGAGGGCTGTCGATGAAGCCGGGGCCGGCGACCGCCGAGGCGCCCCCGCCTCCGGCCCGGCACGGGCCCCGCGGCGGGGGCGCTTGCGGGGTGGGCGGGGATTGTGGTATGATGAGCTCATTATTTTCGCGCGATTGTAGCTCAATTGGATAGAGCGTTGGCCTCCGAAGCCAAAGGTTGCGGGTTCGACCCCCGCCTTTCGCACCACTTCCCCGGGAGAGCAGCCATGGCAGTTGACTTGAAGGCCGCGTACAAGACGGTAATGGACGACCATTTCGCGCCCGCGCTGGAGATTTCCTTCGTGGACGGCGGCAAGCGCCAGACGCTGGTCTACGAAAAGGTCTCCTGGACGATCGACGGCGTGCGCAAGGGCCTGCGCTACGGCGAGAACCCGGGCCAGGAGGCGGCGATGTACCGCCTGGTGAACGGGAACCTGGCGCTGGGCGACGTGCGCACCATCCTGCCGGGGCGCGGGCTGGTGACGGACGCAGAGCTGCTGCAGTTCGGCAAGCACCCCGGGAAGATCAACCTGACCGACGCGGACAACGCGCTCAACATCCTGCGCTTCCTCTCGGCCACCCCCTGCGCCGTCATCGTCAAGCACAACAACCCCTGTGGCGTGGCCAAGGGCGACACCCTCGCCGAGGCCTACGACCGCGCCAACAAGGCCGACATCCTGGCGGCCTTCGGCGGCTGCATCGCCCTCAACCGCACGTGCGACAGGGAAACGGCCGAGCTCATCACGCGCAACTACGCCGAGGTGGTCGTGGCGCCGGATTACGAGCCCGCCGCGCTGGCGCTCTTCCAGGCCAAGAAGAACCTCCGCGTGATGAAGATCGGCGAGATGGCCCGCCTGGAGACCTACGCGGCCGAGCGTTTCGTCGACTTCAAGAGCCTGATGGACGGCGGGCTCATCGTGCAGACCAGCTACCTGCCCGAGGCCCGCGCCGCCGACGCCTTCATCCTCCCCGAGGTGACGGACAAGGAGGGGCGCACCCACCGCATCGCGCGCGCACCCTCCGCCAAGGAGCTCGACGACCTGCTCTTCGGCTGGCTGGTCGAGAGCGGCGTCACCTCCAACTCCGTCCTCTTCGTCAAGGACGGCGCCACCGTCGGCATCGGCACGGGCGAGCAGGACCGCGTGGGCGTGGCCGAGATCGCCCGCGACAAGGCCTACCGCAAGCTGGCCGACCGCCACGCCCGCGAGGCCTTCGGCGCCCCCTACAACGAGCTGGGCGACGCCGCCAAGCGCGCCGCCTGCGACGCCTTCGCCAAGGAAACCAACGGCGGGCTCAAAGGCGCCTGCATGGTCTCCGACGCCTTCTTCCCCTTCCGCGACGGCGCGGAGGTGGGCATCCGCGAGGGCGTCGCCGCCATCGTCCAGCCCGGCGGCTCCCTGCGCGACTGGGACGTCATCGACTGCTGCAACGAGCACGGCGTGGCGATGGTCTTCACCGGCCAGCGCAGCTTCCGCCACTGAGGGCGCCGCCATGCGAGCCTGGACGATCGCGGCCCTGGGCGCGGCCCTCCTCGGCGCCGGATGCGCGGCGACCCTCGCGCACTACGCCGACCCGGCGGCCCTCACCCTCCAAAGCCCCGTGGCCGAGGCCACCACGCTGGACATCCCCGTGCGCTTCTTCAACGAGGAGCTCGGCGCGCGCTGGCAGCACAAGGGCATGGGCATCATCAACGACCAGGCCACCTTCCAGAAGCTCTGGTCGCTCTACGCGGCCGAGGTGACGACCCTGCCCCCGGCCGTCGACTTCGAGCGCTTCGCCCTCCTCTTCGTCTACGACCCCGAGCACTACAACCTGGTGAACATCCGCGGCCTCAACGTCTGGAACGGCATCGCCAACCCCATCGTCGAGCGCACCAACTGGACGCTCCCCATCGGCGGCAACCCCACCATGCGCAAAATCCGCGAGCAGCAAGGCCAAAAGGTGCCCGAGGCGAAGGTCAACGTCGCCCTCCTGCCCATCCTGCGCAACGCCCCCGGCCGCCCCGGCGTCACCGCCCTGCTCGTGGAGGGCAACCCCAAGGACGAGGGCGCCAGCCGCGTCATCCCCGTGCCGGAGGCCCCTTAAGGCCATGCACCGCCAGCTCTCCTTCCAAGCGGCCTGCGCACGCCTGCGCATCCCAGAGCAACGCCTCCGCGACGCCGTCAAATACGGCGAGGTCCCCTGCCGCAGGCAAGGCGACGACGTCGTCTTCGACGCCGACGCCCTCGACGCCTGGGGCTCCAAGCGCATCCTCTCCCTGCGCCGGCGCGACCTCCTGCCCGAGCACCTCGCCGCCACGCGCCAGGACGCCAAGACCCCCGCCCAGGACATCCTTCTGCCCCACCTCCTCAAACCCGAGTACGTCGAGCTCGACTTCGCCGCCAAGACCCGCCCCGGCGCCATCCGCGACCTCGTGGCCAAGGCCGAGTCCCTCGACCTGCTCTATGACCCGGTCGACCTCCTGCGCCAGCTCGAGGAGCGCGAGGCCCTCTCCCCCACCGCCCTCCCCGGCGGCATCGCCCTCCCCCACCCCCACCACCAAGACCCCTACCTCATCGCCGAACCCTTCCTCCTCCTGGCGCGCGCCCGCAGACCCATCTGGTTCGGCGCCGCCGACGACGCGCCCACCGACCTCTTCTGCCTGCTCTGCTGCGGCGAGAACATGCGCCACCTCCACGTCCTCGCGCGCCTCTGCCTCATGATCCGCGAGACCGACCTCCTGGGCGCCCTGCGCGCCGCCGCCACCCCCGAGGAGGCCGCCGAGGCCGTCTTCGCCGCCGAGCACGCCGTCCTGGCCGCCCTGCGCTGAGCCCTGCGCCCGGGCGCGCTTTTTGCTATAATGGACGAAACAATTTCAAGGGGCCCCAAAGGCCCACGAAAGGTCACCCATGGCAGACGAAGAGATTGAGGCCCAAGGCCAGCACTACGACGCCGACTCCATCGAGGTCCTCGAAGGCCTCGAGGCCGTGCGCGTGCGCCCGGCCATGTACATCGGCGACACGGCCGAGCGCGGCTACCACCACCTGGTCTACGAGGTCGTCGACAACTCCATCGACGAGGCCCTCGCCGGCTTCTGCACGCACATCGAGGTGACCATCAACGCCGACGGCTCGCTCACCGTCGAGGACAACGGCCGCGGCATCCCCGTGGCCGAGCACCCCAAGATGCGCAAATCCACCCTCGAGGTGGTGATGACCGTCCTCCACGCCGGCGGCAAGTTCGGCGGCAGCGGCTACAAGGTCTCCGGCGGGCTCCACGGCGTCGGCGTCAGCTGCGTCAACGCCCTCTCCGAGTGGATGGAGGTGCAGGTCAAGCGCGACGGCCACGTCTACCGCCAGCGCTACGAGCGCGGCCGCCCCCTCGGCCCCGTCACCCAGGTGGGCGACACCGAGGGCACCGGCACCGCCGTCACCTTCATGCCCGACCCGCAGATCTTCCAATACCGCGAGGGCTTCAAGTGGGAGACGCTCGCCCACCGCCTCCGCGAGCTCGCCTTCCTCAACGGCGGCGTGCGCATCACCCTCACCGACAACCAGGGCGAGCAGCGCCACCAGGAATCCTTCCACTACGAGGGCGGCATCCGCGAGTTCGTCGCCTACATCAACAAGAGCAAGACCCCGCTGCACGACGTCATCTTCATCTCCGGCCAGGGCCAGAACAAATACGGCCCCATCGCCGTCGAGGTGGCCCTCCAATACACCGACGTCTACTCCACCATCGAGTGCTCCTACTGCAACAACATCAACACCGTCGAGGGCGGCACCCACCTCGCCGGCTTCCGCTCCGCCCTCACCTCCACCGTCAACAAATACGTCGCCGACAACAAGCTCGGCAAAAAGGCCGACGCCGTCCTCACCGGCGACGACATCCGCGAGGGCCTCACCGCCGTCATCTCCGTCAAGATCCCCCAGCCCCAGTTCGAGGGCCAGACCAAGACCAAGCTCGGCTCCGACGTCGCCGGCCTCGTCCAAAGCATCGTCTCGGCCAAACTCGCGGACTTCTTCGCCGAGAACCCCGCCGTCGCCCGCGCCATCATCGAAAAGGCCGTCCTCGCCAGCCAGGCCCGCGAGGCCGCCCGCAAAGCCCGCGAGACCACCCGCAAGAAAGGCGCCCTCGAAGGCCTCGGCATGCCCGGCAAGCTCGCCGCCTGCTCCAGCCGAGACCCCGCCGAGAGCGAGCTCTTCCTCGTCGAGGGCGACTCCGCCGGCGGCACCGCCAAGGACGGGCGCAACCGCCGCGTCCAGGCCATCCTCCCCCTCCGCGGCAAAGTCCTCAACGTCGAGAAGGCCCGCGTCGACAAAATGCTCGACAACAACGAGATCCGCTCCCTCATCACCGCCATCGGCGGCGGCTTCGGCTCCGACGAGTTCGACCTCGCCAAAGTCCGCTACCACAAAATCATCATCATGACCGACGCCGACGTCGACGGCGCCCACATCCGCACCCTCCTGCTCACCTTCTTCTTCCGCCAGATGCCCAAGCTCATCGAGCACGGCTTCGTCTACCTCGCCCAGCCCCCCCTCTACCAGATCAAACGCGGCAAAAAGGTCGAATACGTCGCCAACGACGAGGCCCTCGAGCGCCGGCTCCTCCTCTCCTGCGACACCCTCTCCTTCGCCAAGCCCGACGGCACGGCCATCTACGTCGAGCAATTCATGCGCTTCCTCGACGTCGCCCTCGAGATCGAGGCCACCCTCCGTGCCATCCGCCTCCGCGGCGTCGACACCCGCGCCTACCTCAACACCTACGACCCCGCCGATGGCTCCTTCGCCCGCTACATGGCCGTCATCGGCGCCGGCGACGACGCCCGCTTCCGCTTCCCCCGCGACGACGCCCAGCTCGAGGCCGCCCGCGCCGAGGCCCAGGAAGCCCTCGGCGAGCCCATCGACCTCTCCCTCTACCGCGTCTCCGAATACACCCCCAAACGCCTCCACGCCTTCCAATGGATGGAGGTCTTCCGCTCCCAACGCCTCCGCGACCAATTCCGCGACCTCCAGGCCCAAGGCCTCGGCGTCGGCCCCGCCGCCTACTACGGCGACGGCGCCCCCCTCGGCGAGCTCCGCGACGGCAACCGCCCCCCCACCCCCATCGCCAGCCTCGAGCAGCTCATCGCCGAAGTCCGCGCCCGCAGCCGCCGCGGCGTCGAGATCCAGCGCTACAAAGGCCTCGGCGAGATGGACGCCGAGCAACTCTTCGAGACCACCATGAACCCCGCCACCCGCCGGATGCTCCAGGTCAAGATCGAGGACGCCGTCGCCGCCGACGAGACCTTCCGCCTCCTCATGGGCGAAGACGTCGAGCCCCGCCGCAAGTTCATCGAAGACAACGCCCTCAACGTCAAGAACCTCGACTTCTGAGGCGCCCCTCCCCGCCCCACCCCAAAAGGCCCCCACCCCGGGGGCCTTTTTTTCGCGCCCGCCCCAAAAAAACCTTGCGCCCCCGCCCGGATGTGGTAGAATAAGGCCCCGGTTTTCGTACAACTGACAACCGAAAGGCACGCAGATGAATCAATACGTCGCACGGGTCCTCGAAGAGACCATCGCCAAGAACGCCCACGAAAAGGAGTTCCTCCAAGCCGTCACCGAAGTCTTCGGCTCCCTCGAGACCGTCATCGCCGCCGAGCCCAAGTACGAAAAGAACGCCATCCTCGAGCGCATCGTCGAGCCCGAGCGCGTCATCCAGTTCCGCGTCCCCTGGGTCGACGACCAAGGCAACTACCGCGTCAACCGCGGCTACCGCGTCCAATTCAACTCCGCCATCGGCCCCTACAAAGGCGGCCTGCGCCTCCACCCCTCGGTGAACCTGGGCATCCTCAAGTTCCTCGGCTTCGAGCAGATCTTCAAGAACTCCCTCACCACGCTGCCCATGGGCGGCGGCAAAGGCGGCTGCGACTTCGACCCCAAGGGCAAAAGCGACAACGAGGTCATGCGCTTCTGCCAAAGCTTCATGAGCGAGCTCTTCCGCCACATCGGCCCCGACACCGACGTCCCCGCCGGCGACATCGGCACCGGCGCCCGCGAGATCGGCTACCTGTTCGGCCAATACAAGCGCCTCGCCAACGAGTTCACCGGCGTCCTCACCGGCAAAGGCCTCACCTGGGGCGGCTCCCTCATCCGCCCCGAAGCCACCGGCTACGGCCTCATCTACTTCGCCGACGCCATGCTCAAGACCGCCGGCGACACCTTCGCCGGCAAAACCTGCGTCGTCTCCGGCTCCGGCAACGTCGCCCAATTCGCCGTCCAGAAACTCCAGCAGCTCGGCGCCAAAGTCGTCACCCTCTCCGACTCCAACGGCTACGTCTACGACCCCGACGGCATCGACGAGGAAAAACTCGCCTACGTCATGGAGCTCAAAAACGTCAAACGCGGCCGCATCAGCGAATACGCCGCGAAATACCCCACCGCCAAATACGTGGCCGACGCCAAGCCCTGGGGCGTCAAATGCGACTGCGCCTTCCCCTGCGCCACCCAGAACGAGCTCGACGAAGACGCCGCCAAGACCCTCCTCGCCAACGGCTGCCGCCTCGTCGCCGAAGGCGCCAACATGCCCTGCACCATCAAGGCCATCGAAACCTTCCAGCAGGCCGGCGCCCTCTACGCCCCCGGCAAAGCCTCCAACGCCGGCGGCGTCGCCACCAGCGGCCTCGAAATGTGCCAAAACTCCGCCCGCCTCGCCTGGACGGCCGAGGAAGTCGACGCCCGCCTCAAGGCCATCATGAACGCCATCCACGACAACGCCTACGTCACCGCCGAACGCTACGGCAAAAAAGGCGACTACCTCTTCGGCGCCAACGTCGCCGGCTTCGTCAAAGTCGCCGACGCCATGATCGCCCAAGGCCACTGCTAAACCACAGGCCAACCACGCGAAAGGGCCGCCGAGCAGGCGGCCCTTTCGCGTTTGGAAGCTTGGAAGGTTTGGAAGATTGGAGGCCTGGAGAAGCCGGAACATGAAGGCCTGATGGGGAAGGCTGGAGGGGCGGAAGCGGGCAAAGAGGCGAAAGCTTGGAAGACACAGAAAAGGGACATGCGGACAACCGCGCGGCATCATACCCCACCCCCTCGACAAACCCGCCCCAATCTGTTATCCTTCCGCCAGACAATCGGAGACACCCCAATGAGAAACGCCCTCCTTGCCCTCCCCCTCCTCGCCGCCTGCGCCCTCCACGCGCAGGACGCGACCGTCACGCCCACGACTGGGCGCGTCTTGACGCTCACCGCACAGGTCACCATTCCGGAAAACCCGCAGGGCGTCCTGCTCAGCCTACGCACCTCCAGCGACAATGCCTTTGACCTCTATTTGAATGGGAATCAAGAAAACAACGCCGGGTTCTACATCTACGCCGGGGATGATGCACGACCGACATCGGCCTTCAACAACCAAACCTTCACGTTGCCCCCCGGGAGCAAAACCCTGACCCTGGCCTATGCCACCGCAGGGGAAAATGCTCCGGTGGAAGGCGTACGCCTTTGGGTTGACGGAACGTTGGCCTATGCGGACGCAGGCCTCAAATGGTCCGAGAAGGGGGAACACGCCACGCGCATCACTATCGGTCGCGATGTCCGCACCACCCCGGCCAATGTATTGGAAGACCTTGTCGTCGAAGGCACGCCCACCCTCGTAGAGGGCTCCGTGCCCAACCCCACCGCGCGGCTGACCGCGAGCGCCGGCTCCTTCACCGCGCCCGGCGCGAACCTGGACGGCTCCGTCACCATCGCCGCCGCGCCCATCTCCCTCAACGGGGTCAGCGCCAACACCTTCTCCGTCACCCTTGACGCGGAGCTGCCCGAAGGCACGAACGGCGCGCTCATCGGCTGGCAAGTGAAGAAAGACAACAACACCCTTTACACCGGCCAGGCCGAACGCAACGCGGACGGCGAGCCGTTGCGCCACTCCGGCACCACAACCATCACGACGGACCCGAAGCAATCCCCCTCCAACGGTCGCCATATCTGGACGCTCACCTACGACGGCAGCAGCGACGGCGCACGCCTCTATGAGGATGGCACGCTCATCGCCCACGCGGAGGGCCTCAAATGGCGCAACGAAGGGGTTGGTTTCCCCGCCACCCAAATCACCATCGGCGATTCGGTCTCCGACCAACCGGGGCCGCTCACGGGCCTGAAGGTCTATGCCGTGCACGTGACGATGGGTTCGGCGACGCCGCCCGAGAATACCATGACGGCGCTCTATGACGTGCCGGAGGCGTTGGCCGGCGTCGGCGAAGCGGCGCTCTACCACCTCATGACGCAGAACGGCAGGGTCGGCGACTTCACCGTGCCCGCCGTGACGCTCAACGGTGAGACGCTTGGCGCGGCCGACGCCGCCCGCGCCCTCTGGCTCTTCGATAAGACCGGGCCCTTCGCGGCGGACACGTCCATCACGCTGACCTGGGGCATCGCCGACCTCTCGGTCGCCGGTGACACCATCACCCTCATCCCGGGCGGCGATACGCTCCAAAATGGCGTCCTCTCCGTGCTCGAAAAGGCCGCGCTCAACGAGACCTGGCAGCGCGTGGAGGCCACCCAGGCCGACACTGGCGCCTTCACCGTCTCGCTTGGCGATGGCGCGACCGCCTTCTATACCATCCGCGCGGAGGAAGAAGAGCAAGCCCTCGGCCCCGTCGTCACCCTGGATCCCACGCCCGCCGCCGGGGCGGGCATGCCCTCCCAAGTGCTCCCCCCGACCGATGGGACGAGTGCCGCCAAGGCCGCCCTCTTCAACTTCAATCTGGACGGTGCCTTCGACGACCTCGGCGAGGCGCAACGCTCCTCGCTGACCCTGACGCTGGAGGGCGACGGCCTCGTGCCCGGCGCAACCTACACCCTCACCGTCGATGACACGGCCTACACCGCCACCCTGGAGGCGCCCGCCGCGGCCCAACGCCGCCTGGCGCGTGCCAACGGCTATGCCCTCCCACACATCGCCGGCACGCTTGTCTTCGCCGGCTTCACCCTCACCGAAACCTCCACCGTCACCCTCTCCGGCCCCGCCGTCGCCGGGCAGGTCACCGTCACCGAAAGCTCCTGGGGTCTGCCCGGCCAGACCGCCCGCGTCGCCGTCACCCTCGCCGATGACCTCGTGAAGGACGACTTCGTGCCGGAGGACAACACACTTGAGATGATGAGCTACCGTATCCCGGCCCTCGCCACCGACGGCAAGGGCGGCGTCCTCGCCGTCTACGACATCCGCTACGGCAGCGGCGACCTTGGCAGCGGCACGCTCGGCAGCACCACCTCCCCGCTCACCGGCATCGACCTGGGCGAGAACTTCAGCGCCGACGGCGGCGCCACTTGGACAAAGCCCCGCCTCGGCATCGACGTCCCCAACTTCCGCAACCCCGACGGTGGGTTCCCGAACGGCTCCGACAAGAGCGTCATCACCCGCGACATGGATCTCGGCGACGCCTCCATCCTCTTCGACCCCGTCACCAAAAAGTACTGGCTCATCGCCATGACCGGCGGCGGTCTCCACTGCGGTTATCGCAACACCGACTGCGTCCTCTACACCCGCGGTATGGATGACAATGCGACTTGGGGCAACCGCACCTCCGTCAAAGAGACCATCGCCACCGCCCTCGAGACTGATTATGGCGTTACCATCGTCAAGACCGGGTCGAACAATCACAACGGATTCCTCGGAGGCCCTGGCCACGGTATTGTCACGCGAGTCGGCCGCGGAGAAATGCCCGCCGGAACGCTCGTCTTCCCCATTCAATGCTTCGTCAACAACAACACCGGTGCTGCCCAATGCGCTGCACTCTACTCCACCGACCAAGGCACCACCTGGAATGTCACCGGCCTCACACCCAGAACCCTCGCGCAAGCCCCTCACAATGCGCAGGAGAACTGTATCATGGAACTGGATGATGGATCCTGGCTTATGATGTCCAAAGGTGGCAACTGGGACCAAGGCAGGCGCCTCTTCTTCCGCACCACCGACTTCAAAACTTGGAAACAACTCGACTCCATCAACAATGTCATCCACGTGCAGGGCTCCTGCCTGCGCATCGGCGAAGTGGGAGGCGTGAGCCGCTACGTGATGGCCCACCAGATCGACCCTTCCTCCCGTTGCAAGCTGGCCCTCATCTTCGGCACGGACATCACCAAGGACAACCCCGACGCCTCCCAGGAAGGCGTGGACTGGGATCTCGACAACCCCGTGATGATCTTCCAGGGCGACACGGGCAACAAGGGCTACGTCTCGCTCTGCCTGATCGACGAGACGACCCTGGGCATCCTCTACGAGGCCAACGGCAAGATTTACTTCGAGCGCTTCGACCTGACGCCCTACCTGCGCTGAGCCGCGCCTCAGTCCAGCGCGACCAGGCGGTAGGCGCGGGAGCCGAGGCCGAGCGCGGCGGCGTGCTCGACGGTGTGGATGCCCTGGCGGCTCTCCATCCGCTCGATGAGGTCGGCGGAGTCGGGCGCGGCGTAGACGAGGTCGACGCAGGCCTGGTCGAGCGCGACGGGGTCAAGGGAGGCGAGGATGCCGACGTCCTTCATGGTGGGGGCGGCGGGGCTGCTGTCGCAGTCGCAATCCACCGAGAGGTTGTTCATCACGTTGACGAAGGCCATCGCGCCGGGGCGTGCGCGGCAGACGGCGGTGGCGGCCTCGGCCATGGCCTCGAGGAAACCGGTTTGGTCGTCGGCGAGCCACTGGGTCTCGGAGCGCCCGGCGGAGTGGATGTAGAGCTTGCCGGCGCGGGAGGCGAAGCCGATGGAGAGGTTTTTGAGCGCGCCGCCGAAGCCGCCCATGGCGTGGCCCTTGAAGTGGGAGAGGACGAGGAAGGAATCGTAGTCGCGGAAGTTCGCGCCCACGATGTCCTTTTTCAGGCGGACGGCGCCCTCGGGGGCGGGGAGGTCCAGCGTGGCCACGCCGTCGAGGATGTCGACGGTGGCGATGTCGCACCAGCCGTGCTCGAGCGCCGCGCGGATATGGTCGTGGAGGTTCCCGCGGCGCCCGCCGTAGGCGGTGTTGCACTCCACGACGTTCGCGCGGAGGCTTTGCACGAGGCCCTTGACCAGTTGCGGGTCGAGGAAGTGGTGGCCGCCGGGCTCGCCGGTGGAGACCTTCACGCCCACCTTGCCCGGGAGCGCCGCGCCCAGCGCGCCGTAGGCTTTGCGCAGGCCCGCCGCGCTGAGGTCTTTGGTGAAGTAGACCGCCGGGCCCGCCGCGCCGGCCCAGGCCTTGGGCGCGCCCGCCGCCCGGACGCGCGGCGCCAACGCGCCCGCCGCCAAGACCCCGAGAGACCCTGCCAAGAATGCCCTTCTGTTCATCGCGAACTCCTTTCCAATGGTTTGCCTTTACCTTACACCCTCGCCCGCGCTCCAAGTCAAGCGCCTTCGGGGCGGGCGGGATTTGTGGTAAAATGATGGGCGATTGAATTGCAAGGAGCGTGAGACGATGCGCGTACCGTTGAGTTGGCTGAACGAGTTTGTGGATTTGCGTGACCAGACGCCGCAGCAGGTGGCCGACCTGCTGACCTTCTCGGGGGTGGAGGTGGAGGCCGTCGAGCAGACGGGGACGGTGCTGGACGGGCACTTCGTGGTGGGCGAGGTGGTGGACTGCGTCCCGCACCCGGATTCCGACCATCTGCACGTGTGCAAGGTCTTCGACGGCACGGAAACGCTCCAGATCGTCTGCGGCGCGCCGAACGTGCGCGTGGGCGTGAAGGCCCCGCTGGCCAAGATCGGCGCGGTCATGCCCGGGCCCGGGGGCTTCGCCATCAAAAAAGGGAAGCTGCGCGGCGTGGAAAGCTTCGGCATGCTCTGCTCGAAGGACGAGCTGGGGCTGGGCGGCGCGCACGACGGCATCTGGGAGCTCCCCGCGGAGGCCGCGGCCGGCGCGCCCATGCAGCCCTTCATGCCCGAGGCCGACACGGTCTATGACCTGGAGGTGACGTGGAACCGCCCGGACTGCCTCTCGGTGCGCGGCATCGCGCGGGAGCTGGGGGCCCTCCTGGGGCGCCCGCTCGCGGAGCCGCCGACCGACTTCGCCGAGGGCGCGGAGCCCGTCGAGAAATACGTCAAGGTGCGCGTCGAGGCGCCGAAGGACTGCCCGCGCTACACCGCGCGCGTGGTGACGGGGCTGGACCCGAAGGCGCCGACGCCCGAGTGGATGGCGCGCCGCCTGGAGCAGTGCGGCCAGCGCAGCCTGGGCCTGGCGGTGGACGTGACGAACTACGTGATGCTCGAGGTGGGCCAGCCGCTCCACGCCTTTGACCACGCCACACTCCGCGGCGGGGAAATCGTGGTGCGCCTGGCCAAGCCCGGCGAGACGATCCGCACGCTCGACGGGGCGGACCGGAAGCTGGACGAGACGATGCTCGTCATCGCCGACGCCGAGCGCCCCACCGCCGTCGCCGGCGTCATGGGCGGCGAGGAAAGCGAGATCGAGCACGCCACCGGCACCGTCGTCCTCGAATCGGCGCTCTTCGACCCCGCGAGCGTCAAGTTCACCGCCACCAAGCTGGGCATGACCTCCGAGGCGACCTACCGCTACGCCCGCGGCGTGGACAAGGATCTGGCCGATTGGGCCAGCCGCCGCGCCATCCACCTGCTCGTGAAACACGGCGGGGCGACGGCCTGCCGGGGCGTGCAGGACGTGGACGCGCGCGACCCCGCGCCCCTCGACGTGCCCCTGCGCTACGCGCGCTGCGACGCGGTCATCGGCACGCACGTGCCGCCGGGGAAGGTGGACGCCATCCTCACGGGCCTGGGCATCGCCAAGGTCTCGGGCGACGCCGAGCGCGGCCTCTTCCGCAGCCCCAGCTGGCGCTACGACCTGACGCGCGAGGCCGACCTCATCGAGGAGGTCACCCGCATGAACGGCCTCGACGCCGTGCCCGAGCGGATGCCCTCGGCGCCCTCGGTCTCCGGCCTGCAAGAGACCGACTACCAGGCCAAACGCGCCGTGCGCCACGCCCTGCTGGCCCTGGGCCTGACCGAGGCGATGCACTACTCCTTCCTCTCCAAGGCCGAGCTCGACGCCTTCGACCCCGGCGCCAAGAACCGCCTGGCCCTGCCCAACCCCGTCTCGGCCGACTACGGCGTGATGCGCGACACCCTCCTGCCCCAGCTCATCGGGTCGCTCGGCCGCAACGCCGCGCGCCAGGTGGAAAGCTGCGGCCTCTTCGAGATCGGCCGCGTCTTCGGCGCGGATCCCAAGGACGGCAAGCCCCTCGAGGGCGAGCGCGTGGCCCTGGGCATGATGGGCCCCTTCGGCCGCGACGCGCTGCACACCCGCGCGCCGGTGAAGGACGAGGAGGGCCTCCTCTGGCTCAAAGGCGCCGTCGAGGCGCTGTGCGAGCGCCTCCGCGCCCCCCGCTTCGGCTTCTTCGCCTGCGAGCACCCCGCCTTCGCGCCGGGCTTCGCGGTGGAGATCTGCCTGGGGCGCAAGCGCGTGGGCCTGATGGGCGCGCTCAACGCCGCCCAACGCCACCGCTACCGCCTGAACACCCCCCTGGTGGTGGCGGAGCTGGATCTGGCGCAGCTGACCAAGGGGCTGGGCGCGCTCCCGCGCCTGAAGCCCGTGCCGCAGTTCCCCGCCAGCCGCAAGGACATCGCCCTCATCGCCCCGGACGGGCTGACGCACGAGACGATCGTGCGCACCATCCGCAAGGCCGCGCCGCCGGAATTGACCGACGTGCGCCTCTTTGATATCTTTATGTCGAAGGCCATCGGCGCCGGCAAGCGCTCCATGGGCTACACCCTGGAGTTCCGCTCCGCCGAGCGGACGCTCCGCGACGCCGAGGTCAACGCCGCCTTCGCCAAGATCGCCGACGCGCTCCGCACGGGGCTCAACGTGGAGATCCGCGAGGCATAACGGAGGATTTGCCGCCTCGGCGGCCAAAAGAAGTGGGCCCTGTCCTAAACGCGAATTGGCTGATGTTTCTCTGGCCTACACGTCTTTAGGATGGCTCGGAGCCCCCGGCGGAATGGCGCGCGCAGGCGCACCCGAAACCGGGGGGAAGGGCCGTCACCTGAATGCCCAGGGCTTCCAGAGGAGGAAGCGATACGTCTGGACGGGGCTTTTGTTTTCACCGGCGGCGCGGCGGCGCCCCCGCAAACGAGGGAAGTGCGATGCTGAAACGGGTTCTCACGGTCGCGGCGCTGCTCTGCGCCGGATGGGCCACGGCCACGGAGGGCGTCTCCGACATGGCCACGCAGCTCTTCGGCAAGGAGGGCGCCGCCAAGCGCGTCGAGACCGGCGCGCTCTTCATCGACGGCCGCTACGTCAAAGGCCCCTACGCCGTCACGCGCGAAGGCAACGTCATCCTCATCAACGGCCAAATCGCCAGCCGCCTCAAGGTCGAGGCCCGCGCCAAGGCCGAGGCCGAGCGCCAGGCCGCCCTCGCCGCCGAGCGCGCCAAGGCCGCCGAGGAGGCCAAACAGGCCGCCCAAGACCGTGAGACCGCCCGCCGCGCCGAGCGCGCCGCCCCCAAGGCCCGCCAGAACATCCGCGGCGGCCTCAAAGAACGCCAGGCCCAGCAGAAACGCGACAAGGCCATCCAGGACGCCTCCGGCCAAAGCGGCTTCAACACCGAGGCCACCGGCGGCGACCCCACCGCCCTCTTCGAGGAGGCCGACTACACCTACACGCCCCCCGCACGCCCCGAGCCCAAGGCCGTGCCCTACATCCGCCCCGGCGCCAAGCAGAACCTCCGCCAGCGCATCGCCGCGCGCGACGAGCGCGTGGCCGCCGCAAAGGCCAAAACGCAGGCCGCCGAGGCGGAGGGCGCCGACGCCGAGGAGGTCGCCACCGAGAACTTCGACGACCTCACCGAGGCGGAAATCGACGCCTACGCCAAGCAGTTCGCCAAACGCCGCGCCGACCTCGAGAAGATCCTCGCCAACGACTGCCTCCTGCTCCTCTCCTCGCAATCCTCCGGCGCCAGCTACAAAGGCCGCACCACCATGTGGCGCTTCGTCACCCAGCTCGGCGACCTCTGCGCCGCCGGCAACGCCAACCGCCTCATCGCCGCCTGGGGCAAGGAAATCCCCCGCGCCTACCTCCGGCGCATCTACGACAACCGCGCCGCCAACAGCACCGAGATGGAATCCCTCATCCGCCGCGCCAACGACGCCCTCGAGGACGCGCGCAGGCGCTCCGAGCGCCGCATCTGAGGAACGCGCCCCATGGCCCCCACCCCCCTGCCCGAGGAGCTGACGCGGCCCGCCGTCGAGGCGCTCGCCGCCAAAGGCGGGAGGGCGGGGCGCGCGTTCGACTGCGCCGCCGTGCGCCGCGCCGACGGCGCGGGCACGGCCCTCCTCTGGCTCCTGCGCCGCCAAGGCGCCCTTGAAGGCGCCCTCGCCCCCGACCTCGCCAAGGCCCTGGACGCCTTCGACGCCGCGCAGGCCGCCCTCCCCAAGCCCACGCCCCCGCCCAAAGAAGGCCCCCTCACCGCCCTGGGGCGCGCCGAGTGCGGCGTGCTGGCGCGTTGGGGCGCGGCCGTCGCCTTCCTGGGCGAGACGCTCTGCGGCCTGGCGTGCCTGCCGAGGGTGCGCTTCCGGTGGGGGGATTGCGCGCTGGCCTTCGTGCGGTGCGGCGTGCAGGCCGTGCCGGTGATGCTGCTCATCGGCTTCCTGTTGGGGCTCATCCTGGCCTTCCAATCGGCCATCCCGCTGAAGCTCTTCGGCGGGGAGGGCTTCGTCGGCGGGCTGGTGGGCATCGCGCTGGTGCGCGAGCTGGGCGTCCTCGTGGCGGCGATCCTCATGGCCGGGCGCACGGGCTCGGCCTTCGCGGCGGAGCTCGGGGCGATGAAGGTGAACGAGGAGATCGACGCGCTGGAGACGATGGGGCTGCGCCCGGTGCGCTTCCTGGTCTTGCCGCGCGTGTTGGCCGGGACGCTGGCGTTGCCGCTGCTCTCGCTTTTCGTGACCTTCGCGGGGCTGGTCGGCGGCTGGGTGGTGATGGGGGTGCTCGGCTTCTCGGGCCACTATTACCTGGATCAGCTCCAGGTCTTCGTGCACCTCAAGGACGTGGTCGGCAGCTTCTGCAAGGCCTTCGCCTTCGGCTTCGCGGTCTCGGCCGTCGGGTGCTGGTGCGGGCTGCGCGCGGGGCACGACGCGGGGGCCGTGGGCACGGCCACCACCGCGGCCGTCGTCACGGGCATCGTCACGATCGCCGTGCTCGAGGGGCTCTTCTCCGTCGTCTTCTACGCCATGGGGTGGTGAGGATGGGCCGGCCAGCCATCGAATGCGAGCACGTCGTCACCGGGTATCCCGGCGCGCCGCTCATGCGCGACGTGTGCCTGAGCGTGGCCGAGGGCGAGGTCGTCTTCCTCCTCGGCGGCTCGGGCTGCGGCAAGACCACGCTGCTCAAGCACATCATCGGCCAGCTGCCGCCCCTGGGCGGGACCATCCGCATCCTGGGGCAGGACGTCGCCGCCGCGCAGGGCCCGGCCCGCGAGCGCCTGTTGCGCACGTTCGGCATGATGTACCAGAGCGGCGCGCTCTTCGGCAACCTCACCGTCCTGCAGAACGTCCTCCTCCCCCTCGAGGAGTTCACCGCCTTCCCCGCGCCCCTGCGCCTGGCCGCCGCCCGCCTCAAGCTCGCGCAGGTGGGGCTGCTCGACCGCGCCGACGCCTTCCCGGCCGAGCTCTCCGGCGGGCAGACCAAGCGCGCCGCCATCGCCCGCGCCATGGCCCTGGACCCGCGTATCCTCTTCCTCGACGAGCCTTCCGCCGGGCTGGACCCCGTCACCTCCGCCTCGCTCGACGCCCTCATCCGCTCCCTCTCGCGCGAGCTGGGCATCACCGTCGTCGTCATCTCCCACGAGCTCGCCAGCATCAACGCCATCGCCGACCGCGCCATCTACCTGGACCGCGACGCCGGCGGCGTCCTCGACCAAGGCCCCCCCGCGGCCCTCCGCGACAGCCCCCACCCCGCCATCCGAGCCTTCTTCAACCGCACCCCAGGAGCCGCGCCATGACCCCCGCCCGCCGCCACTTCGCCATCGGCCTCTTCACCCTCGTGGGCCTGCTCCTGCTCGCCTCCGCCTGCGTCCTCTTCGGCGGCGCGGACCTCTTCGCCAAAAAGGCCTACTTCGAGACCTACTTCGAGAGCTCCGTCCAAGGCCTCGACGTCGGCAGCGCCGTCAAGTTCCGCGGCGTGCGCATCGGCACCGTCGAGGCCATCGGCTTCGCCGGCGCCACCTACGGCGACCGCGCCAAGCTCGACCCCGACGACCAGGCCGCCTTCCGCCCCCTCTCCTACGTCCGCGTCCTCTGCTCCGTCGACCTCGACCAGCACCCGGACTTCGACGCCGCGCGCCTCGCCGCCATGGTCGGGCGCGGCCTCCACGCCAAGCTCGACCTCCAGGGCATCACCGGCCAAATCCTCGTCAACCTCGACTTCCCCCGCAACGGCGCCGCCGTCGCGCCCGCCCTCGACGTCCCCTGGCGCCCGGACACCCTCTACGTCCCCTCCACCCCCACCTCCCTCCAAAACCTCCTCAACATCGCCCAAGACATCGCCTCCAAACTCGGCAACAGCGACTTCCCCAAAGCCGTCGACGCCCTCACCACCCTCGCCCAGAACGTCGACAAAATCGCCGCCGACGCCGACGTCCCCAAGCTCACCGCCTCCTTCACCCAGCTCGGCGACACCCTCAACAAGCAAACCCAGCAAATCTCCGCCATCATCGAGCGCCTCGGCCCCCAACGCCTCTCCGCGGACCTCGCCGAGACCCTCTCGGCCCTCGCCCGCACCACCGCCGCCGCCGAGGCCCTCGTCCAGGAACTCCGCCAGAAACCCTCCCGCCTCCTCTTCGACCAACCCCTCGAGGACTGACCCAAGGAACCCGCCATGAGCCTCAAGACCTTCTTCCTCCTCCGCATCCAGCCCCTCCTCCCCGCCCTCCTCCTGGCCGGCTGCTTCGCCTCCGGCGCGCCCCAACGCAACTACACCGTGATGGATCCCGACGTCTCCCGCGCCGGCGACCCCATCAACGCCCAGCTCACCCTCCGCCTCCGCATGGCCCCCGACCTCCGCGCCGCCATCGCCCCCACCCTCTACCGCGCCGACGGCTCCGTCTCCACCGTCCCCGGCCTCCGCTACTACGCCCCCCTCGAGCTCGCCATCCCCCGCGCCCTGCGCGAGCTCCCCCCCGAGGCCCTCCCCGAAAACACGCTCGACCTCACCATCCTCGACTTCTGCGTCGACTGCCGCACCCCGGACGGCGCCCCCCTCGCCCGCGTCACCCTCCAACGCGGCGCCCGCCCCCCCGTCTCCGCCACCGAACCCCTCCCCGAAGGCGCCACCCCCGCGCAAACCCGCGCCGCCCTCGCCCGCTGCCTCCGCGCAGCCCTCACCAAGTGAGGGCACAAAAAAGGCCCCGGCCATTGCTGGCCGGGGCCTTTTTTTGCACCCTCATTCCGCGGGCCACGGCGGGCGGACGGTGCGAAAGGTGCGCCCCAGGACGGTGAGCGAGACGGCGCGGAGGGCTTGGCTGCGCAGACGCAGGGCCGCCCAATCCGCCGCCGTCACACGGTCCTCGCGGAAGCGCAGGAAAATCCCCGGGTCGGGGCCGTAAACCTTGTCCCCCACCACGGGGAAGCCCAGGGAACGGAGCGAGGCGCGGATCTGGTGGGTGCGGCCCGTCACGAGCTCGGCGCGAAGCAGGCTGGTGCCGGGCCACGGCCCCTCGCCCAGACGCTCGAACCACGTGGCCGCGCCGCGGTCGGCAGGGAGCGCGGGGAGCGCCGCGGTGAGCGTGGCGCCCTCGAGGACCCGCATGGAGTAGACGGGCGGGGCGTTGGTGCGCCGGATGCGCCCGGCGGCGCAGAGGCGGCCCTCGGGGAAGCGCCCCTCGACGAGGACGTGGTAGACCTTGCGCTTGGGGGCCTTGCTGAGGATGGCAGCCATCTCGGGGTCTTTGGCCACAAGCGTCACGCCGCTCGTCTCGCGATCCAGGCGGGAGACAAGGTGGATGGTGTCGGCCGGGCGATACCGGCGCAGGAGATGCTCCAAGGTGTGGAAGCGGTACGCGCCGCTGGAATGGGCGGGCAGGTCGGCGGGCTTGTCCACCACAAGCATCCGGGCGTCCTCATAGAGCCAACGGATGTCGGTGCACACGGGCGGGTCAACGCGCACGGAAGCCCTCGCTGGGATCCGGTGCCTCGACGCCCTCGCCGAGGGCGAGCACCTCGCCCACCAGGAAGAGCGAGCCGCAGACCAGGGCCGTCCCCTGGTTCTCCTGCGCCCAGGCGGTGGCGGCCTCGAGCCCCTCGGCCACGCCCGGCGCGGCGATGACGGTGGGCACGCCCACGCGGCGGAGCACATCGGCCAAGGCCTCCGGCGGCAGCCCACGCGGGTTCGCCAGGGGCACGGCCCAGGCGGCGGAGACGAGCGGGGCGATTTCCCGCAGGGCCGCCTCGACGGCCTTGTCCGCGCAAAAGCCGCAGACGAGGGCCACGCGGCGGCGGATGTGCATGGATTTGAGCGCCTCGCGCAAGGCGCGCAGGGCGTCTGGGTTGTGCCCGCCGTCGAGGAAGGTGGGCGGGTCGGCGGCGATGAGCTGGCACCGGCCGGGCCAAGAGACGGTGCGCAGCCCCTCGGCGAAGGCCTTCGGCGGCACGGGCAGGCCCTGCTCGCCCAGGCGCTCGAGGGCGCAGAGGGCGGTGGCGGCGTTCTCGGCCTGATAGGAGCCGGCCAGGCGGGTGAGGGCGGCGGGGTAGTCGCACGCGGGGCTGGAGCAGGCGAGGGTCTGGCCGTGGGGGGTGCGGCGGCTGACGGCCACGCGGATCTCCTGGGCGGCGTCGTGGAAGGGCGCGCCCAGCTCGACGGCGCGGCGGGCGACGACGGCGCGGGCACGGGGATCCATCGCGCCGACGACGACGGGGCGCCCGGGTTTGACGATGCCGGCCTTCTCGGCGGCGATGGCCTCGAGGGTGTCGCCGAGGATGTCGCAGTGGTCGAGGGCCACGTGGGTGACGACGGAGACGAGAGGGGCCTCGATGACGTTCGTCGCGTCCCACCTGCCGCCCATGCCCACCTCCAGGACGGCCAGGCGGATGCCCGCGCGGCGGAAGAGGACGAAGGCGCAGGCGGTGAGCGCCTCGAAGAAGGTGGGCTCGAGCCCGGCGCGGGCGGCGGCGGCCTCCACCTCGTCGAGGGCCTCGGCGAGGGCGGCGTCGTCGGCCTCGCGGCCGTTGAGGAGAAAGCGCTCGTTCACGCGCACCAGGTGCGGCGAGGTGTAGCGGCCCACGGGCAGGCCCATCGTGCGCAGGGCGGCCTCGCAGATGGCCGCGACGCTGCCTTTGCCGTTGGTGCCGGCCACGTGGATGGCCGCGAGCTCGCGCTCGGGGTTGCCCAAGGCCGCGCAGAGCGCGCGCATCGTGTCCAGGCCCGGGCGCACGCCGAAGCGCCGCCGCGCGGCCAGCCGTTCCAGAAACTCCCGCATCGTCCTTGCCCCCTGACACGCCGCAAGGCACACCCGCGCGGCGGATGTGCCCTGCGTCTGCGCCTTGGCCGGGCGGCCCGCGCTTACTTCGCGAACGCGGCCTTGGTCTTCTCGGGCGTGCGCAGGTAATCGCGCACCTGCACCGCGTTCAACTTCGAGACCGTGGCCTCGTCGATGCCCAGGGCCACCAAACGCTTGCGCTGCACCGCGTCGCGGCGGCGACGCTCACCCGCGGACTTCACCGGGCGCGTCGCCGGCTTCTTGTTGAGGGTACGACCAGTTCCCATTTGTAAATCCTCCGAACGCTGTCTGATACGGATACGAAATGGCTGTCAAGATACCAAACCCTTCCCCTCGCTGTCAAATCGCACGCCGGGCGGGGCACCCAAAAAAGGCCGCCCCGGGCCCGCGGCGGGCAGGGTTTGCTATAATAAGGCGCGTATGGCGAAGGATCCCGATGGCTTGACCCCGATGATGCGGCAGTACCGCCGCACCAAGGAAGAATTGGACGACGACACCATCCTCTTCTTCCGGATGGGCGATTTTTACGAGATGTTCTTTGAGGACGCGCACCGCGCGGCCCCCCTCCTGGGCGTGGCCATCACCAAGCGCGCGGGCGTGCCCATGTGCGGCGTGCCCTACCACGCGCTCGACGGCTACCTGGCCAAGGTCATCCGCGCCGGCCTGAAGGCGGCCGTCTGCGAGCAGGCCGAGGACCCGAAGACGGCCAAGGGCCTGGTGCGCCGCGAGATCACCCGCATCGTCTCGCCCGGCTCGCTCACCGAGGAGGCGCTCCTCGACGCCGAGGCCCCCAACTACCTGGCGGCCGTCTTCGCCGGGAAGGGTGCCTTCGGCGTGGCCGCGCTGGAGCTCTCCACCGGCGCGCTGGCGGTGGAGGACGCGGCGGGCGAGGCGGCGCTCGTCGAGGCGCTCCGGCGCATCGCCCCCAGCGAGACGCTCGTCCCCGACGAACAGCGCGCCCAGCTCGCGCCCGCCCTCGTCCCCGCCGTCGCCGGCACGCTCACGGCCACCGAGGCCTGGCGCTTCATGGCCGACCAGGCCGCCGAGACGCTCACGCGCCAATTCCACGTCCATTCCCTCGAGGGCTTCTGCGGGCAGGGGCCGTTGCCGCAGTGGGTGCGCGCCGCCGGCGCCCTGCTCAACTACGTGCGCCACGAACTGCGGCGCGACCTCTCGCACGTGCGCGGACTGGACGTCCGCCACGGCGGCGACTTCCTGGCCCTGGACGAATGCACGTGCCGGAACCTGGACCTGCTCCCCGTCCCCGGCGGCCGCCCCGAGGCCGAGACCCTCCTGGGCGTGCTCGACGGCACGCGCACCCCCATGGGCAAGCGCCTCCTGCGCGCCTGGATCCGCTCGCCCCTGCGCAACCTGGCGGCCATCCACGCCCGGCAGGCGGCGGTGGACGACCTGCAGGCCGACCGCCGCCGCCTGGCGGACCTCCGCGCCACCCTCGCCGAGACGCGCGACCTGGAGCGCGTGATGACCCGCCTCTCCGGCGGCTCGGGCAACGCCCGCGACCTTCGCGCGCTGGCCGACTCCCTGGCGCAGATCCCGCGCCTGCGCGCCCTCCTCGCCGGCGTCCGGGCGCCGCGCCTGAAGGCCTTGGCCGAGGCGCTGCGGGATTTGCCGGAGCTGACGGGGGAGCTGGGGCGCGCCCTGGTGGAGGATCCGCCGCTGACCGTCCGCGAGGGCGGCCTCATCCGCGCAGGCTACAGCCCCGACCTCGACGCCTACCGCGAGGCCGCGCAAAACGGCCACGCCTGGATCGCCCGCTACCAGGCCGAGCAGCAGGAGGCCACCGGCATCCGCACCCTGCGCGTGCGCCACAACAACGTCTTCGGCTTCTACATCGAGGTCAGCAAATCCCAGCTCGCCCTGGTGCCGGCGACCTACGAGCGCCGCCAGACCGTCGCCAACGCCGAGCGCTACGCCACCGCCGAGCTCAAGGATTACGAAAGCCGCATCTACGGCGCGCAGGAAAAGGGCAACGCGCTGGAATACGAGCTCTTCCAAAACCTCCGCGCCAAGGCCGTGGACGCGCTCGCCCCCATCCAGGCCACCGCCGCGGCCGTCGCCGAGCTCGACGTGCTCCAAGGCTTCGCCGACCGCGCCCTCGCGCTGGGCTACCGCCGCCCCACGGTGGACGAGGGCCTCGACCTCGTCATCCGCGAGGGCCGCCACCCCATCGTCGAGCTCCAGCCCGGCGCCGAGCGCTTCGTGCCCAACGACGCCGACCTCAACGGCACCACCCGCCAATTCATCCTCATCACCGGCCCCAACATGGCCGGCAAATCCACCTACATCCGCCAGGTCGCCCTCCTGGCGCTCATGGCCCACATCGGCTGCCCCGTCCCCGCCGAGAGCATGAAGGTGGGGCTCATCGACCGCATCTTCACGCGCGTCGGTGCCGGCGATGACCTGGCACGCGGCCGTTCCACCTTCATGGTCGAGATGCAGGAGACCGCCAACATCCTCAACAACGCCACCCCCCGCTCCCTCATCGTCCTCGACGAAATCGGCCGCGGCACCTCCACCTTCGACGGCATCTCCATCGCCTGGGCCGTCGTCGAATACCTCCACAACACCCCCCAGCGCAAGGCCCGCACCCTCTTCGCCACCCACTACCACGAGCTCACCGACCTGGCCTCCGCCCTCCCCGGCGTCAAAAACTACACCGTCCAGGTGCGCGAGCAGGGCGATTCCATCGTCTTCCTCCGCCGCATCGTCCCCGGCGCGGCGGACAAAAGCTACGGCATCCACGTCGCCCGCCTGGCCGGCCTCCCCGCGCCGGTCGTCGACCGCGCCACCGCCATCCTCGCCGGCCTCGAGGGCCAAAAGCCCCCCGCCCCCGAGCTCCCCAAGCGCCGCCGCACCCCCGCCGACGACGACCGCCAGCTCTCCCTCTTCTAAGCCCGCCCCGCCGCGCCCAACGCCGCCAACTGCGCCCGGAAGGCCGCCTCGAAGCGCCCCGGCGCGAAGCGCGCAGCGTTGCGCCGAAGCGCCGCGGCGTCCCACCGCCTCGCCTTGGCCTCCTCGATGGCGGCGCGGATGGCCCCGGGCGTGGGCGCGTCGAAGAAAAGCCCCGTCTCGCCCTCACGCACGGTCTCGAGCGCGCCCCCCGCGCGGAGGGCCAGCACGGGCGTCCCGGCGGCCTGCGCCTCCACGGGCACGATCCCGAAATCCTCCACCCCGGGAAAAAGCAACCCCTTGGCGCCGGCATACACCCCCGGGAGCGCGGCGTCCGGCACGCGCCCGAGGAAGGTGACGTTGGGCGGGGCGGACTTGCGCAGCGCGTTCAGGAGCGGCCCCTCCCCGGCGACGACGAGGCGCTCGCCCAGCCCGCGGAAGGCCTCGACGAGGGCATCCGGGGCCTTGTAGGGGACGAGCGCGCCAAGCCACAGCCAGTAGGCGCGCTCGCGCGGCGGCTCGGCGGCGAACCGCGCGACGTCGACGGGCGGGTGGACCACGGCGGCCTCGCGGCCGTAGACGCGGCGGATGCGCGCGGCCACGAAGGCGGAATTGGCCACGAAGCGGTCGACGCCCTCGGCGCTGCGCAGGTCGTACCGCCGCAGGGGCGGCGTGAAGAGGCGCATGGCCAGGCGGCCCGCGAGGCCGGCGCGGCGGTAATAATCGCCCGCCAAGTCCCAGAGATAGCGCATGGGCGTGTGGCAGTAGCACAGATGCTTGGCGCCGGCGGGCTTGCGGACGCCCTTGACGGGGCCGGACTCGCTGCTGACGAGCAGGTCAAAGCCCGAAAAATCCCAGCGGCGCAGGGCCAGCGGCATCAACGGCAGGTAGGCCTGGCACTTGCGGCGCCCCAAGGGCAGGCGCGCCACCAGGCTCTCCCGGATGAGGTGCGCCAGCAAGTCTGGCGCGATGGCGTCGCGGCGGCAGGCGTGGGTGTAGATCGGGGCCTCGGGGAAGAGGCGGGCGATGGCCTGGAGCACCTTCTCGCCGCCGCGCATGGAAAGCAGCCAATAATGGAGCAGGGCCGTCTTCATGGGGCGGGCTCCGGGTTGAGGCGGTAAAGGAGGAAGGTGCGCCGGCGGAAGGTCTTGGTGGCGATGAGGGTGTAATGCCTGGCCACCTCCGGCGCCGGCGGCGTGGTCGAAAGGTAATAGTCTGGGAAAGGCTGAAGCGCGCCCACCCACAGCGACTGCGTGCGCAGGGGCCAGGCGCTGTTGTCCCAATCCGGCCCCAAGAGCGGGCGGCGGTTGACGAAGTAATGGCCCGCATCGCGCCTGAAGTCCTTGAACGTGGCCGGCCCCTTGTAATCCGCGCGGATGATGGGCGCGAAATACTCGCCCGCCCGGCGCGTCTCGCTCCGCGAGCCATGCAGCACCTGCCGGGCCGTCCGCACCGGGATCTCATAGACGAAAAGCGCCGCCCCTGCGCACGCCATCGCCACGCGCAAGGCCGTGCGCCACCGCGTGCGCAGCGCCCACAGCCGCCACACGCCGTAAGCCGTCCACAGCCACAGCAACGGCGCCAGCGGATAGAAATAGCGCGTGCGCTCCACCAGGCTGTTCAGCACGCCGTCGCCCACCCACAGCTGCGCCACCTGCAACGCATGGTGGCCGAAAAAGACCGCGACGACCAGCCACTCCTTGCGCGACACCGTCCGCGTCCACACCCGCGCCGCCAACACCGCGTAGGCGACGAGCGCGAACGGCGAATAAAAGCCGTCGACCCAAAACTGCCAGAAAGCCTCCATCGCGCACCTCACCCGAAAATCCGCAGGAACGCCCCCGCGATCTGCCCCGAGGGCAACCACAGCCCCGTCCACGCCCACGTCAGCCAACACCCCGGCTGGAGCGCCGCCGCGTAAACCGCCGCCGCCGCCCACGTCCGCCGCTGGAACCGGTCAAAGCACCCATAGGCCAGCCACGCCGCCCCGCCCAGCAAAATCATGTCCCCCCGCGTCATCGCGAACACCGGGAGCGCCGCCACAAGACCCCAAAACGCCCGCCGCTCGCGCCCCTCCCACCGCATCAAAAACGCATACGCCGCCAACAGCACCGCCAACGCCCGGAACGTGTCCCGGCACCCCTCGTACCCCACGTCGAACAATGGCGGCGCGATGAAATACAGCGCGAACGCGCACCACGCCGCCCGCCGCCCGAACACGCCCTGCGCGACGCCGAAGAACGGCACCGCCGCCGCCGCCCACCCCAACAACCCCAACAGCGAGCACGCCACCGTCCCCTCGCACCCCAACGCCCACGAAAACGCCCCCGCCCCCACCGGGAACAACACGTTGAAGCGCGGGTGGAACGCGAACGCCCAATCCCCCTGCGCGAACGCCTCCGCCATCAACGCATAACGGTTCGCCACATCCCCATAGCTCAGGTTGAACGCCCACGCGAACGGCGCCGCCAACACCCACGCCAACGCCGCCAACGCCACCGGCCCCGCCCACCCCGGCCAACGCCCGCCCCTCGCGAACCCCGCCAGGCGCCCCGCCGCCTGCACCGCATGGAACGCCGCCTTGCCGAAACGCAACGCCGCCAGCGTCTGCGCCGCACGCGCCCCCTGCAGCGCCGCCGCCCACAGGCACCGCGCCAGGCCAAAGCCATGCCGCCTCAGCACCCACCCATGCCCCACCCCATAGCGCCACCCCCGCCCCAGCCGCCACGGCCCCCGGAAGACCGGGTGGAACACCGTCACCGAGCCGTCATAGTCGATCCGCCGCCCACGCGCCAACAGTCGAAGCAGGAAATCCGTCTCCTCCCCCGACCCCATCGCCGTCCCGCCGCCCGCGCCCAGCCGCTCGTCGAAACGCACCTCGCCGATCGCCTCCCGCCGCAGGAAAAACGAACACGACACTGCCGTCCGCCACACGTTCCCCCGCGACATCTCCATCCGCCCCGCGCTCATCCAGCCGCCCGCCGAGCACGCGCCCGCCTCATCCGTCACCCGGAACGATACCCCGTCCACCCCCGGCTCCGCCAGCCGCGCGACGACCTGCCCCAGCAAATCCGGCGGATACCAGCAATCGTCGTCCGGGAACCCCACGATCTCCCCCCGCGCCAACGACAGCCCCAGGTTCCGCGCCCGCGACAACCCCGGCGCCGCCGCCACCCGCCGCACCGCCAGCCCCGGGAACCCCGCCACCACCGGCACCAACGCCTCCGTCCCCGTCTGATCGACCAAGACGACCTCAAACTCCCGATACGTCTGCCCCGCCAGCGACCCCAACAGCCGCCGTAGCTCCCCCACCCGCCCCAACGAGCCCACAATCAACGAAATCATCTCACGCCCCACACGGTTTCACAGGCTTGACAGTAGAATAGGCAAAGACCGACAACGCCTCCCCATTCGCTTGGAACAGGGCCCGCCGCCGACACCAAAACGGGAACGGATAGCCCTTCGTGCCCGCGACGTCGAACAACAGCGTGGCGGCAGGATGGGCGCACAAAAGCGCCTGCGCCCAAAGGTGACGCGCCCCGGCACAGACAAGCGCCCAAACCCGGCCAGCCAGTCCGCGCCCGGCAAGGCCCTCAAAGACAATCGCGCGACACCGTGCGCCATGCGCATCCGCCAAGCGCTCCCACAGCGCGGCCGCCTCCGGCGTATGGGCAAGCACCACCACCACCTGGCCTGGCGCCAAAACGCGCTCCAACGGATACCTCTCTCGCGGGATCTCCGGCAACGCGCCCCGCAGCAAAAGCTCCCCCGTCCTGGCATGTCGAACCCCAAGCACAAGCAGGTTCGCGGCCGCAGACGCGCCATGCATCCGCAGAAACAGCCCCTGAAGCCCCAGCTTCATCCGCGCGACCACGCCCGCGAAAGGCTTGTATTGGCGCAAGAACCAAAGCAGATTGCGCGCGTCGTAATACAGCACCCACGGCGCGAACTTCCCCTCCCACTCCGCATGATTGACCGTTGAGCGCGTGGTCACGAAAAGGCGATAACCCTTGCGGCGCAACCGAAAACACCACTCGATGTCGTCATAATGGATGAAGATGTCTTCGAACGGCCCGACCTCCCGCAAGATTGCCGCCCGAACCAGCAACGAGGCCGCCGCCACATACTCCACCTCGTCCGTGCAGTCCCCAAGAGAATGAATCTCTGCGCCATGATGCCGCAAGCGCAACGCCCCAGAAAAGGGACTGACCGACGCCCCCGCCTCCGTCACGCGCGTCGGCTCCCGCCGCCCCAAAAGCGTGCTCCCCACCGCACCCACACGCACGCCCTCTCCCTCCAAGCGCGCAGTTTCCGCAAGCAACCCCGAAAGCGTCCCTGCGTTCACCAGCGCATCGTCGTCCAACAGCCACACGAAGTCTCCCCCCCGCCGAAGCGCCGCCGCCATCCCCGCGCGAAACGCCCCCGCCCCGCCGCGATTCTCCCGCAGGCGCACAACCGTGCACCACCCATGGCGCCGCGGCACCTCCGCCAAGCGGCCCGCCAGCGGCCCCGCATTCCCATTGTCCACCACGATGGCCCGCAACGCCACGCCCTCGGGCGGGAATCCCTCCAACGCCTCCAACGTCCCAAAGACATCCTCCCGCGCATAGACGGGAATGACCACCGTGACAACCGTCTGGCACATCGCTCACGCCTCGTCGCGTTCGAACTGGGCATCGACGAGCCGGCGCGTCGCGGGGTCGAAGGCCAGCCCGAAGAGATGGATGGCCTTGCCTTGGGCGCGGTAGGGCGCGGCGTAGTCGCGGGCATGGATTTGGGCAAGGGCATCACGGGCCGTGCCGCCGACCTTAAGCTCGAAGAGATAGACCTGCCCGAGCGCCTCGGCCACGACGTCGGCGCGGCCTGCGGCCTGGGTGGCCTCGGTGGTCACGTCAAGCCCGCTGGCGGAGAGGAGGACGGCGAGGAGACGCTGATAGTTGGCCTCATGGATTTTGTCCTCGCGCGGGCCGTAGGTGAAACCGGCGTAGTAGGCCTTGAGCGCGTCAAGGAAGCCGGGGAAGTCCTCGCGTGCCAAGGCGGCGCGGACGGCGACGACGAGAGCGCCGGTTTCCGGGCGGCGCAGGGACTGGATGAGCAGCGCATTGAGGTCGCGGCGCACCTCCTCGTTGGGCACGCCAAGGGTGTAGCCGAAGTTGGGGTCAAAGTCCTTGATGGTGAGGTACCCGGCCTGCGTGAGAAGCGTGACGGGCGGGATGGCGCGAAGGTCGCAGGTATCGAAGACGCTCTCGGGCTGACCTGGGATGGCCTCGTAGTCGACCTCGTCCAACGACGTGCCCCTGAGAAAGTTCATGAGCACGGAGGGGCGGCCGGTCTGCGACCACGTGGCGCCAAAATAGGGGTTCTTCGCGACGAGGGTCTTGGCGACGGCAACGGGGTTATAGACGCTCTCCCGCACGTAGGGGGAAAAACGGTAACCGTCGTACCAATGCTTGAAGCGGGCGAGATAATCCCCGTAACCCAGCCCCATCGCCTCGGCGTGCGCACGCAAATGCTCACCGAAATTGTTCTCCAGCTCCTGTTGCGTGTAGCCCAGGAGCGTGGCGGTCGACGCCGCGAGCGTAAGGTCGCAGAGATTGTTGAGGGCGGAGAAGACGGAGAGCTGGGTGAACTTCGTCACGCCCGTCATCATCAGGAAGCGGATGTTGGCGACGTTTTCCTTGAGCTGGCCGTAAAAAGCCGCCATGCGGTCGCGGATGGCCTCGGCCTTGTCGGGGTCGGCGATGGCGTGGCCGACGGGCGCGTCGTACTCGTCGATGAGCACCACGACCGACTTGCCGTGCCGCGCGGCGAGCGCCTTCATCGCGTTTCCGAAGTTGACATCCGGGTCAAGCGCGTCGTCATACTCACAGCCGGCCTCCCGAAGGCCATCCTTGACACGCGCCACGAAACGCCGTTGGAAATCCTCCAGCGTCGAGACGTCCATCGTCCCAAAACTGAAATGCAACACGGGATAGACGTCCGACCAATCGTAATCCGTCTTCGCGATGGCCAACCCCTCGAAAAGCTCCCGCCGCCCCTGAAAAATCGCCTTGAGCGTGGAAAGCATGAGCGACTTCCCGAACCGCCGCGGCCGCGAGAGGAAAAAGAGGTTGTTGCCGCCGGCATCGGTGATCAGCGCGTGGAAGCCCCTGGTCTTGTCCACGTACACGCACCCATTCCTGCGCAACGTCGGGAAATCGTAAGTCGTCTCGTTGATCGGTCTGGGCATGGCCTCCTCCTTCCCCCAGTATACCAAAAACGCCCCTTCCCACGCCAAAATCCACCCCCGCGCACCCCATGCCGCGGCCGTCGACGGAGACGCGCCCCCGGGCATTCGCAAGCCGGGCCGCGCCACGCCACCCGGCAAAAGCCCAATCGGGCAAAAATAACGCCAAATATTATACACAATCCACTCCCCCTGTCAATCTCTTTTTTCGCCCTGTCATTTCCCCTTCACCTACAAAACAAAAAGGCGACATCCACGGACGCCGCCAAAACAGATTTGCAACGCCCTTACTTTCCTCGCGGCCGCAATATCCGACGGAAAACAGAGACAATCCCAGAACCGCCGTTCACTTGCGTCGCGACGTCGGCGTGCTTCCACGCCTCCACTAAGCCATAGGGGAGGGAGAATTTCACCACCCGCTTCACGCGCTTAAAGAAGCCTGGATACGCCATCAGCGGTTCATCGATGACCATGCCATAGCGTGCCTTCAGCCATATACGCATGAGACCATATGGGACGAATTGTTTGATTATGGAATGCTTGGTCGTTTTGGCTTTAAGGCGATTCCCCATACGAACAACGGGGTCGTTTATTTGGAATACGTTGGTGGGAGAGGATAATTGCTGTACCGCTTTCCCTCTTGTCGAATTGAGCACACGGCGAACTTCGGAATCCCAAAACGCAGCGGGTACAAGATTGTCTTGTCCAAGCGGATCGTCAAAGGTAAACGCCGAAAGCATGTGATGGTCGGCATCCGTTGAGTATTGCATGAAGTATTCAAACGGCAGGCTGGCATCCATCGCGCGATAATCCATTTCGTCCAAGCGGTCTCCGAAAACTTTCCGCCATTTTCGGATGAAGTCCAGCGCGGCCTGCTGAATCAGCTCGATGACGATTTTGCTGGGATAGTTGACTGCGGAATCATGTTCGAACACGGGCCGCGCCTTCCCGTTTCTGACGGCATAGCCCGTACAGCTGGGAGCGCAAGAGGAGAAAAAGAGTTCCCGTACCACGCCAGTGTTGCTCGGCTTGAAGTCATAGAAGCACGCGATTTCAATCCCGGCCTGGCGCGCACGACGATAGGCGATGTCTCCATTGGTATGAATATAAAGCGGCGTGAGGGGGATGCCATAGGAGGCCAGAATGGACTCGCTTCTGCAAGAATAACCGATGTCGACAGTTGCGTCCCGCTTGCCAAAAAGGCGGTCGCGGAAAAACTGAATGACTGCTCCTTGATATGTCTGTAATGACTCTTGATCGAAAAACTTCCGCCTGAAGAGACGTACAAAAACTTCCCGCTCTCGGTCATTCAACGGCCGATTAAGGGGAAAGAGTTTTTTGAAATACGTTTCAATGGAGATGAGCGTTGATTTCTCTACAATCCCTTTGAAGAGCGAGATGAAAGTTCTAACAGAGAGCGTAAGGACAGAGTTCTTTCCTGACAACCATGCCAAGAAATCTGCCTTATTTCTCATTTGTAGCTGATTGGCGACTCTCCGATTTAAACTCCACAAATCACAAGGCAGTGCACCTTTTTCCCCTTCATAAAGGGCCTTATATGCGCAATAAGGAAGATACCCATCTCGAAGGAGAAAATGTAACCCGGAGAGATTCTTTTCTTTACTTTTCCTTTGCAACCATTGTGTGACAGCAAGCAAATGCATTCCCAGAGGGAAAAATCCAAAAATATCTGGACGTGCGCCAAAATCGCTCGCTGGATCGAAAACCTGATAAGGGTTGTCAAATAAATGATTCGCAACCATAGCAAGCATTGACCTAATCCCTAAGAACTCCCATGCGGATTTCCCTTCCATGGCACCAAAAGCATCACCAAAAATAGGAGCTAGGACATT
Organism: uncultured Kiritimatiellota bacterium; assembly: GCA_944389585.1. Classification (GTDB taxonomy): domain Bacteria; phylum Verrucomicrobiota; class Kiritimatiellia; order RFP12; family DVOR01; genus Spyradenecus. The sequence goes on from CALXMW010000006.1 coordinate 126,663, forward strand.
ACGTAATCCGAAACAATTGTGACCACCTGATAAGAGATCTCGCCCCTTGATGAAGAACTCTGACTGCATTCCAACACGACGCGCTTGTTCCACATCACTGTCCCAATTGTCTCCGATGTGTAAAACCTCACTGGGGGCAAGTTCCCGATCTTTTAGAAGTACTTGATAGAGCGATCCGGTAGCTTTACTCTTCCCATGAGTATTTGAGACATAGCCTGCATCCCACTCCGCATAACCGGCCTTTCTCAAGATGTCGCGGATGAGGTGCTCCGGTAGATACATGTCCGAAGTGAAGACTACCTGCTTTCCCAAATATCTGGCAAAATCGTAGAGCTCCCATGCTGCTTGCCTTCGCTCACAATAACGAAACTCTAGCTCGCATTCTCGGTTCTTACACCACGAAATCCATTCGGACGGCCATTGTGTAATTCGCTTGACTTGGGCATAGATGTCGTCAAGCGAGATGTCTTCAACCCTAGGATGAACTTTTCTCGCCTTTTGTTCCGCCGTAATACGGATGTAATGAAAATCAGTTGAAGAGGTTTCAGGGAACTTTTTTCGCAAATCCCCCTCCAACAAGAAAAACAAATCTGTCGGAGACCAGAAAGGTCTAACTACCAACGTATCAAACACATCAAAACTAATACACTGAATATTAGTATTGGCGATTAGATTCTTGATTTTTGACAATGTCCATGGAGAGACTATGTCTAAAGTCTCCAACAGCATTTCCTTTGGATTGGACGCTTTGCGTATCTCCGCTTTTGGGCACAGTTGACGAAGCTGCTTACGCAAAGCCGCAACACTACTTCTGGATAGAGGTGCTCTGATAATGGCATCATTCCACGATTGAGCATATGTCTCCAACCATTTGGACAATAAAGGTAGCAATTCTATGTATCCTTCTTTCCGAAGAAGATGCTCTGCGTAGGAGAAAGCGAGTGCAAGATCGGAAAGGTTCTTTTTAATTTTTGGATACGTGTGCGCTGCGGTTGAGGCGCCTGCATGCTTGACATAATAATAAGGTTCGCCATGAGTAAAGGCCAGACAGGTCGCTTTCAAGAAGAAGGCAATGCTAAAGACAACGTCTTCGCACATAATCAGATGCTTCGTCTGACACTCTACCAATGGGAGTATCTTTCGGACTAGTTCTTTGGAATAAATCTTACCACACGCGACATGCCATGACCAATCCAAGCCACGCTGTTCCAGTAATGTTCTTACCAGTGTTTCATTGCCGCGTAATGGTTTCGTGCGATAAGTCAACTCGCTGTACCGCTTTTCCCGTAGACCTCCCGCATCCTGAAGTTGGATGTCCCCAAAGACCATGTCCGCTTGATGACGCAGGCCTTCCCGCAACATGATACGGAAGCGATCGATCGAGACGAAGTCGTCCGGATCCACAAAGGCGACCCAGTCGCCTTTGGCAGCCTTCATTCCTGTGATGCGTGCCGCAAACAAGCCTTTGTTTGTCTCATGGCGAAGCAAGCGGATGCGGGAATCTGCTTTCCAGTTTCGCTCAAAGAGTTCACAAACGTTCCCTGGAGAGGCATCATCCACAATCAAGATTTCCAAGTTCTGGTGGCTTTGCCCCAGCAGACTTTCCATGCACGTTGGCAGGAACCGTTCGGCATTATAAACGGGGACAATCACGGAGAGCAACATGTTGTCTGTCATTTCTTTCTCCTGCTTACAACACGAAACCTATCAAACAAGAATCATCAGGATACGGGGCCGAGGATTTGCTCGGTGTGGCCGTCGTCGACGAGGCGGCCGTGGTCGAGGCGGATGACGCGGTCGCAGTATTTGCGGATGTCGGCCATACTGTGGGAGACAAGAATAAGCGTGGTGCCGCCGGCGAGAAGACCAGAAATGCGTTTCTCGCACTTACCGGCGAAATTGGCGTCGCCCACGGCCATGACCTCGTCGACGAGCAAAATCTCGGGCTTGATGGCGGTGGCGATGCCGAAGCCCAAGCGCGCGAGCATGCCCGATGAGTATTGGTAGACGGGCGAATCGATGAAGGGGCCGATGTCGGCAAAGTCGATGATGTCGTCCATCAGGGCGGCCATCTCGCGGCGGGTCTTGCCTTGAAGGACACCGTTAAGGACGATGTTTTCACGGCCGGAGAGTTCAGAGCAGAAACCGGCACCGAGAGCGAGCATCATAGAGACGCGACCGTGGACGCGGACGATGCCGGAGTAGCGGCGGTAGACGCCGCCGATGACGGAGAGGAGCGTGGTCTTGCCGCACCCGTTGTGGCCGATGAGCCCGACCTTCTCACCACGGCGGATGGAAAGGTCGATATTGTCCAACGCGGTGAACCATTGGATGGCGGCACGGTCGCGGATGTATTGGGGCAGGTGGAGGACGATGTTCTTGAGGCCGTAGTGGCGGCGCTCGATGGCGAAGCGCATCGTCAGATTGCGAAGTTCGATGATCGTTGCCATGGCATCTTTCCTTACATCATCTCGGCGAAGCGCGGCTCAAGGCTCTTGAAGACATACCGCCCCAGCACGAAAACCACGGCGCAGATGAGGAAGAGCGGCAAGAAGGTCTCAGGGTGGAAGCCCGGTTCATAGAAGACATCGCGCCAAATGCCCATGATTCCGGCCATGGGATTGTAATGAAGCACCCACTTGTATTGCTCCGGAATGGCAGAGATGGGGATGAAGACCGGCGAAACGAACATCCATAGCGTTATCACTACGTTCATGATGCGCTCCAGGTCGCGGAAGTAGAGATTGATGGCCGCATACACATAGCTGACGCCGATGGCCAAGAGGGAAAGCAAGAACAACGAGACGGCAACGTTCGGGAACAACGTGATGAAGTCCGGCCACACGCCGTAAAAGAGCATGACCGCAATCAAAACCGGGACGGTCAACAGAAAATGGATACTTTCGGTGAAAAGCGTGCCCCAGATGAGCAACCCGCGGTCAAAGGAGGTCTTCTTGAGCAACGAGGCGTTCGCCATCAACACCCCGCCGTTCATCATGATGACGTTGGAGAAGAATTGCCACATGAAGGTGCCGCTGATAAGGTAAAGCAAGTAGTTCTTCGCGTCCCACCGCATCATGATACCGAAGACAAAATAGTAGATGACACTCGTCAGGAACGGCACGATGAGCGACCACGCGAAGCCCAGTGCGGTGGAGTTGTATTTCAGCTTGAAGTCCTTGGCGATGAGCACAAGAATCTGATCCCGTTTAAGTGCAAAAACTGCTCTCATAATTGCTCCAAATCAGTATGCCCCGCGCTGCGCCAACACCACGGCGAAGGTGCGCAGGAAGATCCACAAATCCAGCCAGAGGCTCCAGTTCTGCGCATAGTACGAATCCAGCGCCACGCGCGTGTCGTAGTCCACGTCGCTCCGGCCCGAGACCTGCCACAGCCCCGTGATGCCCGGCTTCACCGCCGAGACGACCGCGTAGGCCGCGCCGTATTTCGCCACCTCGGCCTCGACGATCGGCCGCGGCCCGATGAGGGCCATCTCGCGGCGCAGCACGTTCCACAGCTGCGGGATCTCGTCGAGCGACGTCTTTCTCAGCCACGCCCCCAGGCGCGTCACCCGCGGGTCGTCGCGCAGCTTCCCCGTCTCGGCCCACTCCCTCGCCCGCGCGGGGTCGGCCGCCAGGATCTCCCGCAGCCGCCGCTCCGCGTCCGGCGCCATCGTGCGGAACTTCCAGCACGTGAAAGGCCTCCCCCGCTTGCCCAGGCGCGTCGTCTTGTAAAAGATATGCCTCCGCCCCGCCGTCGCCCACAGCGCCGCCGCGATGCACAGCCCCGGCACCAGGCACAACGCCATCGCCGCCACCGCCAGCACCACCTCCGCCACGCGCTTCACCGCCCGCGTCCCCCGTTGGCGCAGCTGGTTGGCCATCTCCAGCGCCCCATAGCCCCCGAACTCCACCGGGCGCGACAGCGCCACCGGGAAAATCTGCCACCCCGGCATGCACACCACCACCGAAAAGCGATCCAACAACGCCGGCAACGACGCACGGAACACCCGCAACGGCTGACAGCACACGCAATGCGCGATTCCCCGCCGCCCCGCGAACGCCAATGCCTCCCGCGTCCGCTCGAAGGCCCCCGCCACCCGCACCCCCGCGTAGGTCGACCCCTCGAAAATCCCCACCAGGCGCGCCGTCAGCCCCCGAGGGCCCAGCAGCACCACGGGGATCTGCAGGAGTCTACCCCCCCCCGTAGCGAGCAGGCAGCGCCGCACCGCGTTCCGCGCCGACTGCGCCGCCAACACGTTCAGCCCCACCGCCAACAGCACCACCCACGGCGGGAAGGGCGAGGCCTTCGCGAAAAACGACAGATAGGCGAAAAAGAGCGCTCCCGTCCCCACCGTCGACAGCGTCAGGCGCCTAAACTCCTCCATCGCCGGCAACGCCATCCCCGGATAGCACGGGTTCCCGTGGTACAGCCGCCCAAAGACGTTCAGGCACAGATACACCGCCACAAAACCGCCGCGCGTGGCCACGTACCGCCACTCCGGCGCCGCCCCAGCGAACAGCCCATAGAGCGCCGCCGCGGCGAACCAGCACGCGCTCAACGTCAGCGCGTCCGTCACCATCAACACAAACACTCTCAAGCGGCCCTGTAACATACTCCGGAGTATACCAAAACCCTTTGCCCTCCTCAACCGGCCGCGGGCAACCCCCAGCAGGCTTTTGACACACCTAGCATACCACATACCACCCCGGGCGTCAATAAGAATAAACCGTTGCGACAGATGGGAAAGTTGCACAATGTAATGCGGCGAGGCGGAAGGGGGGCGGTGCGCCCTCTGGTGCGCCCCCCGGGGGGCGCA
>CALXMW010000007.1 GCA_944389585.1 uncultured Kiritimatiellota bacterium
GTTGTTTTACGTCCCTTCATCTTATTAGCAAGGGCGCTGACTTTTTTCGTCCCTCTGGTGCGCCCCCCGGGGGGCGCCCCAGAGGGCGCACCGCCCCCCTTCCGCCTCGCCGCATTACATTGTGCAACTTTCCCTCAAAAATAAATAAGTCTTTATACTTGACGGGGGGGGGGGAAGGTGTTATCTTATTGCGCGTCGGTGGCGATGGTCGCCGCCGCACACAATCAAGGAACACCAAGCATGAAACGCTGTTTCATCCTCCTCTCCGCAGTGTGTCTGACCGCGGTCGCCTCCGCCCTCAACGTCACCTGGAGCGGCAAGAACGTCACCAACAATACCACGCAAACGGTCTTCGCGTCTGGGGCGGAGAAGAAGGATTTCTCCCTTGCCGCCGTCATCACGCTTGACGCGAACTTCTTGACCAACGCCACGAACAACGCTTCTATTGTCGCGGTCGGCTCCGGCCCGGTGGATGGCTGCACGCCCGGCATCCTTGCCTACAACGGTGACAAAGCGAAGGGCCTCGGAGGCCTCTTTTGGGCGGATGGCTCTGGCTCTTCCGCGTGGACTTCGAAGACCGAGGGGAGCGCCACCGAGGGTTGTATTCTCTCGCGGGGGGTGAGAAAATTATCAAGTGGATGAGAATGGGGAGGGGGTAGGGGAGGGGAAGGTTTTGCCGTCGAGGCCGAAGTGGTAGGCGATGGCGGTTTTGCCCGGCGCGACGACGGTGACGGTGAAGGGGTGGCGGAGGCGGTCAGTGGGAGTTGCCGTCTTTGTCGGTGATGGCGACGGCGGTGGCGATGTGGCGGGTGCCGTCTTTGCGGATGGTGATGGTGAAGGAGAATGCGAAGGGCTCGTTTCCGGGGCCGGGGTCGTTGGAGGTGGCGCGGGGGATGTTGGAGACCGTAAAGGTCTTCCAGAGCACCGAGAAGTTCACGTCGCCTCTTTCGTAGTCGGCGGTGCAGCCCCAGTTGCAGAGGGCGCAGAAGAAATAGAGCGTAATGCTTTTGGTTCCGTCCGAGTTCGCAAGAGCGGCTGGGTGGGCGTAGAGCAATGGGAGGTTGCATTGGATGTTTTTTGCGCTGTCGCCGCTAGACCCTTCGTACTGGCTGTTTCTCCCTTGGAAATAGTCGTCTGGCAAGGCGCTTGCCGTGTTTGAGTTGCTGTCGCAGATCCGCGTCCAGAGGTGCGATTTGTCCAAGAACGCATAGGAAATGAGATTTCCGACCTTCGCGCGGTAAAGCGGTCGGAGCGTCTTTATGTTTAGGTCTGCGAGGAGTGGGCGCCCGGTTTGTTTGCGAAGATCTGCGAAGAGGGGCTGATAGACCGCTTCCCCGGGTATTGCCCGGAACTCGAAGATGTCGTTTTTTTGGAATTGACTTATCGTAATCGTGGCATGAGGGCCCAGCCAGGAGGCAATCGGTTTCCCGTTGTGAAGGAGCTCAAGCCCATAGACAAGCCTTCCCCCGGAGATTTCCCCCCCGGAGGCTTCCATTTCCAGGCTCAAATCCAAAAAGCAGCTCCAATAAGGGGAAATGGATTTGCCGTCTTGGACGATAACCGTTCCGCACGGGGAGCCATTTGAGAACTTCTTGACCGAGATCATGCATCCCGTTGCCTTAAATGTGTTTTTCCCGATGGTGATGGTGTCTTTGAACCAGCGGTCGTAGCGCTTTTTGCGCAGGAAGATCCAAGCCTCCCCGTCAAAATGGGCTGTCGCACTGAGCTCATCGCGGTCGGCACTTGCCTTGTCGTCGTAGCCCAATTCTGTCGTAGTGCTTCGGCCGGTCAGATAGAAGAGTTTGGTGTTGCCGCCATTCTGGGCGAACCAAACCCATCCTCGATAGTATTGGCTGCGGGTCGACCCGAAGACCAGCGCCCTGTATCCTGAATAGCCGTCCGCGAGGTGTCCCTTGACGTTGACGCGAAAGCGTTCGGAGAGGGTGGCGCTTTCAAGGCAAAGCGTTAGACGGTCCACGTCGCCGGCGGGGAGGTTGAACTCGGAGGCAAGACCTGGCAGCCCGTAATTGATGTCCGAGGGGTAGTTCGACTCGAAAGCCCATGTTGGTAAAAAGGTCGCCATCTTAGGCCTCCGGGGCGGAGTTCTGTGCTTCGTGGTCTTCGGCGTGGGAGGAGAGCTCGGTGATGACGACGTCTTGGCTTCGGCCGGCATCGTCGAATGTTGAGGTCGCGGCGTTCCATTTCAGGTAGCGCTGGACGAACTTTGCGGAAAGCGGCTCCCCGGAGGAAGACGAAGAGGAAGAAGAGTCGTGGTTTGGGTCCCCTGAGACGACGTAAACGACGGGGCCTGGGATGAGGGTGCCGTTTGGCAGCCCGCCGCCGGTTTCGCCGGTTTCCCCTCCTGTTTCGGTACCGCCGTGGGTGGTGGTATTCGGCGGGGTGATGGCGACGATGACGCCGAGGTGGGCCTGGCGGAAGTCGGTGGCGGGGGCGTCTTCGTCGTCTGCGTTTTCGGCGTCGTCGAAGTCGCCGATTTCGACGATGACGGAGCGGTGGCCGGGCGTCGCCGAGCTCGTCCCCGCGCCCGTTGGGTCGTCGTCGGGCGGAATGGAGGAGGCGTCGTTGGTGAGCACGGGCGTGCCGGGCGTCCACGAGACTGTCTCGTTGCCCTCGTCGTCCACCGTGGCCGTGCCCGTCCAGGTGAGGGCGGCGTAGAGGGTGCCGGAGGCGAGCGCGTCAGGCAGGTCGTTCCATCCGCGGGCCATGCCTTCGGGGAGGAGGGTCTGGCGGCCGACGCACCAAAGGGGGGAGAAGACCTGCCATTTGTGGGTGGTGATTTCTTCGCCGGATGGGTTGGTTTCGGTGAAGGCGTGGCGGCGGAGCATCCAGGCGGCGGGGATTTCGCCGCCGGTGGCGGAGGCGTCCGCGAAAAGGATGAGGTCGCCGAGGTGTCGTTGAGTGATTTTTGGGGTTGGGTTTGAGGAGGATTGCGAGGGGGTGAAGTCGGCGATGACGGCGGCGGGGGCGGTGGGGGCGGCGGCGTAGTCCAGGGTGTAGACGGGGGTTTCGCCGTCCTCGGCGGTGGATTGGGCGATATAGAGGGAGCCTGCGGTGGCGTCGGCGATTTGCCAGGCGTCGTCGTCGGAGGGGTGCTGCGCGAGGGTTTCGCCGAGGGTGAGGGTCTGCTCGGCGGCGACGCCGTCGACGACGCGCCAGAGGGAGCCCTTTCGGATGGCGAGGTCGTATCCGCCGTCTTTGTTTTTGGCGAAGGAGACCTTGAAGCGATGGTCGAAGGGGGTGGCGGGGGTTTGCTTTTGTGCGGCGGCGGCGGAGATGAAGGTGCCGTCTGGGGATTCGCGGGTGGAAACGCCGGCGCCGGGGAGGGGGCGTGCGCGGCGGATGGCCTCGATGAGGTCGTTCAGGCGGTCGGCGGTGAGGGTTTGGCCTCGGATGAATCGGGCGGGGAGTTTCACGATGCGTCTCCTGTGCCTGAGTCGGCGGTTTCGTAGAGGTCTTCGTCCCACTTGTCGGCGCCGGTCCATTGCTCGACGCGCTGGAAGGTGCCGTCGACGGCGCCCTGGAGGCGGTCGGCGGTTTTGAGCCATTCTTTGGCGAGGTCGGTGAGTTTGGAGAGGTCGACGTTTCCGGCGGCGGTGTCGGAGCCGGAGGGTTCGCCGATTTTGCCCACGCCGCCCAGGGTGAGGCTTTCGAGGTCGGTGACGACGGAGGTGCGGGTGAGCACGGGGGTGTAGACGGAAAAGTAGTCGACGCCCTTGAGGATTTTCTCGGCGAGCTTGAGGGTGTCCCCGGTGAGCTTGGAGCCCTCGTCGCCGACCTCGGTGAGGAAGTTGGAATAGGCCTCCCACGCGCCGTCCACGCTCTCCAGGCGCTGCCATTTTCGGAGCTGTTGGAGGTCGGGGCCGTCCTTTTGGTCGGCGTGCCAGTTGAGGATGGGTTTTTGGATTTCGAGGTAGTCGAGGTTCCAGGTTTCGATTTGGTCTCGTCTGGAGAAGGTGACCTGGAGGGTTCCGAGGCCGCCTTGGCGTCTGGTGGCGACGGCGCCTGCGATGAAGTCGTTGTCTTTGTTGAAGCCGTCGATGGCGTTTCCGCCGGCGGAGGAGTTTTGTTTTCCGGTGGTGCCGACCTTGAGGTTTTCGATGGTGGCTTTGATTTTGTCCCAGTCGCCTTGGTAGACCACGGTGGCGGTCATGAGGTCGTTTTGTTTGGCGATGGTCTGGGTGAAGGTTTCTTTGGTGTTGATGTCGGGCATGGGGGCGTTCCTTTCAGCGCAAGACGGCGACCTGCGCGCCGCGGGTGTCCAGGGTGTCCGGGTGGGAGGCGCGGCCCTCCCAGAGGCGGTAGATGTCCTTCAGCACGGCGAGGATGTCCTTATTGACGTCGGCGACGTCGACGGAGGGGCCGACGGTGCCGCCGCGCTTGGCCAAGGCGTCGGTGACCTCGCCTGGGGCGAGAGGCGCGATGGGCGTGGTCGCCTCCGTCTGGTCGCGCAGGGTCTGGAGTTGCGCCAGGCGGCCGAGCTGGAGGTTGTATTGCGCCTGCAGTTCCCGATATTCCTGGGTGTCGGTCTCCTCCTCCTCAATCATTGGCCTCATCTTGACCCCAAGGCCGGCCAGAGAGCTTTCTCCCATTCCATACTTGATGGTGTGGATGCGCTCGTCGATGGCGTCCAGCCGTTGGTCCCGCGTCATCGGCTCCAAGGTCTTTTGGAAGGCTGCGTCGCTTCGCTGGGCAGAGTTGGACATCATGGTGTTGAACTCCGCGTCCCGGACGCTCTCAAAGGCTTCACGGGTGTTGCGCGCGCTTTCGGCGAGACTATTGAAGGCTCCGATGAGTCCGCCCACCGCGCCGCCGATGGCCGCGCCGAGGGGGCCGCCCGCGGCGAAGCCTGCAGCCGCCCCGCCGAGGAGGCCACCGCCGACGTTGCCCACCCAGTTGGCCTCTTTTTGCATGTCGGGACGGAAGCCCGTGAGGCCGTTGGCCAGGGAGGAAAAGCCCTGCTGGAGGAAGAGGCCCCCGGCCATCGCGCCAATCTGTCCGGCGATGGATTTGCCGCCGTTGGCGGGGGTGCCCTGGTTCGGCGTGGGGGAATCCATGTGTGAGCCCCGGGGCGCACCGGGCGCGATGGGGGCCTGCGGGGCGGTTGCGGGGGCGTTGCCGGGGGACTGCGGGGCGCTTGCGGAGCCGCCGGCCTTGGCGGTGTCTCCCACCACGCGCAGGGTGATGGTGCTGTCAGCCATGTCGTATCCTTTCCATCAATTCCTCCTCGAGGAGGGTGAAGCCCTTTGAGCCGGCGACGGCGGTCTTCCATTGTCGGAAGAGGAGGGCGAGCTGTGCGGCGGGGAGGCGGTGGAGGAGGTGGTGCAGGGGCCAGTGATAGGTGCGCGCCGCCCACTCCGCCAGGGCGATCATCCAGCCGTTGCCGGCGAGGCTTTTTTTGGCGCGTCCCCCTCCGGCCCCGGGAGCAGCGCGTAAAAGGCGCGGAGAGCCTTGAGTGCGGCGACCCAGCGTTTGGAGAAGTCGCCGGGGGAGAGGGTGTCGGCCCAGGCGAAGGCGTCCTCGGTGAGGGTGTCGAGGTGTTTGGCGCCCTGGGCGGAGGGAATAGAGAGGAGGAAGAGCCCGGGGATGACGTCGGCGGCGGCGGGGTTTGTCGCGGAGAGGAGGGGGCTCTTGATCTTCTCGAGGAGGGCCACCTGGCCGAGTGTGAGGGGGGCGGGGTCGGCGATGGCGTCGAGGACCGTCTGGGGGTTGCCGGCGGGCTCGCCGCCGTCAACCCGTGAATCGCGAATCGCGAATCGCGAATCGTCGCGCCCCTGCGGGGCATCCGGCTTGTCTTTGTGCATTGCGTTCATTTCCGGTTCTCCGTGACGTTACGCGCCTTTGGGCCAGTTCTCGTAGCGCTCGAGGGTGAGGACGAGTTTGCGGAAGTCGCGGTTGGATTCGACTTCGCGGCAGGCGAGGACGGCGAAGGATTTGCCGGCGACGGTGAGGGTGGTGGGGGTTCCGGCGGTGAAGTCGGGGGCGGCGATGTTGGAGGGCGCGAGGAGGGTGGCGGTGACGGTGGTCTTTTTGTCGTAGTCCTCGCGGTGGAAGACGGCGCCTTTGTTGTCCTGGGCGTAGGCGGCCTGGGTTTCGTCGTTGCATTCCCAGTCGGTGATGACGCAGTTGGCGTAGTCGCCGGAGAGGGTTTTGTCGACGCCCCATCCGGGGGTCGTGATGCTTGCGGGGTTGGTTGCCATGGTGGTGTTCCTTTCTGTTTGGGTTAAAGGGTCAGCGGGAGACGATGGTGTCGAGGGTGGCGGTGGCCTGGAAGAGGTCGACCTGGGGTACGTGCTCGACGGTGCGGAGCATGAGGTTGGGTCCGTCGAGGGCGAGGGCGGCGTGCCAGGCGGCGTCGAGGGCGGTGGCGGCCTGGGGGCGTGCGCGGTTGAGGGTGGGGTTCTCGAGGGCGAGGAGCTCGACGGAGACGTTGAGGGCGGGGCGGTTGTTCTCGGCGCGGGGGGCGCGGAGGATGAGGGCGCAGCCGGTGCCGGAGAGGACGGCGCGCTCGACCTCGCTGAGGATGTCGAGCTGGTTTTCGATGAGCACGGCCACGCCGTGCTCCGCGTACCAGGGGTCGGCGTCGAGGGTGGCCTTCAGCCAGGCCAGGAGGGTTTGGATGGGGTTCATGGGGGTGCTCCTTTCAGTCGCACGGAGAACGAAAAACGGAGAACGGAACGCCCTAACGGGCGGCTTGGGAGGCCACGGTTTCGAGTGCGTTGAGGGCGGCGCGGGCGAGGGTGTCGTCGATGGTCTTTTGGTCGGGGAGGAGGGTGGGGTCGCGCTTTTGTGTGACGGAGGCGCAGAGGGCGTACATGGGGGTGAGGCGGCCGGCCTCCTCGGTGGCGAGGACGCGGGTGCCCTTGGGGCGGAAGAGATCGGCGCCGGAGAGGTTGGCAAACTCGCGGGAGCGCCTGCCGTAGGCCTCGGCGCGCAGGGGGATGGTGAGGGCCTTGGCGCGGCGGGGGCGGATGATCACGTCGCGGAGGGCGCGTGCGATGCCGGGATGGGTGACGGAGACCTCGGCGTCGTTGGCGTGGGTGTGGAGGCGGACGGCCTGGGCGGAGCCGGACCAGAAGCCCGTGGGGGTGGCGCCCAGGCGGTTGGCGGTGTCATGGCGTTCGCGGGCCACCTTTTGCAGATGTCGCATGACGAGGATCTGGAGGGCGCCGGCGGCGGCCTTGGCCAAAAGCCCCGGGGTGATGCACTCCACCCAGCGCCGGTGCCACCCGGCCAGCCGCTCCGCGGGAATCGTGATTGTCACGCTCATTTTTTGCTTGCCTTTTCGTTCGGGTTATGCGATAGTGTTGTCGAGGTCGATGCAGAGCGCTTACACGCTGAGAGGCTCGATTCTTCGTGACGGGGTGTAAGCCCGACGACGCGCATCTGATCGGGGGTTCGCCCCCGTGATGGCCGGTCTAGCCCGATTACGGGAAGGCCGGCCGCTTTCATTTCCCCCTCCTGAAATACTTGCCGCCGATGGAACGACGCACCTGCTCCACGCTCCCGCGCATGAAGCTGTTGACCTCGTGGGTGGCGTTGTCCACGAAGACGGCCACGGCCTCCTCGCCGAAGGCCCGATAATAGAAGGTTTGGTTTCCGCGGTAGTCCCTGCCGACGCGCTCGGGATAGCGGACGGTGGCGACCGCGGCTTTGGCCAAAGTCAGTCGACGCGGGTCCGCGCCCTGTCTGCGACCCTCCCCTTCCAGATACTTGTCCGCGAGGCGTGCCGGCCAGGTGATGGTTCGGCCGTCCCGGTCTTGGGTCTGCGCGTTCGCCTCCAGCAAGGCGCGACCTTCAGCCTGCGTGCAGGCGACGTCGCGCAGGGTCTGCCTACGCCCGGGTTTCTCCTGCCAGCGCTCCGCGTTGCGGTGCCCGCCGTGGCGGGGGCTGTGGCAGTCGCCGTCCTTGTCGAGGAAGGCGCCGTCCTGCGGGCAGTGGCGGGCCTTGTTGCGGATGGCGCGGACGGCGAGGACGGTGATGAGGAGGGCGGCCGCGCGGCGGGCGGTTCTCCGTGAATCGTGAATCGTGAATCGCGAATCGTCTCGGGGAGGGGCTTCGCCCCACGCCCCTTCGGCTTGTCCGTCGCGGGACGCGGCACGATTCACCATTCGCGATTCGCCATTTGCGTCATCAAGCAGGCCGAGCTCGCGGGCCTCCAGGCGGTCCACCGGCACCCACTCGTAGCTCGAGCCGAAGGCGAAGGGCGGATAGGGGTTGCCGAGGGTGTCGCGGAAGCCGCCCGCGCCGTCGCCGAGCGCCTGCCAGATGGGGGAACTCTTCAGGGCGACCATCTTGGTGCGGTGGGCGCCGCGCCAGCCCACGCGCTCGCCGGCGGCGCGCCAGCGCTGGGGCCAGTCGGTGCGGTGGTGCTTCCGGTAGCCGCCGCTGGCCAGCTCCCAGGCGGGGAAGAGGGCGGCCACCTGCGGGTCCTCGCTCTCGGCCAGCCGGGCCAGCGAGGCGGCGGTCTTTTGGTTGGTGTCGAGGACGAGGTTGAGGCGCGCCAGGGTGCGCGCGTCGCGCAGGGTCCCGGCCGTGCCGGGCTCCGGGGTGTAGCCGAGCTGGGCGAGCGTGTCGGTGAGGGCGAGGCGCGCGGCGGAGGCGTCGAGCGTGCCGTCGGCCACCTGCATGAGCACGGTCTGCACGCGGTCGAGGTAGCCCTGGAGCGTCATGCGCGCGGAGAAGAGGGCCTGCTCGCGCAGGCGTTGGGACCAGCGGGCGCGGATGCCCGCGGTGTCGAGCGCCGTGGGCGTTGGGGTCTTGAGGCCGACGATCTCCGCGACGGATGGCATGGGTCAGGCCTCCGGGGCGTTTTTGAAGACGCAGTAGGCGTTTTGGATGAGGGTGTCCTTGACGTTGTCGGCGAGCTCGCGGCCCTCGGCGCGGAGCTTGGCGGTGAGGGCCTCGAAGGCGGCGTCGAAGGCGGCGTTGCCCTTGAGGCCGTTCTGGGCGGCGGCCTTGACGGAGTCGTAGGCGAGGTGCTGGAGCTCGGCGTCGTTGAGGAGGTCGAGGATCTCCTGCGCCACGGATTTGGCAGTGAGGGTGAAGAGCTGGGTGAGTTTGGGTCGGATCCAGTTCCAGAGGGATTTGAGCCAGTTGAGCATGGGATTCTCCTTGGTTGGTGGGTGATGGGACGAATGGGACGAATGGGACGACTGGGACGGGGCGGGTCAGTCGGCGTCGAGGAGCTCCACCATGACGGAATCCGGAACGTACCAGCCGGTGGCGCCGTCCACGGCTTCTACGTAAGTTCGGCGGCGGGCGGCCTCGTCGGGGACGGACTGGCGGATGGGCACCACCTCGCGGTCGGCGGGGACCACCGTGTAAGTCCGGCAGCCTGCGTAGGTCAGGCAGGCGAGGAGGCCGCCCAGCGCGGCCAGGGCGAGGAAGAAGAGGTTGAGGGCGCGGTCACTCATGGGTTCTCCTTTCCTGGAGGATGCGGTTGAGGCCTTCGCGGTCGTGCCCGGCGACGGCGCGGCGGGCCTGGTTTGCGCGGCGGTTGCGGCGGCCCTGCAGCCAGGCGGCAAGGGCGAGGCAAAGGGCGTGGAGGATGTCGAGGAGCTTGTTCATGCGGCTGGTCTCCTGAGGTCAGAGGGGAAGCCCCGGCGCGGGCGTCCCGGGGTCCCTCACGCGAGGGGCCGGGGTGTTGGTTTGAGTGTCCTGTCGGCGCGTGTCGCGCCCGGTGTTGGGTGTGCCCGCGCCGGGGCGGGAAAGGGTGCGGTGGAAGGCGGTGAGGTCGGCACGGGGGGTGCGCGGGGCGGGGGCTTGGAGGGAGCCGTCCACGACGGCCTGGGCGAGGGCGCGCGCCTCGATGTCGGAGAGGGGTTTGGGCGGGGGCGGGGGCTGGGGGAGGCCGACGGCGAGGAGGAGCGCGCCGAGGTAGAGCGCGCACCCGGCCAGGGCGGCGCGCACGGGGCGGGAGGCTGCGCGCCAGAGCCACGCGGCGAGGAGGGCGGCGGGGAGGATGACGAGGTAGAGGGCGAGGTCGTGGAGGGCGCGGCCGAAGGGGACGTCCATGCGGAGGGCGGCCTCGACGGCGACGAGGCGGACGAGGTTGAGGCCGAGGCCGCAGAGCGCGCCGACGGCCGCGCCGAGCCAGCGGCGGCGTGCGAGGCAGGCGCCGAGGATGGCCCCGGCGGTGGCGGTGCGGAGCCCGGCGCAGGCGGGCGTGACGGTGCCGAGGAGCGCGGGGTCGGCCCCCACGCCCACGAAGACGGCGCGGGTGGCGGAGGCCATGCGCTCGGCCAACCAGGCCTCGAGGGGGAGCGCCCAGTCGGTGGCGTCCACCACGAAGCAGGCGGAGGCGGCGAGGAGGAGGAGGGGGAGGCGGCGGATCATGGCGCGGGCTCCTTGGCGGGGAGGGAGACGGGGAAGGAGAGGCGTTTGCCGCGGATCATCGTGGGGGTGTCCGGCGGGAGCGCGGCGCGGGCGCGCGCGGCGGGGGCCTCGGCGGCGGGGAGGGTGGGTTCGAGGAGGACGCCGCCGGAGAAGGCGTGGGTCTGGCCGCCGATGGCGAAGGTGCCGGAGCGGCCGACGTAGATGCCGTCTTCGGTGACGACCATGTAGCCGCCGCCCTCGAAGCGGCGCCCGCCGGAGCCGCCGAAGCGGCAGCGCTTCATCACGGCGACGCGGGCGGGGTCGATGGCCTTGCCGTTGTGGGTGGGCGCGGGGAGGGTGTAGCCATAGACCCAGCGGCCCTCGAGGTCCATCGTCTGGGTTGGGAAGGTGCAGGCGCCCTCCTCGCAGAGGATGGAGACGGCGCGGCCCTTGGAGGAGGAGAGGAGGAACTGCATGGTGGGCGCGCGGCTCGGCTCCATGGAGAAGCCGACGTCGATCGTGAGGCCGCCGTCGGCCGCGCGGGTGACGCGCTCGATGGCGGCGACGACGTTTGTCGTGTCCTGGCTGTAGGGGTCGAGCTGCCAGGTGACGAGCGTGGGCGCCTCGACGGCGGACGCTGCGCGGCTCCCACAAAGGGCGCAAAGGAGCGCAAAGGCCGCAAAGCGCTTCATTCCGCCTCCCCCTCCTCGATGTCGAGCTCGATCTCGATTTGGTGGACGGCGTTGGTGTAGGCGCCGATGAGGTCGAGGAGCTCGTCGAGGGTGAGTTCGGTCTCCTGGAGGTCCTCGGTGGCGAGGCGGAGGGCCTTGGCCATGAGGCCGACGGAGGGAAGCTCGGGGTAGAGGGTCTCGAGGGTGCCGTCCACCGTCATCATCTGGGTTTCGGTGGGGTCGGGCTCGGGGTCGGGCGTTTTGGTGTCGGCGCGGAGCCAGAGGCAGAGGCCGAGGACGAGGGCGAGGGCGAGCAGGCAGGAGCGTTTCATTCGTTGTCCTCCGCGTTGAGGGTGGTGACGGGGGTGGCCTCGACGAGGATGCCGCCCTTGAAGACGAGGGCGGTGCCGTCGTCGGCGGCGATCGTGGCGTCCACGCCGTTGATGCCGTTGACGGAGAGGCCGCCGGTGATGGGCAGGTAGTCGCCGACGCCGACGGCGGAGCCCTCGGTGGCGATGATTTTGGCGAAGCCGGACTGCTTGGGGAAGTCCGCGGCGAAGGTGTAGACGGCGCGGGTGTCGGCGCTGTCGTTGGGGTTGCCGACGGAGGTGGGATAGCTGCAGGCGTAGGTGACGTCGGCGAAGGCGTCGTCGAGGGTGGCGGTGCCGACCATGGCCACCTGGCTGGCGGCGACGGGCGCGGGGGCGAAGGCCACCCAGAGGGTGAGGGTGCTCTTGGTCGTGTCCGCCGTGGAGGGGGCGACGGTGAGGTGGACGATCTCGATTTCGCCCTCGTATTCGGGCGTTCCGGAGAGGAGCCCGATGGAATTGACGTAGCCCTCCAGCGCCCAGACGCCGTCCTCGCCCAGGTCGTCGAGGGCGGCCTCGAGGGCGTTGACGCGGGAGCCGAGGGTGTCGGCGATGCCGGCGAGGTCGGCGACGGAGGCCTCGACGGAGGCGACCTGGTTGGTGGCGGCGTTGACGGAGGCCTTGGTGGCGACGGTGTCCAGCGGCCAGATGGTCTGGCCGTCCGTGACGAGTTGGTAGCGATAGGGCGTGGGGGGCGCGGGCGGCGTCTCCGCCGCGGACGCTGCGCGGCTCCCACAAAGGACACAAAGGGCCGCAAAGAGCACAAAGTGTTTCATGGTTTTCATCGGCTTCAGTCCTCCACGGGTTTCATGGCGAAGGTTTGGAAGGTGTCGTCCCAGCCCCAGCGGTAGGTGACGCCGCCGGCGGTGGCCTGGACGGAGGAGAGGGGCGCGTAGAGGCCCTCGATCTGGGCGAGGAGCTGGGTTTTGGCGGCGGCGACGGCGGCGGCGATGGCGGCGTCCACCTCGCTCTTGGTGTAGGTCTGGGCCTTGGGGTAGACGTCGGCGCTGTTGGCCTTTGGGGCGACGGCCTGGGCGATGGCCTGGTTGCGGGCGACGACCTCTGCGGCGATGGCCTGCGCGGTGGCGGTGGAGAGGGCGTTGTAGGCCTGCTGGACATTGGCCTGGATGGCGGCATTGGTCTGCTCGGCGGTGCTGTAGGCGCTCAGGTCGACGGTGGCGCCGAGGGCGTCCCAGGCCGAGCCCGTCCAGGCGACGTTCTGGCCGTCCTCGTCCTGGACGTTGTAGACGTCGCCGACGGCGGGGGCGGAGGGGAGGGCGGAGCGGGTGGCGACGCTGCCCTTGTAGTGGTAGACCCCCGCCACCTTGCCGTCCACCTCGGCCTTGGTGTACGTCTGCGCCTTGGGATAGACGTCGGCGCTGTTGGCCTTCTGGGCCAGGGCGGCGTCCAGCCCGGCGACCTGCGCGGTGGTGTGGGTGTGGGTCTTCTCTGCTTTCTGGTCGAGGGCGGCCTTGACGGCCTTGGAGGAGGGGACCCAGTCGATGGCGTCGGCGGAGTTTGCGTGGGCGATTGTCTCGCGGTCGATTTGGAGGGCGAGGGTGACCTTCTGGACGTAGCCGACGGACTCCGGGGTGACGGTGACGGGCTTGGTGGCGGCGAGGTCGCCGATGCGCAGGATGGACTTCGGCTGGTTTCGGTTCTGCGGGCCGATGAGGTAGCGCTCCACCACCGTCTCATCCGCGCCGAAGGCGGTGATGGACTCGCGCTGATACATGGTGACGAAGGCGTCGTCTTCGGGCTTTGCGCCCTGCTTGCCGGAGACGGCGAAGCCGCCCTGGGTGCCGTTTTGGGTGACGAGTGCGGTTTTGCCGTGGGTGTCGGGGTCGGCGTGTTCGCCGGGGGCGAGGAGGGGGACGCAGCGCTTGGCGTGGCCCTGCAGGGCGGTTTCGAGTGCGTTGTCGGCCTGTTGCCGGGCCTGGGTCTCGTCCTTGAGGGCGTCCTGGAGTTTGTCGAGCTGGGATTCGGGGAGGCGCTGTGCGGGGGTGAAGCCCGGGGAGGGGGCGAGGTCGAGGGCGCCGTAGGCGCGGAAGGAGGCGCCCTGGGGGGTGGTGAGGGCGAGGAAGAAGCGGACGCGGTCGTGGCCGGTGTCGCAGTCGGGGTCCCAGGTGGCGGAGAGGGTTCCGGCGGCGGGGTCGTATTCGCCGGGCTTTTCGTACCACTCGTCCTCGGCCATGCCGTCGGTCTGCCAGCGGAGTGCGACGGTGGCGCCGGAGAGGCCGGTGAGGGGCTGGGCGTATTGGGTGGGGGTGCAGGCGAGGGTGAAGGATTCGCCGTGGAAGGCCCGCGCCCGGAAGGGGCGCGGGGCGGAGACCTCGGTCTGCCAGGCGAAGCGCAGGGGCGCTTCGCTTCGTGAATCGAGAATCGCGAATGGCGAATCGTTCGCCCCTTGCGGGGCGTCCAAGGCGGTTGCGTCCGTAGCGTCCATCGTTCTTTTCCTTCGCTTGGTTTGTCGCGCGCTTGCCGCGCGTCCGATTCACGATTCGCGATTCACGGCCTAGTCGAGCACGTGGCCGTGCGAGACGGCGATTTCGGGGAGGGGGAGGGCGACGGCGTCGGGGGCCTCGAGGTTTTCCTCCTCGGGCGGGGCGTAGGAGACCTTGGCGAGGGCGTCGCGGACGGCCATGGCGCGGTCCCACTCGGCCACGCGGCGCTCGTCGAGGAGACTGCGCATGCCCGGCAGGCGGGTGAAGGCACGGTAGCGGAAGTCCGCGAGGATGTGGAGGAGGATCTCGGAGGGGACGGCGTCGGGGCGTTTGTCGAGGGCGGTGACGCGGCGGAGTCCGCCGCGCCAATCCTCGGCGACCTCGTGCGCGATGTCGGCGAGGGGGGAGTCTTGGCCCCAGCCGGCGGCGGCGCGGTCGAGCGCCTCGTGCTCGGGGGCGGTGAGGCGGGAGAGGAGAGAATCTGCGGTCAGAATCATCCACATGGTGTGTGTGCTCCCTTCGGTCGCACGGTGAATCGTGAATCGTGAATCGCGAATCGTTGGTGGGTGGGGCTGCGCCCCACGCCCCTTCGGACGGCCCGCGCACCATTCGCGATTCGCGATTCGCCATTCGCGGGTTGCCCCGCCAGAGGCCCGTGGAGGGCTTCGTGGGGCTTTGGGGTGAAATCCTGCGCCGAAAATCTTTGCAACGATTCTGCGGGCTTGCAGGGGCCTTTGCAACGGCATTGCGCGGCGGGGCCGCGCGGAAGCTTGGAAGTTTGGAGACTTGGAAGGTTGGTTTTGGCTTCGCCGGTCGCCCTTCGGGCGCGCCAAGCCTCCAAGCCTCCAAACTTCCCGACGGCCGTCAGGCCGTCGCGGCGGAGACGAGGCGGACGCACTTTTCGGCCTGGGCGAGGGCGGCGCCGAAGACGATCTCGTGGGTGGCGTAGTTGGAGCCGGTGGCGGGGGAGCCGTGGCGGCGCGCACCGAGGACGAGGCCGGAGACTTCGTCGCGGGTGGTGCCGATTTCCTCATAGACGGAGGGGGATTTGACGGGGACCAGGCGCGAGGCGACGACGAGGGCGTCGGTGGGGATGAGGGCGCCGTTGAGCTTTTCGTCGGCGGAGGTGGAGAGGTCGCTGTTCTCGATGACGGCCTTGAAGCCGTAGAGCCCCTCGACGACGCCGTGGCGGATGGCCTCGGGGCCGCCGTAAGCGTTGGCGTCGAGCGTCGCCAGCAGGGCGGCAAAAAGCGTGGGCGTCAGCATGAGGACGGTCTCACCGGGGTCGATGTCGGCCTTGGAGCAGGTGTCGCGGAGTTTGGCCACCGTTTCCTTGGTGACGGAGGCGAAGACGGATTCGTTGGTGGCGGACTTGGGGATTTTGGTTTTGTTGATGAGGGCGGAGACGGAGGAGGCGATGGCCTTGGAAATGGCGACGCCGCTGGCCTCGCCGGCCTTGCTCCAGAAGTTGGAGCCGTTCACCTCCATGAAATCCTTGTCGGTGAAACCAAAGGTGTGCTTGACGTGGTGATCAAAGGTGACTTCGGGATAGAGAACGGAACCGTCGATCGTCTCGTAGTTGTTGGTTTTTTCGTTGAACTCGGAGGCGACGCCGTGCTTGAAGACCGGGACCTTCATGGTGGTGCCGGGCTGGACGGCCTCGCTGGAGAAGTCCGTTGCGAAGTAGACGACCCTGGCAAGGGCCTTGCGGGAAGCGACGATGGCCTTGTCGGTGGCGAAGGTCAACTGGGGGGAGGTGAGGGAAGTAGGCATGGCGATGTCCTTTCTGGAAGTTTGGAAGTTTTGAGGCTTGGTTGCCTAGGGCCTCAGAGGAGGCCGCGCTCGATGGCGGCGCAGCGCTCCTCGGGGGTGCGGCAGGCGGCCAGGGGGTTGGCGGGCTCGGCGGGGCGGCGGGCGGCGGCGGCGTTGCAGACGGGGCGCGCGGCGGGCTTGGGCGCGGGGGCGGGGGACTTGAGGCAGGCCAGGGTGGCCTTGACGGCGTCGCGGTTGGTCACGTAGAGGCGCTTGAAGGCCTCCTTGTTGGCGATCTTGTCCTTGTTTTCCTCGGCGGCGGCCTCGGCCTCGGCGTTGAGGGCGGCCTCCTGCGCCTCGGCGGCGGCCTGGGCGAGGCCATCGACGGCCTGGAGGATGGCGGCGTCGTCGGCGTCGGGGCCGAGGCCGAGGATCTCGAGGAGGCGCGCGCGGAGGTCGGGCGCGGCGGGGGTGGGTTCGGTGGTGTCGGGTTCCATGGTGGTTCCTTTGTTGGGGGTGAAAACGTGAATCGTGAATCGCGAATCGCGAATCGTCTCGGGGTGGGGCTTCGCCCCACGCCCCTGCGGCTTGCCTGTCGCGGCACGCGGTTCCATTCGCGTGTTCAAGACCGGGCGGACGGGCAGATTGGGCTTGTTGGTGAGGCCGACGGAGACGAGGCGGCAGGGGCGGTCGTGAGAGTCGAGCTCCCAGACGGGGGAGAGGAAGCGGAGGCGGCGGTTGGAGACGGCGTCGGCCCCCGCGTCGGTGAAGCGGAAGGTGGCCAGCAACCCCTTGGCGGGGTCGACGCGCACGCGCTGGACCCAGGCCGCCGCCTCGGTGTCGCCCCCCGTCTCGGCGTGGTGCTCGAAGTCGACGAGGACCTCGGGGCGGAAGTTGGCCACGACGGCCTCGAAGGCGGCGCGGTCGCAGCGCTGGATCACGCGCTCATCCCCGCGCAGGCCGGGGAAGGCGCCGTAGGGGGAGAGCTGCACCTCCAGCTCGTCGCCGGGTCGGATGGTCTTGGGAAGGGTCTGCGTCGCGTTCATGGCCCTAGTATCGCACGGGGGGCGGGGGCGCTGAAGGGCAAGTCTTGCAACTTTGCCAAATCTGGCAAAAAACGAGCCGCCCGAAGGCGGCCCGTTTTTTGGAAGCTTGGAAGCTTGGATGTTTGGAAGTTTGGAGGAGCGGAGGAGGTTGGGGCCCGGGCTGTCGCCTGCGGCGACGATGTGGCCGAAGGGGTGTGGGGCGGAGCCCCACCGCCTAGGGCCAAGCCTCTAAGCCTCCAAACTTCCCGCCTTCGCCTCGCCGAGGCGGACGCGGATGCCGGAGAGCTCGGCGGAGAGGCGGTAGGCGCGGTCGGTACCTTTGGCGATGAAGGCGCGGTGGGCCTTGAGGGCGTCGAGGAGCTCGGCCTCCTTGGCGAGTTGCCTGGCGCGCCAGTCGCGGTAAGCGTCGAGGCGCTGCTCGATTTCCTTGGCGCGCGCCAGGAGGCGTTGACGCTCTGCGCTGTCGCGCGGCGAATCGTGAATGGCGAATCGTGAATCGTTCGCCCCTTGCGGGGCGTCGGAGCTGTTCTGGCCGGATACTTGCATGGTTTTCCCTCGGTTTGCCTGTCGCGCGCTTGTCGCGCGCACGATTCGCGATTCACGATTCACCATTCACGGCGGCGTCAGCCGCCTGCCCGTCAGGCCTCCTCCGTCTTGGGCTCGCAGTAGAAGCGCTCGGTCTGGGCGACGCGCAGGCCGCAGGCGGCGAGGTCCTCGGCGTCGAGCGCCTTGCCGGCGACGGCGGCCAGGAGCGCGGCCTTGTCGAGCTCCTCGGTGGTGCGGACGTATTGGGGGAGGCGCTCCTTGACCATTTGGAGGGCCTGCTCGGCCTTGACGCGGGGGCGGAGGCGGACGGCGGGGTTGCCGAGGCGCCAGCCGATGGTGCCGTGGGTGAGGACGAGGCTGCGCTTCTCGCCGAAGGCGGCCTTGTGGAGCTCGGCCCAGGAGGCAATCTCCTCGGCGAGGGCCTTTTGGGCGGCGTCGAGGGCGTCGAGGTCGGCGGCGTAGCGGTCGCGGACGGCCTTGAGCTCGGCGTCCATCTTGGCGGTGAGGGCGCGGCGGCGGGCGTCCTTGAGGGCCAGCTCGCCCATCAAACGCTCGACGTCGTCGAGCGTTTGGGGCGAATCGTGAATCGCGAATCGCGAATCGTTGCGCCCCTTCGGGGCGTCAGGTGTGGGTTTCGTTTTCATGGTGGGATGTCCTTTCTGGAAGTTGGGGGTGTTTGTCGCGCGGCTTGCCGCGCGGGCGATTCGCGATTCACGATTCGCGATTCACGAGCCTGACGCGGAAGAGGCGGGGAAGGTCCTTGCCGGGGGCGCGCCGGGGCGTCTTGAGCAGCGCGTTCACCGTCAGCACGTAGCGGGCGTGGAGGTCGAAGGCCAGGCGCATGGGCCCGCGGGAGCCGTCGGGGAGCTCCTCCCACTTGGCGAAGGGGACGCGGCGGAGGAGGCGGCGGCGGTGGGTGTCGAGCATCTGGAAGAGGCGGTGGAGGCGGGGGAGGTCGAGGTCGAGCCACCACTCCTCGCCCTCGGCGTGGAGGGCGTCGCGCCAGCCGGCCTGCGCGAGGACGCCGCGGAGGTAGGGGATGGCGCCGGGGGTCCATTGCTCGGCGAGGTCGGGGAGGGCTTGGGCGATCTCGAAGCACTGGCGGGCGCATGCCTCGGCCATCCTGGCCAGGCGGCGGCCCTCGGCCGTTCCCCACCGCATGGCCTCGCCGTGGCTCTCGGCCAGGCGGCTGACGTGGGCCATCAGGCGGTCGAAGTCGGCGCCGGAGCCGACGGCCTTGAGGCTGGGGACGCCGCAGGCCTCGCGGACGATCTCGTGGCGCCAGGCCTCGCGTTCGCCGGGCGGGATGCACTGCCGGTCGCACGCCTGTTGGAAGACCTTGAAAAAGGCGACTCTCTGTTTGTCCGTCATGGTTCACTCCTTTCAGTCGTTCGCGCGAATCGTGAATCGTGAATCGTCTCGGGGTGGGGCTGCGCCCCACGCCCCCTCGTTGCTTCAATCCTCATTGTGGTATCCTTTTGCATGGTTTGATTCAGCATTTGGAGAAGAGATGAAAACGTACCGTGACTTAGAGGCTTGGCAGGTCGGGATGGACTTGGTGGAGGCTGTCTATCACCTGGCCCGGCGACTTCCCGCCGAGGAACGTTATGCGCTGTCGGACCAGTTGCGCCGGGCGGCGGTCTCGGTGCCGGCCAACATCGCGGAGGGCTACGCCCGGAACTCCCCGGCGGAGTTTCGCCGATTCGTGCTGATTGCGGCGGGGTCGTGCACGGAGGTGCAGACGCACCTGCTGATTTGCGAGCGCGTCGGGTTGCAAACGCGTGAGCAGACGCGCCCCGCGCTGTTGCTGACCGACCGGCTTGGCAGAATGCTCCATAAGTTGGCCTCCTCGTTGGGCTGACGATTCGCGATTCACGATTCACGATTCACGGAGTTGGTGCGCGCGTTAGCGCGTCACCAACTCATACGCGCGGAGGACGTGGGGCCAGGCGAGGGGCTCGCCGCGCTTGGCGGCGAGGTTGCCGCCCAGGGCGAGGAGCTTGGTGTAGCGGTTGAGGCGCATATGGCGGAAGGTGGGGAGGGCCTCGGGCGGGGGCTCGGGCAGGCCGTAGGCCGCGGCCACCTTGAGGAGATCGCCCCACGGCAGGTCGTCGGGGAGCACCAGGCGCTTGATGCACCGCTCGCTGAACTGCTCCAGCCACCCCTTGAGGGGGCCCTGGATGAGGTCGTGGTCCAGCGCGCGGGTGCCGCAGACGACGAGCCCGCAGCCGGAGAGGTCGTGGAGCTCGCGGATATACTCCATGATCTTCATGGCGGCATGGCGGCCCGAGGAGATGGCGAGCTGGTGGAGCTCGTCGACAATGAGGAGGGACTTGGAATCGAGCGCCTGTGCGACGCGGCGGCGGAGTTGCTCGGGGGTGGCGCGGGTGGTGACGCCGCAGGCCTCGGCCAGGGCGAAGAGGGCGGTGCGGAAGCCCGGCGCCGCGGGCATCCGCACGTAGCGGACGACGTACTCCGAGCGCCGCTTGTATTCCAGCAACGCCGTGGTCTTGCCGAGCTGACTGGGGCCGACGACGATGGCGGGCATCTGGTGGATCAGCGCCAGGTCGCAGGTCTGGCGGATTTTCTCCCAGACGCTCGTCTCCACGAAGGCGGCGCTCGCCAGCTTGGCGCGCTCGGCGCGGAGGTGGCGGTATTGCCGGATCTTCTCGATGACGTTCTGCCAGGAGCCCTGATAGGCGCCGTTGAGGACGCGGCTGACGGTGGAGGCGTTGTAGCCGATGCGGCGCCCGGCCTCGGCGTAGCTGAGGCCCTCGGCGCGCATCTCGCCGATGAGCCAGAGCACCTGCGCGCGGTCGTCGCCGGTGAGGGTGCCCTCCTCCACCAGCGGCGCGAGCGCCCGGCTCACGGTGTCCGCGCTCATGAGGGCGAGGCCCGTGGGCGGCTTCGCCGCCGGTGAATCGTGAATCGCGAATCGCGAATCGTCCCGCCCCTGCGGGGCGACGGATTGCGCTGTGTGTGTCGTGTCCATTGTGTACTCCTTGGGTTAGATCAAATCGTCCATGGTGGCGCCGGCGAGGCCGTGGCCGGAAGCTTGGAGGCTGGCCGTGGAAGGTTTGGCGCGTTGCGCCTGCACGGGAAGGTTGGAGGCTTGGCTTTCGGGGCGGGGGTCGGCCCGTCGCCCGTCAGGGCGCATCGATTCGCGATTCACGATTCGCGATTCACCCTGCGCCTCCGCGAGGAGGTGCTTGTTCCACGCCACATCGGCCTGGTGCTCCGCGGCGCGGCGCTCGGCCCAGGGGAGGATCTCGCGGCGCTCGAGGGCCTGGATCTTGGCGCGGATCTTGAGGTTGGCCGCCACGCCCTCGGGGTCGTCCTGGTGGCTGGGGGCGAGGACGGGGGCGAGGCCGAGGTAGCGCCAGGAGCCGTCCTTGGCGGGCTCGGCGACGTAGGCGACGAGCGGTTCGAGGGGGTTGACCCAGACCAGCGCCTCCTGGCCGCGGCGGAGGAGCCGCTCCTCGCCCTCGGGGGTCCGGACGACGCCGGCGACCGTGGCGGCGAAGTCGATGGCGGGGTCCTTGACGCGGAGCTCCACCTTGGCGGAGACGGTGGCGCGCATGGCGAGGCCCTCGCCGAGGATGAGGGGCATGAAGGCGCGGTCGGCGCGGATGACGTCGCCCTCCCGCCGCTCCCACGCCTCGGCGGGGGAGAGGCGGCGGGCGCGGGTGAGGGCGGGGTCGGCCTCGAGGGCGGCGCGGACGGCGGCGGCGACGGCGGGGGGCAGCCCCTCGAGGTCGGCCAGCGGCCGCCAGGGCTCGCGGGGGCCCAACCGCCAGGCGGTCTCCACGAAGCCCTGTTCCGCCCACCCCTCGAGGGCGTGGTCGGTGCGGCCGTTGAGCTCCGCCACGGCCTCGGCCACCAGCGCGGCATAGTCCTGGAAGGGGAGGTAGGGCCAGCGGAGGCGGGCGGGGAGGTCGGGGTCGCGGGCGGCGAGGGCGCGGCAGGCGCGGAGGAGGGCGGCCTCGGCCTTGTCGCGGGCGTAGAGGTCCTCGGGCGCGGCGTCGCGGTCCTTGCCGACCTGCCCGGGCACGTCGGCCAGCAAATCGTGGAGGAGGCTGTGGTTGCCTTCGAGCCGCGCCTTGAAGCGGAAGTTGCCGCGGGGGCGGCCCTCCCAGAGGCCCTGCGCGAGAGGCTTGGAGAGCTTGCCGCCGGCCAGGAAGCGGACCTTCCCGCCTGTCGCCGCTTCCACGGCGGCGGCGAGGCGCTTGTCGGCGGCGGCGGTGCCGTGCTCGCCCATCACCGTGGCCCCGCCGGGGGCGTAGCCCTGGACGATGAGCCAATAACCGATGAGGTAGGGCATCATGCGGGCCATGACGACCTCGCGCGTGCCGTCGTCGCGGCGCCGGATGGGCTTGAGGAGGTAGCTGCGGAAGCCGGTGGCCACGTCGAGCAGCGCGAGCTCGACGCACCGCTCGGCGGGGGCGCCGTCGGCCGCGCGGACCTTGACGTCGTGCCACATGTCGTCGATCTCGACGATCTGCCCGCGCAGGAGCCCGGCGCGCGTGCGGGGGACGGAGGGGAGGAGGGCGCTCGCCGCCAGCGTCCCCTGCCGCGCGGCGGTGAGCGCCCACTTGGAGGGGAGCAGCCGCATGAGGTTGGCCTTGCTCCACCCCGCGGGGAGCAGCACGCCCGCGCGGTAGGGGCACACGGCCGGCGCCTCGCGCCCGGGGAACTCCGCCGCGTAGAGCTGCCGCCACGTGCCCACCCCGGGGATGGCCTCGCCCGCGCGGAGGTGGGCGAGGAGCTTATCCCAGGCGCGGCTGGAGACGCGCTGATTCTGGAGGACCAGGCCGCGCCAGAACTGGACGAAGGCGGCGTTGGCGGCGACCCCCGCGGGGGCGGCGTGGGCGGCCGCGGGCACCAGCGCCTCCCACCCGCGGCCGGGACGCTCGGCCTCGCGCCGACGCCACGCCGCGGCCTTGCGGTAAAGACTCTTCAGGCTCAGGCCGCGGAGCCCCGCGTGCTCGGCGGCGAGGCGTGCGGCGACGAGCGCGCGCCCCTCGGGCGGGGCGGCGAGGAAGGCGTGCATCACCCCCACCCATTCCCGCAGCTCCCCCAGCTGACGCGCCGTCAGACGCCCCGCCAGCCGCGCCCAGTCCTCGGCGGGGATGGCGCAGGGCGGCTGCGCCGCCGCGTGAATCGTGAATCGCGAATCGTGAATCGCTTCGGGGTGGGGCTCCGCCCCACACCCCTTCGTCCCCTCGACCCCGAGGGCGACCAAGCCGTTTGCGTTCACTGGTTCCATGTTGCCTTTCCTTCGCTTGCTTTGTCGCGCGGCCCGCCGCGCGCCCGATTCACGATTCACGATTCGCGATTCACGGCGTTCACGCATCCGCGTGGACGACCTCATGGAGGAGGTCGATGGCGTCGCGGAGGGTGTGGAGGTCGGTGGGGGTGAGGGCGGCGTGGCGGCGCTGGCGCACGATGAGGTCGGAGAGGCGGTCGAGGGGCTCGGAGAGCTCCTTCCACGCGATCTCGGGACTCGCATCGAGGGCGGCGGCGAAGTCCTTCGCCTTCCGCCCCGCGCCCTCGCGCTTCCCGCCCAGGCGGAGGATGGACCGCTGACTGCGGCCCGCGAGAAACTCGCGGACCTTGTCAGGGTCGGGTGAATCGTGAATCGTGAATCGCGAATCGTTGGACGCCCCCTGCGGGGCGTCGGGCAAGGCTGTGGCCGCGCCGCCCTCCGCCTCGTCGGCCAAGGCCAGCGCCGCGACCGTCTTCTCCGCCACCGCGAGAAAACGGCAAGCGGTCTTGTAGTTGATTTCAGGGCAGTGGATGGCCAACCACCCTTTCAGCCCCATCCCGCGGTTCCAGCCGTGCATGTCATCGAAGCTTTTCCCCGCAGTCTCACGTGCGAGAACGCGGGAGGAGCCCTCTATTTGCAAGGGTTCGGCGGTTTGCCCGTCGCCCGTCAGGGCGTACGATTCACGATTCGCGATTCGCGATTCACCGGCGGCCGTCTCGGCCGCCTCGGCGTCTTCGAGGCGCTCTTTCACGGCGCGGAGCATCATGCCGAATTGGTAGGCCTCGTAGAGGCCGTCGAGGGCCTTTTGGTACTGCCGGGTCAGCATCGCCACGTCCTCGGCGGTGGGCTCGAGGGATTGGGGCTGCAGGGTCATTGCAAGGGTGTTGTCCATCTTTGTGTCCTTTTGGAAGTTTGGAGGCTTGGAAGTTAGCCGTGGAAGGTTTGGCGCTTTGCGCCTGCACGGGAGGCTTGGTTTCTCCGTCGCCCCGCAGGGGCGCACGATTCACGATTCGCGATTCACGATTCACGGGGCGTCTAGGCGCCTCGCGCCTAGACGCCCTCCGCCATATGGCGCGCCAGGGCGACGGCCGACTCGCGGGGGATTTTCCAGAAGGTCTTTTTGCCGGTGCCGGCGTTGAGGTTCACGGCCTCGAGGCGGCCTTCCTCGATCCACTCGGTGACGGTGGTGGTGGAGGCGCAGAAGGCCAACGCCACGTCCGCCACGCTCAGGAAGTCCTGCGCCGGCAGGCGCCGGAGCACCGTCCGCAGCCAGGCGGGCGGCGGGGCGAAGAGGTCGCCTTGGATGGGGCAGGCCATGGGGCGTCTCCTTTGCGGCCTGGCGCTCAGCGCAGGACGGCGTCGGCCTCGGCCTCGTCGCCATGGAGCCAAAACCACAGCGCGTCGGCCAGCCGCTTGCGGCGACTGCCCGCAGGCAGCCCCTTCCATGCCCACAGCAGCCGCGACAGCGGCCCCGGGCGGAACGATTCCTCGTGAAATGCTCTCATGGTGTCCTCCTTTGGTTTGGGTTCTCTGAAAATCAGCGGGCCAGGTGGCGGTCGAGCGCCGCCCGCGCCTCCTGGCTGATGGAATGGCCCTCCGCACGCGCCCGGCGGTCGAGCGCCGCGTAGGTCTCCGGCGAGACCAGCAGGTTCACCCGCACGGTCCCCTCGGGAAACTGGCACCGCCGCCCGCGGGGGCGCCCGGCCATCGGCAGGGGGGCGGGGGCGGACAACGCGCGGAAACGCGCCAGACCCACGCGGTTCATCGCGCCGCCTCCGCCGCGCGCGCCTTCGCCGCCTGGCGCCCGGGCCGCCAGCCGCGCGCCAAGGCCGCCGCCTCGATGCGCAGGCTCCGCTTCTGCCCTGTCAGCACCCGGCTCACCGTCCCGGGGTTCACCCCGAGCTCCTCCGCCAGGGCGTTCACCCCGGCCCACGTCTCGCGCCGCCGCAACCGGCTCTTTGTCTGCATGCCTCTGTCCCTTCTTTGGTATACTGTCCGTGTAGGAGGGCAACAGTTGCCCTAGAACATGAAAGAATGTAGCACGAAATCTTACATCAGGCAAGGAAAATCTTTCATTATGGACGAAAATCTTTCACTCCGCGAGATTAGGGAACGTCTGGGGCTTACACAACAAGAACTAGCGGACGCGCTTGGAATGGCGCGTGCCTATATTTCAGCAGTCGAAAGAGGCGCCAGCCCATTTTCTGACAAGTTTCGAAAGAAAGTTGAAAATCTTTCATTCAATGGTAGGGCAGTTTCATTGCGTGACAATCACGGGGCGCTGGCGGTGGGGTCTCCGGGTGCGCGTGTGCACAACACGGCGACGCCAACCCCTTCGGGAGGCGAGCCGCCGGCCTGGGCGGAGGCGCTGCGGGACGAATTGCGGGGGGAGTTGGCACGGCTGCGCGGACAGCTGGCGGACATCCAAGCGCTGTTGGTGAAGCTGGCTGGGAAGTGAGGAGATGGCGCTATGAAAATGTTCGTAACACCCGAAGAGTTTCGCATTTTACGAAAGATGAAAGAGGAGAAGTTTGAGGAAGTGTATTTGTGGTGCAGTATTTGTTCCGAATTCCTAGCTGCTACACCAACAGAACGAAAGAAGGTTGCCGCGTCTCTGATTCAGAGATATAGCGGAAAAGGTCTAAGAGGAATGTCCCTCAAATCCATTTACCGAAAGGCAAATATATATCGCCAAAAGGGATGGAAGGGATTTGTACGGAAAGAAAAAGATATCCTCTCTCTTTTATTTTCTGCGCAAGAGAATATAAGTACCAATGATGAGTTTCTTAAATACTGGAAAATGTTATGTGTAGAGCATAAGGGTGTAGCGACTCATGCATTCAAATCCCTCATTGAGAGTCTTGTCAAGGGGGACCAAATCCCTGGCTATGGAACGTGGCGTGACATCTATCTTGATGAACATCCCTCTTGCGTAATTCCTGAGACTTGCCCATATACCTCTGCGAAGCCTCCGATAGGATGGAGTTATGCAAACTTATCTCGATATAAAGTCAAAGATGGTCAAGTGCATGTGTCTCTTCAGGAAATCTTTGATACGGATTACATCAGAGAATATTTATATGCCGAGATTGACAGTTTGTATCTACAGTTGGAAGAGATACGAGCACGTATTAGAAAGATGAATGAGCTATCGTTTTTAGAGGACAATCACTCACCGCCGCCGACTGGCGAGGCTTGACTCTGCGTATTCGCAGGTGCTGGGCGTGCTGTGGCACAAACTGTGAGGGTTGCGATGAAAAGCTTGTGCGGCGTTTTGGCGGCGCTTCTGCTCTTGGGGTGCGAGGCGCCCACTGTCCCCTCGCCCACCGCCGTCTCCCCGGCGCCTGCGGCGGCGGATGCCGCCCCGTCCTCCGCGGAGGGGGTGTTCGCCGCCGCGATCCGCGGCCGGCGGCCGGTGGCCTTTGTGTACAACGGGGTTGCGCGGGTGGCGCACCCGCACCGCCTGGGCCCCAGCGCGGCGGGGAACGGGAAGGTCCTCGTGCGTGCGTGGGAGGTGTCGCGCGGGGGCGAGGCGACGGGGACGTGGAAGCTCTACGACGTGGCCAAGATCTCCGCCCCGCGCCTCCTGCCCGGCGCGCCCTTCGCCCCCGCCCCCGGCTACACCCCCGCCGACCGCGCGATCCCCGCGCCGTCGGCGGAGGTGCCCGCGCCGCAGGCGCGGTAAATGGTGAGGGGTAAATGGTAAATGGTGAGTGGCGCGTGGTTTTTGAGAAAGGAAGAGACGATGGGCAAATCGCATGCAGCGCCCGGGCCGAAGGGCGGGGGAGGATAACTGTTGCCCTGGCGGATGGGATGTGAGATAATGAAGTGAGTGAGAAAGGACGTGCATATGAAAGGAAAGTTACAAACGGTTCCCATAAGAAAACCGCAGGCGCAGATGGAACGTATCCGCCAAATTATGCATCTCCAAGAGCGGATGCCGACGGGGGTCTTTATGACTCGAAACGAGGCGCTGCGCTCGATTGGTATTAAAACCACTGGAGAATCTTCTTACGGATTCTGTATAATCACAAACTAACGGCCATCCCAACAAGGTAAGACAATGCCATCAACCGTAGAGATTCAGCAGGAGGCAATGCCTCGTGGAAGTGCCAAGGATGTATTGGCTCGCTACATGCAGGCTTTTGTCGATCGGACAAAACGAAATCTGATTCTTTATTATTCAGGGTTTCTATTTGCCCCAAATGAGAACGTCAGTATCCAAGAAGAGGATATGGAAGGTTTCATGGCGGCATTGTATAAAATGGATAAGTCCAGTGGGCTTGACCTTTTTCTGCACACGCCTGGAGGTTCCGTTTCGGCAACGGAAGGCATCGGAAATTATCTGAAATCCGTGTTCAACAACAACATCAATTGTTACGTGCCGCACATGGCAATGTCCTGTGGAACGTTATTGGCGATGGCGTGCCGAACGATTTATATGGGAAAACATTCCTGTTTAGGGCCGATTGACCCAGCCATCGGGATGTATCGGACGGATGCCGTTGTCGAGGAATTCAATACCGCCAAAACTGACATCGCGCAGGATCCCAACCTTTCGCTGTTGTGGCAACCAATTTTAAGCAAATATCCAATCACATTATTGGGGGAATGCAAAAAGGCAACAGAACTCGCAAAAATCGTGTCTGAGAAATGGCTCACGGACAATATGCTGGCGCAAGCGCCAGATGCGAGACTGCGTCTCAATCGCATCTTATCGTTGTTTGCTTCTCATCAAAACACCAAGGCACATGACCGCCATATCTCCGCATCTGAATGCTTAAAGATTGGCCTTGAGGTCAAAATGATAGAAGAAGACCCGGACCTTCAGGACGCTGTGTTAAGCGTTCATCATGCCGCCAC
The DNA here is from genome assembly GCA_944389585.1 of uncultured Kiritimatiellota bacterium. Classification (GTDB taxonomy): domain Bacteria; phylum Verrucomicrobiota; class Kiritimatiellia; order RFP12; family DVOR01; genus Spyradenecus. Next base: position 27,292 of record CALXMW010000007.1, read on the forward strand.
ACTCTTCATGAAGCAAAATAATCTTGTAAGTATGGTGACCAATCCTCGGTGTACAGGACTTTTTCGCAATGCAAACCCGTCAAAATGAATGTGTAAAACAACCATTCAGTATGCCCGCCTGTTCGGCGGGCTCTTTTATTTTCGGAGAGTTTGAGGCGGATGTCGGCAAATTGGATGGGAGGGCTCGCCTCGGGGAGCTCGAACGGAAACTCGCGGATGAGCAGCCCTCAGCGAAGGTGAGGCGGGCCAGGAAGTGGCTCGGCCTGAAGCTGAGAGATTTGATTTTTGCCGCCCTCGGAGCCATTGTCACAAAGTTGATCGAGTTTCTTTTTTAGTTCGGCGTATTGCATGGCGAGCGTCAGCACCGCTCCCAAAAGCGCCATAAGCAGGTAATGATCGACGGTTTGGCGGTCCATGGCTTGCGTTCTCCTTGGGTTTGTGGTTTACTGTGGGTGTTGGCGGTAACTGCCGGGGACTAGTTCATGAACGCCTCGGCCAGTAGAGCCACGAGACTAACAGTGGTATCACCTGCCTCCTAGAAAGCCCGCCTTTATGGTGGGCTTTCACTTTTCAGTTCTCGCCTTTCGTATGATACCTTCCGCCGACCTTCCGGCGCTCAACCTCTTTGTCGCTCAATTCCCCATAGTCCGTGATCAGCAGGCGGCCGGTGCGGTGTTTGGTGAGCACGGCGACGGAATTGCCGTGGATGAGGTAGAGCTTGGAGCGGGAGCGGTCGTGCTTGTAGGCCTCGCCTTCTTGGAGGGTGTCGACGAGGGTGTCCTTGGCCTTGGGGTGTTTGGCGAGGATGTGGGCGAGGCCATGGCCGCCGGCGAAGGCGTTGTCTTTGTTGCCGGGCTCGCCGTAGTCGATACCAATCCAGCCGGTGTCTTGGCGGTAAAGGGCTTTGGGCACGGAGCCTCCGCGCTTGGCCATGAGGTGGGTGACGACGCTGCGGGCACGCGCGGCGTTGGCCTTGGGGTCGGCGGCAAGCTTGGTCTCATCGAAGGTGCCGTGGGCGTCGCGCTTGGAGGGTGTCTCACCTTCGCGTTGGTGGGTGCCGGGGTGATTGGTCTCGGAGAACTTGCCGTTTTCGTCGCGCTTGTATTCCCGGGGGGCGCGGTTGGAGGCGGCTGTCGCCGCCGGTGAATCGTAAATCGTGAATCGCGAATCGTCTCGGGGTGGGGCTTCGCCCCACGCCCCTTCGGTTTGCCTGTCGCGGGACGCGGCACGATTCGCGATTCGCGATTCACCATTCGCGCTTTCCGCGGCGAAGGTGTCGTCGAGGAGGGTGCGGATCTGGGCGGCGAGGGCGGGGTCTTCGGGGAGAAGCTCGGGGAGGCGCGCGGCGAGGGCGCGGGCGGCCTCGGGGGAGGGGTCGGAGAGGAGGCTTTGCAGGGCCTCGGCAAGGGGAGCGCAGTCGCTTTGCAATGCCTCTGCGAGGGCGGCGACCTGCGTCGCCGGAGAATCGTGAATCGTGAATCGCGAATCGTCTCGGGGTGGGGCTTTGCCCCACGCCCCTTCGGTCTGACCGTCGCGGGACGCGGCACGATTCGCGATTAGCGATTCACGATTCGCGAAGGGGAGCGCGCCGAAGGCGGGCACCCCGCCCGCTCCCGCGGGCTCCAGCGCATACCCGGTGCGTTCCTGGAGCTCGGCCTGGGTGACGCGGTAGCCGGCCTGGACGGCTTTGGCGGCGAGGTCGAAGACCTCGGCGGGGCCGGGGGCGGGCTCGGTCTCGAAGTCGAAGGCGGCGAGGTGGGGGCGGCCGGGGAAGGCGCGGTCGAGGAGGGTGTCGGTGACGGTGCGGTTGAGGGCGGTGGCGACGGCGGCGGCGTCGCGGCGGACGATGGTGCGCCAGGTCTCCTCGTGGGCGTCGGTGGCGCCCTGGCCGATGCCGGTGGCGCCGGTGAGGGAGGTGAGCATGCCGCCGGTGGCCATGAGGACGATGAGGCGCTGCTGGTGATCGAGGAAGGCGGTGAAGGGGTCGGTGCCGCGGGCCTCGTGGGCGTAGGAGACGAGGGAGCCGGCGGGGAGGGCGCCGGAGCCGCCATCGGCGACCTGGGTGGCGGCGGCACAGTAGTCGGAGACGCGGGCGGGGTCCATGTCGGGCGGCATGGTGATGATGACGGGGGGGATGCCGTAGCGCTCGAGGAAGCGGCCCCAGGCCTTTTCGCCTAGTGCGTTGCGCAGGAAGATGGGCATGGCGGGATAGTCGATGTGGCGGGTGCGCAACAGGGTGACGATCTCGCCTTCGGGGACGGGGTCGAGGCTGCCGAAGTCGAGGGTCTCGTCGGCGGAGGGGTTCCAGTGCCAGAGGCCGGTGACGAGGTCGCGGCAGAGGTTCCAGGCGTTGAGGAGCTCGAAGCCGGCGAGGCCCAGGCCGTCGTCGCTCCAGAGGGGACGGACGTGGGCGTGGCCGCGGAAGAAGGCGGAGGCGAGGCGCTCGATGGCGGGGAAGAGGTTGCGCTCCTCGGCCTGGCCGTAGACCTGCTCAAGGAAGGCGGCCTGCTCGTCGGCCAAGGCTTGGTCGAAGCCTTTGGCGCGGGCGGCGGCCTTGGGGCGGATGGTCCAATCGAGGTCGACCAGCGCGGAGGCGCGGCGCTCGGCGCAGATCATGAGCGTGGGGTCGCTCTGCTCGAGGTTCTCGTAGATCCACTGGAGGCGGACGTCGTTGCCGCGGCGGGCGGCGTCGAAGATCATCTGGGCGCGGCGGATGGTGAGCCCGCGCAGGGGGTTGTAGCTCTCGAGGAAGGCGTTGGCCTCGCGGTCGTGGCGGGTACGCACCGCGGTGGGCAGGACGACGGGTCTGGCGGGTTTGGTTTTCATAGGTCTTCAAGGCTCCCACGGAAACGGAAGGGACGGGGCAGGAAGTCGCAGCCGCGGCGCTCGGCGGCGTGGATGAGGAGGGCGAGGGCGGAGGTGCGGTCGCTGTGGCCGTCCTCGGAGCGGGGGGCGGCGTAGGTGACGGTGCCGCCGGCGCTGACGTTGCGCTGGACGGCGTGGAGGTCCTCGCGCAGGTCGCGGTCGGCGGGGATGCGCAGCGCCTTGTCCTCGAAGCGGCGGCGGAGGGCGGCATAGAGCTCGCCCTTGCTCTTGGCGGTGAAGGTGACGGGCTCGACGCGCCCGCCGAGGCGGCGACGGGCCTCCTCGGCCAGCATGGCGCCGATGCCGGTGGCGTCCACCGCGATGCGCCGCACGCGCGGGTCCGCGCCGATGGCGCAAAGGCATTGCAACTGCTCGGCAAAGGGTTTGCGGCGGAGCGTCTCGACCCGCACCAGGTGCAGGACGCCGGCCACCAGCGCGCCGACCATGATGACGGAGAGGTCTTTGCTCCGGCCCACGTCCATGCCCACATAGAGCGGCGCGTCGCCGGGCGCGGGCCGGATGGCGGGTACCTCGCAGGCGGAGATGAGGTCGTAGGGCAGGAGGACGGAGGAGGAATCGATGAACTCGCAGAGATACTCCTGCGCCCAGATGTCGGGGTCGTCGACGCCGGCGCGGAGCTCGTCGAGGTCGACGGGCAGCCCCTGTGCCTTGGCGTCGATGATGGTGACCTTGTGCTTGGAATAGGCGGGGTTCTTGAACCAAAGGTCGGCGAACTTGTTGCCCATGCCCTTGGGGGTGGAGACGACGCGGAGGAGTTTGCGGCCGTTGAGGGGGTTGGTGATGGAGGGGTAGATGGCGGCCCAGATGTCCCAGGGCTTCTCGTGGATGGCGAACTCGTCAAGCACGAGGTTGGCGGAGTAGCCGCGGGCGGTGTCGGGGTTGGCCGGGATGGCGAGGATGCGGCTTTTGTTGGCGAAGGCGATCTCGGCGCGGGTCATGAGGGCCTGGCCTTGGCGGAGCTCGTCGTAGGCCTCGATGGCGAGCTTGACGGCCTCGGCCCATTGGCGGGCTTTGCGCATCCATTCGATGGCCTGGCGCTCGCCGGCGGAGAGCACCACCCACAGCGCGCCGGGGTGCAGCAGGCAGTGCAGGACGGCCTCGCACGCGGTGGAGAAGCTCTTGCCCGTCTGGCGGCTCCAAAGCCCGATCTTGAAGCGGGCGGGGTCCTCGACCCAGGCGCGTTGATAGGGCAGGAGGATTTCGTCAAGCAACTTCATGGCAGGCCGAAGATGGTTTTGATGCGCGCGAGGCGCTCGGTCTCGGAAAGGGTCTCGTCGGCGGCGACGCCGGTGGCGTCGGCCAGGCGTTTCTCGGCGGCCTCGAAGCGTTCGCGCCTGAGGGCGAGTTCTTGCCGCTGGAGGTCGAGGCGCTCGGCCTGTTGGCGCTGTTCGGCCAGGCGCAGGCTGGCGGCGTTGATCTTCACCGCGGCCTCGACGATCTTGGCGGCGCGGTCGGGGTCGCCGGAGAGGATGGCGTCGTTGGCCAGGGCGAGGTAGGCGTCGGCCGTGCGGGCGTCGAGCGCGGCGTAGTCGGAGAGGCCTTTGAGCTCCTGACGGGCGGCGATGGCGCGTTCCAGGCGGTGGGTGCCCTCCTGCCGGCGCATCCACGCCTGCCACTCGTAGATGGCCGTCTTGCCGACGGTCAGGCCGTATTCCTCGGCGAGCCAGGCGGCGAAGGTGGGCCACGGGACGCCCTTGGAGCGCTCGTAGGCCTCCCAGCGCTGGGCCTCGGTCAGCGGCGTGTCCCAGGCGTCGTTGCGGCGTTTCTTCATGGCACGAGCCTCCCGATTGCGGTGTCGAGCTTGCCCTCGATGCGGGTGAGGGACTGGTTGATGTGCGGCATTTGGCCCTTGAGCTCGGCGACGTCCTTCTCGGTGGTGGTCAGGCGCATGGAGATGTTGGCGACGGCCTTGGCGTTCTCGGCCACCTGTTCCTCGAGGTTCTTGCGGAGCAGGGTGCAACTGTCGGGGGCCACCTCCACGCGGTTGGGTTCCAGTTTCACCTCGCGTTTGCGGCCCATGAAGTAACCGCCGCCGCCCGTGACCAAGAGGCCGATGACCCACAGCAACGCCTGGGTGCCCTCGCTCATGCCGCCCGTGTCAATCATAACGCCCCCAAGGCCAGGCGGCCGCGTTCCGTGATCGTAAAGCGCGGGACGTCCGTCAGCGGGTCCTCAAAACGCTCCGCCAAATCTTTCGCCAGCAACGTGTGCAACAACGCGCGCCGCTCAAGCGACGACAGCAACATCTCGGAAAACGTCCCCGCCTGCTCGGCCAAGGCACCCTCCGACAAACCCGCCCCGCCGGCGCCAACAAGCGCCCGCAAAGCACCCTTCACAATTGTGGTCTCTCTCGGCGTCATCCGACACTCCTTTCCTGAATGACGCCAGTATCCCACCTTCCCCCGCCCCCGCCAAGGCCAACTCCCGCAACTCCCGCAACTTTCTCAAATCTTTGATAAACGCCCCATTTCCCGCCTTCCCATTCTCATTTCCCCCTCCGCCCCAAAATCCCCACAAGTCCTTCCAATTCCGCCCTCTTCCGCCCTCTTCCCCATTCTCGCCGCCCTTGAACTAGGCCAGGGTAATCATGTGGTCACCATCACGGGTTCTTGGAACTCGGGCGCTAGGCGTTGGGATGTCGAAATGACGATTGACGGGAATCCCGTTGCGTGGAGCCAAAACGAGGGCCAACAGCAGATTCGCCCTGAAAGCAACGCGCTTACGCTGACCTTCCATTCCCAGGAGAATGCTTGGTCGCTCAAGGAAGTCGCTGTTTATGACGGCTTGCTTTCTCAGGAGCAGATTGATTATCTCAGCGAAAAAGAGGTTGCCGTCCTCCCCGAGCCGACGGCGTTGGCGCTGCTCGCCCTGGGCGTGGCCGGCGTGGCCCTCCGCCGCCGCGCGGCCTAAGCGCCTTGCCCAAAGACAAAGAAGCCCCCGGAGCCCCGGGGGCTTCTTTGTCTTTGGCGCGGGTCAGAGCCAGTCGGCGGGGCGCGAGTCGTCGCGGACTTGGTAGCCTTGGGCGGGGCGGAGGCGGTGCCCGCGGAGGCGCTTGATGAGGGTGAAGAAGGCCGGGTCGGCGTCTTTGGCCTGGGCGAGCAGGCGGAAGGCCTGGCGGTCGCTGATGCGGTGGCGTTTGGCGAGGGCGGCGACGGGGATGGGGCGATTGGGGCGCTTGGGGTCGGGGAGGTGGGCCCAGTCTTGGACGAGGCGGCGGTCGCGCTCGGGGAGGGCGCCTAGGCGTTGGTCGAAGGCGGCGGTGAGGGTGTCCTGGCGGGTGGCGAGGGAGTCTAGGCGGCGCTGGGCGTCGTGTGCGGCGGCGTTGGGGTGGGCGCGGCAGGCGGGCTCCTGTCCGCAGGGGCAGGGGGCGCCCGGGGCGAGGGGGCGGACGGGGCGGCCCCAGGCTTCCTCGGCCCGGCGGGCCCAGGCGCGGAGGTCGCGGGGCTCGGGGGCGAGCCAGGGGCCCGGCGCGCCGGGGGCGAGGAGGAGGCAGCGCGCGGGGGCGTCGGGGCCGAGGGCGGCGACGGCGCGGAGGACGTCCGCGAGCCCCCGGGGGCGGAGGGCGGCGGGGTCTTCGCCTTCGGGGGCGTAGGGGCAGGGGTGGGGGACGAGGCGCGGGGGCGGGCCGGGGTCGTCGGGGCGGTCGATGAGGTAGGGTTCGTCTTCCATGGCGCTTCAGCAGGCGTGGTCGATGAGGGCGGCGAGGGCGGAGAGGGTGTGGGGGCTGAGGGCGGCGAGGAGGTCGCCGCCGCGGTGGAGCTCGGCGACGAAGGCGGCGCCGGGTTTGGCGCCCGGGGGGCGGATGAGGAGGGTGAGGCGCTGGAGGCGCTCGGGCCAGGGCTCGGCGGCGTCGAAGCCGTCGCCGTCCCAGCGGAGCTCGCCGCGGGCGCCGCCGAGGCCGGGCTCGCGCCAGGCGAGGGCTTTGAGGCGGAGCTCGGCCCAGGGGGCGTTGGGTGCGCCGGGGCGGCGGTCTTGGGGGGAGAGGAGGCGGAGGCGGTCGGGGTCGAGGGGGAGGGTTTGGAAGGGGGCGGCGGGGCGGCGCCCGGGGAAGAGGGTGCCGTTGAGGGCGGCGAGGAAGGCGGGGAGGGCGTCTTGGCGGGGGGTGGCGGCGTAGAGGAGGCCGTGGCGCCAGTCCGCGAGGAGGAGGGCGGCGGCGCGCGGGGTGAAGCGGATGGTGCCGGGGCGGCCGTGCTCGTAGGTGGCGGCGCGTTTGGGGCGGGGGGCGGCGTGGAGGAAGGCGCAGAGCCAGGCGCCGGGGGCGGTGGGGCGGATGATGGGGTGGAGGTCCGGGGTGAGGGCGTCGCGGATGGCGGCGGTGAGGCGGGCCTGCCCGGCGGGGGCCTCGGGGGGTTGGAAGGCATCGGGGAGGGCGAGGCAGCGGTAACGGCGGCGGGGGCGCATGAGGATGCGGGGAAGGGCGGGGTCTTCGGGCATGGCGGTGTCTCCTGGGTAAGCTTCCGTGCGGGTGGTTCGGGGGCATTGTAGCACATCCTGGGTCGGGGCGCTTTTGCGGCGTATGTTGTGCCAATGGCGCATGGGGGGCACAATATTTTGTGTCCCGTGGTGGGGCGGGCTTGACAGGCGCAAATTGTATTTGGTACAGTTTGGGCACTTTCTCGGCTGATTGCGGCGGGGTTCCGCCGGGGCCGGGAGCAGATTGGAAACACGGCAAAGGAGGGCATCATGGCCCAGTATCCTGAGTTCAAGCCCGGCAAGTGGCAGGACGCGATCGACGTCCGCGATTTCATTCAGACGAACTACACGCCCTATGAGGGGGATGCGTCGTTCCTCGTGGGGCCGACGGCGCGCACCGTGAAGGTGAACGCCGAATACGAGCGCCTCCACAAGGAGGAGTTCGAGAAGGGCGGCGTGCTGGACGTGGACGTGGAGAACGCCTCGAGCCTGCTGAACCACGCGCCCGGCTACCTGGACAAGGAGAACGAGATCGTCGTCGGCCTGCAGACCGACGCGCCGCTGAAGCGCTCCGTGAACCCCTTCGGCGGGATGCGCATGGCCGTCCAGGCCGCCGAGGCCTACGGCTACCACATCAGCGAGAAGCTGAAGACCGAGTTCACCTACCGCACCACGCACAACGACGGCGTCTTCCGCGCCTACACCAAAGACATGCGCGCCCTCCGCTCCGCGCACGTGCTCACCGGCCTGCCCGACGCCTACGGCCGCGGCCGCATCATCGGCGACTACCGCCGCGTGGCGCTCTACGGCGTCGACCGCCTCATCGCGGAGAAGCAGAAAGACCTCGACCAAATCGGCACCGCCCCCGACGCGGTGATGGACGACGAGACCATCCGCCTGCGCGAGGACGTCTGGCGCCAGATCGACTACCTCGGCCGCCTCAAGCAGATGGCCGCGATGTACGGCCACGACATCTCCAAGCCCGCCCAGAGCGCCCGCGAGGCCGTCCAGGCCACCTACTTCGGCTACCTGGCCGCCATCAAGGAGCAGAACGGCGCGGCCATGAGCCTGGGCCGCACCGCCACCTTCCTGGACATCTACATCGAGCGCGACCTCCAGGCCGGCGTCCTCACCGAGGAGACCGCCCAGGAGCTCATCGACGACTACGTGCTGCACCTGCGCATGAACCGCCAGCTGCGCACCCCCGAGTACAACGAGCTCTTCGCCGGCGACCCCACCTGGACCACCGAATCCCTCGGCGGCATGGGCCTCGACGGCCGCACCCTCGTCACCAAGACCACCTTCCGCGTCCTCCACACCCTCGAAAACCTCGGCCCCGCCCCCGAGCCCAACATGACCGTCCTCTGGGCCCAAGCCCTGCCCCAAGGCTGGAAAGACTACTGCGCCCACGTCTCCATCGTCACCGACTCCGTGCAGTACGAGAACGACGACCTCATGCGCGAGCGCTTCGGCGACGACTACGCCATCGCCTGCTGCGTCTCGGCCATGACCATCGGCAAAGACATGCAGTTCTTCGGCGCCCGCGCCAACCTCCCCAAGGCCCTTCTCCTGGCCCTCAACGGCGGCCGCGAGGAAATCAACGGCAAACAGGTCGCCCCCAAGACCGACCTCCCGCCCGAGGGCCCGCTGGATTACGAGGACACCCTCGCCCGCTTCAAGGCCGTCCTCTCCTGGCTCGCGCACCAGTACGTGAACACCATGAACGTGATCCACTACATGCACGACAAATACGCCTACGAGAAGATCCAGATGGCCCTGCACGACACCCACCTCGCGCACCGCTGGATGGCCTTCGGCGCGGCCGGCCTCTCCGTCGCCGCCGACTCCCTCTCCGCCATCAAGTACGCCAAGGTCACCCCCGTCCGCAACGAAGACGGCCTGACCGTCGACTTCAAGGTCGAGGGCGACTTCCCCAAGTTCGGCAACGACGACGACCGCGTCGACGCCATCGCCAAGGAACTCGCCGAGTTCTTCTACGCCGAACTCCGCAAGACCCCCTGCTACCGCGGCGCCGAGCACACCCTCAGCCTCCTCACCATCACCTCCAACGTCATGTACGGCAAAAACACCGGCGCGACGCCCGACGGCCGCAAGGCCGGCGAACCCTTCGCCCCCGGCGCCAACCCCATGCACGGCCGCGACGCCTCCGGCGCCACCTTCTCCCTCAACTCCGTCGCCAAGCTCAACTACGACGCCTGCCGCGACGGCATCTCCAACACCTTCACCATCAACCCCTCGGCCCTCGGCAAGGACGAGCCCGAGCAGGTCGCGCACCTCACCCGCCTCATGGACGGCTACTTCGTCCAAGGCGCCCACCACCTCAACGTCAACGTCTTCAACACCGACCTCCTCCGCGACGCCCAGGCCCACCCCGACAAGTACCCCAACCTCACCATCCGCGTCTCCGGCTACGCCGTCCGCTTCGTCACCCTCTCCAAAAAACACCAAGACGAAGTCATCGCCCGCACCTGCCACAGCTGCCTGTGAGCCCCTGCGGCAACCCCAAAAAAGCCCCGCCCCCGCGGGGCCTTTTTTTGCCCCGCCCCGACACAATCACCCACGCAAAGAAAACCGGCAGGCGGGCCGTCGACGAGGAAAAGGCCCCCGGCACAATCACCCACGCAAAGGAAACGGTCAGGGCCAACCCAAGAAAGCCCCCCGCCCCACAGCCGAAACACCCCTCCACCCAGAACCCTATATAGGGCTCTTCTGGAACCCTACATAGGGCTCCACCGGAACCCTAGCTACGGCTCCCGCCCCCGCCCCCCAAGGCACGCGCTTTTCACTTGCCCCCGGGCACGGGGGAGAAGTCGCTGCTCGCAAGCAGGACGCAGAGGTGGGGCTCACTTGCCGCCGGGCGCGGGGGAGAAGTGAGCGGGGCGTGGGCCCAGGCGGGCGGGGTTTCGCGCCCCGCCTCTTTTTTCGCCGGGCGGGGTTTCGCGCCGCGCCTCTTTGTTTCCCGGGCGGGATCTGCGGCGGGGCCGCGGGTGTGGTATAATGAAGGCTGAATGAAGCGCGTTTGCTTTTATCTTCAATATTTGGTTTTGGCCGGGCTTTGGTGGCTTTATCGCCTGATGCCGGTGCGGTGGGCCTATCCCTTCGGGTGGGGGCTCGGCGCGGGGGCGTTCTCGCTTTGCCGGGGCACCAAACGCGCGCGCACGGCGGTGGACAACGTGCTCATCGCGGGGTTCGCGCGGACGCGGGCGGAGGCGTATCGCATCGCGCGCCATTCGATGGGGCATTTCGTGGGGCACGTCTGCGAGGCCCTGCGCGTCTCCGAGACCGTCACGCGCGAGAATTGGCGCGACCACGTCGTTCTGGAGATGGACGCGGAGAGCGAGCGGCTGCTTTTCCGGCCCACGTGCCCCATCATCCTGGCCACCGGGCACCTGGGCTCGTGGGAGGCCGGCATCACCGCCATCACCAGCGCCCGCCCCTTCTTCGCCGTCGCGCGCCTGATGGACAATCCCTTCCTCCAGCGCTTCCTCAACCGGCACAACTTCCGCGGCGGCGCCACCGTCATCCCCAAGCAGCACGGCTTCCGCGGCGACGCCATGCGCCGTTGGCGCACCCAGAACGCCGCCCTGGCCGTCCTCTTCGACCAGTATGCCTCGCACGGCGTCTGGGTGCCCTTCTTCGGCCACAAGGTCCCCGTCTACACCTCCCCCGCGCGCCTGCACCTCTCCACCGGCGCGCCGATCCTCGTGGGCGGCTTCCTGCGCACCGGCCCCCTGCGCTACAAGATGGTCGCCGTCGGCGCGCCCATCGTGGCCGACCCCGCCCTCCCGCACGACGAGGCCGTCCGCGCCCTCACCGCCGAGCTTGTCTCCCGCCTCGAGCGCGTCATCCGCATGGCCCCCGAGCAATACCTGTGGCTTCACCGCCGTTTCCGCGGCATCCCCGCGCCGGAGGTCTCCTGACCATGGCCTGGTACCAACCCGTCGACGAGGCCCACATCCGGCGCGAACGCGAGCGCGCCCGCGCCCTCCGCGCCAGCGCCTGGTGGAAGGCCCAGCTCGCCAAAGGCGAATGCCACCACTGCCATGGCCGCTTCCCCCCCGGCAAGCTCACCATGGATCACCTCATCCCCGTCGCCCGCGGCGGCAAATCCGTCAAAGGCAACGTCGTCCCCGCCTGCTTCGCCTGCAACCAGGTCAAGGCCGCCGCCACGCCCGCCGAGCGCATCCTCGAGGAACTCTTCCCCGACGAGCCATGAAAAGACTTGCGGCCGCCGGGGGGAATGTGGTATTATGCAAGGACTTTTTCTTTCTGCGGGGTTCAGACCCGCGACGCAACGTTCAAGGAGGTTCGCGAAATGAGCCAGCACAGAAGTCTCAAAGGGTCGGGCAAAATCACCGCCAAGCGCAACGTGCTCAAGCGTTTTGAGCGCATCAACCTGTTGATCAAGCGCGGCCAGTGGAAGGAAGGCGACCGCGGCCAGGGCCTGCGCAAGACCATGCCCGAGGCCTGACCCACCTGCCCCCGGCAGCCAAAGGCGCCGTGCGCGAGCGCGGCGCTTTTGCTATCCTAAGGAGACATGAAAGCGCTCCTCCTCGCACTCCTCGCGGCCTGCGCCGCCCCCGCCTGGGCGGACGGCGCGCGCCTGGCCTTCGCCGACGGGCTGGCCCGCCGCGGCCTGCACGCCCAGGCCGTCCGCGAATACGAGGCCATCCTCCAGGAAGACCCCGCTGCCGACGACGCGCGCTATGCCCTCGCCGCCAGCCTCGAGGCACTCGGGCGCGACGCCGAGGCCCTGACGCTCTACCGCGACCTCGCCGGGCGCCTCGCCGGTGAACGCCAGGCCGCCGCACGCCTCCGCCTGGCCCTCGCCCTCCGCCGTGCCGACCCCCGCTCCGACGAGGCCCGCCGCCTCCTCGAGGCCGTCGCCACCGGCCCGGCCACCGACGCCGTGCGCCAGGCCTCGCTCCTGAACCTAGGCCTCTGCTACGCCGACCTCGGCCGCGCGAAAGACGCCGAATCCGTCCTCCGCCGCGTGGCCGCCGACGGCTCCTGCGCCCCCCAGGCCAAGGCCGCCCTCGCCGCCCTTGCCCTTGCCCAAGGCGACGCCGACCAAGCCTGGGCCCTCCACCGCGAGGCCATCGCCCAGGCCTCCGAGGCCGGGCGCCCCGCCGCCGCCGCCGCGGCCTTCGCCGCCGCCTTCGCCGCGCAGGCTTGGCCCCAGGCCGCCGCCTTCGCCCAGGCCGCCGGGCAGGCCGGCCTGCCGGACGCCGCCGGGCGCGACGCCGCGGCCTACGCCGCGCTCCGCGCCCAACGGCCCGAGGAGGCCCGCGCGTGGCTCGAGGCCGCCAAACGCGCCGCCCCCGCGCCCACGCCCGGGCGCCTCGCCCTCGAGGGCGCCGTCGCCGAGGCGTTGGGGGACGCCCCGGGCGCGCTCACCGCCTATGAGCGCATCCTCTCCGAGTTTCCCCAAGCCCCCGGCGCGCCTGCCGCCGCCCACGCCATGCTGGCCCTCCGCGCCAAGGCCGGTGACCCCGCCGACTTCCTCCGCGCCTGGGCCCGCGCCGCCGGGCGCCTGACGCCGGAGGCCCGCGCCGCGCTCGAGCCCTTCCGCCTCGACGCGGCCATCCGCGCCAAGGACGCGCCGCAGGCCCGCGCCGCGGCCGCCTGGCTGATGGAGAACGCCCCCGCCGAGCAGGCCGCCGACGCGGGCTACCGCCTGGGCTGGTTCGAGCGGCAGTCCGGCGCCGACGCCCAGGCGGGCGAGACGTGGCTGCGCACCGCCGAGCGTTGGCCCGGCGCGCCCGCGGCCGGCCGCGCGGCCTACGCCGCGGCCTATGCCTTCACCCAGGCCAGGGACGCCGACCGCGCGGAGCGCGCGTTGGCCTTGGCTTTGGCCTCCGGGGACGCGGGGGTGGCGGCGGACGCGCTGTTGCTCCGGGCGCGCAACGCCTTGGCGGAGAACGACGCGGCGGGCGCGGCGGCCGCGCTGGACGAGTATCTCGCGCGCTTCCCGCGGGGGCAGGGCGCGGCGGAGGCGGCGTATCTGCGTGGCCTTCTTTTTTTCAACGCGCGTGACTTCCAGGCCGCGGAGGGCCTCCTGGCCCAGGCTTTGGCCGCGGACGGCGCGGACGGCGTGGCGCCGCTTGACCATGCGCGCCGGACGGACGCGGCGATGCGGCGCGCCCAGAGCCTCCATGCCTTGGGGCGGGGCGACGAGGCCGCCGCGCTGCTCCAGCCCATCGTGGCGCTGAAGGACGCCCAGGGGCTGGCCCCCGAGTATCTGGCCTGGCTGGCCGAGTTCCGCGCCGGGCGCGGGGAGTGGGCCCAGAGCGAGGCGGCGGCGCGGGCGTTGGCCGGGCGCGGGGGCGAGGCGCGGGCGTGGGGGAACGTGCTTTTGGGGCGTGCGGCGGAGGCGCAGGGACGGCGGGCCACGGCGTTGGCGGCGTATGAGGCGGCGTTGGCGGCGGGCGGGGGGGCGCATGGCGCGTCGGCGGCGTTGGGGGTGGGGCGGCTCCGGGCGGCGGGGGGCGAGCAGGAGGCGGCGCGCGAGGCCTTCGCCTTGGCGGCGGAGCGGGCGGACACGGCCACGGCGGAGGGGCAGGCGGCGCGGGCCCAGGCGTATGCGGGGCTGGCGGCGGCGTGCGCGGCGTTGGGGGACGCGGACGGCGCGCTCCGCGCGAACATGGCGCTGATCATCTTTTTCGACGACGAGGCGTTGGTGCCGGGGGCCTTCCGCGCGGCCATCGCCACGCTTGAGGCCCAGGGGTTGGCGGGCGAGGCGAAGGCCCTCCGCGAGGAGTTCGCCCAGCGTTACCCCGAGGCCGCCAAGGAGTGAAGGAGGCGCCGTCATGGCCGAGAGGAAGAGAGCCGAGCCCAAGACCTTTGAGGAGGCATCCGCGCGTTTGGAGGCGCTGGTGGCGCAGATGGAGGCGGGGCAGCTGCCGTTGGACGAGATGATCGCGGCGTTCGAGGAGGGGCGGCGCCTGGTGGCGTTCTGCAACGCGAAGCTGTCGGAGGTGCAGAGGCGGGTGGAGGTGATCAAGGCCCAGGAGGCCGACGGCTCCATCGCCCGCGAGCCGTTCCAGTGAGGCTTGGCGCCTTTGTGCGCCCGGCGCCGGCGGGGACGGCCCGCCGGGGCGGTGGGATTGCGCGTTGGGGTGGGGGATGGTAAAATAAGGGGTTGTTTTTTGATTGCATTGAAATCGGTAAGCAGAGCGGAGAGCACGCGGCATGGTGACACGGAACAAGAAGGACGCCCCCGAGACGCGCACGGACACGCTTTTGACGGAGGAGCGGCTGGCGCGGTATGAGGGTTTGGCGCGTGCGTGCGCGCAGATCGACCCGCAGCTGTACCGGCGGTACAACGTGAAGCGGGGGCTGCGCAACGAGGATGGCTCGGGCGTGTTGGTGGGGCTGACGCGGGTGGGCTCGGTGCATGGGTACGTGGTGGACGAGAACGAGATCGTCCCGGTGCCGGGCAAGCAGTATTACCGCGGGGTGGACGTGCAGGATTTGGTGCACGGCTTCCAGAGCGAGGGGCGGCCGGGGTTCGAGGAGACGGCGTATCTGCTGCTGTTCGGGCAGATGCCGTCGCAGGCGGAGCTGGAGGAGTGGAACGCGGTGCTGGATTCGAAGCGCGCGTTGCCGTACCAGCTGCTGGAGAAGATCATCCGCGAGCCGAGCCGGGACATCATGAACTCGCTGGCGCGCTCGGTGTTGGCGGCGTACAGCGACGACGAGACGCCCGACGCGGTGAGCATCCCGGCGGTGTTGCGCCAGAGCATCGACCTGGTGGCGCGCTTCCCGGCGATGGCGGCGTATGCGTACCAGGCGAAGATGCATTATTACCACGGGGAGTCGCTCTTCGTGCGCAACCCGGTGCCGGGGCGCTCGACGGCGGAGAACTTCCTGATGATGCTGCGCGAGGACGCGGCGTACACGCCGTTGGAGGCGGAGCTGCTGGATCTGTGCCTGGTGCTGCACGCGGAGCACGGCGGCGGCAACAACTCGGCCTTCACGACGCACGTGGTGACGTCGGCGGCGACGGACACGTATTCGGCGATCGCCGCGGCCATCCTCTCGCTCAAGGGCCCGCGCCACGGCGGCGCGAACCTGCGCGTGATGCACCAGATGGACGAGATCAAGGACGCGCTGCCGGATTGGGGCGACGAGGGGGCCATCGCCGATTACCTGCGCAAGATCCTGCGCAAGGAGGCGGGGGACGGCTCGGGGCTCATCTACGGCCTGGGACACGCGGTCTACACGCTCTCCGACCCGCGCGCGACGCTCCTCAAGGAGAAGGCCCGCGAGCTGGCCGAGACGAAGGAGCGGATGGAGGAGTTCCGGCTGTACGAGGCCATCGAGCGCCTGGGGCCGCAGATCTTCAACGAGGGGCGCGAGAAGACCAAGGAGCTGTGCGCGAACGTGGACTTCTACTCGGGCTTCGTCTACGACATGCTCAACATCCCGGTGGATCTGTACACGCCGCTCTTCGCCATCTCGCGCGTGGTGGGGTGGAGCGCGCACCGCCTGGAGGAGCTGGTGAACGGCGGGCCCATCGTGCGCCCGG
Organism: uncultured Kiritimatiellota bacterium; assembly: GCA_944389585.1. Taxonomy (GTDB): domain Bacteria; phylum Verrucomicrobiota; class Kiritimatiellia; order RFP12; family DVOR01; genus Spyradenecus. Next base: position 43,142 of record CALXMW010000007.1, read on the forward strand.
CGTTCAAGGCGATCACCGGCAAGGGGCCGCGGACTTACGTGCCGTTGGCCGGGCGCGCCTGAGATGGCCGGCGCCGGGGAGGCCGCGTTGCCCGCGCCCGTGCTTGTCACGGGCGGGAGCGGCTTTTTGGGCGTCAACCTCATCCGCTGGCTGCTCGCGCACGGGGTGGGGGAGGTGCGCTCGCTGGATCTGGCGGCCTTCGATTACCCGGAGAAGGGCGACCCGCGCGTGCGGGCGGAGGTCGGCGACGTGCGCGACCGCGCGGCGGTGCGGGCGCTGACGGCCGGGTGCGGCGCGGTCGTCCACTGCGCGGCGGCGTTGCCGCTGTGCGACGAGGCGGAGATCCGCTCGACCGACGTGGGGGGCGCGCGGGTGGTGCTCGAGGAGGCCAAGGCCGCGGGCGTGCGGCGCTTCGTCTACATCTCCTCGACGGCGGTCTACGGGATTCCCGACCATCACCCCGTCTTCGAGGGCGACCGGCTGTGCGGCGTGGGGCCCTACGGGGAGAGCAAGATCGAGGCCGAGGGCATCGCGCGGGGGTTGGACGCGCCGGGCTTCGCGGTCTCCATCCTGCGGCCCAAGAGTTTCGTGGGGCCGGAGCGGCTGGGCGTCTTCGCGCTGCTGTACGACTGGGCCTACACGGGCCACGGCTTCCCCATGATCGGCTCGGGGCGCAACCGCTACCAATTGCTGGACGTGGAGGATCTGTGCGACGCGATCGGCCTTTGCCTCTCCCACCCCGACGAGGCGGCGGTGCGCGACACCTACAACGTCGGCGCCGACCGCTTCGCCACGATGCGCGAGGATTGGCAGGCCGTGCTCGACGCCGCGGGCCACGGCAAGCGTGTGCGCGGCACGCCGGCGTGGCTCGTCATCCCCGCCCTGCGCGCGTTGGAGGCGCTCCGCCTCTCGCCGCTCTACCGGTGGGTGTACGAGACCGCGCCGCGGGACAGCTTCGTGGACGTGGGCAAGATCCGCGCGCGCCTGGGGTGGGCGCCGCGCTTCTCCAACCAGGAGGCGCTCCTGCGCAACTATGCGTGGTATGTGGAGAACCTGCCGCGCTTCCGGGGGCAGAGCGGGAAGACCCACCGCGTGCCGTGGAAGCAGGGCATCCTGGCCCTTGCAAAGAGGTGTTTCTGATGACGGACGCGCTGATTTTGGATCGCTCCACGGCCCGCACGCTCGCGGCCTTCGCGGGCGAGACGCTTGAGCTGGAAGGGCGCGACCCCGCGTGGTGCGGGCGCCTGCGCGGGCTGCTCGCCGGGCGGCGGCCGGGGCTGCTGGCCGTGGGGTTGGGGCCCGGGTCGTTCGCCGGGGTGCGCTCGGCCATCGCGTGCCTGCAGGGGATGGGGCTGGCGTGGGGGCTGCGGCCCAAGGGCTTCCCCTCGGCCGCGCTCTGCGCCCTGGCCTCCGGGCTGCCGGAGGTGACGGTGGTGGGCGACGCGCGGCGCGGCACGCTCTGGGCCGTGCGCTTCGCCGTCGGGCCGGACACGATCGCGCAACGCGGGCCTTTCCGCATCCTGGCGCGCGGGCGTTTCGAGCCGTCTGGGGACATGGTGAGCCCGGACGCGGCGCGCCTGGCCGAGTTCGGCCTGCGCCCCGTGGCGCTTTCCGCGGCGCTGTTGCCCGAGGCCGTGCGGCGCCTGGGCGGCGCGCTCACCGAGGATCCCGCGCCGTATTACCTTCATCCCGCCGTGGGGGCCGCCCCTGCCGAGTGAGCGCCATGGCCACCGACATGACCAACGGTTCGCCGCTCCGGCTGTTGGTGGCCTTTTCGTGGCCCCTGCTGGTGGGCAACGTCATCCAGATGGCGTATGCGCTGGCGGACATGGTCATCGTGGGGCGCCTGCTGGGGCGGGAGGCGTTGGCGGCGGTGGGGAGCGTGGGCTCGACGATTTTCGTGGTGCTGGGGTTTGTCTTCGGCGTCACGGCGGGCGTGGCGGTGGTGACGGCGCAGCGTTTCGGGGCGGGGGACCCGCGCGGCGTGCGCCAATCCGTCGGCACGGGGGCGTGGGTGTGCGCGGCCATCGCGGGGGCGGTGACGGCGGCGTGCTGGCTGGGCACGGAGGCCATCCTGCGCCTGCTGAACACGCCGCCGGACATCTTCGAGCAGACGCGCGCGTACCTTTCGGTCAGCTTCCTGGGCACGCCGTTCATGGTCTTCTTCAACTTCCAGAGCGCCACGTTGCGCGCGCTTGGCGACAGCCGCACGCCGCTCTTTTTCCTGGCCGGCGCGTCGTTGCTGAACGTCGTGCTGGACATCCTTTTCATCACGGTCTTCGGGATGGGCGTGGCCGGCGCGGCGTGGGCCACCAACACGGCCATCCTGGCCTCGGCGCTCACCTGCCTGGCCTGCGTCACGGGGCGTTTGCCGGAGCTTCGGCTGCGCCTGTCGGATTGGCGGCCGCGGCCGCGGATGGCGCTGCGGCAGCTGTGGATCGCCGTGCCGATGGGGCTGCAGTTCTCGGTGACGGGGCTGGGCGCGATGGTGCTGCAGGCGGCCATCAACACCTTCGGCGTGGCGCTCGTGGCGGGGATGACGGCGGCGCGGAACGTGGAGAACGTGGCGTGCCAGCTGCCGGTGGCGCTCGGCCAGGCCATGGCCACCTACGCGGCGCAGAATTACGGCGCGGGCAAGCTGGGGCGCATCCGCGCGGGGGTGCGGGCCTCGGTGTTGGTCTCGGTCGTCTCCGGGCTGGCGATGACGGCGCTGGCGCTGTGCTTTGGAGACCTGTTCGTCTCGGCGTTCCTCAGGGAGCGGAGCGAGGAGGTGCTGGCCGTGGGGCGGCGGATGCTGTGGGTGTGCGCGCCCTTCTTCGTGCCGTTGGGGCTCATCTTCATCTTCCGCAACACGCTCCAGGGCATCGGCCGCTCCTGCCTGCCCATGCTGGCGGGGTTCGTGGAGATGGCGATGCGCGCGGGCGTGGCGCTGGGGCTGCTCCGGCTGCTGGGCGTGAACGCCGTCTATTGGGGCGACCCCGCGGCGTGGGTGGGCGCGGCGGCGTTGCTGGTCGTGGCCTATTGGGCCTACACGCGCCGCTGGCCGCATGAACGGGGGGCCGAGCCATGCCCCTGAGCCTGGCCGCCGCGCTCCGTTTCCTGCGGGCCAACGCCGTCACGGCCGTCTCGCTGTTGGCCGCGGCGCTCTCTTTCCTGCTGGTGGAGGCCCCTGGCGCGTGGTGGCGGGCCATCGACCTGCGCACGCTGAACCTGCTTTTCTGCCTGATGGTGGTGGTGGCCGGGCTGCGCGGGTGCGCGCTTTTCCGCGTGCTGGCGCAGTCGCTGCTGGCCGGGCGCACGCGCTTCCGATCGCTGGCGCACACGCTGGTGCAGCTTCCGTTTTGGATCTCGATGGTGGCGACGAACGACGTCGCGCTCATCGCCCTGGTCCCCTTCGCCATCTACGCGCTCGACCGCCTGGGCCTGCGCCGCCGCCTGCCCGGCCTCGTCGCCCTGCAGACCGTCGCGGCGAACCTCGGCTCCATCGCCACGCCCGTCGGCAACCCGCAGAACCTCTTTCTTTACACCGCGTACGCCATCCCGGCGGCGGACTTTTTCGCGGCCACGCTCCCCGTCGCCTTCGGCGGCGCGCTCCTGCTCTTCGCCCTCACGCACGCCCTGCGGGATGAGCCCATCGACTTCCACTTCGAGCACCGCCGCACCCTGGCCCACCCGCGCAAGGCCGTGCTCTGCGGCGCGCTCTTCCTGCTCTGCCTGCTGACGGTCTTCCGTCTCTTGCCACACGGGTGGCTCTTCGGGATCGTCCTCGGCGCGACGCTTCTCTTTTACCGCGCCGCCCTGCGCGGCGTCGACTACGGCCTGTTGCTCACCTTCGTGGGCTTCTTCGTCTTCTCGGGCAACCTCGGGCGCATCCCCGCCGTCGACGCGCTTCTTGGGCGGCTCCTCGAGGACCACGCGCAGGCCACCGCCGCGCTCGCCTCGCAAGTCCTCTCCAACGTCCCCGCCGCCATCCTCCTCTCTCCCTTCACCGACGACTGGGCCGGCCTGCTCTGGGGCGCCGACATCGGCGCCTTCGGCACCCCCGTCGCCTCCCTGGCCAGCCTCATCTCCCTGGGGCTTTACCTCCGCGAGCCGGACGCGCGCCCGTGGCGCTACCTGCTGCTCTTCACGCTCCTGAACCTTGCCTTCCTTTGCGTCCTCTCCGCCCTCACCCTCATCCTGTGACCTGGCGGAGGCCGAGGGTCGCGAGGTCGGCGCGGAGGGCGTCGATGGCGTCGGCCTGGGGGGCGACGACGCAGATTTTCCCCGGGTAGATCTGGTAATCCGCGCGGTAGGCCGCCGGCGTCAGGTTCGGCATGAAGACGTTGGCGCCGCTGGAGAGCCCGCGCAGGCGCCCGTTCGCCGGGTCGAGCGTCGAGAGCGCGGTGGTCGAGGGGATGTTCGCGTGGGGCAGGAGGAGGCGCGCCAGCGCGTAGCACCGGCACGTGAAGTCCACGTCCACGGGCACCCCGCTCGGCGTCTTGTCCCGCCCCAACGGCGTGCCGGGGTGGGCCAGGTAAGGCCCCAGCCCCACCATGTCCGCGTTCAGCTCCCGGAGCGTGAGCAGGTCGTCCGCCACCGATTCAAGCGTCTGCCCCGGCAGGCCCAGCATCATCCCGCCGCCGATCGCGTAGCCCTGCGCCTTCATCCGGCGCAGCTGGGCCAGGCGCGGGTGCTCGCCGCCCACGGGCGCGCCGGGGTGGATGCGCGCGAAGAGGGCGCGGTCGGTGGTCTCGAAACGCAGGAGGTAACGCGCCGCCCCCGCCTCGCGCCACGCCGCCGTGTCGGCCTCCGTGCGCTCGCCCAACGAGAGGGTGACGTGCTGGCCCGTCTCGCCCCGCACGCGCCGCACCAGCTCGGCCACGCGCCGGCGCGTCCACAGCGCCGGGCATTCGCCGGCCTGCAGCACCACGGTGCCGAAGCCCAGCTCCCGCGCCAGGCGCGCGCAGGCGACGACCTCGTCGTCGCGCATGGCGTAGCGGTGCGCCGCCGCGTTGGAGCGGCGCATCCCGCAATAGAGGCAGTCGCGGTCGCAGACGCTGGAAAGCTCGATCAGGCCGCGGAAGAAGACGCCGTCGCCCTTCGTCTCGGCGCGGACCGCCCGGGCTTGGGCGAAGAGCGCCTCGCCCTCCGGCGCGCGGAGCGCCGCCAAGATTTCCGCCTTGTCCATGGCCGGCACGCTCACGCCCGCTCCAGGAGGCGGCCGCGGCGCGGGGCGGAGGGGTTGAGCTGGCCGCCCATGAGGACGGGCGAGCCGTTCACGAGCACCGTGTCCACGCCCGTGGCGAAGCGGTGCGGGTGGGCGTAGTCGGCCGCGTCGCGCCACGCCGCGGGGTCGATGAGCGCCAGGTCGGCGAAGAACCCTTCCCTCACCAGCCCGCGCCTGGGGATGGCGAAGGCGTGCGCCGGCAGGCCCGTCATGCGGCGGAAGGCCTCCTCCGGCGGCAACCCGAGGCGCTCGGTGAGCGTGCGGAAGAAGCGCGGGTGCGTGCCGTAGGCGCGCGGGTGCGGCCAATCGCGCCCCAGCGGCCCCCACGGCGCGCGCAACGAGGCGTCCGAGCCGGGCATCACCCACGGCCGGGCCAGGATCTTGAGCAGGTTGTCCTCGCACATCCCGAAGAAGAAGGCCCCCGTGCGGCTGCGGTCGGCCCGCAGGATGCGCACCGCCGCCTCGCCGAAGGAACACCCCCACGCCGCCATGACCTCGGCGAGCGTCCGCCCCGAGAGGGGGCGCGTCTCGGGCGCCCACGTGCCGCCGACCATCACCTCGCGCGGGTCGCGCCCCGAGGCGTCGAGCGCGGCGGCGATGCGCCGTGCGTCGGCCGGGTCATCCAGATGGGCGAGGATGGCCGCGTTGCCGCCCGCCGCCGCCCAGTCGGGCAAGACGATGTCCAGATCCGTCCCCGCCGAAAGGTAGGGGTAGCGGTCGGAATGGAGCCACAGACCCTCGGCGCGCGCGGCCTCGATCTTGCCGATGGCCGCCTCGGCCTTGCGCCAGTTGGCGCGGCCCGAGGTCTTGAGGTGGGAGATTTGGGCGTGGATGCCCGTGGCGCGGACGAGCGCGAGCACCTCGTCGATGGCCTCCAGGAGGCGGTCGCCCTCGCTGCGCATATGCGTGGCGTACATCCCCCCGCGCCTGGCGCACGCCCCGGCCAGGGCCAGCACCTCCCCCGGCGCGCTGTGGACGCCCGGGTGGTAGACCAGCCCCGTCGTCAGCCCCCAGGCTCCCTCGTCGAGCGCCTGCTCCAGCACGCGGGCCATCTGGGCGACCTCGTCGGCCGTCGCCGGGCGCGGCGCGTCGCCCATCACGCCCTTTCGGATGGTGTTGTGGCCCGCGAAGAGGATCAGGTTCGTCGCCGGCCGGGCCGCCTCGAGGCAGACGCGGTAATCGGCCACCGTGCCCCAATTCGGCCCCGGCCCCGCGTGGCCCGGGCGCGGCGGATAGGTCTGCGCCTCCCAATCCGAGGGCAGGCGCGCCCCGTTCAGGCGCGGCGCTGCGCTGCCGCCGCACTGCCCGCCGATTTCCGTGGTCACGCCCTGGGCCAACTTGCTGGGGCACATCGGCTCCAAGAGCAGGAAGGCGTCCGAGTGGGTGTGCGCGTCGATGAGCCCCGGCGTCAGCCACAGGCCCCGCGCGTCGCGGCGCTCCCGCGCCTCCGCCTGTGCCAGGTCGCCGACGGCCGCGATTGTCTCCCCCCGCACGCCCACGTCCGCCGTGAAGGGTTTGGCGCCCGTGCCGTCGAAGACCGTCGCCCCGCAAAACAGAAAGTCAAAGTCCATGCCCTTATTGTACCACTTCCGGTCGTTTCGCCCCGGCGCGAAAAAGGCCCCCGGCGTTCTCCGCCGGGGGCCTTTTTTGTGGGTTGCCGAGGGCTTAGGCCACGCGGCGGCGGAGGGCCACGCCGGCCACGCCGAGGGCGAGCAGCGCCAGGGCGGTGGGCTCGGGCACCACGGCCACGCCGGTCTTCACCGTCAGGTCGCTGAAGACGACGTCGCCGGTGTCCGTGTTGGAGCCGTTCGCGAGCGGCGCGTTGCCGGAGCTGTCCCGCTGGCCCCAGTTGATCACGGGGTTGCCGTCCGGGATGGTGGTGGTCGTGGCGATCAGCGTGTCGTTGACGTAGAGCGCCAGCATCTCCCCGTTGCAGGAGAGCGTGAGCTCATAGGTCTTGCCGGCCTGGAGCTTGGCGGCGCCGATGGCCGTCACGGTCCCGGCGAGCTTGCCGGGAACGATGTTGCCGTTGGCGTCCGCGGAGCTGTTGTACATGTCCGCCATCAGGTAGCTGGAGTCATCGATGCCGAAGATGCCGGGATAGCGCTGGTTGGAGCCTGCCGGGTATTGGTCGAGCGAGAAGTTCTCGCCGAGCGTGAGGGTGACCTTGGCGGACCATGCCGTCGCGCCGTTCAGGGCCAGCGTGTGCGAGCCCTTGGAGGCGTTGGTCTCCACGCTCGTGGCGCCCGACCAGTCGATGTTCAAGGCCTGGGCGGCGCCGAGGGCCAGGGCGGCGCAGGCCGCGGTGAGGAGTGTGCGTTTCATGTGGGTGTGGGGCTCCTTTCGCCCCGTTGCGGAATCGGAAGCGGCCTGGGACGAGAAGGCCCCTTTCGATGTCACTTACGAGGCCTTAGGAATGCCCTACCAAGAACAACGAAAGGGGCAAATGCAGGTGCATTTGCTCACTTCGCGGACGCTTGGTGAAAGTTCCTAAGTGTCGTAGGTCGTCCGCGTTGTGTCGCCACAACGCTTGGGTGTGCCGGCTCATCCCGGGACGTATCAATGGAATAGCACAACGCGGCGGGGGGCGGCCACCTTTTTTTGCCCGTCGGTTTGGCGGGGGCTTCCGGGAAAGGCCGCGCCCGGGGTCGTTGTTGGTCTCTGGCGAGGGGCGCCCGCGCAAATCGCGCGTTGCTTCGTGGGTCATGCAGACCCAGTTTGGCGGCTGTTTATTGATTGGCCGGGGCGGGGGTGGGCGGGGTTATTCGGCGCGGGCGTCTTCGATGCGTTTGTCGATGAGGCGGCGGACGAGGCCGCGCGCGGCGGGTTTGCCGATGGCGTAGAGGTCGGCGGCGTGGCGGCGGCAGGCGCGGGCGAAGGGGGTGTCTTTGCGGGCGTCGGCGTAGTCCCACCAGCGGTCGGCGAGGTCGAGGGCGGCTTCGGCGCTGGGGGGGCTGTCCATGGCTTCGTCGGCGGCGAGCGCGGCGAGGGTTTTGTCGTCGCAGACGGCGAGGGCGCCGAGGGTTTCGTCGTCCCATTGCCCCAGTTGGGCGAGGGTCTCGCCGTAGAGGCGGGTGGCCTTGGGGTCGCCGTCGGCGGCGGCTTCGCGGAGGGAGGCGAGCTTGGCCTGGGCGGCGCGGGCCTTGTCGACGTCGGCGAGGGTGCGTTTCCATTCGGCGTGGGTCTTGCCTTTGGCGAGCCACCGGTCGATCTGCGCGGTGAGGTTCTTGACGGATCGGACGAGCGCGGGGCGGTCGCCCCTGAGGGCGAAGTCGAGGACGAAGCGGGCGTGGGCGATGGCGGCGTCGGGGTCCTTGGCGGCGGTGTCGCGGAGGGCTTCCTTGAGGATGGCCGCGGCCTCGGCGTCCTTGACGGCGCCGGGGAAGGCGCGCTCGCGCAGGGCCAGGACCCGGAGGGCGGCGTCTGGGCGGCCTTCCTTGACGAGGGCGTTTTCGGCGCGGGAGAGGAGGGCGAGGCGCGTGGCGTCTCCCTCGGCCTCGGAGACCATCTGGAGGAGGCCCTTGGCGTCGACTTCCTCGCCGCCGAGGAGCTCGTCGAGGAGGTCGCGGGCTTCGGCCAGGTCGGCGGCGGAGGGGAGTGGCGCGCCGTCGGGGAGGGTGGGGAGGTCGATGGGCGTGCCGGCGGGGGCGGCCTTTGGGGCGTCTGGGAGGCGGAGGCCGGGGCGGGCGGCGCGGAAGGTGGGCTTGGCGGCGGCGCGGGGCGCGGCGAGGGGCTGCCTGCCGTCGGTCTTGAGGAGGCCGGCGACGTAGCCGATTTCCTCGGGGGTGAGGGCGCGGCCGAAGATTTTGAGGTCGTCGACGACGAAGCCCTGGAGGTCGGCGCCGGGGGTCATGAGTTCCTCTGATCCGCCGTAGAGGGTGCCGAACTGGAGGCCCATGACGTCGAGGCGGCCGTTCGGGAGGGGCGGGGTGGCGGAGCCTTGGCGTTTGCCGTCGACCCAGAGGGAGAGCTCGCTGCGCTCGTGGCGGATGGCGTAGCAGTGGAAGGCCGAGGAGGCGTCCGGCAGGCGGACGGCGATGGGGTCGAAGGGGAACTTTTTGGAGTCGGTGCGGAGCACGACGGTGTCGCCCTCGCCGCGTTCCAGGCGGAGGTGGTCGTGCCAGGGGGAGCCGGTGGCGTTGCCGAGGGCGAGGCAGAGGAGGATGCTGCCGGGGGTGGCGCCGAACTTGCCGACGACGACGAAGGTGGCGGTGTCACCGGTGGCGAGGGGCTGGGATTCGAGGGCGTCCTTGTGGGTGTAGTAGCGGACGGAGGTGCCTTCGCCGCTCGGGGTGCGGAGGTGCTCGCGGCCGCCTTCCGCTACGAGACGGTGGCCGTAGAGCCAGTTGGTTCGGCCCGGGCCACCGTCGCCGCAAATCCAGTGGTAGGGCGGCTGGGGGCGCTCCTCGGGCGGGGTGGCGCGGGTGATGAGGGCGCGGGCGGCGTCCTGGGGGGTGAAGTCCTCGGAGAGGGGCTCGTCGTAGAGGGCGACGCGGCTGATGGCGGCGCCTTCGCCCTCGAGGACGAGGGAGGCCAGGCAGTTTTGGAGGATGTTGGTCAGCTGGCAGTGGTAGGCCTGCCCGTCGACCACGATGACGCAGGGGGTTGTCCTAGGGGTGCCGCCGGTCGGGAACTTGGGGAAGGAGAGGGCCACGTGGACCCACTTGCCCACGAGGTCGGCGGGGAAGGGGACGATGGCGGTGGTGCCGGCGCCGTGGCGGTTGAGGATGAGCCTGTAGCCGCCGCCTTTGTCGGGATCCAGCCACAGGGAGATGGTGTTGTGCTCGTGGTGGCCCGTGCCGGGCATGGCGTTGAAACGGACGATGCCCTTGGCTTTGTGGGGACTTTTGGGGACGTAGACCCAGGCCGAGAAGGTCATCCCGGAGAGGCCGTACCAACCGACCCCGCGGGCGCCGCGTCTGATGGTAGGGGCGACTTCGCGGATTTGGGGATAGTCGTCTGCCGCGAAGTGGACCCGGGAGGTCAGCGGCTCGCGGTCGCCGGGCCAAGTGAAGATGGGCGTGGGTGCGGCGGCGCGGGCAATCGCGGCGGTGAGGATGCCGAGGCAGAGCAAGGCGAGGGTGCGGGTGGTGCGCATGAGGGAGGCTCCTGCCGGGATCGGCGCTGGCGGGGTGTGGGGGGCCGGTCGCCCTCAGAGGGCGGCGCGGCGGGCGTGGAGGGTGGCGAGCTGGGCTTCGAGCTCGGCTTTGCGGTCGCGTTGGTTTTGGATGATGGGGGCGGGGGCTTTGGAGACGAAGGCCTGGTTGTTGAGCTTGGCGTTGACGCCGTCGAGGAAGCCTTGGAGTTTGGCGATTTCCTTGTCGAGCTTGTCGGCTTCGGCCTTGGCGTCGACGAGGCCGTCGAGGGGGAGGTAGGCGGCGCCGGCGCGGAGGAGTTTGGTGGGCATGGGGGCGGCGGGGGGCGCGTCGACGAGGTCGATGGCTTGCGCGCGGAGAGCGGTTTTGAGGGTGTCGGCGTCGCGGGCGAGACGTTCGCGGAGGGCGTCGGTGGCGGGGTGGAGGAGGACGCGGACGTTGAGGGCGGGGGGGAGGCCGGCCTCGGCGCGGAGGGCGCGGATGCCGGTGATGAGGTCGCGCTTGGTTTCGACGTAGGCGAGGACGTCTTCGGTGAGGCCCCAGGCGGCGAGGTGGGCGTCGTCGCAGCCGGTGGGGTAGGGGGCGCGCATGATGGTGGCGTCTTCGGCGCAGTAGCCGAGCTGGTGCCAGATTTCCTCGGTGACGAAGGGCATGTAGGGGTGGAGGAGGCGGAGGATTTGGCCGTAGACGTGGGCGAGGATGGCGAGGGTTTGGCGGCGGCGGGGGGCGTCTGGGGCGTTGAGGTCGGCCTTGGCGTATTCGAGGTACCAGTCGCAGAAGTCGGTCCAGGCGAAGTCGTAGATGGCCAGGGCGCCGTCTTGGATGCGGTATTTGGCGAGCGCGGCGTTGAGCGCGGCGCAGGTGCGGTGGGCCTTGAGGAGGAGGTGGCGGTCGTCGTCGCGCAGGAGGGCGGGGTCGAGGGCGAGGCCGCCGCCGGCGTGGTCGGCGAAGGAGAAGCCGGGGAGCTTCTCGGCGTTCATCTGCAGGAAGCGGGCGGCGTTCCAGAGTTTGGTGCCGAAGTTGCGGCCGATCTCGAACTTGCCCATGTCCACCTTGGTGTCGGTTTCCATGGAGGTGATGAGGGCGAGAGAGAAGCGGAGCGCGTCGGCAGAGTACTTCTCGATGATTTCGAGCGGGTCGAGGGAGTTGCCGAGGGATTTGGACATTTTGCGGCCTTGGGCGTCTCGGACGATGCCGTGGAGGATGACGTTCTTGAAGGGGGGCTTGCCCATGAAATGGTAGCCGGCCATCATCATGCGCGCCACCCAGAAGAAGAGGATGTCGGCGGCGGTGATGAGGTCGGCGGTGGGGTAGTAGAAGGCGAGGTCGGCGGTCTGTTTGGGCCAGCCGAAGACGGTGAAGGGCCAGAGCCAGGAGGAGAACCAGGTGTCGAGGACGTCGGGGTCTTGGTCGATGGCCGCGGCGCCGCATGTGGGGCAGGCGGCGGGCTTTTCGGGGGCGGCCCATTCGTGGCCGCAGGCGCGGCAGGTGTAGACGGGGATGCGGTGGCCCCACCAGATTTGGCGGCTGATGCACCAGTCGCGGATGTTCTCCATCCAGTTGAAGAAGACGCTCTCCCAGCGCTTGGGCTGGATGGCGATCTCGCCTTTGCGCACGGCCTCGATGGCGGGTTGGGCCAGGGGCTTCATGCGCACGAACCATTGCTTGGAGAGGCGGCTGTCGACGACGGTGTGGCAGCGGTAGCAGTGGCCGACCTGGTTTTGGTAGGGCTCGACCTTGACGAGGTAGCCGCCTTTCTCGAGGTCTTTGACGATGGCCTCGCGGCAGGCGAAGCGATCCATCCCCTCGTAGCCCGAGAGGGCGTTCATGGTGCCGTCGCCGTTCATGACGTCGACCTGCGGCAGGCTGTGGCGCTGGCCGACGGCGAAGTCGTTGGCGTCGTGGGCGGGGGTGATCTTCACCACGCCGGTGCCGAAGTCCTTCTCCACGTAGTCGTCGAAGACGACGGGGATTTCCTTGCCCACCAACGGGAGGATGACCTTCTTGCCCTTGAGGTGGGCGTAGCGCGCGTCCGAGGGGTTGACGGCCACGGCGGTGTCGCCGGGGAGGGTCTCGGGGCGGGTGGTGGCCACGGTGACGAACTCGCCCTCGCTCCCCGCCACGGGATAGCGCACGTACCACAAGTAGCCCTCGTTGGGCTCGTGCTCCACCTCGTCGTCGGCCAGGGCCGTGCCGCAGCGGGGGCACCAGTTGACGATGTAGTTGCCACGGTAGATGAGCCCCTCGTCGTAGAGGTCGCAGAAGACTTTGGCGACGGCGGCGGAGAGCCCCTCGTCCATGGTGAAGCGCTCGCGCTGCCAGTCGGTGGAGTTGCCGAGCTTCCGCTGTTGGTGGACGATGGTGCCGCCGTACTGCCGCTTCCACTCCCACACGCGCTCGACGAAGGCCTCGCGGCCGAGGTCTTGGCGGCGCTTGCCCTCCTTGCGCAGGGCCTTCTCCACCACGTTCTGCGTGGCGATGCCCGCGTGGTCGGTGCCGGGCACCCAGCAGGTGTTGTCGCCGCGCATACGGTGCCAGCGCACAAGCACGTCCTGGATGGTCTGGTTCAGCGCGTGGCCCATGTGCAGGATGCCCGTGACGTTCGGCGGGGGGATGACCACCGCGTAGGGCGCGCCCCCGCGGCCGGGCTCGTCATGGAAGCAGCCGTGCTGCTCCCACCAAGGGTACCACTTCGCCTCGACGGCCTTCGGGTCGTAGTTCTTGTCCATCGTCAATCCTCTGAAAATCCGGGGAAGTATACCAAAACGGGCACGGGCGGTCAGCGCATGAGCCCCTCGAGCGCGGCGTCGTCGTCTTCCTCGATGGCCTTTCGGAAGGCGGCCAGGTGCTCGGCGAAGGCGTCGACGGCCTCGAGGAGCGGCCCCCTGTTCTGGCGGAAGATGGGCTGCCACATGGAGATGGGGCTGTGGGCGATGCGCGTCATCGAGGCCAGGCCGCCCCCGGCGAAGCGGGCGTTCAGGGCCTGGTTGCGCTCGGCCTCCTTGATGGTGCGCGCGAGGGCGTAGGCCAGCACGTGGGGCATGTGCGAGAGCAGGGCCGCGGTGCGGTCGTGCTCGGGCGCGCTCATCTCCGCCAGCACGGCCCCGACGCGCTCCCACAGCGTGCGCACCCGGGCCAGGGCCGCCGGGTCGCTCCGCTCGGGGTCGATGATCAGGGTGAAGCGGTTGCGGAAGAGGTTGTCGACGGCCGCGTCGGGGCCGGAGCGCTCGGTGCCGGCCATGGGGTGGCAGGCCACGTAGCGCGGGCGGTTGGGGTGCGCGGCGACGGCCTCGGCCAGGGCGCGCTTGGTGGAGCCCACGTCGATGAAGGTCTGGCCCGGGCGCGCGGCGTCGAGGAGCGCGGGGAGCGTGCGCACGAGCACGTCCACCGGCATGGCCAGTACCATCAGGTCGCACCGCGCCGCGAGCGCTTCGAGCGTGGGCGCGGCCTCGTCCACCAGCCCCAGCTCGAGGGCGCGCTCGGCGTGCGCGCGCGTGCGGTTCCAGCCCAGGATGCGCCCCGCCAGGCCGAAGGTGCGCAGGTCTTTGGCGAGCGAGCCGCCGATGAGGCCGATGCCCGCGATGCCGATGGAGTCGAAGAGGGTGTCTGTCATGGGGTGGGGTGGGGGGTGGCGTTGGGGTGGGCGGCGGCCTCGCGGCGGCAGCCGAGGTTCGCCAGGCCGTAGAGCGCGGCGGTCTCGACGCGGAGGATGAGGGGGCCGAGGGAGACGGGGACGGCGCCGCAGGCGAGGATGGCCCGCAGCTCCTCGGGCGTGAAGTCGCCCTCCGGGCCGCACCACCAGCCCCACTCCTGCCCCGGGCGCGCGGGGTCGAGCGCCTCGAGCACGGGCGCCAGGGGCCGGGCCTCCGGGGTGAGCGCCGCCACGATGAGGGCGGTGCAGGCGCGCATCAGCGGCGCGGTCTCGGCGAAGGGGGTGGGGGCGAGCACCTCGGGCACGCGGGCGGCGCCGCATTGGCGCGCGGCGGCCTCGGCGACGCGCAGCCAGCGCTCGCGCTTGGCCGCGGCCTGGCGCCCTTCGAGGCGGACGACGGTGCGGGCGCTGAGCACGGGCACGATGCGGTCGGCGCCCAGCTCGACGGCCTTCTCGAGCATCCAGTCCATGCGCTCGCCCTTGGGCACGCAGGCGAAGAGCGTCAGGCGCACGGGGCGCTCGCCTTGGCGGAAGAGGGGTTGCTTGGCCACGAGGGTGAGCGCCTCGGGCGTGCGCGCGGCGACGTGGTAGAGGCGCGTGGCGCCGGCGCCGTCGAAGGCGCCCACCTCGTCGCCCTCGCGCAGGCGCAGGACGTGGAGGAGGTGGTGGGCGGCGGGCCCGGTGAGGGTGAGTGTCTCGCGCGCGATGTCCTCGGTCGTGACGTGCTGGCGGTGCATCGGTTACTCCGAGAGCTGGACGGCGGAGACGCGGCCCTGGGTGAACTCCACGCGGAGCGCCTCCTTCCATTCGTACTCGGGCGTGTCGTCGATGTAGTAGGTGCCGGTGCGGCGGCCGAAGCGGTCGACGAAGACGGGGCGGAGGGTGGGGTAGACGCTGTCGGAGAAGCCGAGGATCTTGTAGATCCACACCTCGGTGACGCCGTCCCGGTCGGTGCGCCGGAGCGTCTCGGAGGGGTTGCCGTAGACCATCCAGACGGCGTCCTTGTCGTCGCCCAGGCGGATCTGCCCGCGGGCGATGCGCGCCTGGACGTCGGCCGGGTAGGCGTCGAAGGCCTCCTGGCGCTGGGCGATGCGGTCGGCCACGCCGCCGGCGCACCCGGCCAGCAGGAGGGCCGCGAGGGCGGCGCACAGGCCAAGTCCGGCACGCCGGGTCATTGCTTGTACCCCCAGTCGAGGAGCGCCTTGCAGAAGGCGTCGCGGTCGCGGTGGGATTTGAAGCCGGTGACGCAGCCGATGAGGCGGCGGCCGCCGCGCTCGCAGGTGACGGTGACGCAGAATCCGGCCTTGTTGGTGAAGCCGGTCTTCAGGCCGTCGACGCCGGGCACCTGGTTGAAGACCAGGTTGTTGTGGTTCTTCAGGTCCAGCTTGCCGTTCCGGAAGGTGTCGGTGCGGGTGGCGGCCAGGCGCATGACCTCGGGGTACTTGAGCAGCTGCTCGGCCAGGATCACCATGTCGTGGGCGGAGGAGAGGTTGTCGTGGCCCTGGTCGTCGCCCAGGCCGTGCGCGTCGTAGAAGCGCGTGTGGGTCATGCCCAGCTGCTTGGCGCGGGCGTTCATCGCCGCCACGAAGGCCGCCATGCTCCCGCCGCCGAGGTACTCGCCCACCAGGTAGGCCGAGTCGTTGGCGGATTTGATGGCGATGGTCTTCTCCAGCTCGCTCAGGGGGAAGGACTCGCGCGGGTCCAGCCACACCTGCGCCCCGCCGATCTTGTACGCCTCGACGGTGACCTGGATGACGGTGTCGCGCCCCACCTTCCCCGCGGCGATGGCTTCCTCCGTCAGCAGCAGGGTCATCATCTTGGTCATCGAGGCGACGGGGACGGCCTTGTCGGCGTGCTTGGCCCAGAGCACCTTGCGCGTCGTCGGGTCCACCAGGATGCCCGTGCCGCAGAGCGCCTCCTTGGGCAGTCCCAGCGCCGAGGCCGCCCCCTGGAAATCGTAGGGCGCGGTAGAGCCGGGCGCGGGCGCGGGTTTTTCGGGCTGGGCCGGCGTTTCGGGCTGTGCGGGCGTTTCGGGCCGCGCCGGCTGTGCGGGCTGTGCGGGTTGCTCGGCGGGGGCGGGCGTTTCGGGTGCCTCGGCCGTCTCGCCGCCGTTCCCGGCGAAGACGAGCCAGCCGACGATGAGCGCCAGCCAGGCGGCCAGCGGCAGGCCCCAGACCAGGAGGGTGCGGCCCCAGGCGCGGGGGGCGCCCACGCCGCCGGGAAGATCGTAGCGTTCGGACATGGCGGAACCTCAGACGTTGAAGAGAAAGTGGACGACGTCGCCTTCGCGCATCACGTATTCCTTGCCCTCCACGCGGAGCAGGCCCTTCTCGCGGGCGTGCGCCTCGCCGCCGAGGGCCACGAAGTCGTCGTAGGAGACGACCTCGGCGCGGATGAAGCCGCGCTCGAAGTCGGTGTGGATCACGCCGGCGGCCTTGGGTGCCGTCCAGCCGCGCCGGATGGTCCAGGCCCGCGCCTCCATCGGCCCGGCGGTGAAGAAGCTCTGCAGGCCCAGCGTGTGGTAGGCCATCGCGATGGTCGCGTCCAGGCCGGAGCGCTCCAGCCCGTAGGAGTCCAGGAAGTCCTTGCGCTCGGCGTCGGAGAGGCCCACCAGGTCGGCCTCCATCGCCGCGCAGATGGTCACGGTGTCGCACCCGTGCGCGGCGGCGTGGGCCTTGAGGGCCTGGACGTGCGCGTTGTCGGGCTGGCCCAGGTCGCCCTCGCCCACGTTGGCCACGTAGATGACGGGCTTGTCGGTGATCAGGCGCAGCTCCTTGCGCGTGGGCTCGAGCGCGTCGGGGTCGGCCGCCTGGAAGGTGCGCGCGGGCTCGCCGGCGTCGAGGTGGGCCTGCAGGCCCTTCATGGCCTCGACCTCCTTGGCCAGGGATTTGTCGGCGCGGGCCTGGCGCCCGATGCGGTCGAGGCGCTTCTCCAGGCTCTGCAGGTCGGCCAAGATCAGCTCCGTCTCGATGATGCCGATGTCGCGCAGCGGGTCGACCGAGCCCTCCACGTGCACCACGTCGTCGTTGTCGAAGCAGCGCACCACCTCGAGGATGGCGTCGCACTCGCGGATGTTGCCCAGGAACTGGTTCCCCAGCCCCTCGCCCTTGCTCGCGCCGCGCACCAGGCCCGCGATGTCGGTGAAGTCCACCGTCGCGTGCACCACGCGCCCGCTCTTGCACACCTCCGCCAGGCGCTCCACCCGCGCGTCCGCCACCGGCGCCGTGGCCTTGTTCGGCTCGATCGTGCAGAAGGGATAGTTCGCCGCCTCCGCGTTCTGCGCGCGCGTCAGGGCGTTGAAAAGCGTGGACTTGCCCACGTTGGGCAGGCCGACGATACCGACCGCAAGACTCATCTCCAGCCTCCGTATGTCTCCTCGTAGCGCACGTATTCCAGCTCGCGCTTCCCGGAGACCCAAATCATGTAAGCGATCAGAAGCAGCAGGATCCCGCCGCGCCCGAACACGATGTCGAAAATCAGCTGCAGCGCCCATGGCCACCCCGCCGGCGCATGGAAGCGCACCCCGGTGAAGTCCAGCACGCAAATCACCGCCCACAGCACCGCGAAGCCCTGCCCCACCCGCACCGCGACCTCCGTGGCCGCCACCTTGGCGCGTCCCAGGCACTGCAGGCCCGCGCGCAGGATCCGCCCCCCGTCCATCGGGAAGGCCGGCACCAGGTTGAAGAGCGCCAGGCCCAGGTTCAACCCCGCCGCCAGCCCCAGCCACGGGTTCGGCGCGCTCTCTGTCACCTCATACGGCCCCAGCGTCCCCACCACCACCCGCGTCGGGAAGGCCCCCGCCAGCGTCCAGCACAGCGCCGCCAGCGCCAACGAGCACACCGGCCCCGCCGCCGCCATCAACACCTCATGCGACGGCCTGGGCGGCATCCGCGTGATCATCGCGCACCCACCCAGCAACTGCAGCGTGATATCCCGCACCTGTCCGCCGAAGGCCACCGCCACCGCGCTGTGCGCCAGCTCGTGCAGCAAAATCGAAACCAGGAGCGCCGCGGTCAGGAAAAGCCCCACGCCCACGTGCGGCAACGTCGAGAACACCACGTAAACCGCCAGCACCAGCACGGACAAATCCGCCCGCACCGGGATACCCATGGCCGTGAAAAGCGTCCACCTGCTTCGCATAGTCCCCTTATTATACCAGATTTGCCCCTCCCACAAACACGCCCGCCCCGGCCGCCGGGCACAAAAAAGCCCCGGCGCGGGCCGGGGCTTCGTGTCGCGGGGGCCGCCGACCTTAGGCCGCGCGGCGGCGGAGAGCCACACCGGCCACGCCCAGGGCCAACAGCGCCAGGGCGGTCGGCTCGGGGAGAACCGCGGTCTTTTTGTTGGCCATCCAAGTGATTTCCTCTTGGGTGAGGATGCCTTCATAGGCCGCCGTCTCATTGATGGTCCAATAATCATCATTCCTAAAGGTCGAGACATTGACGTTTGCGATGGTATTTTCCTCCTCGATGGAGAAGATTTGCTTGCCGTTCACATAACCGGCAATAGTGGCCTGGTTGTCATCGTTACGTGAAATCGTGATGGTGAGCAGGTATTTCGTACCGACCGAAAGGGTTGGGGTATTGCTTGTGGTTCCCCAGCCAGACTCAGAACCACCCTTCTTTTCCACGCCGATATGACCATTGAGGCGATTCCCAGAGCCATACATATAGGCATAGGCGTGTCCGGCATCCCAGAGGCCGAGATCTGCGATGGCGGCTTGTTCTGTGCTGGCAGCCGTCGCATTCGCGGTCACCACCATGGCAAAGGAGAGTGTCTTGGTGGAGGTGGAGCCACTCGTGGCGAAGTATTTACTGGTGTAGATGCTGTTCTCGGCTCCGGTTTGCCACTGCATGGTGACAGCCTGGGCGGAGAGGGCGAGGCCTGCGGCGGCGCAGGCAAGGAACAAACGGGAGAGTTTCATGGTTGGTGTGCCTCTTTTCGCTGTCGCTTTGGGCGGAATGCCCAAGGACGCTGAATAAGATAGCACAAGTGGCGGGGGGGGCAAGACTTATTTTTTTGTGGTTCGGCGGCGTGGTCGCTGGGGCGGTTCCCCCGCCCTTCGGGCGCTCACGGCAGGGGCAGGGGCGGCAGGCGGCCGAAGCGGCGGGTGGCGAGGGCCAGGTAGTGCCGCCACGTGGGGCGGAGGGTGACGCGGGGGAGAAAGTCGCGCTCGGCGCGTCGGCGCACGAAGGGCAACGGGTCGCGCCGGGGCCGGGGGAGGACGCCGTGGCGGAGCCCGCCAAGGAACACGGCGGCCAGGAAAAAAGGCCCGGCGGTGAACCAGAAGCGGCGCCCGCGAAGGTCGAAGGCGGAGGTCAGGAGGTTGGAAAGGTAACGCCGCCAGACGCGGCGGCGGGGAAGGGCGCGGGCGGTGGCGCCTTCGTCGTGGAGGACGGGCGGGGTGGGGACGAACCAGCATTCCCAGCCGGCCAGCCAGAGGCGGTGGCAGAGGTCGACGTCCTCGTAGTAGCAGAAGAAGGTGGGGCGGAAGAGCCCGCCGGCGTCGGCGAGGGCCTCGCGGCGGAGGAGGAGGCAGGCGGCCTTGCAGGCGAAGGCGGGGTGGGGGCGCGCGGCGTGGGGGCCGGGGGGCCGGCGGTAGCCGTGGTGCCAGAGGAGGCCGAGGGGGGTGAGGTACTCGCCGCAGGCGTCGAGCGTGCCGTCGGGGAGGGCGAGGGTGGCTTGGGCGGCGGCGACGCGGGGGTGGGCCTCGAGGAAGGCTTCGAGGCGGCGGACGGGTTCGGCGGAGGGGAGGAGGGCGTCGGTGTTGAGGAGGAGGAGGCGCTCGCCTGCGGCGTGGGGGAGGGCGAGGTTGTTGCCGCCGGCGAAGCCGAGGTTGCGCGGGGCGCGCAGGAGGGTAACGCCGGGAGGGACGGCGAGGGGAGGCTCGGAGGCGTTGTCCACCACAAGCACTTGCGCCTCGGGGAGACACCGACGGACGGCCCCCAGGCTGCGGTCAAGGAGGTCTTGGCGGTTCCAGGCAACAAGGATGACGGTCAGCCGCGCACGCATGGCGCAATTATAGCACAGCGGCTGATGGGCGGGTTGGCGCGACGCAGGAGGAGATCACAGCGGGCACAGAGGACGCATGGAGGGACACAGAGAAAGGAAATCACAACGGACACAACGGACACAAAGGCTTGCACGACGCAGGGGGAGATCACAGAGGACACAGAGGACACACGGGGGAACACAGAGAAAGTAAATCACAACGGGCACAGAGGACACAAAGGCTTGCACGACGCAGGGGAAAGGGGAAAGGGGAAAGGAAATGGGGAGGGGAGGGGCAAGGGGCGCTGCCCCTTGAACCCCGGCAGGGCGAAGTTCGCCCTGCACCCCCGGCACGTCTGCGACGTGCCTGACAGGCACCCCAAAAGACTTTGTGTCCTTTGTGGTTCTTTGGGTCTTTGTGATAGCCCGCGCAGCGAAAACCCGCGGCGCGTCTGCGACGTGCCTGACAGGCACCCCAAAAGACTTTGTGTCCTTTGTGGTTCTTTGGGTCTTTGTGATAGCCCGCGCAGCGAAAACCCGCGGCGCGTCTGCGACGTGCCTGACAGGCACCCCAAAAGACTTTGTGTCCTTTGTGGTTCTTTGGGTCTTTGTGATAGCCCGCGCAGCGAAAACCCGCGGCGCGTCTGCGACGTGCCAATGACGACGCGGGTTTCACCTCTGGGGCTCCTCCAAGCCTCCAAGCTTCCAAGCCTCCAAACTTCCAAACTTCTGGTGTGGCGGGAGCCGTCCCCGAGGCTAGGGCAAAAAAGAAGGGCCCCGTGGGGGGCCCTTGCTTGTGCGTCTGGCGGAGGGTTTACTTGGCGGCCATGACGCGGATCATCTCGACGACCTTGTTGGAGTAGCCCCACTCGTTGTCGTACCAGGAGACGAGCTTGACGAAGGTGGGGTCAAGCTGGATGCCGGCCTTGGCGTCGAAGGTGGAGGTGCAGGATTCGCCGCGGAAGTCGGTGGAGACGACGGCCTCGTCGGTGTAGCCGAGGATGCCCTTGAGCTCGCCTTCGGAGGCGGCCTTCATGGCCTTGCAGATGTCCTCGTAGGTGGCGGGCTTCTCAAGCTCGCAGGTGAGGTCGACGACGGAGACGTCGGAGGTGGGCACGCGCATGGACATGCCGGTGAGCTTGCCGTTGAGCGCGGGGAGCACCTTGCCGACGGCCTTGGCGGCGCCGGTGGAGGAGGGGATGATGTTCTCGAGGATGCCGCGGCCGCCGCGCCAGTCCTTCTTGGAGGGGCCGTCGACGGTCTTCTGGGTGGCGGTGGCGGCGTGGACGGTGGTCATGAGGCCACGCTTGATGCCGAAGGTCTCGTGCACGACCTTGGCGAGGGGGGCCAGGCAGTTGGTGGTGCAGGAGGCGTTGGAGATGATGGTCTGCCCGGCGTAGGTCTTGTCGTTGACGCCGTAGACGAACATGGGGGTGTCGTCCTTGGAGGGGGCGGACATGATGACCTTTTTGGCGCCGGCGTCGATGTGGAGCTGGGCCTGCTCTTTCTTGAGGAAGAGGCCGGTGGATTCGACGACGATCTCGGCGCCGACTTCGTTCCACTTGAGCTGGGCGGGATCCTTCTCGGCGGTGAGGCGGATGGCCTTGCCGTCGACGTACATGGTGTTGCCGTCGACCTTGATGTCGTGGTTGAACTTGCCGTGGACGGAATCGTACTTCAGCATGTAGGCGAGGTACTCGGGGTCGAGGAGGTCGTTGATGCCGACGATCTCGACGTCTTGGAAGTTCTCGACGGCGGCGCGGAAGACCATGCGACCGATGCGGCCGAACCCGTTGATGCCAACTTTGATGGACATTTTCGTTACTCCTTGTCGTTTTCGGGGCGCGCGGCCCCGAGTGATAGAAGTAGGATACTTCACCCGGGGCGGAAATGTCAAGCGGAAAGTGGGCGCGGGGGGATAAAAAAAGGCCCCGCGGGGTGCGGGGCCTTTTCGCGGCGCGGGGGCGTTCAGTCGAGGTAGAAGACCTCGTCGCCTTCCTGGACGTCGGCCTGTTTCCAGTCGGCGAGGATGTCGCAGACGATGACGCCGGCGTCCTTGGTGATGGTGCGGAGGCGGACTTTGCCGATGATGGTGTCTTGCTTGCCGGGGCGGCTGACGAGGAAGTCGGCCTCGGGGAGGGGGCGCTCGCCTTCTTCGCCGATGAGTTCGACGAGGGCCTCGGGGGTGAGCTTGACGATGGCGAAGTTGTAGGCGTTGTCGACGCGCACGACGGTGCCTTTGACGCCGGCGGTGACGTTGGCGATGGCGGCCATGCCGTCGGCGTTGGCGCCGCCTTGGCCGCCGGTGGCGATTTCCTCGAGGGTCTTCTTGAGGTTTTCGACCTCGTCGGCGAGGGCGTCGCGTTCTTCGGTGGCTTTGTCGAGGTCGGCCTGGAGGGATTGTTTCTCGCCCTCGAGGGTCTCGATCTGGGCGTCGCGGTCGGCGACCTCGCCTTCGAGGCGGGATTTGTCGGCCTCGAGGCCGGCGATGGTCTCGTCGCGGGCGGCGATGGTCTTGAGGGATTCGCGGCCTTGTTTCTTGACTTGGTTGAGGTCGGCGACGGTGGCCTCGTATTCCTCGCGGAGTTTGGTGAGCTGGCCGCGGACGGTGGTGAGGCGGTCGCGTTGGGCCTCGGCCATTTTGACGACGTCTTGGAGGGAGAGGTCGAGGGGGGAGCCGGCGGGGTCGGGCTTGCCGGTGCGGTTGTTGAGTTTGGGCTTGCCTTCGGCGTCGAGGGTGTAGACTTCGTCGAGGGCGGCGACGTCGGGGATCTGGTAGAAGGCCGCGGCGGGGTCTTCGTATTCGATGTGGTAGCTTTCCCAGAAGTCGGAGGTGTCGGGGGTGATGTCGGCGGTGGCGAGGGAGACTTCGGAGATGTCGCGGGCTTCCTTGTCGGCGGCGCTGCGGGCCTCGGGCTCGGCGGCCTCGAAGGTCTGGGCGATCTCGACGGCGAAGTCGCGGAAGAGGTCGTTGCGGTCTTTGAGGAGTTCGCGTTTCTTGTAGAGTTCGGTCGAGAACCAGAGCGCGACCCCGTTGACGATGAGGGTCACGATGACCAGGATTCGAAGCAGCATGTTCATGTCGGTTCCTCGGTGTGTCGATTGCAATCTCTCACAACAGTCTTTAGTTTAGCGGAATGTCGGGGCGGTTGCAAGCGGGAAATGCGGTTGGGCGGAAAAATCTTTCAGAGGAGGGTGTTGTCGATGAGGCGGAGGCCGTCTTTTCGGGCGGCGAGGAGGAGGGCGGAGGCGCCGGGGAGGAGGGTTTGCAGGGGCATGAGCGTCTCGGCGTCGACGACGGCGGCGTAGTCGGGGGCCCAGCCGGCGGCTTGGAGGGTCTCGCGGGCGGCGGCCTCGATGGCGGCGGCGTCGCGCTGGCCTTGGGCGACGGCGTCCTGGGCTTGGCGGAGGGCGCGGCTGAGGCAGCGGGCGGAGGCGCGGTTCTGGGGGGTGAGGTAGGCGTTGCGGGAGGAGAGGGCCAGGCCGTCGGCGTCGCGGACGATGGGGGCGCGGAGAATCTCGACGGGGAAGTCGAGGTCGCGGACCATGCGGCGGATGACGGCGACTTGCTGGAAGTCTTTTTGTCCGAAGACGGCGAGGTCGGGCTGGACGATGTTGAAGAGTTTGGCGACGACGGTGCAGACGCCGGCGAAGTGGGTGGGGCGTTGGGCGCCTTCGAGGGTTTTGGCCAGGAGGGTTTCCTCGACGCGGCAGGAGGCGTCCTGGGCGTACATGGCGGCGGGGGCGGGGAGGAAGACGGCGTCGGCGCCGGTGCGTTCGCAGAGGTCGAGGTCGGCCTGTTCGCGGCGGGGGTAGGCGTCGTAGTCTTCGTTGGGGGCGAATTGGGTGGGGTTGACGAAGACGCTGACGACGACGCGGTCGCAGCGTTCTTTGGCCAGGCGGATGAGGGAGAGGTGGCCTTCGTGGAGGCAGCCCATGGTGGGGACGAGGCCGATGGCGCGGCCGAGGCGTTTCTCGGCGGCGCACCAGGCGTGGAGTTCGGCGGGGTTGCGGAAGCTTTCCATGGCGGGTTGGCGGGTTGGGGGTCAGTGGAGTTTGGCGCCGGGGGCGGTGGGGGCGGCGGGGCGGATGACGCGGGGCGAGCCGTCGGCGTCGGTGGCGGCCAGGATCATGCCTTCGGAGAGGCCGAAGCGCATTTTGCGGGGGGCGAGGTTGGCGACGAGGATGAGCTGGGTGCCGGCGAGGGTCTCGGGGGCGTAGGCTTTGCGGATGCCGGCGAAGACGGTGCGGGGTTTGGCCTCGCCCGCGTCGAGGGTCAG
Organism: uncultured Kiritimatiellota bacterium; assembly: GCA_944389585.1. Classification (GTDB taxonomy): domain Bacteria; phylum Verrucomicrobiota; class Kiritimatiellia; order RFP12; family DVOR01; genus Spyradenecus. Next base: position 67,370 of record CALXMW010000007.1, read on the forward strand.
GCGCAGGAGTTTGTCGGAGCCTTCGACGGGCTCTGCGGCGAGGACGGTGGCGACGCGGAGGTCCACCTTGGCGAGGTCGTCGATGGCGATGGTGTCGGCGGGGGGCTCGGGGAAGGTGGCGGGGGCGGGGGCGTGGGCCAGCTGGCGGATGCCTTTTTTGATGTCTTGCCCGGAGAGCTTGGGGGCGGCTTTTTGGGCGGCCTGGGCTTTGGTTTCGGCGACCATGGCCTCGACGGCTTTGGGGTCGATGCGCGCGGCGAGGTGCTCGTAGGGGGCGATGGGGCGGTTTTCGAGGTCTTTGGCGGCGTCGGCGAAGGTGTAGGGCGCTTCGCCGAAGAGGGCCTCGACCTTGGCGGCGTAGGCCGGGAGGATGGGTTTGAGGGCGATGGCCATGAGGCGGAAGAGGTTGAGGGTGCCGGTGAGGAGGGCGCGGGTGGCCTCGGGGTCTTCCTTGACGAGTTTCCAGGGGGCTTTGGCGTCGAAGAGCTGGTTGGCTTTGTCGGCCCAGTCGCGGACGATGACCATGGCGCGGCAGAAGTCGCGCCGCTCGTAGGCGGCGAGGGCCTCGGGGAGTTGGGCGCGGCAGGCTTCGAGGAGCTCGCGGCTCTCGGGGTCCATGGCGCCGAGGCGGCCGCCGCAGTTTTTGTTGAGCATCTGGGCGCCGCGGGAGGCGAGGTTGGTGATCTTGCCGACGAGGTCGGAGTTGACGCGGCCGACGAAGTCCTTGAGGTCCAGGTTCATGTCGTCGACGGTGCCGTTGAGCTTGCAGGCGTAGTAGAAGCGGAGGGCCTGGGCGGGGAGGTGTTTGAGGTAGGTGGCCGCGGAGATGAAGGTGCCTTCGCTCTTGGACATCTTGGCGCCGTTGACCATGAGGAAGCCGTGGACGAAGACTTGGGTGGGGGTGCGGAAGCCGGCGTTCTCGAGCTCGCTGGGCCAGAAGAGGCAGTGGAAGCGGACGATGTCCTTGCCGATGAAGTGGTAGATCTCGGCCTTGGGGTCTTGCCACCAGTCCTCGAGCGTTTGGCCGCGTTCCTTGGCCCAGGCCCAGAGGGTGGCCATGTAGCCGATGGGGGCGTCGAGCCAGACGTAGAAGTATTTGTCGTCGTAGCCGGGGATCTTGAAGCCGAAGTAGGGCGCGTCGCGGGAGATGTTCCAGCCGCGGAGGGGCTCGTTGAACCATTCCAGGAGCTTGTCGGCGGTGCCTTTGTCGGTGTGGCCGGGGAGCCAGGCCTTGAGGAAGTCGCGGCAGGGCTCGAGCTCGACGAAGAGCTGCTCGCTTTGGCGCAGGGCGGGCTTGCCGCCGCAGATGGCGCAGTGGGGGTCTTTGAGCTCGGCGGTGTTGTACGTCGCGCCGCAGACCGAGCAGTTGTCGCCGTCGCGGTCGGGCGCGCCGCAGCGCGGGCAGGTGCCTTTGACGAAGCGGTCGGGCAGGAACATCGCGCAACGCTCGCAGTAGAGCTGCTCGACGGGGCGCGAGGAGATGAGGCCGCGCGCCTTCAGGCGCAGGTAGATTTGCTCGGAGAGGACGCGGTTTTCCTCGCAGTTCGTCGAGCCGTAGCGGTCGAAGCTCATCTCGAAGGCGCCGAACTCCTTGACGCGCACCTCGTAGGAGCGGGCGATGACGGCCTCGGGCGTGGTGCCTTCCTGGCGCGCGCGGATCATGATGGGCGTGCCGTGCGTGTCGTCCGCGCAGACGTAGACGCAGTCGTGCCCCATCATCCGCTGGTAGCGCGCCCAGAAATCGGTCTGCAGGTATTCCACCAAATGGCCCAGGTGCAGCGCGCCGTTCGCGTAAGGCAGGGCGCTCGTGACGATGATTTTCCGCTTGTCCATGGTCGCTCTTCGCTTTCTTTTGGGGCAGGGCGGGCGCGTCTCAGGCGCGCCGGGCGCGCGGGGAGGGCCTCTCCCCGCCGGGGCGTGGGGCGGCGCCCCGCGGCGTTTCCCGCCTGTCCTTTCCCATTTTCCGTTCCTTCAATCCGCCAACATCAGCGCGCCGCCGCGCAGGCGGCTGGCCTCCGCCGCGAAGGCGATGCGGTGGCTCTCCAGCGAGGCCTCGAAAAGGGCCGGGTAGCCCGCCGGGTCGCCCTCGGAGAGCTGGCGCACCAGCTCGTCCATCAGGCCGTAGTCGCCGCCGCCGTGGCCCGAGCCCTGCGCCAGGCCGGCCTCGAGCGCGCTGTCCCACAGCTCCGTGGCGCGCGTGTCGAAATGGTGGATGGTCAGCGTGCGCCCGTCGCCCACGATCTCGCCGCGCGTGCCGAAGATCTTGGTCTTGCGCCCGCCGGCGTAGGTGAAGCTCTCCATCTGATGGGCCACGGTCACCCCGCCCTCGAAGCGCAGGTTCACCACCTGGTGGTCCACCGCGTCGTTGTCGCAGGCATAGACGCACCGGCCGTAAGGCCCCTCGCGCAACATCTTCTCCATCGCCGCGTCGCTCTTCTCCACGAAGGGATAGCGCCAATCCTGGCGCTCCAGGTAAATCTTCCGCGCCGAGAACGCGCACCTGCGCTCCACCGCCGCCGGGCAATCCAGGCACCGCGCCGCCGCGCCCTCGGGCCGGTGCGCCGCGTTGAAGAGCGACGTCTCCCCGAAGCTCGAGACGCCCGTGCACCTGCGCCCCCCCAGCCACCACACGAACTGGTCGAAGTCGTGGCAGCACTTCTGCAGGATCATCGGCGTGGCGCGCTCGGTGTTCCCCCAGTTCCCCCGGCAGAAACTGTGCGCCGCGTGCATGTACCCCACCTGCTCCAAATGCTGGATGCTCACCACCTCGCCGATCGCCCCTTCCGCGATGAGGTCGTGGATCTTCCTGAAATAGACCGTGTAACGCAGCACGTGCCCCACCATCACCAGGCGATCCCCCTTCTCGCGCACCTTCCTGGCCAACGCCTCGCACGCGGCCCACCGCCGCGCCATCGGTTTCTCCAAAAGCAGGTGATGGCCCGCGTCCAGGCACGCCACGGCCGGCTCCAGATGCGTCGCGTCGGGCATCGCGATCACCATCACGTCGCAATCCGGCCGCGCCGCCACAGCCTCCGACCAATCCCCCCACACCGCCCCGGGCCCCAGGCCATGCGCCGCCGCCACCGCCTGCGCCGCCGCCGGGTCGACGTCCGCCACCCCCACCACGCGCGCCTTGTCCGGGTACGCCGCCGCGTAAGAGGCATACGTCCTGCCGCGGTCGCCCGCGCCCAAAATCACCAAACGAATCGGCGTCTTCATCGCATTGCTCCAAACTTCCCGCCCATTATAGCACACCCGCGCCCCCCTGCCCACGGAAAGGCCGAGCGGCATGGTGCGCAGTTCGCGCCGATAGACCCCGCGCCCCTGCGGCGGCCCGCGAAAAGGCGCGCCGCCTTTTCGCGTACTTTCTTGAGGCCCTGGGAAGCCCTCCATGAATACGTGCAAAGACGGCGCGCCGGAACCGGCGCGCCCTGCCAAACACGTCGCTCATGGATGAAGTCTCTCAGGTTTCAAGGAAGCGACCTGTCCGCGCAAAGCGCAAACATTGCCAAGGCTCACCCTTGGCGTGCCCATACAATAGCACACTTCCCCGCCCGGGAGGCAAGCGCCCCCTGCCTAGCCCCGCGCGGCGGCGATTTGACGCGGCGGGGCGGTTTGCGCTATAGTAACGCGGTTTACGACGCATAGAGAAGGACAGAGCCATGTATACCGCTTCCGACCTCAAAAAAGGCCTCAAGATCATGTTCGAGGGCCAGCCCTGGATCATCACCGACTTCGATTTCTCCAAGCCCGGCAAGGGCCAGGCCATCTACAACTGCAAGCTCCGCAACATGCTCAACGGCTCGGGCAAATCCTGCTCGTTCCGCTCCAACGACCGCTTCGAGAAGCCCGACCTCGCCCAAAAGCCCCTCGTCTACTCCTACGAGGACGCCGGCGAATACGTCTTCAACGACGAGGACTACAACGAAATCCGCGTCGGCAAGGACGTCCTCGGCGACAAGACCTACTTCCTCACCGACGGCCTCGAGGTCGACGCCCTCCTCTACGAGGACAAGGTCATCGACGTCGAGCTCCCCTCCTTCATCGAGCGCAAGGTCATCAAATGCGACCCCGGCGTCCGCGGCAACACCGCCGCCGGCAAGGTCACCAAGCCCGGCACCGTCGAAGGCGGCTACGAGCTCCCCGTCCCCCTCTTCATCAACGAGGGCGACCTCATCCGCATCGACACCCGCACCGGCGAATACGCCGACCGCGTCAAGGCCTAACAAGGAGCCGCCCATGGCCACGAAGGAGCTCCCCACCCTCAAAGACGTCTCGCGCATCCCCGAGGAACTGCGCCCCCTCGTCCTCTGGTGGCAAGACCACGGTACCAAGACCCTCACCTGGGCCGCCCTCGCCGTGGCCGTCTGCGTCGCCGCCGCCCTCTGGCAAAACAAATCCCGCGCCGCCGACGCCGCCGCGGCCGTCGCCCTCGCCTCCTCCACCCAAGGCCTCGACGCCCAAGGCCTTCTCGACCAAGCCCCCGCCTCCGCCCCCCTCGTCCGCCTCGTCCAAGCCCGCGCCCTCTACGACGCCGGCGACTACGAGAACGCCCTCGTCGCCTACGACGACGCCGCCGCGGAGCTCGACGGCGACCCCGCCCTCGCGGACATCGCCGCCCTCGGCCGCGCCTGCGCCCTCGAGGCCCTCGGCCGCGTGGACGAGGCCCTCACCGCCGTCGGCGCCCTCGAGGCCGCCTTCGCCCAAAGCCCCGCCCCCCACTACCTCGCCTCCGAGCTCATCCTCGCCAAGGCCCGCCTCCTCTGCCAGAAAGGCGACAAAGCCGCCGCCAAGGCCGCCCTCACCCCCATCCTCCAGGCCAAAGACACCGACCCCCTGGCCAAATACGCCAACCGCGCCGAACGCCTCGTCCAGGTCATCGACGCCTACGCCCCCGCCGCCCCCGAGGCCTGACCCCGCGCGGCGCGAAAAGGCCCCCGGCAGCCGCCGGGGGTCTTTTTTTCGCGTGGCAGGGCGCGCGGGCAAACCGAGGGTGCGCGGGGTGGGGGTAGGCGGGCAGCCCTTCCCCCTCGGCTCTGGGGGGCGGCGGGCTTGGTGCGCCTCGGGATTTGACAGGAGGGGGGGTATGCCAGTGTTTCTTACGTCTTTTCTCAAAGTGAGGAAGGGTCGCTGTTAGGAGACACTTGATGAGACGCTCTTTGGTGTTGTGTCTTGGCGTGTTGGCTGCGCTGACGGCCTCGGCCGGGTTTCACGTTGACGATGACGTCTGGGTGGATTATCAGGACGGGAACTATGGGTTTACCGTCAGCGGCAACGAGGCGACGATTGTCTGGGCGCCCATGGGGCTGTCCGGGAAGGTGACGGTGCCGGGCACGCTTGAAGGGGGAGGGCAGGCCTACACGGTCACGTCCATCGAGGGCGCGTTCTACGATTGCACGCGCATCACCGAGATGATCCTCCCCGAGAGCGTGCGCACCATCGGCGAGGAGGCCTTCGTGAATTGCGCGGCCATGACCGCCATCACGCTTCCTTCGGGGCTGGCCGCCATCGGGGACTATGCCTTCGAGGCGTGCGCGAAGCTGAAGGCCATCGAACTGCCGGCCGGCGTGGGGGATATCGCGGAGTCGGCCTTCTGCGGGTGCCGCGACCTGACCTTCTCGGTGGCGGAAGGGAATGGGGCTTACAAATCCGTCAATGGCGGGCTGTTCGACAAGTCCGTGGAGCGCCTGATCCGCGGGGCGGGCGGCGTCGCGGCGTTCACGGTGCCGGAGACGGTCACGTCGCTCGGCGCCTTTGCCTTCGATGGGCTTGAGACGCTGACGCTGCTCCATTTCCAGGGCGGCGTGCCGGACTATCAAGGCTATCCCGACTACACGTTCAATGCCGCCATCACGCAGGGTACCTATCCGGCGGCCCATGCCGAGGAGTGGAAAAACGTCCTTCAGGACGGCAAGTGGAGGGTTGAGCTGACGGAAGACAACGACGACGAGGAGGATTGGGAGGCGTGGCCGGTGCCGCACGACATCGCGATGATGCCGCATGGGATGTGGCTGCTTCAATCGACCAACGCGAAGTGGCTGACGATCGGCGGCACCGAGACGTGCGTCTGCCAAGAGGCCGCGGGATCCGGAGGCTTTGTCAGCGAAGGGTATATCATCTCGAAATGCTCGACCTCCATCAGCGGGGAGCTGGAAATCCCCGCGGAAATCGACGGCATCCCCGTGGTTCACATCTGCTTCGATGCGTTCAAAGGGTGCGCCGGCCTGACGAAGGTAACCATCCCGGGAACGATCCGGACAATCCCGAACGGGCTCTTCTCCGGGTGCGCCGGCCTGACCGCCGTGACCTTCGCCGAGGGCGTCCAAACGCTTGCCGCCCCCGTTCCCGGGCAGGCCTCGCCCAGGACCTTTGCGAGTTGCGCGAAGCTGAAGACGGTCAAGGTGCCCTCCACGATGGACGCTTTTGGCGACCATTGCTTCGGAGACAGCCCCTTGGTGGGCTTCAGCGTCGCCCCTGGCAACCCAATCGTGTCCGCCGTCGACGGCGCGTTGCTGAGCGCGGACGGAAGTCGCCTTTTGGTGGCGCCGGGCGGGGTCGCGTCCTATGCGACGCCGGGCGGGGTGACGTGTGTCGGCGGCCATGCGTTCGACGGCCGCACCGCGCTCAAGTCGGTCTCGCTGCCGGCCTCGGTGTCCAATGTCGAAACGCCGCTCTTGGGCGCGACGGCCGCGGTGAGCGTCGACGCGGCCAACCCCGTCTACGCCGCCCAGGCCGGCTCGCTCTTCGACAAGGATTTGTCCACGCTCCTCTACTATGGCGGCGGCAGTCAGAGCGTCTATACGCTCCCGGACACCGTTTCGGGGGTCGACCGCTTCGCCTTCAACGGCGCGGTCTCCGTGCAGCAGGTAAAGGTTCATGCCGGCGTCACGCGGATTGACGACGCCGCTTTCTCCGGCAACGTCGGCGCCGTGGATGTCGACGCCGCCAACCCCAACTACGTCTCCACGGCCGAGGGCGCGGTGATGGCCCTGCCCAAGGAGGGCCAGGCCGGGAAACGCCTCATTCACCTGCCCTACAAACTCGCCTCCTATACGATCCCTGACGACGTGACGGCAATCGGCGATTATTCCCTGTGGGGCTGCCAGGTCGCGAACCTGACCCTGCCTTCGGTGGTCTCCTTTGGCGAGGCGGCCTTCGCCGGGTGCGCCAATCTGGCGACGCTTACCTTCAAGGGGCGCCCAGCCGACGTTCTCGGCCTCGCGCCCGCCGAGGGCTGGCCCGAACGCGCGGTCGGCCGCTATCCCTCGCTCTGGACCGGCGCCTGGGCCGCCGTGATGGAGGACGGCCGTTGGCAGGGCCTGAGGATGGAACCCTACACGATTTCCGGCGTGGCCGGCCTGCTGGCCTATTCCGACGATAGCGTCGAACCCGTCGTGACGGGCTTCACCTCCACGCCGAACGGCGCGCTTGAGATCCCGCAGGGCGTCGCCGGCATCGCGCCCGGCGCCTTGCAGAACCAAGCCACCCTCACCGCCGTCTCCGTGCCGGGCTCCGTCACGACGATCGGCGCCGACACCTTCGGCAACAATCCTCGCCTGGCCACTGTCTCCTTCGGCGAAGGGGTCTCCGCCATCGCCGAAGGCGCCTTCCGTGACTGCACGGCGCTGACGAAGGTGGCCATCCCCGCCAGCTGCGTCTCCATCGCGTCGGGGGCCTTCGGCGCCTGCGGCAACGTGCTCTTCGAGGTCGCCGCCGGCAATACGGCCTTCAAGGCCGTGGATGGCGCGCTGTTGAGCGCGGACGGCACGCGCCTGCTTGCCGCGCCCGGGAACGTCGCCGACTACGCCGTCCCCGAGGGCGTGCAGACCATCGACGACAACGCCTTTGCCGGGCGCCCGCGCCTGACTTCCGTCTCCCTGCCGGCCTCGCTGCGCGCCGTGCAGCCCGGCGCCTTCCTCGCCAGCGCGGCGAAGGTCTCCGTCGACGGGGCGAACCCGACCTTCTGGGCCTCGGATGGCGGGTTGCTCCAGCGGGACGTCTCCGTCGACGGCACCGTCTGGGAAACCTTGCTCCACGTGCCGACCTCCGCGACGCAATACGTCGTCCCGGACGGCGTGAGCGTCATCGGCGACCATGCCTTCACGGATTGCTCGCGCTTGACGGCCGTGACCCTGCCGGCCGCCGAGGAGCGCCTGGAGATCGCCGCGACCGCCTTTGAGGGGTGCGGTGCCTTGCGCACCGTGACCTTCCGCGGGCGCCCCGCCGAATACCTCCTCATCGCCGTCGAGGCGTGGCCCGACAATGCGCTCGGCACCTATCCCAGGCTTTGGGCCGCGTTGTGGCAGGAGCGGCTTGGGGTGGACGGCACGCTTGCCGGCCTGCCGATGCGACAGGCCGCCGAGACGGGCGCCGCGGCTTCCCTGCAATATGGCGGCACGGCCGACGCCCCCACTGTCGCCGCGCTCGCGGCCAGCGCCAGCGGCGCGTTGGTGATCCCCTACGGCGTGGCGGCCATCGAGCCCGGCGCCCTCGCCGATTGCCGGGTCTCCTCCGTCACCGTCCCCGGCTCGGTGAAGACCCTCGGCCCCGACACCTTCGTGCGCAACGCCAGCCTTGCCACCGTCACCCTTGAGCGCGGCGTCGAGGCCGTCCAGGCCGGCGCTTTTGACACCTGCAACGTCCTGACCAAGGTCGTCGTCCCGGACACCTGCACGGAAATCGACCCCTTGGCCTTCGAGGCCTGCCCCGAAATCGCCTTTGAGGTCGCCGCCGGCAACCCGAGCTACGCCTCGGACGCCTCCGGCGCGTTGCTGAGCAAGGACGGCCGCGTGCTCTTCGTCGCCCCTGGCAACGTCAGTGCCTACACGATCCCTGCGGGCGTGGAGACCATCGCCGCGGGCGCTTTTGCCGCCGGCCAATCCGGCGGGCGGGTCGCCCTGGGCTCCGTCACCGTCCCTGCCACCGTCACGGACATCGCCCTGGGGGCCTTTGCCGGCTTCGGCCCGGTGACGGTCGCGGAAGGCAACGCGGCCTATGCCTCCCGCTCCGGCGCGTTGCTCTCCGCGGACGGCCGCGTGCTCTATCACGTCCCCAACACGCTCAGCGGCGCCTACACGGTGCCGGAGGGCGTCGTCGAAATCGCCGCGCAGGCCTTCCAAGGGTGCGCCAAGCTCTCCGCGCTCACGGTGCCGGCCACGGTCGACGTCGTTGGCAGCGACGCGCTCGCCGGTTGCGCCGACATGGCCGCCAAATCGATTGCCTTCCTCGGCGAGCCGCCGACCACGGTCGCCGAGGGAGCCTTCGCCCCTTGCGCCGCCGCCACCTATCCCAAGGCGCTGTGGCGCGAGTGGGCCGCGGTCATCACGGATGGCACATGGAACGGCCTGGCCATGACCACCACCCCCTTCTCCATCACCCTCAAAATCGTCGGTGTCGGCTCTCTCACCGACAGCCTCGGCAAGACATACACCGCGGCGAGCACGGTGGCCTCCTATCAACCCGCCCAGGCCGTCACCCTCACCGCCACCCCAGGCAGCGGCTCCGTCTTCCTCGGGTGGTCCGGCGAAGGCCTCGCGAAGGACGGTGCCTCCGCCTCCTTCATCGCCGACGGCGACGTCACCTTCACCGCCCACTTCGTCACGCAACAGGTGGCGGACTCGATGGAGGCCGTCGGCGTCGGGGGCGACGGCGGCGCCTCCTTGGAAGAGGCGCTCGCCAACGGCGAGGTCGTCCGCCGCGAGGACATCCCCGACCTGGTCAAGGAGATGGCCTTCGGCGCGCCGGTGATCGAGGTCGGCGACGAGACGCTCGTCCTCGAAATCGGCCTCCAGCGCGCGGAGACGCTCGGAGACTGGGAGGCGATGGGGCTGCAGACCGCCGAGACGGCCGTGACCCCGGACGGCGAACGTCTGCGCCTGACCATCCGCAAGCCAGAGGGCTCCTCCGCGGCTTTCTATAAGTTCGTCGTCCCCGACCAGGGGGGCGCGTCCGCCGACGCCCAACCCTGACCCCGCGCGGCACGAAAAGGCCCCCGGCCCCGCCGGGGGCCTTTTTCATGCCTCCTGCCATGGAAAAAGGCTTGCAAAGGGGGGTGGGAAATGTGCTATCTTATTCTCACGCCGTGGGTGAGCCACGGCAATCATGCGTTGTTCATCACAACGTGGGCCACTACGAGACTTAGGAAATCTTCACTGCAGGTCCGCGAAGTGAGCAAATGCGAACGCATTTGCCCCTTTTTGTATCTTGCAGTAGGCATTCCTAAGGCCCCGTAGTGGATATCGAAAGGGGCTTTTTCGTTCCGGGTCGCTTCCGATTGTACAACCGGGACGAATAAGGAGAAATCCTCGAACATGAAGAAGACGCTTCTCACCGCGGCTTTCGCCGCATTGGCCCTCGGCGCCGCCCAGTCCATCAACATCAGTTGGTCGCAGACGGGCAACGACATCGTCTATGGCTCGGATCTTACCATCCGTCCAACGAATACGGGAGCCGCTTATTCGGCCGCCATCTGCTTCTCCATCAACGAGGGGCATGCAACGACCAACAACCAGAAGTTGGCCCACATCGCCCAATGGGCGAGCGGTTCGACCCAGGTTTTCTTGGACGAGAACAATTCGGTGCGCGTCCAGAAGTTCGATGGTGGCGGCACACGGAATGAGTCTCTGACCGTCACCCCGGGCGAGACGAACGTGTTGGTGCTGACCTTCGATTATCCTGCGGCCACGAACGAGGCGATGCCCACCATCACCGCTTATCTCAACGGCCAGCAACTGTGGACGATCACCTCCTCGACCAAAGCCCCGGGTCTGAGCCTGAACCTCACGCAGAACGAGGCTTGGACGGTGAGCGAGGTGGTGGCGTATGAGCAGGTGCTTTCCGCCGACCAGGCGACGTGGCTGTATGACAACAAGACGGCTGTGCTTCCTGAGCCGACGGCGTTGGCGTTGCTGGCGCTGGGCATGGCGGGGGTGGCGTTGCGCCGCCGTGTGGCGTAAGCCTGCCTGTGACGGCCACAAAAAAGCCCCCGGCGGTTGCCGGGGGCTTTTTTGTGGGGAGGGGCGCGGGGGGAGGTTAGGCGGGGCGGGGTTTGGCCAGGGTGATGAGGGCCACGGCGCCGAGGATGAGGAGGATGCCGGCGCAGAGGCGCGGCGTCAGGGTCTCGCCCAGGAGCGTCACGCCCAGGGCCACGGCGGTGAGCGGCTCGAGCGCGCCCAGGATGGCGGTGGGGGTGGAGCCGACGAGGCGCACGGCCCGCGCCATGAGCACCAGCGAGAGGAGCGTCGGCACCACCGCGAGCATCAGGGCCCAGAGGAGGAGGGGCAGGGTGGTGAGCGGTTGGGGGAGGGGTTGGCCGGCGAGGGCCTCGTGCAGGAGCACGAAGGGCAGGCAGAAGAGGAGGACGTAGAAGGTGAGCTTTTCGGCTGAGCAGGCGAGGCGCGCGCGGTTGAGCGCCACGATGTAGAGCGCGTAGGCGAGGGAGGAGGCCATGACGAGGGCCACGCCCGCGCCGGTCGCGCCGCCGTCGCCGCCCCGGCACAGCAGGCCGATGCCGCCGAGCCCCAGGGCCAGGGCGGCGGCCGTCGCCCATGTGAGGCGTTCGCCGAAGCAGGCGGCCATGATGGCGGCGACCATCACGGGGTAGACGAAGAGGAGGGTGCAGGCCAGCCCCGTGTCCATCACGCGGAAGCTGGCGAAGAAGGTGAGCGAGGAGAGGGCGAAGAGGGCGCCGAGGAGGGCCAGGGCGGCGGCCTCGCGCCGCGTGAGGCGGAAGCTTTCGCCGCGGGCCGCGACCCAGGCGCCCAGGAGCAGGGCGGCGAAGGCGTAGCGGTAGAAGAGGGCGGAGTCGGGCGTCAGGCCGCCGGCGTAGAGGGCCGTGGCGCCGAGGGGGTTCATGCCGTAGCAAACCGCCGCCGCGATGCCGCAGATGATGCCTTGGGCCTGTTTCCCGAACATGGTTCCTCCAAAAATCGGCGCGGCAGTCTAGCACGCGCCCGGCGGCGCGTCAAGGGGTCAGGCGAGGAGGTCTTCGATCTCGGCCATCGTGAGGGAGGAGACGATGGAGGCGTCGGAGGCGTTGACGGTGGCCTCGATGAGGGCCTGCTTTTTGCGTTGGAGCGCGAGGACCTTTTCCTCGATGGTGTCCTGGGCGATGAGCTTGATGGCCTGGACGGTCTTTTTTTGGCCGATGCGGTGGGCGCGGTCGGTGGCCTGTTCCTCGGCGGCGGGGTTCCACCAGGGGTCGAAGTGGACGACGGTGTCGGCGCCGGTGAGGTTGAGCCCGGTGCCGCCGGCCTTGAGGGAGATGAGGAAGACGGGGATGGCGGGGTTTTGGTTGAACGCGGCGCATTGGCCGAGGCGGTCTTTGGTGGCGCCGTCGAGGTAGCAGTAGGGGAGGCCCTCCTGCCCGAGGCGTTCGGCGATGAGGCGGAGCATGGAGGTGAATTGGGAGAAGACGAGGAGGCGGTGGCCGCCGGCGACGGCCTCGCCCAGGAGTTCCATGAGGGCCTCGAGCTTGGCCGAGGGGGCCTCGCCGGGCCTGGGGGGGCGGTCTTTGAGCAGGCGCAGGTCGCAGCAGGTCTGGCGCAGGCGCATGAGCAGGGCCAGCACCTCGAACCTGGATTTCTGGAAGCCCCGCTCGCGCACCAGGCCGCGCATCTTCTCGCGGACGTCGGCGCGGATGGCGTCGTACTCGCGGCGTTGGTCGGGGGTGAGGGCGCAGTAGGTGACGGAGCGGATCTTGTCGGGCAGGTCGGCGGCGACGTCTTTCTTGACGCGGCGCAGGAGGAAGGGGTGGAGTTTCTCGCGCAGGCGGGCCTGGGCGGCCTCGGCGGCGCGGCCCCCGGCGGCGATGGGCTCCTCGTAGAGCGCCTGGAAGTCCTCGTAGGGGCCCAGGTAGCGCGGCATGAGGAAGTCCATGATGCTCCAGAGGTCGCCGACGCCGTTTTCGATGGGCGTTCCGGAGAGGACGAGGCGGGTGTCGGCGCGGAGTTGCTTGACGGCCTGAGCGTTCTGTGTGCGCTGGTTTTTGATGGCCTGCGCCTCGTCGAGGACGACGGCGGCGTAGCGGCAGCCGGCGTGGAAGGCCACGTCGCGGCGGATGAGCGCATAGCTGGTGATGACGAGGTCGGCGTCTGGCACCTGCGCGAAGCGCGGCCCGCGGTCGGGCCCAGAGAGCACGAGCGTGCGCATCCACGGCACGAACTTCTCGGCCTCGCGCCGCCAGTTCTCGACGAGCGAGGTGGGGCAGACGATGAGCGCCGGCACGCGCCGCGCGTCCTCGCGGCACCGCGGCAGGGAGAGCCACGTCAGCGTCTGGAGCGTCTTGCCCAGGCCCATCTCGTCGGCCAAAATCCCGCAGAAGCCGCATTCCTCCAGGAAGCGCAGCCAGTAGACGCCCTCCTTTTGGTAGGGGCGGAGTGTGCCCTCCAGGCGCCCCAGGGCCACGGGCTCGGGCTTGCGTCGGCGGTTTTGGCGCTCGGCGCGGGCCCGCCAATCGGGCGCGGCCTCGAAGTCGATCCCCTCCAGGCGCCCCAGCGCCGCCTGCACGAAGGGCGCGTGGACGGCCTCGAGGCGCGAGCTGCCCGGCGCCCGGCCCGCGCGGGCGTGGCAGGAGCGGAGTGTCTCGCGGATGGCGGCGATGGCCCCGATGTCCAGGAGCGCCGTGCGCCCCTCCTTCTCGACGTAGGCCTCGCCGCGGGCGAGGGCGCGCTCGACCTCCGCGGGGGTGACGCTGAGCGTGCCGCGCGGCGCCTCGTAGGCCGTCTCCACCTCGAAGGCGCCCGCGCCCGCGTCGCGCACCCGCACCACCGGCACGATGACCTCCGCCGCCTCCCAGAAGTCGCCCAACGGCCCCAGCACGTCCACGCGCCAGCCTTCGCGCCGCGCCTCGGTGACCTTCGCGCCCAGCAGGTTGCGCACCTGGCGGAGGCCCGCGAGCGCGCCCAGGTCGTCGCCCCGCGCCCCGGGGAAGCCCATCGCCTGCGCGCGCCGGAGGGCCTCGCGCTCGGCCTCTGGGTTGCGCACGAGGCAATGATAAAAGTCGTCCGGGTCGGCCAGGGCGATTTCCTTGGGCGCGCCCGCCGCCACCCAGAGCGCCCCGTAGCCCGCGAAGAGCTTGGCCGAGACGGAGGCCTCGGAGCCGCGCAGCTCAAGCCGGAAGCGCGGCGTGGCGGGCGTCGCCGTGAAGAGGTCTTCCGTCACGCTCCCCGGGGCCGTCGGCACGCAGGCGGCGAGCCGGGCGCCCTCCTGGCGGAAGAAGGCCGGGATGCGCTCGCGCGGCACGCGCTCGGCCTGCGCGTAGAGCGAGCGGAAGGGCGGGGGCAGGACGTGCGCCAGGGGCCGCGCCTCCGCCTCGCCCAGCCAGAAGCCCGCGTTCCCCGCCACGAGCGCCGCGCCGCCGTCCGGCACCTGCAGCGACAGGCGCAGGCCGTCGCGCTCGGGCTCGGCCTCGATGAGCAGCGGCGTCTCCATCGGCTCGCCGCGCACCTCCAGGCGCCGTTTCGTGGCGGCGAAGCCCACCCAGCTGCGCATCCCGCAGCGCAAGAGCGCCAAAAAATCCTCCTGCCCCAAGTCCATCGTCTCGCCGAAAGGCCCGCCGGCGATGTCCTCGAGCATCCCCAGCAGGTTCTCGTCCCCCTCCGAGAAGGCATACGTCCCCGGCGGCAGCTCCCCCGGGCGCGACGCCGCGCCCCCCGTGAAGACGCGCACCGCCACGCGCATCCGGCCCTGCGCGAACTGCGCCGCCGCGCCCTGGGGCAGGAAGACCCGCACCATCGCCGGCCGTCCGCCCGCCCCGCGCCGGATGAGCCCCGCCGCCCCGGCCAGGCGCGCGGCGCGGGCGCGGTCCTCGGCGTAGAGGCGGCGGCGCTCCTCGCTCCCGAACTGGCGCATCACGCCCAGGGCCACGGCGATGACGTGCTCGCAGAGCATCCCCCGGTCGCGGTTCGTCGCGCACGGGCATTTCCCCGAGACCAGGTCGTTGGGCAGCATCGTGAAGGTGGCCAGGATCGGCGCGCCGCCGCTCATCACGTGGCCGCCGCCGGTGGGGTAACGGAAGCTGAGGCGCGAGACCTGGCCGCGGGCCACCAGCTCCTCGGCCCGGCGCAGGAGCGCGGGCCCGGCCCACTTCTCGATCTCCAGGCGCGTGGGCGCGCGCTCGGCGGCGAAGACCGTCTGCTCGGGGGTTTCGGCGGCGTGGTCATGTGCCCACTGCAGCCCCACGGCCACGACGTGCGCGCAGACGGCGCCCTCGCGCCCCCGCCCGCACGGGCACTTGGCGGCGACGGCCCGGCCGCCCTGCACGCGCACCTGGGCCACCAGGCGCGAGGCGCCCATCCGCACCGCCCCGGCCAGGGTCTCACCCTGCGCGCGCGTCCCCGTCACCGCGCCGGAGGCCTGCAGGCGCGCGCCCTCCGCCAACACGTCGGCGGGGGCCCAGGCCATCACTTCCCGCTTGCTCAGCTCCATGCGCGGCGTCCCCAAAAAAAGCCCCGCAAACGTGTCGTTCGCGGGGCTCTAAGATGGTCGGCCTCGTGGGGCTCGAACCCACGACCCCAGCATTAAAAGTGCCGTGCTCTACCAACTGAGCTAGAGGCCGAAAACGCGCGTAAGATACCACACCCGCGCCGAAAAGGCAAGCCCCCCTTGCGCCGCCCGGGCCCGGCGGGGGGAGATGTGGTATAATGGCGGGCGATTGAAAGGATGCCCCCGATGGAACTGAGGTTTTACAATTCGATGACGCGGCGCGTGGAGCCGTTCGAGCCGTTGGCGCCGGGCAAGGTGGGGATGTACACGTGCGGCCCGACGGTCTACAACTTCGCGCACATCGGGAACTTCCGCGCCTACCTCTTCGAGGACTTCCTGCGCCGCACGCTGGAGTTCGCCGGCTACGAGGTGCGCCAGGTGATGAACCTGACGGACGTGGACGACAAGACGATCCGCGGCTCGCAGCAGGCCGGCCAGGCGCTGAAGGCGTACACCGCGCCCTACATCGCGGCCTTCTTCGAGGACCTCAAGGCGCTCAACGTCGAGCCCGCCGCCGTCTACCCCGCGGCCACCGACCACATCCCCGAGATGGAGGCCCTCATCCAGGCCCTCTTCGACAAGGGCGTCGCCTACAAGAGCGAGGACGGCTCGGTCTACTTCAGCGTCGACAAGTTCCCCGCCTACGGCAAGCTGGCCCACCTCGACCGCTCGGCCCTGCGCAGCGGCGTGCGCATCGACGCCGACGAGTACGACAAGGAGGGCGTCGGCGACTTCGCCCTCTGGAAAGGCTGGGACGAGCGCGACGGCGACGTGGCGTGGGACGCGCCCTGGGGCCGCGGCCGCCCCGGCTGGCACCTCGAATGCTCGGCCATGAGCATGAAATACCTCGGCGAGAGCTTCGACCTGCACACCGGCGGCATCGACAACCTCTTCCCCCACCACGAGAACGAGATCGCCCAGGCCGAGGCCGTCACCGGCAAGCCCTTCGTCCGCACCTGGATGCACTGCGCCCACCTGCGCGTCAACGGCCAGAAGATGTCCAAGAGCCTCGGCAACTTCTTCACCCTGCGCGACCTCCAGGCCCAGGGCTGGGCCGGCCGCGAGATCCGCTACGTGCTCCTCAACGCGCACTACCGCCAGCCCCTCAACTTCACCTTCGAGGCCCTCGCCGCCGCCCGCGCCGCACTCGCCCGCGTGGACGAATGCGTCGACGCCCTCGCCGCCCGCGCCGCGCAGCCCGCCGCCGACGCCGGCGCGCGCGTGGAAAGCCAGCTGGGCGCCTTCGCCGCCGCCCTCGCCGACGACCTCAACGCCCCCGAGGCCTTTGCCGCCCTCTTCGCCTTCGTCCGCGCCGCCAACGCCGCCCTCAACGCCGGCCTCCCCCCTCAGGGCGCCGCCGCCGCCCTCGACGAGCTCAGGCGCATGGACCGCGTGCTCGGCTTCGTCTTCTTCGGCCGCGCCGCCCAAGAGGCGATCCCCGACGACGTCCGGGCCCTGGCCGACGCCCGCGCCAAGGCCCGCGCCGCGAAAGACTGGGCCGAGAGCGACCGCCTGCGCGACGCCCTCGCCGCCAAAGGCTGGCAGGTGCGCGACGGCAAGGACGGCCAAACCCTCAAACCCCTGGCGAAGTGATGGCGCGCGGCAGGTTCATCACCCTCGAAGGCCCCGAAGGCGCCGGCAAAAGCACCCACCTGGCCCTCCTGGCCGAACGCCTCCGCGCGGCGGGCGTCCCCGTGCTCACCACCCGCGAGCCCGGCGGCACCCGCCTGGGCGAGGCCGTCCGCGCCCTCCTCCAATACGACGCCGCCGGCGAGGCCCCCACGCCCACCGCCGAGCTGCTCCTCTTCCTGGCCTGCCGCGCGCAGCTGATGGACGAGGTCATCCGCCCGGCCCTCGAGCGCGGCGAGTGGGTGCTCAGCGATCGCTTCTGCGACTCCACCTTCGCCTACCAAGGCTACGGCCGCGGGATGGACCTGGCCGAGCTCAAGGCCCTCAACCGCTTCGCCACCCACGCCTGGAAGCCCGACCTGACGGTGCTCCTGGACATCCCCGAGGAGGAAAGCCGTGCCCGCGTGGCCGGCCGCGGCCGGGCCGACCGCTTCGAGCGCGAGCAGGACGCCTTCCACCGCCGCGTGGCCGAGGGCTTCCGCGCCCTGGCCAAAGGCTCGGCCCGCATCCTGCGCATCGACAGCACCGGCGCGCGCGAGGAGACCGCCCGCGCCATCTGGGCCGCCGTCGAAACCCTTTTGCAGAAGGAGAGAGACCATGACGCTTGACCCCACCAAGATGAAGGATTGGCAGATCGCCGAGGCCGCCGAGGCCACCATGCGCCCCATCGCCGACGTCGCCGCCGAGCTCGGCGCCGCGCCCGCCGAGACCATCCCCCACGGCGACGCCTACGCCAAGCTCGACGCCCGCGCCATCCTCGCGCGCACCGGCGGCAGGCAGCGCGCCAAGTACATCGACGTCACCGCCATCACCCCCACGCCCCTGGGCGAGGGCAAGACCACCACCACCGTCGGCCTCCTCGAGGGCCTCGGCCGCCTGGGCAAGCGCTGCTGCGGCACCCTCCGCCAGCCCTCCGGCGGCCCCACCTTCAACATCAAGGGCGGCGCCGCCGGCGGCGGCCTGGCCCAGGTCATCCCCCTCACGCCCCTCTCCCTGGGCCTGACGGGCGACTTCGACGCCGTCGAGAAGGCCAACAACCTCTGCATGGTCGCCCTCAACGCCCGCATGCAGCACGAGCGCAACCACGACGACGCCTGGCTCGCCGCCAAGGGCCTCACCCGCCTGGACATCGATCCGGCGCGCGTGCAGATGCGCTGGGCGCTCGACTTCTGCGCCCAGGGCCTCCGCCAAATCCGCATGGGCCTGGGCGCGGGCACGCTCAACGGCTTCGAGATGGACAGCGGCTTCTACATTACCGTCGCTTCCGAGGTCATGGCCATCCTTGCCGTGGCCAGCGACCTGGCCGACCTGCGCCGCCGCATCGGCAAGATCGTCGTGGCCCACGCCAAGGGCGGCGCGCCCATCACCGCCGACGACCTGGAGGTGGCCGGCGCCATGACCGCCTGGATGGTCCGCGCCCTCAACCCCACCCTCATGCAGACCCTCGAGGGCCAGCCCGTGCTCGTCCACGCCGGCCCCTTCGCCAACATCGCCATCGGCCAGAACTCCGTCATCGCCGACCGCGTGGCCTGCGCGCTCGCCGACTATGCCGTCACGGAGAGCGGCTTCGCCGCGGACATGGGCTACGAGAAGTTCTGGAACATCAAGTGCCGCTGCTCCGGCCTCCGCCCCGACGCCGTCGTCCTCGTGGCCACCGTCCGCGCCCTCAAGCGCCACGGCGGCGGCCCCGACGTCAAGCCCGGCACCCCCCTCGACCCGGCCTACACCCAGGAAAACCTGGCCCTCCTCGAGGCCGGCTGCCGCAGCAACCTGCTCGCGCACATCGACATCATCCGCCGCTCCGGCATCCGCCCCGTCGTCTGCCTCAACCACTTCTACACCGACACCGACGCCGAGGTCGCCCTCGTGCGCCGGGTCGCCGAGGAGGCCGGCTGCCGCTTCGCCCTCTCCAAGCACTGGGAGCAGGGCGGCGCCGGCGCCGAGGAGCTCGCCCGCCAGGTCATCGCCGCCTGCGAGGAACCCAACGACTTCGCCTACCTCTGCGACCTCGCCGAGCCGCTCACCGCGCGCCTCGAGAAGCAGGTGCGCGAGGTCTACGGCGGCGACGGCGTGGACTACGAGCCCGCCGCCCTCGAGAAGATGCGCGCCTACGAGGCCGACCCCGCCACCGCCAGCCTGCCCCTCTGCGTCGCCAAGACCCAATACTCGCTCTCCGACGACGCCGCGCGCGTCGGCCGCCCCACCGGCTGGCGCCTCAAGGTGCAGGACGTGCTCCTCTACCAAGGCGCCGGCTTCGTCGTCCCCGTCTCCGGCAAGATCCAGCTCATGCCCGGCACCTCGGCCAACCCCGCCTACCGCCGCATCGACGTCGACGTCGAGACCGGCAAGGTACGCGGCCTCTTCTGAGGAGACGCCATGCGCACCTGGACCCCCCAGAAGATCCGCGCCCTCAAGGGCGCCCGCCGCTTCGCCGCCGTCACCTGCTACGACGCCACCTCCGCGGCCATCGTCGAGGCCCTCGGCCCCGACGCCCTCCCCCTCGTCCTCGTCGGCGACAGCCTCGGCATGATCATGCAGGGCCACGACTCGCCCCTGCCCGTGACGATGGACGCGATGGTCTACCACACCCAATGCGTCGGCCGCGCCCTGCGCACGGCCTTCCTCCTGGCGGATCTCCCCTTCGGCGCCTACCAGGTAAGCGACGAGGAGGGCCTGCGCAACGCCCTGCGCCTCGTCAAGGAAGGCGGCGCCGACGGCGTGAAGCTCGAGGGCGGCGAGCGCGTCGTCCCCCTCGTCCGCCGCCTCGTCGAGGCCGGCGTCCCCGTCTGCGGCCACCTCGGCCTCACCCCCCAAAGCTGCCTGGCCATGGGGGGCTTCAAGGTGCAGGGGCGCGACCCCCAGGCCGCCGAGCGCCTCCTGCGCGACGCCCGCGCCCTCGAGGCCGCCGGCTGCTTCGCCCTCGTGGCCGAGGGCGTCCCCGCCGCGCTCGGCGGGCGCCTCGCCGCCGAGCTCGCCATCCCCGTCGTCGGCATCGGCGCCGGCCCGGGCACCGACGGCCAAATCCTCGTCTGGCAAGACCTGCTCGGCCTCACCCAAGGCCGCGTGCCCAAGTTCGTCCGCCGCTTCGGCGCCCTCGGCGACGCCGCCACGGCCGCCCTCACGGCCTACGCCGCCGCCGTCGCCGACGGCACCTTCCCCGCCGAGGGCGAAACCTACGCATGATCCTGCGCCTCCGCCGTCAAGGCCGCGCCCTTGCCCTCTGGGGCGAGGCCCAGGGGCGGCCGGTGCCCGCGTCCGACCTGGCCGCCGCGCTTGCGCCCTTCTTCCACGGCTGGCGCGCGCCGGTGCTGGAGGGCCGCGGCGTCCTCCACCTGCTCCAAGGCCTCTGCCACGGCCTCGCCGCGCCGCTCGTCACCCCCGGGCCCGACGTCCGCGCCGCCGCCGCCGCGTGGCGGTGCGTCGCGCGCCTCGTCGCCGCCGGGCGCGTCGCGCCGGCCTATGAGGGGGGCGAGGCCCGCTGGCGCGCCACCCTTTTGCCCGCGGGACACGAGCCCGCCCTCGTCCACGCCCTTGTGGACGCTTGGATGCGCGTCTGCGCCAGCACCACCCTCACCCGCGCCCAGGCCGCCCGCGGGCGCTTCCTGACGGCCGACGACGCTTGGCTGGCCGCCCTCCGCGCCCCCGGGGCGAAGGTCTCCCCCGCCGATCCCGCCCTGGCCGGGGCCCTGCGCACGTGGGCCGCGCCGCTCTACGAAGGCGGCCGCGCCGCGCTCCCCATTCGGCCCGTCCACGGCGGGGAGGGATGGCGGCTCGACCTGCCCGGGCTGGAGGCGTGGCGGCGGGGCGAGGCCGCCGAGCCGCCCGCGGCCGCGCTCCGGCTCTTGGGGCAGGCGGTGGCCGTCGCGCCGATGTTGGCCCTGCCGCAGCCGTGGGGGGCGGAGACCTTCGCCCGCTTCCTGCGCGAGGCCGTCCCCGCGCTCCGCGCCGCGGCCTTCGCCGTCGACCTGCCGCCTGCGTTGGAGCCCGCGGCGCCGGAGGTGCGCGAGACCGCCGTGGCGGTGTCGGGCGACGCGGTACGCCTGGAGCGCTCCGTCCTCGTCGGCGGTGTGGAGCTCCCCGAGGGCGAGGCGCGCGCTTTGCTCGACGCGGGGGAGCCGTTGGCCTTCGTGCGCGGCGCGTGGCGGTACGTGGATTTGGAGGCCCTGCGGCGCGCGCTCGAGGCGTTGGGGCCGGCGGAGCTGCCGCGCCGCAGGGCTTTGCCGCTCCTGTTGGCGGGGGCGGTGCGGGTGGCGCCGGGCGCGCAGGCGGTGCAGGATTTCCTGCGCGAGATGACCGCGCCGCCGGCGGGCGAGCTGCCCTTGCGCGGGGTGCTCCGGCCTTACCAGGCGCAGGGCGTCTGCTGGCTGATGCAGGCGGCGGCGCATGGGCTGGGCGTGTGCCTGGCCGACGACATGGGCCTGGGCAAGACGGTGCAGGCCATCGCCTTTCTGATGACGCGCCCGGCGCCGGCGTTGGTCGTCGCGCCGCTGACGGTGCTGCCGGTGTGGGAGCGCGAGTTGGCGCGGTGGGCGCCGGGGCTGCGCGTGCTGCGCCAGACGGGGCCGGGGCGCCCGCGGCGCGAGGCTTTCGCCAAGCGCGCCGGGGCGTGTGACGTCGTGCTCACGGCGTATGGCTACCTGTGGCGGGATTACGCGGATTTGCGGCGCGTGCGCTGGCGGAGCCTGGTGCTCGACGAGGCGCAGCTCATCAAGAACCCTTCCACCCGCCAATCCCAGGCCGCGCGTTCCCTCGGCGCGGAGGCCCGCGTGGCGCTCACCGGCACCCCCATCGAGAACAGCCTCGACGACCTGTGGTCCATCCTCGACTTCCTCAATCCCGACCTTTTCGGGCCGCGGCGCGACTTCGCCGAGCGGTATGCCGACCCCGCGCGCCTGCGCCGCGCCGTCGGCCATTTCCTGCTGCGCCGCCTCAAGACCGACCCGGCCATCCTGCCCGATCTCCCGCCGCGCATCACGCAGGAGCATTACGCCCCGCTCTCCGACGCGCAGGCCGCGGCCTATGACCTGGCCTTGGCCGAGCACGCGCACGCCCCCGAGGGCCGCCGCGGCGCCGTCCTGGCCTTGCTCACGCGCCTCAAGCTGATCTGCGACGGCGCGGGCGAGGGGCTTGACGGCGCGCCCTCGGGCAAGCTCCTCACGTTGCTGCCGCTGCTCGACGACATCCTCGCCGCCGGCGATTCCGCCTTGCTCTTCACGCAGTACGCCGGCGTCGGCGCGGCCCTTCAGGCCACCCTTTCCGAGCGCCTTGGGCGGCGCGTCCCTTTCCTGCATGGCGGGCTTTCGGCGGCGCGGCGGCGGGAGGAGGTGGAGGCCTTTTCGGGCGACCCGCGCCCCGGCGTGTTGATTTTGTCGTTGCGCGCCGGCGCCTTCGGCCTGACGCTCACCAAGGCCAGCCATGTCATCCATTACGACCGGTGGTGGAACCCTGCCGTCGAGAACCAGGCCACCGACCGCGCCCACCGCATCGGGCAGACCAAGGCCGTCGTGGCGCACCATCTTATCTGCAAGGGCACGCTTGAGGAGCGTATCGACCGGCTTCTGCGCCACAAGCGCCTGTTGGCCGACCAGATCGTCGCGCCCACCCCCGCGGCCTTGCTTGCCAAGCTGCCGACGGATACGTTGCTGCGTCTGTTGCGCCGCGCCTGAGGGCAAAAAAAGAGGCCCCGGCCGAATGGCCGGGGCCCGTGTGCCCTGGGGCGCGGCTTAGGCGCCGAAGTGGATGGGGGAGAAGTATTTGGGGACGTGGAAGTTGAGCTCGGGGCTTTGGGGCAGGAGGGTGCCCCAGTGGGGGCGGCTGGAGCAGTCGGCGCATTTGCAGAAGTTGCCCTGCCAGGTTTGTCCGGAGAGGTCGCCGAGGGGGCCGAAGATGCTTTCGAGGTAGGCGCGGGGGATGCGCAGGATCATCCACCAGGGGCAGGGGTTGGTGTCCTCGGGGTCGATGACCTGGGGGAGGCTGCCTTTGGCGGTGAGCTTGCGGATGGTGTCTTTGGAGATGTACTCGAAGTCGGCGAAGCCGCCGGGGGCGCGGGTCCAGTTGCGGATGTGGGAGGAGTGGATGCAGCCGCCGGCGTTGATTTCGATGTTGATGTAGCCTTTCTCGATTTTGAGGGGTTGGAGGAAGGCTTCGACGCAGGCGTCTTCGCAGACCATGGAGTTGGTGGCGGTGTGGGCGATGCGGACGTAGCGGTCGTCGACCTGCCAGCAGAGCATGATGTCGTCGCCGTTGTGGAGGGCGCGGAGGGTGGTTTTGGGGTGGTGCTCGGAGGATTTCTCGTGCCAGTAGGCGTATTCGCCGGGCTGGGCTTTCTGCCAGATGGGGTCGTCTGGGTCGAAGTCGGGGAGGCGGTCGACTTTGTTGATGGTGTATTCGGTGAGCATGGGGCTTCTCCTTTCTCAGATCAGAAGATGTCGGCCTTGATGGGCTGTGCGGGGGCGTATTCGCCGGAGTGGTAGAATTGGTCGGCGTCGCCGACCTCGGCCTTGAGGCGGTAGAGCTCGACCTTGAGGGCGGCGACGACCTTGGCGTAGGCGGGGTCGGCGTAGACGTTGCGGAGTTCCTCGGGGTCTTTCTTAAGGTCGAAGAGCTCCCATTCGTCTTGCTTGTAGTAGTGGATGAGTTTGTAGCGGTGGGTGCGGACGCCGTAGTGGGCGGGGGTGTTGTGCTCGCCACCTTCGATGTAGTAGCGGTAGTAGAAGGATTGGCGCCAGTCCTTGGGGGTGCCCGCGGTGATGTTGGGGAGGAAGGAGCGGCCTTGGTAGTTGGCGGGGCGGGGGGCGCCGGCGGCGTCGCAGAAGAAGGCGGCGAAGTCGACGTTGGTGATGAGGTCGGCGTTGGTTTGGCCGGGCTTGACGGCGGCGGGCCAGCGCAGGAGGAAGGGCATCTTGAGGGATTCCTCCATCATGAGGCGCTTGTCGTAGAGGCCGTGGTCGCCGAGGAAGAAGCCTTGGTCGGCGGTGTAGATGACGATGGTGTCCTGGTCGATGCCCTTTTCCTTGAGGTAGTCGAGCATCTGGGCGACGGAGTCGTCGACGGATTGGACGCAGCCGAGGTAGTCCTGCATATAGCGCAGGTAGGAGAGCTTGATGCGTTCGCGGCGGCGGCGCTCGCGCTCGTCGGCGGGGAGGGCCGCGTCGTCGCGGATTTCCTTGGGCCAGCGGTTCTTGGATTCGCCGCTCTTGTACTGCTGGGGGTCGACGCCGGGGAACTGGCCGCCCTCGGAGAAGTATTCGGTGAGCTTGAGGTCGGCCTCGATGCGCATGTGGTGCTCAAGGGTCATGGCCGTGTGCTTGATGGGGGTGGCGCGGCCGTCGTGGTCGTCGAAGAGGGTGTCGGGGATGGGGATGTCCTCGAGGGTCTTCTTGCGGAAGCTTTCCTTGTACTTGGGCTCGGGCAGCCAGTTGCGGTGGGGGGCCTTGTGGAGCATGGCCACGAAGAAGGGCTTGCCCTGGGCGAGGGCCTCGTCGATGACGCCTTGGGTGACGCGGGTGAGGTTGTCGGTGGCGTATTCGCCGGGGAAGGCGATGCGGCCGTTGGCGAGCCTGTCCTTGGCGGTGGGCGGGCAGTGCTCGGCGTCGGTGAAGAAGAAGGGGTCGAAATACTGCCCCTGGTTCTGGTAGATGGCCCAGCGGTCCCAATCCGTGCCGCGGACGGTCTTGGGGCCGCCCAGGTGCCACTTGCCCAGGAGGGCGGTGTAGTAGCCGTTCTCGCGGAGCGTGCCGCCGACGGTCTTGATTTTGGGGGAGATGTCGTTGAAGACGGGCACGCCGTTCTTGCAGCTGTACATCCCCGTCATGATGCAGGCGCGCGAGGGCGTGCAGATCGAGTTCGTCACGAAGACGTCCTGGAAGAGCATCCCCTCCTTCGCCAGGCGATCCATCCCCGGCGTCTTGTTGATGCGCGAGCCATAGGCCGAGATGGCGTGGGCCGCGTGGTCGTCGGTCATGATGAAAAGGATGTTCGGGCGCTTCTTGGGCGCGGCCGCGGCGCCCTGCGCGAGGGCCGCGGGCGCCGCCAGCCCCGCGGCGGAAAGGGCCACGCCGCACCCGGCGGCCTTGAGGAAGTCTCTGCGATTGGTCATGTCTGTGCTCTTTCGGTTGGTGACAGGGATAGATTAGCACAACGGGAGGG
Source organism: uncultured Kiritimatiellota bacterium (assembly GCA_944389585.1). Taxonomy (GTDB): domain Bacteria; phylum Verrucomicrobiota; class Kiritimatiellia; order RFP12; family DVOR01; genus Spyradenecus. The sequence continues at coordinate 92,630 of CALXMW010000007.1, forward strand.
AAAAGGGAAGGTCGGAAGTTTGGAAGTTTGGAGGCTTAGAGGCTTGGTTTGCGGCGGCGTTGCCGCCGGGCGGCGCGGTAAGACCACTGGGGCCACTGGGACGACTGGGACGGCGCCTTTCGGGCCCCATCGCCGCCGGGGGCGGCGGGACGGGCTTCGACCTCAGGCGCTCCTCCAAGCTTCCAAGCCTCCAAGCCTCCAAACTTCCCTCCTCGGCCTCAGCCGAGGAGGAAGCGCTCCGCCTCGAGGGCGGCCTTGGCGCCGGCGCCGGCGGCGACGACGGCCTGTTTGTAATCCGGGTCCATCACGTCGCCGGCGGCGAAGACGCCCTCGGCCGAGGTGCGCACGCCGCCGCGCACGGCCACGTAGCCCTGCGCGTCCAGCTCGAGCGCGCCCTTGAGGAAGGCGGTGTTGGGCGTGTGGCCGATGGCCACGAAGAGCCCGCCGACGGGCAGCTCGCGCGCCGAGCCGTCCTTCACGTTTCGCAGGCGCAGGGCGCTGACGGCGCCGGCGGCGGGGTCGAGCACCTCCTCCACCACGGTGTCCCAGACCGGCTCGATGGCGGGGTTGGCCAGGACGCGCCCGGCCATCACCTTGCTGGCGCGCAGGGCGTCGCGGCGGTGGATGAGCCAGACCTTGGCGCAGAGGCGCGCCAGGAAGAGCGCGTCCTCGCAGGCCACGTCGCCGCCGCCCACCACGGCCACCTCCTTGCCGCGGAAGAAGGCGCCGTCGCAGGTGGCGCACCCGCTGACGCCGCGCCCGATGAGCGCCTGTTCGCCGGGCACGCCCAGCCAGCGCGCCGAGGCGCCCGTGGCCAGGATGAGGGCGCGGGCCTCGAGCGTCCCGGCCACGAGCGTCTCCAGGCGCCTCACGGGGCCGGAGAAGTCCGCCCCCACGGCCTCGTCCATCTCGAAGACGGCGCCGAAGCGCTCGGCCTGGCGGCGCATGGACACCACCAGGTCGTAGCCGTTGGTCGGGCCGGGCAGGCCGGGGAAGTTCTCGATCTCGGTGGTCTGGGTGAGCTGGCCGCCGGGCTGGGCGCCCTCGAGGACGAGGGGGCGGAGGCCGGCGCGGGCGGCGTAGAGGGCGGCGGTGCAGCCCGCCGGGCCGCTGCCGAGGATGATGAGGTCGTGGGTCATGGGGTGGGCGTCCTGTCAGATGATGGGGGAGAACGGCGCGCGCAAGCGCGACGGGTGGGGCGTGGGGCCAAGCTCCCAGGCCCCTAAACTTCCGGCCGCGAAGCGGCCCCCGCTCACCACGTGTGGCCCTTTTCGCCGGTGCGTTTGACGATGCGCGTCTCGCGGGACATGAGGACGGTGCCGGTCTTCAGGTCGTTCAGGCGCAGCTGGAAGTAGTATTCGTACTGGTGGCCGCCGTTGTCGCGCTTGACGTCGCGGGCGACGATCTTGCCGGTGAGCGAGAAGTCCGGCGCCTTGAGCGTGCCCTGCTTTTGGACGGTGCTCTGGTCGAACTCCGCGTTGCCGCGCACGGCCCGCGCGTCGGAGATCGTCTCGTCGCGGTTGCTGGCGCTGTCGGCGAAGACGGCGGAGGTGACGAAGCGCTCGTCGTTGAGCAGGGCCTCGGTGACGCGGGCGGTGACCAGGTCGGTGTCGATGCCCAGGGGCGTGGCGTCGACCACCTTCCCGATGGACACCACGTAGAGCCGGCCCTCGGGGGTGGCCGCGCGGAGCTTGGCCGAGCCGAGGATGGCCTGCGTGGCCTCCGCTGCGGCGGTCTCGAAGTCCTTGTAATCGAGCCCGGCGACGACCTCGGCGTCGTTCTCGGTGTCCACCAGCACGGTGCGGTCAAGGCAGCCGGCGCAGAGGAGGAGCGCGCCGAGCGCGAGGGTGGGGAGGGTCTGTTTCATGGCGTTGCCTTTCTTCACCACGCGGGCATCCCTTTGGCGACGGCCTTGACCGCCTGGCACGAATCCTGCCAGACGACCACGCCGTCGGAGAGCCGCGTGGCCTTGAGGGTGAGGAAGTATTCGATGCGCAGCCCGCCGTTGTCCCGGCGGACGTTGCGTTGGGTGAGCTTGCCCGAGAGCGAGAGGTCGGGGGCGCGGAGCGTCCCCCGTGCCTGCACGCTCGCGGCGTCGAACGCCGCGTCGCCGCGCACGGCCCGCGCCTGGGCCACCGTCGCGTCCGCCGTCGCCCCGAAGGCGGCGGAGACCACGAAGCGGTCGCTCGCCGAGAGCGCGTCGGCCAGGCGCCCGGTGAGGAGGGCCGGGTCCAGGTGCTGGCAGGTGTCGTTCGTCACGCGCCCGATGGCGACGACGGCGGGGCGCGCCGCCGAGCCGCCCAGGCGCGGGCTGGCGAGGATGCTGTGGGCCATCTCGGCCGCCGCGGCCTCAAGGTCGCGCCAGTCGTAGGAGACGGTCGTCTCCACGTCGTTGCGCGTGTCCACCAGCGTGGTGGAGGCGCAGCCGGCGCAGAGGGCGAGCGCCAGGAGGGCCCAGGCCCGCGCCATCAGTCGAGCTCCTGCAGGTAGAGCCGGAAGTCGGCGCAGTCCCCGCTGGGCGCGGTGGCGCGCAGGTAGCGCACCTCGTAGGGGGCGAGCGAGATGCTCAGCCAGGCGTCGGTGGGGCTGCCGGCGCCCACGGCCAGGCCCGCGGCGTCCAGCCAGGTGAAGCGGTAGCGCAGGCGCAGGGGCTCGCCCGCGTCGTTGCGCATGGTCACCTGGGCCGAGAGGCTGTTGGGCTCGCGCACGGTGCGCACGTCCATCAGCACCACCGCGTCGGCCCCGGGGCCGGAGACGTGGTCGGCGTAGGGCCCGGCGCATCCGGCCAGGGCCAGCGCGGCGCAGGCCGCAAGCGTGCAAACGGTTCTTTTCATGGCGTCACTCCTTGTCTAAATCGATGCTCATCACCGTGGCCGGCGCCGCGGCCGAGGGCCGGCGCACCCACACCAGCGCGTTCCCCGCGCCCTTCAGGCGCACGGCGATCTCCCGTCCTCCCGCCGGGGCCACGCGCACCACCCCGTCGGCCGGGCGCGCCACCGCGCCCATCCAGACGGTCTTGGGCAGGAGGTCGGCGCAGCGCAGGTCGGCCGCGTTCGTCCCTGCGTCCCACGCGATCATGGCCAGGGAATAGAGCAGGGGCGCGAATTCGTTGTCGGTGGCGTTGTGGAGGACGGCCTGCCCGCCCTCCTGGGCCGCCAGGCGCAGGAGCGTGCGGGCGATCTGCCGCGCCAGGATGCCCGGCCAGGCGCGGGCGAACTGGTCGCGCGCCAGCGCCTCCACGTCCGCCAAGGGCCGCAAGGCCACGCCGTTGGCCGCGTAGCCGGCGGCGGCGGCCGGGCGCGTTTCCAGCCGGGGCACCGCGAAGCTGAGGGTGCCGATGCCGTTGAAGCGCCCCGCGAGGGAGGGGTACGGCAGGCTCATCGAGACCTCCGTGCGCCGCGGCGCGAGGCCGTCCTCCACGTAGACCCACACCCGCGCGTGGGGCCGCTCGCCGCGCCGCTCGGCCGCGAGGTCGGCCTGCGCCGCGGCGTTCCCCGGCGCCAGGGCCGCGGCCATCGCCAGGTCGTTGCGCGGCGAATCGCCCGCGCACCAACGCGCCACCCCGGCCACGTGGGCCGCGTAGGCGTTGCCGAAGCCGCGCAGGTTGCCGAAGAGGCGCGCGGCCTCGGCGCCCTCCGCGCTCGCGGCCTCGGCCACGGCCGCGCTGAGGGGCTCGGCGGCCTGGGCGGCCTTGTCGGCCTGCTGGCGCACCCACTTGGCCTCGCTTGGGGAGAGGTCGGCGGGGGTGGCCTCGGCGATGTCCTCGCTGCAGCGGTAGAACCATTCGTACTGGCGCTGGCGCGCGCGGTTCAGCTCCACGCGCATCGCCGCCGCGTCCCCCGCCGCGCCGTAGGCCAAGGCCTTGTAGAGGTTGGCGAAGACGCGGTCGAGGCCTTCGGGCGCGTAGGGCAGCAGGCAGTCGTTCGCCGCGAGGGCCGCCGCCGTGTCCGCCGCCGAGGCGCCGTAACGGCGCCGCGCCACGTCGTTGAAGCCGTTGTCCGCCGCGTCGAGGTGGCCGATCGCCGCCTCGGGCTCGCCCCGCATCAGGGCCAGGGCCCCGGCCTCGGCCGACCAGAAGGGGGCGTCCACGCCGTCCTTTTCGGCCGCGGACGCCGCGTCGCGGTAGGCCGCGTCGTAGTCGCCGAGGGCCACCCGCGTGGCCTGCGCGTCGAGCCGTTCCCCCACCGACAGGCACCCGCAGAGGCCGGCCATCGCCGCCAGCCCCGCGAGCAACCGCATTGTCCGAGCGCCACGCATGGGGCCATTATAGCACATCGGCGGCGGCGCCCGGCGTCAGGCGAGGAGGAGGGTGGGGAGGTTGAAGAGGGCGTGGAGGAGGGTGGCGGGCAGGAGGCCGCGTTGGCGGCGGGTGAGGAGCCCCAGCCAGAGGCCCATGAGGAAGAGGGGGAGGGCGTGGGCGTTGGGGCCGTGGGCGAGGGCGAAGAGGGCCGCGGGCAGGAGGAGCCCCAGGCTTTTGGGGAGGGCGGCGGGGAGGACGGCGCGGAAGAGGAGTTCCTCGAAAAGCGGCCCAAGGCCGCAGACGAGGGGCAGGAGGGCGAGGGCCTGCGCGGGGGTGAGGGCGCGGACGAGGGCGACGGCGTTTTGCTCGGCGCCTTCGGCGGCGAGGTCGGCGAGGGCCCAGCAGCAGGCCGTGAGGAGGGCGGCGTGGCCGAGGAAGGCCCAGGGGCCGAGCCGGGGCGCGCCGGGGCCGCGCCAGCGCAGGAGCCCGCGCAGGCAAAGCCCGCCGCGGGGGAGGAGGAGGGGGAGGGCGGGGAGCAGGAGGAGGGGGAGGCCGACGGCCTGGGCCAGGAGCAGGCGCGCGAAGAGGTCGCCCGGGGGCGCGGCGGGGGCCGGGGCGGGGAGGTTGGAGAGGCAGAAGAGCGCGGCGACGGCCAGGCCGAGGAGGGCGGCGAGGGCGCGCAGGGCCTTAGGCGCCGGCGAGGTCGGCCACGGTGAGGCCGCGCCAGCCGGGGAGGGCGAGGAGGTGGCGCAGGAGGAGGGCGCAGGCGGCGGCGTCGTAGAGCGCGTCGTGGGGGGCGCGGCCGGGGAGGAGGGCGTCGAGGGCGGGTTGGAGGCCGAGGGCGGGGACGAGGTCTTCGAGGGCATGGCTGGGGAGGGTGGGGTAGGCCAGGCGGCTGAGGCGGAGGGTGTCGACCCAGAGGGGATAGCGGGTGAGGGGGGCGAGGCGGGCGAGGACGGTGCGCTCGGCGGCGGCGTTGTGGGCGACGGGGACGGCGGCGGCGAGGAGGGGGTGGAGGCGCGACCAGACCTCGAGCGCCTCGGGGGCGGCGGCGATGGCGGCGCGGTTGGCGCGGTGCTCGCCTGGGGCGTGCCGGGAGAAGGGGTGGGTCTCGGGGACGCGGAGGTAGGTGTCGAGGAGGGGTTTGAGGCGGCCGCCCTGGAGGGAGACGGCGCCGAGCTGCCAGGGGAGGGAGGCGAAGCCCCGCACGACGCCGGTGGTCTCGAAGTCAAGGGCGGCGTAGGGGGCTTCGGCGGCGGGGGTCTCGGGGGAAATCACGGGATTTCGTCGAGGGGGATGCGCTGGAAGTAATGGTAGTCGCTCTGGCCTTCGTAGAGGACGCCGACGTAGTCGCGGCCGCGTTGGCGCATGGGGCAGAGGGTGGAGTAGCCGGCACAGGGGCGGGGGTCGTAGACGAGGCCTTTGGACCAGGTTTTGCCGCCGTCGGTGGATTTGCGCAGGGTCATGGTGTCGCGCTTGCCGGAGTTGGGGTTGGAGAAGACGAGGGTGTCGCCGACGCGGAGCATGGCGGCCTGGCAGAGGTTGCCGGGCTGGCGCAGGGGGGAGGTCTCGACCTTCTGCCAGGTCTGCCCGAGGTCGGCGGTGCGGGCGGTGACGCGGGTCTTGGGGCCGCCGCCCTCGCGGGTGTTGAGGAGAAGGGAGCCGTCGGGGAGCTGGACGACGGTGCTTTCGGAGCCGCCGAAGGGGGAGGCCTTGGAGGAGGTCCAGGTCTCGCCGTGGTCTTTGGAGTAGATGAGGGCGCCGTGGTGGGGGGCCTTGCCGTCGTTGCCCCAGATTTGGGCGGGGAAGACGAGGGTGCCGTCCTTGAGGGCGATGCCGGCGCCGGGGCCCTGGAAGATGCAGCCCCAGTCGGCGGTGTCGGGGTCGTCCAGGCGCTTGACGGACTCGGTGATGTTGCGGGGTTTGGACCAGGTCTGCCCCTCGTCGTCGGAGTAGGCGACGAAGAGTTGGCCGCATTGGGCGGGGTCGGCGGTGCCGGTCTTGGACCTGAAGATGGGGTGGCCGGATTTGGGGGCGCGCAGGGCGATGACCCAGACGCGGCCGTTGGCGGGGTCGACGAGGATGGCCGGGTCGCCGATGCCCTGGCCGCCGGGGAGGCCTTTGTAGGCCATGGCGGTGCGGATGGGGCCCCAGGTGTTGCCGCCGTCGGTGGAGGTGCTGACGCCCACGTCGATGTCCGCCGGCAGGTCGCCCGCGTGCTTGTAGCGGATGTCGAAGACGGCCACGAGCGTGCCCTTGGGTGTCATGACGATGCCCGGGATGCGGAAGTTCTTGGAGGCGCGCGGCCTGCCGTTCACCGTCTGGTCGGCGATTTCCTGGGCGGGGCGGGTGACGAGGCTGGCGATGCGGATGCGCTTGCCCTCCACGCAGATGCGCCCGCCGAGGTCGGCGCTCTCGGAGAGCTCCGCGTAGAGCGGGAAGGTGTTCTCCCCGGCCTTGACCGGGACGGTGAAGGTGGCCGCGTCGTTGGCCACGCGCGCGCATTCCGATTGCCCGAGCGAGAGGCAGACCACGTCGCTGGGGTTCGTGCCGCGGATGTTCAGGCGCAGACGCTCGGCCTGCGCCTCGGAGGAGGCCGTGAAGGTGACCGTGGCGATGGGGACGTCCTTGCGGCCTTTGATGGCCGGCGCGCCTGTGGGCTTGACGGTGACACCCGAGAGGGCGGCCTGCGCGCACGCCGCGCACAGGGCCAAGGAGAAAAGCAATGTCGCTCGCATGATCGGCTCCTTTCGCTACGATGCCATTACTTTAACACATCCCCGCCCGGAAGGAAAGCCGGCGCGGATCGGCGCGCGGGGCGGGCCGGGAAGGCGCGGAAGGCTTGAAAAATCAAGGGGCGAAAGATTGTGCTTGACCGGGCGGTGGGGGAAAGTGTTTAATAGTGTCACAAAAGGTCAGATAAGGCATGGATTCGGAGAGCCCAGATTCGGCGGCGATGCAGGGCGAGGCGGTCTTCACCGGCTCGGCCGTGCACGCGCTTGACCCGAAGCGCCGCGTGACGATCCCCTCGGGGTGGCGCGACGCCTTGGGGCGCCCGAAATATGTCTTCGTGATGGCCGACCCGCACGAGCCCTGCCTGCGCCTGCTCTCCGTGGAGCGGATGCAGGACATCCAATCGAAGCTCCGCGCCAAACGCTTCGCCGACCCCTCGGTGGCGCGGAAGCTGCGGGTGGTGGGCCAGAACACCGAGCAGCTGCCGTTGGACGTGCAGGGGCGCATCCGCATCAGCGACCGCCTCCTGGCCTTCGCCGGCATCGGGGCGAAAATCGCTTTCGTGGGCGCGGTGACGTATGGCGAGGTGTGGGCGGCCGAACGGGCGCCCGAGGCGCCGGTGGACCAGGCGGCGCTGGGCGAGGCCCTCGCGGCGCTCGACTTCTGAGGAGGCGCAGGCGTGCATATCCCGGTGCTTCTGGAAGAGACGGTGGCGGCGCTCGCGCCCCGCCCCGGGTGCGTCTACGTGGACGGCACCCTGGGGCAGGCGGGCCACGCCGCGGCCGTCATGCGCCTGGCCGGCCCGGAGGGCACGCTCCTGGGCATCGACCGCGACGGCGAGGCGCTGGCCCGCGCCGAGGCCAACCTGCGCCGCGGCGACGTGCCGGGGCGGCACCTCCTGGCCCATGGCGCCCACGGCGACCTGGAGGCCATCGCCCACGCCCACGGCATTGTGGCGGCGGACGCGATTTTGCTGGATCTGGGCGTGAGCAGCGACCAATTGGACACCCCCTGGCGCGGCTTCAGCTTCCGCGCCGACGGCCCGCTGGACATGCGGATGCGCAGCGACGCGGGCGAGACGGCGGCGGCGCTCCTGGCGCGCCTGGGCGTCGAGGAGTTGGCGCGCCTCTTCCGCGAGCTGGGCGAGGAGCGCCAGGCCGGGCGCATCGCGCGGGCCATCGACCGCGAGCGCCGCAAGGCCCCCATCACGCGGACGCTCCGCCTGGCCGAGATCGTGGCCCGGGCCGTCGGCGGGGCGCACACGCCCGGGCGCCACCCGGCCACGCGCGTCTTCCAGGCGCTGCGGATGGCGGTGAACGACGAGCTGGGCGAGCTGCGCCGGGCCCTCGAGGGCGGCCTGCGCCTGCTGCGCCCGGGCGGGCGGCTGGCCGTCATCACCTTCGAGAGCCTGAGCGACCGCGAGGTGAAGCGCTTCTTCCAGGCCCACTGCGGGCGCGAGGAGGCGCTCCAGCAGGGCGGCAGCGCCTGGCGCGGCGAGACGCCGCGCACGGAATGGGTGTTGAGGAAGGCCGTGACGGCGCGGCCCGAGGAATTGGCGAGCAACCCGCGCGCCCGCAGCGCCAAGCTGCGCGCCGTGCGGAAGGCGGAGGGATAAGGCATGAGACGGAACCGCAGAAGGAAGACCTTTCATTTCAAGCCGGCGAGCGTCGGCATGGCGATTTTGCTGATCGTGGCCGTGGCGCCGTGGCTGGCCTACTGCGTCATCAACGTCAGCAGCGACCAGGTGAGCGCGCAGATCCACCTGCTGGAGGGCGACATCGGCTCGCAGCGGGCCTCGCTCCGCCGCGAGGAGGTGAAATGGAACCGCCTGGTGGCGCAGGACAACCTCGACCGCGCCGTGGCCAGCCACGGCCTGCGCCTGGAATACGCCCCGCCCGAACGCACCGTCCACGTCGCCGCGGACGGGCGCGCGGCCATGCCCCCGAGCCTGGTGCGGGCCCTGGCGCAGGAGCGCCGCGAGCGCGCCGGCGAGGCCGTCGCCCGCAACCGCCGCTGAGGGCGCCCACGGGCCGGGAGGGAAGGCGGCGATGGAGCGCTCGGAGCGGAAGACGGCCTGCGGGTGGATCTTGGCCGCCTTCGGCGCCGTCGTCGCGCTCCTGGCGCTGGTGCTGGCGCAGCTCGTCCAGCTGCACCTGGGCGGCAAGGAGATCCGCCAGAACAACTATCGGCAGGAGCGCGATTTGCTGGGCCTGCGCGGGAGCATCCTGGACCGCAACGGCGCGGTGCTCGCCGAGAGTGTCCCCGGCCGCGTCGTCTACATCGACCGCAAAGACCCGCGCCTTGACGCGCCCGGGGTCGACCGCGAGGCGCTGCCGATGGAGCTGGCGGCCCTGCTGAACGTGCCCGAGGAGCGCGTGCGCGAGGCCTTCTTCGGCGACCACGGGCGGCGCACCACGCGCCTCTGCGAGGTCTCCGACGACGCCGTCCTGCGGGCCTTGGCCGAGCGCAGCTCGCCGCGGGTGAAGGAAGGGCGCCTGGCCGGCGTGAACTTCAGCGAGCAGGTTTCCCTGCGCTCGCACCCCAACGGCGCGCACCTGGCGCACGTCATCGGCTTCATCAACAACGACAACGTGGGCGTCTACGGCATCGAGCAGCGCTTCGACAAGGAACTGCGCGGCCGCGACGGCCACATCCTGACGATGGTCGACGCCCGCCGGCGCGAGCTCCGCGGCCGCCGCCTGGAGGAGGTGCCGCCCGAGCACGGCGACAACGTCTTCCTCACCATCGACAACGCCGTGCAGGCCATCATCGAGCGCGCCCTCGCCGAGGCGCTCAAGACCTACCAGGCCGATTCAGGCATCATCCTGGTGCAGGACGTCCGCACCGGCGAGTTGCTGGGCATGGCCACCCTGCCGAGCTTCGACCCGCAGGATTACAGCCGCATGGACGAGGAGCGCTGGAAGAACATCGCCATCTCGCGCAACTACGAGCCGGGCTCGGCCATGAAGGCCGTCACCGTGGCCACCGCGCTCCAGTTGGGCGTGATCGACGCGCGCAGCCGCTTCGACGTGGGGGACAAGCGCGTGTGGTTCTACGCCGGCAAGCCCCTGCGCGACCACGCCACCGGCATCCTCACCCCCCGCGAGATCCTGGCCAAATCCTCCAACATCGGCACCGCGATGATCGGCCTGCGCATGGCCGAGCCCGCCCCCGACCAGGGGATGCCCGAGCCCAACGAGCGCCTCTGGCGCGCCTTCCGCTCCATGGGCTTCGGCCAGGCCACGGGCATCGAGCTGGTGGGCGAGGAGGCCGGCATCCTGCGCCCCTACCGCGCGTGGGACAAGCTCTCGCCCACGCGGATGCCCCTGGGCCAGGGCATCGCCGTCACCGCCGTGCAGCTCTGCAACGCCTTCGCCACCATCGCCAACGGCGGCGTGCGCATGAAGCCCACCATCCTCAAGGAAATCCGCACCCACGACGGCGCGCTCGTCCGGGCCAACGCCCCGCAGGTGCTCGGCCGGCCCCTCTCCCCGGAGGTCAGCGCACAGGTGCTCGACATGCTGCGCGCCGTCACCGACCGCGCCGCCGGCGGCACCGCCTGGCGCGCGAACCTGCGCAGCTACACCGTCGCGGGCAAGACGGGCACCGGGCAGATCCCCACCAAGGGCGGCTACAACCACAGCGACTACAACGCCACCTTCGTGGGCATCTTCCCGGCCACCGCCCCGCGCCTGGCCGTCCTCGTCACCATCGAGCGCCCCAAAGGCACCTACCGCATGGGCGGCAGCGTCGCCGCGCCCGTCTTCGCCGCCGTCGCCGAGGACATCGGCCGCAGCCTCGGCATCCCGGCGGACAAACCCTTGGAGGAGAGCCCATGAGCCCCTGCCTCGCCTTCGCCGGGGTCGACCTCAACGCGCTCGTCGAGGCCATCCGCGCCTCGGCCGACTTCCCCTGGACGCAGGGCTGGCTCACCGCCTTCGCCACCCTCTTCGGCGAGAACATCGTCTGCTGGACGATCGTCCCGCCGCTCATCTCCGAGGGCATCATGGGGCGCATGACGGCCCTCCAGGCCACCTTCTGGGGCGTCTTCATCGGCGACCTGCTCACCTACCTGCCCGTGCGCTTCGCCATGCGCTACGTGGCCCGCTCGCGCTGGATCCGCCGCCACCAGGGGCAGATCGAGGCCTGCAGCCACTTCCTCGACCGGCACATCGGCAAGACGATGTTCGTCGTCCGCTTCACCCCCGGCATCCGCACGCCCACCATCCTGGCCGCGGCCATGCTCCGCGTCCACTTCGGGCTCTACACGCTCTACTCCGCCCTCTCCTGCCTCCTGCAAAGCGCCATCACCGTCTACTTCATGCCCACGCTCTACGCGCCCCTCATTGCTTGGCTCAAAGGGCTCTGGGCGCACCACCCCGCCTTCGTCATCCTTTTCGTGGCGGCCTTCTTCGCGGCCTTCGGCGTCGCCCAATGGTACATCGCCAAGGCCGTCATGCGCCGCGTCTCCCGCCCCAAACCTTGACCCGCCCGCCTGCGCACGGCAGGAAGCAGCGCCCGGGAAAAGCCTCCCGTGCGCCGCCGCCCCGCCCCGACTCGGGTAAAATAGGGCGCCATGAAAACACGCCTCCTGCCCCTTTCCCTCCTCGCCCTCCTCCTGGCCGCCCTCGGCCCCGCCGCGCCCTGCCCCGCGCAGACCCGCGTGGCCGACCTCTCCGCCGCCGAGCTCGCCAAGCTCGCCGCCATCGCCCAAGTGCGCCCCGCCCCGCGCCAGCTGGCCTGGCAGCGCCTGGAGCTCACCGCCTTCATCCACTTTGGCGTCAACACCTTCACCAACCGCGAATGGGGGAACGGCAAGGAAGACCCCCAAATCTTCAACCCCACCGCCCTCGACTGCCGCCAATGGGCGCGCACCCTGAAAGACGCCGGCTTCAAGCTCGCCATCCTCACGGCCAAGCACCACGACGGCTTCTGCCTCTGGCCCAGCAAGCTTACCGGCCACACCGTCGCCGCCTCCCCCTGGAAAGACGGCAAGGGCGACCTCTGCCGCGAGTTCGCCGACGCCTGCCGCGCCGAAGGCCTCAAAGTGGGCTTCTACCTCTCCCCCTGGGACCGCCACGAGCCCACCTACGGCACCGAGGCCTACAACGACTTCTTCGTCGGCCAGCTCGACGAACTCTTCGAGAACTACGGCCCCATCGACGAAATCTGGTTCGACGGCGCCTGCGGCGAAGGCCCCAACGGCAAACGCCAGCGCTACGACTGGGCCCGCTACTACGCCGCCATCCGCGAACACAACCCCGACTGCGTCATCGCCGTCTCCGGCCCCGACGTGCGCTGGGTGGGCAACGAATCGGGCCTCGCCCGCGAAAGCGAATGGTCCGTCATCCCCGCCGAGGCCGTCAGCAACGAAGCCGTTCGCGACGGCTTCGCCCCCTTCCACTTCGACGGCCAAGACATCGCCCAGCAGGCCCGCCGCGCCCTCGCCCAAGAAAAACTCTCCGCCAACTCCCCCAGCCTCGGCGCCCTCGACGAAGCCCTCGCCTCGCGCCAATGCGTCTGGTACCCCGCCGAATGCGACGTCTCCATCCGCCCCGGCTGGTTCTGGCACCCCGAGCAAGACACACAGGTCAAGACCCTCGACAAACTCCTCTCCATCTACGACCGCTCCGTCGGCCGCAACGCCGTCCTCCTCCTCAACGTCCCTCCCACCACCCAAGGCCTCCTCCACGAGACCGACGTCGCCCGCCTCAAAGCCTTCGGCGAGGCCCTCCGCAAAACCTTCGGCACCAACCTCCTGGGCCCCGTCAAACCCGGCCAGACCGAGGTCACCCTCCCCGCCCCCATCCTCGCCGACACCCTCGTGGCGCAGGAAGACATCGCCCACGGCCAGCTCGTCGAACGCTTCCGCTTCGAGGCCAAACGCCCCGGCTCCGACGCCTGGGAACCCCTCGCCGCCGCCACCACCATCGGCCACAAACGCATCCTCCGCCTCAACGCCCCCGTCGAGATCGCCGCCCTCCGCCTCGTCGTCGAGGAAAGCCGCGCTGAGCCGCGCATCCTCTCCATCGGCGCCCACCGCTCCGCCCGCTGACCCGCCCCGCGGGCGGTTTTGGTATACTGGCGGGTATGCATTCGGAGTTGTTCGCCGTCGGCGGTTTTCAGTTGCACGTCTATGGGCTGATGTTGGCCATCGGCTTCGTGGCGTGTTATTTCCTGGCGCGGCGCCTGGCGCGGCTGACGGGGCGCGACCCGGGGGAGGTGGACACGCTTGTCATGGTGGCGGCGGTCTGCGGCATCCTTGGGGCGCGGTTGGTCTACGTGCTGCAGTTTTGGCATGAGCCGCAGGGGCAGACGGGGCTTTCGTTCGCGGAGGCGCCGATGCAGGTCTTCCAGCTGTGGAAGGGGGGGCTGGTCTATTACGGCGGGTTCGTCGCGGCGGCGTTGGGGTTGTTCGTCTATGGGCTGATGCGGCGGGGGCGCGAGCCGGTGCGGGCGTTGCTGGATTATTGCGTGGTCTTCGTGCCGTTGGGGCAGGCCTTTGGGCGGGTGGGGTGCTTTTTCCATGGGTGTTGCTTCGGCGGGCGGACGGGGTCGGCGCTGGGGGTGTGCTTCCCGCAGGGGTCGCCGGCGTGGCAGCGGCAGGTGGGCGAGGGGGTGCTTTCGCCTTACGCCGCGCACGCGCTGCCGGTGTGGCCGACGCAGCTGTTCGAGGCGGCCGGGTGCGCGGCGCTGTTCGTGGCGCTGTGGTGGCTGTTCCGTCTGCGGCGCGACCGCCTGGGGCTGTGTTGCGGGGTCTACGCGCTGGCCTACGGGGCGCTCCGTTTCGTGGGCGAGTGTTTGCGCGACGACCCGCGCGGGGAGCCTTTTTTGGGGCTGACCTTCAGCCAGAACGTGTCCGTCGCCCTCATCCTGTTGGGGCTCGGCTTTTTGCTCACCGCGGTTTGGGAGAGACGTCATGGAACAGCAGGCGGTCGATGAGATGTTGGCCTGGCAGCGCGCCAAGCGTTTGGAGAAGGTGGCCGGGCGGCTGCGCGCCCGCGGCTTCGAGGCCGAGGTGTGCGCCACCCGCGCCGAGGCGCGCGCCCGCGTGCTGGCGTTGGCGGAGGGGGCCCGGAGCGTCGGCTTTGGCGGGTCGCTCTCCGTGGCGTGCCTGAACCTGACGCGCGAGCTGCGCGAGGCGGGCAAGGAGATCCTCAACCACGGCTTCCCGACCCTTTCGCCCGAGGAGAAGCTGGAAATCATGCGCCGCCAGCAGACGTGCGACCTTTTCCTTTCCTCGGCCAACGCGCTCACCGCCGACGGCGTCATCGTGAACGTGGACGGCAACGGCAACCGCGTGGCCGCCACGCTCTTCGGCCCCCGGCGCGTCCTCTTCGTCATCGGGCGCAACAAGCTCGTCGACGGCGGCGTCCACGCCGCGCTCGAGCGCGTCCGCGCCGTGGCCGGCCCGGTGAACGCGCACCGCCTGGGCCGGAAGACGCCCTGCGCCGAGACGGGCCTCTGCGCGGATTGCGCGGGCGCCTGCCCCGAGAGCATCTGCCGCGCCGCCGTCATCCTGCGCCAGCGGCCCAGCTGCACGCCCACCACGGTGTTGCTCGTGGACGAGGATCTGGGCCTGTGAGCAGCGTCGGAATCGTCTCGCTGGGCTGTTCCAAGAACCTCGCCGACAGCGAGGTCATGGCCGGGCTTCTGCTCAGGGCCGGGCACACCCTTGCACCTTCGCCCGACCGCGCCGACGTCATCCTGGTGAACACCTGCGCCTTCATCGAGCCGGCGCGCGCCGAGGCCGCCGAGAACATCCTGGCCGCCTGCGCCCACAAGGCCGCCGGGCGCTGCCGCGCCGTCGTCGTGGCCGGGTGCATGCCCCAGCGTTACCGCGCGCGCCTGGCCGAGGCCTTCCCCGAGGTGGACGCCTTCCTGGGCGTGGATGAGCTCGACCGCCTGCCCGAGGTGCTCAAGGCGCTGGCCCGCCGGCGGCGCGGGTCCTTGCCGGTGACCGTCGCGCTGGGGCTGCCCGTGCGCACCTTCGACAAGCCCCTCCCCGCGCTCCGTCTCACCGGCCCCGTCTTCGCCTACATGAAGATTGCCGAGGGGTGTAACCACGCCTGCGCCTTTTGCGCCATCCCGCTCTTCCGCGGCCGCCTGCGCAGCCGCCCTAGGGAGGCGCTTCTGGCCGAGGCCCGCGCCCTCATCGACACCGGCTGCCGCGAGATCAACCTTGTGGCGCAGGACGTCACCGCCTACGGCAAGGATCGCCGCGACGGCTCCTCCCTGGCCGGGCTCCTGCGCGGGCTTGACGCGCTGGAGGGCGACTTCTGGCTGCGCTGGCTGTACGGCTTCCACAACCACGTGACGGACGAGCTGCTCGGGGCCATGGCCGGCGCCAGGCACATCGTGCCCTATTTCGACCTCCCCATCCAGCATTGCGTCCCGGACGTGCTCCGCGCCATGCGCCGCGCCGACACCATCAAGGCCATCGAGAGCTTCCCCGCGCGCCTCCGCGCCGCCCTCCCCGGCGCCACGCTCCGCACCACCTGCATGGTCGGCTTCCCCGGCGAGACGGAAGACCACTTCAAGGCCCTGCTCGACTACGTGGAGGCCGTCCGCTTCGACCATCTGGGCGCCTTCGTCTTCTCCCCCGAGGAAGGCACCGCCGCCGCAGACCTTCCCGGCCTGCCGCCTCCCGAGGTGGCCCGGCGCCGCCATCGCGAGCTGATGGAGGCGCAGCGGCGCATCGCCCGCGAGCGCAACCGCGGCCGCGTCGGCACCCGCGCCCGCGCCCTGATCGTGGACTACCGCGGCGAGGACGGCGCCGTCGCGCGCCTCCCCCACCAGGCCCCGGAGGTCGACGGCCTCACCCGCCTCGCCCACGTGCCGGAGACCGTCAGGCCCGGCGACTTCGTGGACGTGCGCGTCACCGGCGTGCGCGGCTACGACCTCACCGCCACGCTCGCATGAGCCCCGACCTCCAGCCCGAGCGGGAGTTCTGGGCCGCGCACCCCGGCGCGGCCCTCGCGGGCGTGGACGAGGCCGGGCGCGGGTGCCTTGCGGGCCCCGTCGTCGCCGCCGCCGTCCAGTTCGCCGAGGCTGACGCCGAGGCCCTTCTGCGCGGCCCGCTGGCCGGGGCCAACGATTCCAAGCAGCTTTCCCCCGCCCGCCGCGAGGCGCTCTTCGAGGCCATCGTCCGCGAGCCGCGCGTCCGCTGGGCCGTGGGGCAGGCGTCGGTCGGGGAAATCGACGCGCTCAACATCCTGCGCGCCACCCATCTGGCCATGCGCCGCGCCCTCGAGGGGCTTTCCGCGCGCCCCGACCACGCGCTGGTGGATGGCCTGCCCGTCAGGGGCCTGCCCGTCCCCCACACTGCGCTGGTGAAGGGCGACGCGCGGAGCCTGCTCATTGCCTGCGCCTCCATCCTTGCCAAGGTCACGCGCGACCGTCTGTGCGCCGCGCTCGACGCGCGCTTCCCCGGCTATGGGTTCGCCAGGCACAAAGGGTATGGCACGCGGGCCCACCTTGAGGCCCTCCGCCGCCTTGGCCCCTGTCCGGCCCATCGCCGTACCTTCGCGCCGGTCCTTGCCGTGCAGGAGGAGCTGCCCCTCCCTTTTTGACGAGAATCTCTTTCGCGTTGTTTAATCAGATTTGTCGCAACGGGGCGATTTGCAAGCCAAATGCGCCAGGGACTTAGGATAGAGCTGAAACGGCTTCATAGGCTGTGAGTCCTTTCA
>CALXMW010000008.1 GCA_944389585.1 uncultured Kiritimatiellota bacterium
TCGACATCCCCAACCTCGACACCCTCAACATCGGCCACTCCATCGTCGCCCACGCCCTCTTCGTCGGCATGGAGCAGGCCGTCCGCGACATGCTCGCGGCCATCGCCCGCTGACAGAAGGAGGCTTGGAGGCTTGGCAGGTTGGCGACGCGCCGCCAAGCCACCAAACCTCCAAGCCTCTAAGCCTCCAAGCTTCTAAACCTCCACTCCTCCCCCATGCCCCCAAAGACAGGAACCTACGAGATCCTCCACGAAGACGCCAAGAGCGGCGCCCGCCTGGGGCGCCTCTGGACGCGCCACGGGCCCGTCGAGACGCCCGTCTTCATGCCCGTGGGCACCCAGGCCACGGTGAAGACCCTCGGCGCGGAGGATTTGGAGCGCCTCGGCGCCCCCATCATCCTGGGCAACACCTACCACCTCATGCTCCGGCCCGGGATGGAGGTCATGGAGCGCCTCGGCGGCCTCCACGCCTTCCAGGGCTGGCGCGGCCCCATCCTCACCGACAGCGGCGGCTTCCAGGTCTTCTCCCTCTCCTCCCTGCGCAAGATCACCGAGGAGGGCGTCTCCTTCCAATCGCACATCGACGGCCGGCGCCTCTTTATGGGCCCCAAGGAAAGCATGGCCGTCCAGCGCGTCCTGGGCAGCGACATCGCGATGCTCTTCGACGAGTGCATCCCCTATCCCGCCACGGCGGACTACGCCGCCAGGAGCGTCGAGCAGACCCTCCGCTGGGCCCGCGTCTGCCTGGGGCAGGAACGCGCCGAGGGCCAGCTCTACTTCGGCATCGTCCAGGGCTCCGAATACGCCGAGCTCCGCGCCCACTGCGCCCGCGAGCTCGCCGCCATGGCGCCCGACGGGCTCGACGGCTTCGCCGTGGGCGGCGTGAGCGTGGGCGAGCCCGAGCCCTTCATCCTCAAGGGCATCGCCGACAGCGTCCCCCACATGCCCCGCCACCGCCCCCGCTACGTCATGGGCCTGGGAGACCTCTGGCAGATGACCGAGGCCGTCGGCATGGGCTGCGACATGTTCGACTGCGTCATCCCCACGCGCAATGCCCGCAACGGCTCGGCCTTCACCCTCGACGGCCCCTACCCCGTCAAGGCCGGCGCCTGGAAGGACAGCGCGCTGCCCATCGAGCCGGGCTGCGACTGCCCCGCCTGCGTGCGCCACACCCGCGGCTACGTCCGCCACCTCCTCAACACCTCCGAGATGCTCGGCTACCGCCTCCTCACCCTCCACAACATCCACTGCTACCTCCGCTTCATGCGCCTCATGCGCCAGGCCATCGCCAACGACTGCTTCCTCGAGTTCCGCGCCGAGGCCCACGCCAGGCTCCGCGAGCGCCCCAAGCGCGGCGCCTACTGACCCCGCCCCGGCGAGACCGCCGAGACCGCGGCCCGCAGCGGGGGCGCCGCTTCGTCTTGCCCCGCCCCAAGGGTGTCGGCCGGCCCCACGCCCCAAGCCGCCGCCGGGGCGAAAACGCCACCGGTTGCGGCGGCGGGGGGGATTTTGGTATTGTATGCGGGAGTGCCCTTGGTGGCGCGTCGGCGGGTGCGCCGGCGCGGCGCGGGGGGGCGTCGCTTTCATCGGAAAGGATTTGGACATGGACAAGAACGCTTTCAACATCCGCATCCAGGACGCGCTGGGCGGGGAGACGCCGGATTTCACGGCGGCGTTGGCGGCGATCGGGGAGCAGCTGGGCGACGACGCGAACGGGGCCTCGAAGTCGTTCGCGACGGCCACGGAAAAGGCGGTCGAGCACAAGGATCTGCGCGGGGCGCTGGCGTGCATGGCCTTCTTCGCGGCGCGCGGGGCGGAGCTGAAGCGGGTGGATCTGGCGCAGATGCGCGAGGTGGTGCGCCGGTGCGCGACGACGGCCGACGAAAAGCTGATGGTCGACTCGGTGGGGCTGGCCTCGGCGACGGCGGCGGCGATCGTGCGGCGCCTGACGGTGCTGCTGGCGCTGAAGCCCGGGGTGTACGTGAGCAGCCAGTCGTGGGGCTTCGGGCAGGTGCAGAGCATCGACACCTTCTACGGCAAGGCGATCATCGACTTCGAGGGGAAGAAGGGCCACGCGATGAGCCTGGCGGTGGCCGGGCAGAACCTGGAGATCGCCGACGACGCGCACCTGATGACGCGCCTGCTGAAAAACCGCGAGGAAATCGTCGAGCTGGCGCAGAAGCACCCCGCCGAGCTGGTGCGCCTGACCCTCGAGAGCTACGGCCCGCTCACCATCCAGCGCCTGCAGGAGCGCCTGATCTCCGCCGGGCTGGTGGCGCAGGACAAATGGAAGACCTTCTGGGACGCCGCGCGCCGCGGCCTGAAGGCCGACAAGGCCCGCCCCGTCGACATCCCCGCCAAGCGCACCGAGCCCATCCGCCTGCTGGAGGCCGAGGAAGACTTCGGCGACGGCTGGCTGAAAAAGTTCGCCAAGCTGCGCGACATCAAGGCCATCTACGACGGCACCCTCTCCATGCTCGCCGAAAAGAAGAACGAGCTGCCCGACAGCTACCGCGACACGGTGGCCAACCGCCTGAACTTCGCCCTCAAAGGCGCCGACAAATCCGACTACCCGCGCTACGCCCAGGTGGCCGCCCTCCTGGCCCGCCTGGGGCTCTCCACCGAGGCCGAGCGCGCCAAGCAGGCCGAGACGCTCACCGAGAAGGACGAGCAGGACAACTTCCTGGCCGCGATGAAGGGCCTCTCCGCCCGCGACGTGGCCGCCACCGTGCGCTTCATCCTCGCGGTGGCGCCCGAGAAGAAGGCGCTCATCCTGGCCCACCTGCCCCAGCTCAACAGCGTGGCCCTGGGCGCGACCCTCGGCGCCCTGACCGGCGACGAGGAGGCCGGCGCGGAGGTGCGCAAGCTCCTGGCCCGCCAGGCCAGCCCCGTGCCCACCCTCGTGGTCTGGGCCCTGCGCAACCGCTCCGACGCCGAGGCCTGGGGCGCCCCCGCGCTCAACGAGCTCATCACCCAGGCCATCCACATCGTCGAGCAGCGCCTCGCGGGCGAAAGCCTCAAGATGCGCAACGCCCTCCAGGCCTTCTTCGACAGCGCCAAATGGCTTGAGGGCGTCTGCAAGGAACTCTCCGACTTCGACCGCCGCGTCGTCTTCGAGCGCATCCAGGCCTCCACCGCCAACGAGTGGGACGCGGCCAGCAAGCGCAACGTGCTCGTGCGCATGGCCCGCTTCGACCCCACCCTCGCCAAACTCCGGCGCACCGAGCGCCAGCCCCAGGAGCGCGCCCACCTCACCTCGGCCCGCTCCCTGGCGGCCTACCGCCTGGCCTACGACCACCTCACCAACGTCGAGATCCCCGCCAACGCCAAGGACATCGCCACCGCCCGCAGCTACGGCGACCTCCGCGAAAACGCCGAGTACCAGTTCGCCAAAGACCACCAGCGCGTCCTCCTCGGCCGCCAGGACGAGATGGACCGCACCCTCAAGCTCCTCAAGGCCACCGACTTCGCCGGCGTCTCCTGCGAGACCGCCGAGCCCGGCACCCGCGTCACCGTCGAGACGGCCAAAGGCCGCGCCACCTACACCATCCTCGGCGAGCTCGACCGCGACGAGGCGCTCAACATCATCTCCAGCCGCTCGCGCCTCGCCGCCGCCCTCCTCGGCCACAAGCCCGGCGACAAGGTGGAGCTCCCCGCCGAGCGCGGCACCGAGCCCGGCACCCTCGTGGCCGTCGAGCCGCTCGATGACGCCGTCAAGGCCTGGCTGGCGGCCATCCCCACCCAGCACGAGCCCAACGCTTGATGTCCCCCAACCTCACGAAGCACCGCCAGCGGGGCAGCATCAAGGCCGTCATGGAGGCCCTGCGCCGCTTCCGGCGCGTCCTCCTCACCGCCCACATCCGCCCCGACGGCGACGCCGTCGGCTCCTGCGTGGCCATGGCCCGCCTCCTCAAGGCCAATGGCTGGGAGCCCACCGTCGCCCTCTCGCCCCTCGGCATGGGCCCGCCCAAGTTCCTGCTGGACTACGCCGACTGCGTCGCCCCCACCAACGTCAAGGCGCGCGACTACGACTGCGCGCTCATCCTCGACTGCGGCGGCCCCGAGCGCCTGCCCGAGCCCCTGCGCGACGCCGTCGCCAAGCTCCCGGCCCTCGTCATCGACCACCACGCCACCTCCAAGCCCTACGGCCTCGCCCGCTGGGTCGTCCCAGACGCCAGCAGCACCGGCGAGCTCGTCCACCGCTTCGCCGCGCGCCAACGCTGGGCCCTCGACCTGCCCGCCGCCGAGGCCCTCTGGGTGGCCCTCGTCACCGACACCGGGCGCTTCGCCTACTCCTGCACCCACCCCTCCACCCTCAAGGCCGCCGCCGCGCTCCTCGCCCTCGGGGTCGACTCCTCGGCCATCAACGACCGCCTCTTCCTCTACGCCAGCGAGGGCGCCGTCCTCCTCAAGCGCAAGGCCTACGACTCGCTCACCACCTGGTTCCGCGGGCGCGTCGCCCTCATCTGCCTCACCGCTAGGGACTTCCGCCGCGCCGGCGTCGCCAAGAGCGAGATCGAGGACGCCATCGACATCCCCCGCTCCATCCCCACCGCCCAGGTCTGCCTCTTCTTCTACGAGACCAAGGACAAACCCGGCGTCACCCGCCTCAGCGTCCGCACCCGCAACGAGCCGGCCACCTTCAACGCCGCCACCATCGCCGAGCACTTCGGCGGCGGCGGCCACCTCCGCGCCGCCGGCTGCGACCTCCACTGCAAGCCCAAGGCCGCCGTCGAGGCCGTCAAGGCCTACCTCGCCACCCTCTTCGCCGACGACCCCGCGCCCGCGGCCCCCTGAGCGCCCCGCCCTTTGGCCATGCAAGAGGCCCCCGGCAAGCGCCGGGGGCCTTCTTTGCATGGCCGAGGGGGCCGTTCACGCCACGCGGCGGCGGAGCGCCGCGCCGGCCACGCCGAGGGCCAGCAGGGCAAGCGCCGTCGGCTCGGGCAGGGCGGCGATTTCGTCGCCGGTCGCCACGCCGGCCGCCACGGCCAGCTGGGCGTCGCCGCGCCAGAGGACGCTGCCGTACGGATCGGCGCCGACGAAGACATCCGTCCAATCGCCGGTCTTCCAGCTGTCCGGCGTCGTCATCGTGCCGAGCAGCGTGTCGTTGGCGTAGAACGAGATCGTCGTATCGCCGAAGACGATGGCCGCGACGAGGGAGTCGGTGCCGCTCCAGGAGAAGCTCGGCGCCGTGGTCACAGGCGTGTTCCCGCTCCAATCGGAGCCGATCTTGGTCTCGGTGTAGAACGTCCCGTCCGAGCCGACTTGCAGCCTCACCTGCTGGTTCGAGGTCGCGTTGTCCCTGAGCGTCAGCAGCGTTTGGTAGCTGTCCTCCGCAGGCAGGGAGCCGCCGGAGAGGACGACCGCGACGGTGAAGCCCGTGGAGGCGCTGTAGCCACCGCCGATCGACACCGGGGAATTGTTGCTCACGCTCGATTCCACCCAGTCGAAGGTCACCGCCTGGGCGGCGGAAAGGGCCACGGCGGCGAAGGCCAAGGCCGCGGCGAAGTATGCACGTTTCATACGGAAGTGATAAATTAGAACGGTTAATATGGGCGATACGGTAAGCGCCCATATAGGTAAGCAGGCGGCATAGATCAGCACCGGGGGACGGGCTGGCCTATGCCGCCTGCTTGCGTTTCGGAGGGATAGGGATGCAGCTGCAATTTTGCGGGCTGTACCGGCTTCCTGACAAAACAGGGGGTTTCCAAAGTCATACGGCAGCCAATACATTGGCCGCAGGGTACCGGCTTCCTGACAAAACAGGGGGTTTCCAAAGGGGGCCTCCCTTTGGCACACGGCTTTGCTCGCAAAATGTAATGTGTTATACCTGCTGTCACGGCTGGCGGGTAAAATGAGGGTTTCGCCGGATGGAAACGCTCACTTTGCCCGGCAGGAAAACGGGCAGGTTTTTGCGGATGGGAATGAGCAAAAAGCTGGGCGGTTTCGAGAGTGGCAGCAGGTATATGTAACGCTTATCTTTTCAAGTACGATGGGTCTAAGACAGTTTCTATTAGCGAAATAAAATTACACGCTTGGCGATATTTCTTATAAATTTCTTCCACGGTAATATTTACATCAAATTCTGCAAAGTTTTCATGAACTAATAAATTTCTCTGGCGACCCAGGTCGATAAAGCATTGCTCTGCTGTTTTTAGCTTTTCATCGCCGTTTATCGTTTGCCTGACACTCTCTTTTGTTTCTTCACCGAAAAGCTTCCAAAAAGCGTTCGTATTATTCGCTTTCCAGTCGAACAGTGTATGATATTGGCGTTCAATAACTTTTGATTCAATGAGCTTCACAATCCTTTTGTCCGATCCACTGGCTTTTGCCGCATATTTAGAAATCAATTCAGAAATCCTGCTTTCAAAATAGCTGGCTGCCGACAAAACAAGCACTTTTTTATAAACGTTATCTATGTATGTGGCAAAGGAAATTTCGCCCTTGCCAAGTAGATAGTTATATAATTCTTGGGAATCTTGATATTGTCTCTCTATTCGTTCGCTTTCCATTTTTAATCCTCAATGTTAGGTTCTTCAATTCCATATAAATATTTGCGTGCAAGCCGTAGTCTTGTCTTCACGCTTTCAACATGGGAGGTGCTATGAGTAATTGCATTTTTGAAGTTCTCATCCTTTTTTAGTGCGTCAAAAGCATCCTGTGTAATCGCAGCTTGTTCAATACCATCAGCCAATATTTTTTCAGATATAGTTACAAAAACTGCATCAAAAAGGGATACATTAAAGCTGCCTGTTTGAGCTAAAAAATCTTTCTTATCAATATCAGCACAAACACTTATAAAGTCAAAAAAGAGCTTTTTACTTTGCTCAATCTTTTCTCCATCAAATCCCTGTGCTTCCTTAGAAAAACGGTTTAAGAAACGGATCATTGAACCAGAATACAATTCTCCGTCATATAACAGGGCGTATGAACGCAACAAAACCTCAACATCACGGAACTTGTCATCTTCTTCTTTCTTCCCGACAATATCGCGCCAACAAGGTTCAGAATTTAAGGAATAAATCATCTTATAGAAATCAGAACGATACAAACAACCTCTGATTTCTTGAGGCGATAGATTCAAACCACCGGTATTAAGACGACTAAAAATCTCATAGATTGATCCATCATCTTCAGGTCTGTTTTGCCTTATTGACATACAGCGAATAGGCATAAGGTCAAATGAACTCTTTTGGGCAACGTCCAGAGTATAATACTTTTTGTTGTTCAAGGGGTGCGGTGCGCCATTTTCTTGCTTGGCAAACTGCAATTTGAAATCTTGAAAGATTTCATTGTCAGATAAAACATTATCAGGGATATTGCCGTTTTCATCAAAAACTTTCCGCAAAAAAGTCCGCTTTCCGCTTCTCGGGAATCTCTGGTTCACAAAGAAATATATTGTCAAAAGACGTTGTTGCCCATCAATGATGCTATATTTATTTCTTTCTACTTGATATAAAAAAATCTGTGGTATAGGAAGGCCCAAAATCAAAGATTCTATGAATCTGGAAGCACGTTTCCTATCCCATACATAGTTGCGCTGGAAAGCAGGCATTGATATTACGCCAGACTCAATAAGGCTGTTAATTGTCATAACATTGAAGTCGTTCGGGATGACGCTAATATCATACGAAACGACAGAGGTTTCCTCATCTTGCATTTCATAATGCTCAGGCATTGTTTGTTCCTCCTTTTTCAATTTTCTGGATGACATCCATGACATCTGAAGCTATCCCCTGCGATAGTAGTACGGGCACACCATTACCTACCATTTTAAATTTTAATGATAAAGACAAGCCTGTGGGAAGTACAAATTCTGCCGGTACCGATTGTAATGCTAAGGCTTCTGCTACGCTAATCCTGCGCATTTTATACGGATGAAGATGCACTTCGTTGTTTCCGTATGCGGAAGTTGGAGCATATCTCCAGCGATGTAAACGCTTAAAAGACTTTCCAACTGTTGCTCCTTCGGGAATGCTTTTGTATTTATCATACGCCTTTACACCGAATATATCATTTCCGTTTGGATGGGTTTCAACTTTATTCATATCAAACCAATACTGTGTGGTAAGATCCTTGGCAATCCCATGCGGGCAATCTAATTTACCATCGACTACAAATGGAGAAAGTGTTGGCCACGGCATTTTAAGAATATCGTTCAAGTTGTATTTTTTATGCGCCCCAATAGTACACACTGTTTTCTTTCCAAATACTTTAGTAGAGAACCCAAGTAAAAACAATCTACTCCGATATTGCGGGACACCATACTCCAATGCATTTTCTATCGAATCAAATAGAGAATATCCGGCTCGTCGAAAGCGTCTTTTTATCTCATCATAGAATTCACGATGTTTTTTTGTTTGATATAGTCCTTTGACATTTTCAAAAACAAAAAAATCCGGTTTTCTTTTGACAATCAGATCAGCATATATCGAAGTCAAGTGGCCGTTTGCTCCATCTTTTCCTGTATTTTTCCCGGCCACAGAAAAATCTGGGCAAGGCGGGCCGCCGATAAAACCAATTAGCTTTCCATTGCGTTTATCATAACTTGGGAACGAATATTTCCACACATCATCCAATAAGTATTCCCTAATATCTTTATCGCTATACCCATAAATCGGAATGTGCTCCTTATTTCTTCTTGCGTATTGATATGCGTTGAGGAATCGCTTATCATATTCGTTTACAAAGACGATATTGAAGCCAGCATTCTCAAATCCCAAATCTAAGAGGCCCAATCCCGAGAAAAAAGAAAACACTTCAACATCCATCTTCTTCTCTCCCTACAAGTTTATTTTAATTTCCCGAATTGAACTCCACAAGTTTCTCCCAATCAATGCTGCCATCTTCAAAGCAGAATTCCTGGGTAAACTCGCGGACGAGCCGGTTAGCCGCTTTCTGATAAGAGGCATTGAATTCCTCCACATACTTTTCCGGCAGCTTGTCCATGAAGCGGATCAGCTTTATGTAGAACTCTTCATCGCCGGTCAATTCTGTCCAGAAATCCTTACCCGCCAATTCCATGTAGAACTTGGGAAGTCCGCGGTTGGAGGACTTCTTCTTCCCATAGCCATAGCCGACAATCGGGACAAAGCGTTTCTTCGCCTGCTGTGCCAGCTTGCTTGCCGCCATGAAATTTTGCTCCTGCTTCTTGCGGCTGTCTGCATTGAAAACGCTGGTGCCGGATTTTACCGCGATGGCATAGATGGTATTGTCCCGTTCCACCATGATGTCCACGCCCTCCGCCAATGCTTTCTGCCCTTGTGCGGCTGCGGTGGCAATCGGATCAAAGAACACATTCCCGAAAATCGTTTCCTCGGACGAGGACACAAAAGCGGCGAGGATTGCGTCAATAATCTGGGCCGCCCCGTTCATGGCTTTGGCCCGGAACAGGTACGGGTTCTTGCGCTTCATAACGGCCTTAACATTAAGGCTATCAACCTTTTTAATCAGGTTCGTATAGAAATTGTCCAGCGCGGTTGCAATCGCTTCTACGATGGCATCTTCGTTGTAGCTGTTATTTATGGGCATAGCAGTTTCCTCCTATTTCAATGGCTTGTTTCAGTTTTTGATGGATGTCCGTCCCTCTAAACCGCTTTGTACGGATTTCAGCGGATTGATCCGCAACGGAAATTACCGCTTTCCCCAGCGCCAATGCCAGCCCCACCGGGACGGCATTGCCGATCTGGCGGTATTTCGCTGCGCTTGTCCCCATGAACTTCCAATCATCGGGGAACTGCTGGATGCGGGCATATTCCCGGATGCTCAAGGGACGGTCTTGGGTCGGGTGGCACATCATGGTTGCCTTTTGCACCGGGGATGTAACCAATGTCGGGGATGGCTGGCTGTACGACAGCCGCCGATAGAAGCCGACTTTCCCGCCGCCGGAGCCATAAGCGCCGCCCATGGCCTCTTTCCGTATATCCTCTGGGAGGTCGCGCCAATTCCCGCCCTCCGGGACAAGGCGGAGGTATGCAAGGCGGTCTTTGCTGAATGCGGCACACTCCCCACAGTCATATTCCAAATCCTTGATGGTGTCCTGCAAAGTGCGCCAGCGGTATTGCGGGTCTTGGTGCATCTGGAAGTGGGTCGGGAAAGGCAGGAAAATATCTTCATTATCCCGGCTCCCGATCAAGACGAACCGTTCCCGGAATTGAGGGACGCCATAATTGACAGCGTCCAATATTCCGTATACCGTTTTATATCCCAACTTGTTAAACTCGGACAGGATTACATCCAAAACAGTCCCTAAACGCTGCTCTGGGTCATTTTTATCACGTTCTGCCAGCGGGATATGCTTGAGTGGGGCAGACATAATCCCTTTGACATTTTCCATGATAAAAAAGCGGGGGCGGATATAGTCAATCATACGGATAAAGTCCATGAATAGGCTGCCCCGGGGATCATTGATCCCCATCCGCTTGCCGGCGGTGGAAAATGGCTGGCAAGGAGGCCCGCCGCAAATGAGGAAAGGCTCCCCCTGTGCCAGCCCGGTCTGTTCCAGTAAATCCGCCTCATCTATCTCGCGGATATCCCCGCCCAGCACCTTATGTCCATTCGCACGCATGGTAGCAACGCAGGCGGGGTCAAAATCCTGCCCGATTACAATATTTAAGCCAGCTCTTGCAAGACCGATATCCAGCCCCATCGCCCCGGAAAACAGGGAGATTACATCCCGGTTTGAAGCGTTATCCTTGAAATGCAGTAAATCCATAATGCCCTCCTATCAAACCTTTTCGCCATCTGGAAGGACAAAATGGCGTTCAAAAGAACACCCCACCGTTTCCGCCAGATATTCTAAGTCGGAGATTGTGAAGCTTTCCCGCTTCAGTTTTGAGTTGAAATTTTGCGGCGTAGTCCCCATCCGCCTTGCAAGTTCTGCAACGCTGATATTGGAGCGCACACACAGCACTTTGATCTGTTCTGATATTGTCATAAGGGTACTCCTTGTAAATTATCAATTTATAAGTTGAAGATATAAAAATATTATTTTATATCTTCAACACAGTCCCTCATGTCCTCTATCATACCATCAAACTGCATCATCTGCAACTCGAAAATCAAATCTTCGACAGCTTCCACACATTCCGCTGTCCGCTTTTGTATCTCCTTCCCCCAAAAGTGTATGGGTACCCAATCCATCGCAATTAGCTTGAAGTCATTCTCCCGATCACGGGCCATATTGCGCTCAACCTTTTTGATCTAATTCGTCACGACGAAACATGTGGTTGGGTTGCTCCTTCCGCCCCGAGGGTGGCCGAGGGGGACTGGGGCGGGAGGTGGGCCCTTCGGCTGTCGCGCCGCGGACACGCGCCCGCGTGCGCCGCCCGCCGTCGCCGCCGGGGCCGCCCCCAAAAGGGGCGCACCCCTCGCCGGTCTCCGTTCAGGCCCTGAGAAGCCTCTTTAGGAACACGAAAAGGATGCGCCAAATTTGGCGCACCTTGCCTTGTCTTGTTGCCTAAAGCGCGAATTTCTCAGTTTCGAACGGACAACTTGCGCAGCACTGTGCGGGTGTCGCCGTGGCTCTCCCACGGCGTGCCATCAGAATAACACAACCGCCCGGCCGGGGCAAACGGCTTTTGGTATCATGGGGGCATGAGGCGGATTTTGGTGATCGGGGCGACGTCCGGGATCGGGCGGGCGCTGGTGGAGGCGGCGCGGGCGCGCGGCTACGAGGCCGTCGCGGCGGGGCGGCGCACGGCCCTGCTCGCGGAAATCGGCGGCGAGACGCTGCCGTTGGACGCGACGGCGCCGGACGCGCTCGCCAAAATCGAGGCGGCGGGGGCCGACACGGTGGTCTTCAACGCCGGCTTCGGCGAGCGCTCGGCGCGGCCGGATTGGGCGCTCACCGAGCAAACCCTGCGCCTGAACGTGCTGGCCTTCGAGCGGGTGGCGCAGTGGGCGCTCACCCATTGCGAGACCTTCGCGGCGACGGCGAGCGTGGCCGGCCTGCGGGGGCTGGAGGGGACGAACGGCTACTCCGCCTCGAAGGCCTACATGATCAACGCGCTGGAGGGCTACCGGCGCGCGGCGCGCCACGGGGGCTTCCCCTGCCGCTACGTGACGCTCCTGCCGGGCTTCGTGGACACGGCGATGGGGCAGGCCTCGGCCTTCTGGCGGTGCTCGACACGCGAGGCGGCTTTTTGTATACTAAAGGCGTTGGAGCGCGGGCGGTGCGTGGCGTATGTGACGCCCCGTTGGCGCTGGATAGGAGTGTTGATGCGGCTGATGCCGCGTGCGCTGTTCGAGCGCATCCCGCTAGCTTGATTGGAGCCAGAGCCATGCGTTTTCGTGGAACCCTGATGGCGCTCGCCGCGTTCGCGGCGGGCGTGGCGTGCGCCAACCCCATGGCCCTGAAGTGGGCCGAGGGCGTCCCCGAGGCGCCGGGCGCCGTGGCGCGGCCCTTCGCGGGGCTGCTCGGCGACAAGTTCGTCGTGGCGGGCGGCTCGACCTTCGAGAACGGCGTGAAGGGATACTCCGCGGCCATCTCGGTCTACGACGTCAAGGCCAAGACCTGGACGGTGCTGGGCAAGGCCCTGCCGCAGGGCACGGCCGAGGGCGGCGCGTGGGTCGTCAACGCCGGCACCGCGGTGGCCCCCAAGCCCGCGCTCCTCTGCGTGGGCGGCGAGACGGCGCGCGGCCCGACGGCGGACGCCTTTCTGCTGGACGCGGCGGGCACCGTCACCGACCTGCCCGACTTCCCCGCCGGCACCCTCTCCATGACCGCCGCCGCGGCCTGGAAGCCCGGCATGACCGCGAACGCCTGGGCCGACGGCGCGGTCTTCGTGGGCGGCCGGCTCTCCGGCGCGCCGACCAACCGCGCCTTCGCCCTGGGGCAAAAGGACGGCAAGTGGGAGTGGGCCGAGCTGCCCCCCCTCCCGGGGCCCGCCCGCGAGCAGGCCGTGGCCGCGACCCAGAACGGCGACCAGAAGAGCTTCGTCCTGGCGGTCTTCGGCGGCTCGGTGACGGGCCCGGACGGGAAACCGAAGGCGGCGACGGACGGGTGGGGCTACACGAAGGACTTCGACGGGGCCTGGGGGTGGCGGCCGCTTGGGCCCGCGCCCGTCTGCGCCATCGGGGCGGGCTTCCTGCCGGTGGGCGACCAGCACGTGCTCCTGGTGGGCGGGTACGACGGGGCGATGTGGGACGCGGCGAACCGGATGCTGCCGGCCGGGTGGGCCAGCAAGCTGAAGGAGCCGCCGGAGGCCTTCCATTGGAACCGCACGGTTTACGCCTGGCACGCGGTGACGGGCAAGTGGTCGGCGCTCGGCGAGCTGCCGGCGGGGATGGACGCGCGCTGCGGCGCGGCGGCGGCGATCTTGCCGGCGGGCGCGGGGCAGGGCGTGCGCCTGCTCGTGGCGGGGGGCGAGGTGAAGCCGCAGGCGCGGACGGCGGCGGTGGGGCTGGCCACCTTCGAGCGGCAGGGGTGGCGCTTCGGCTGGGAGAGCTGGATCGTCATTGGGCTTTTCTTCGCCTCGATGGCGGGGATGGGGATCTACTTCGCGCTGAAGCCCAAGACGGCGGACACCTACTTCCGCGGGGGCAAGAGCATCCCGTGGTACGTGGCGGGCGTCTCCATCTACGCGACGATGCTCAGCTCCATCACCTTCATCTCCATCCCGACGATGACGTACATCTCGGACTGGCGGTATTTCACGATGGCGCTGTGCATCCTGGCGATGGCGCCGATCGCCATCTTCTTCTACCTGCCCTTCTTCTGCCGGCTGAACATCACCAGCGCGTATGAGTACCTGGAGCGGCGCTTCAACGTGGGCGTGCGGCTCTTCGGCGCGGCGGCCTTCAACGTCTTCATGGTCTGCCGCGTGGCGGTCGTCACGCTCCTGCCGGCCATCGCGCTGGGAGCGGTGACGGACATCCCGATTTGGCTGGCCATCCTCCTCTGCGGCGTCGCCACCATCGTCTACTGCTTCTTCGGCGGCGTGGACGCGGTGATCTGGTGCGACTTCGTGCAGGGGCTGATCCTCCTGGGCGGGGCCATCGTCGTGCTCGTGGCGCTGGTCATCGGCTCCGGCGGCGTGGGCGAGTTCGCCTCCGTGGCCTGGGGCGCGGAGAAGTTCCGCACGTGGGATTTCCGCTTCCTCTTCGGCGAGCCGGTCTTCTGGGTGGTCCTTGTCATGGGCTTGGTCTCGAACCTCAACAGCTACACCGCCGACCAATGCGTCGTCCAGCGCTACATCACGACGCCCGACGAGAAGGCCGCCGCGCGCTCCATCTGGTTCAACGGCGTCCTCTCGGTCATCTCCTCGGTCATCTTCTACCTCATCGGCACGGCCCTCTACACGCACTACGTCAAGCACCCGGAGCTGATGGACGTGACGATGCCCAAGAGCGACTCCATCTTCCCCACCTTCATGGCCATCGAGCTGCACCCCATCGTCGCCGGCCTCATCGTCGCCTCCATCTTCGCGGCCACCATCTCCACCCTCGCCACCAACCTCAACAGCTCGGCCACCTCGCTGGTCACCGACTTCATCGCCCGCTTCCGCAAGGACATGGACGGCGACGCGCAGGTGCGCTGGGGCCGCTGGCTGGTCATCGTCGTCGGCGTCCTGGGCGTGGCCGCGGCGCTCGTGCTCTCCGTCCTGCCCAGCCGCTCGCTCTTCGACGACTTCCAGAACTTCATCGGCACGCTCACCGGCGGCCTCTCGGCGCTCTTCCTCATCGGCATCTTCATGCCGCGCGTCAGCGGCGCCGCGGCGATGATCGCGCTCGTCGTCAACTACGTCATCAGCCTGGGCATCGGCCACGTCTTCCCCGGGCTGCACTTCTTCACCTACGGCGGCATCGGCCTGGCCGCCTGCGTCGTCGTCGCCTGGGTGCTCTCCTTCGTCTTCCCCAACCGCAAGGGCACCCAGGGCCTCACCCACTTCTCCCCCCCGCAGAAAGAAGACGCCTGATGCGCACCCCACGCCTCCTCCTCGCCCTCCTCGCGCTCCTCCCTGCCGCCCTCTGCGCCCAGCGCGCGGACGCCCCCAAGCGCCTCGCCCCCGTCTCCGTCGGCCTGGCCATCGAGGCCGGCAGCTACGTCCTGGGCGAGACCATCCCCGTCCGCGTCCTCGTGCGCAACAACACCCCCGCGCCCCTCACCCTCGGCAAGGGCGACCACCCCGCCGGCGCCTTCGAGGTCGTCCGCCACGGCGACCCCCAGCGCCGCAACCTCGCCCGCGAGCCCAACGGCTGCCTCCCCAAGCCCCTCACCCTCAAGCCCAACGAGGAGCGCGTCTTCGACCTGGATCTCTCCGTCTGCGCCGACCTCTCGCGCCAGGGCAAATACCTCGTCACCTTCGGCGCCATCGTCCACGGCGTCCGCCACGACACCCAGCCCAAAGCCCTCGACCTCGTCCCCGGCGGCATCGTCCTCGAAGGCACCCAGCTCTTCGCCAACGACCCCACCCGCCAACGTCACTTCACCCTCGTGCGCTGGCCCCGCGGCCACATCGACCGCCTCTTCCTGCGCGTCCAAGACACCCCCGACGGCCGCACCTTCCCCACCGTCATGCTCGGCGCCTACCTCCCCCTCGTCACCCCGCGCCTCAACATCTCCCCCTCCGGCGAGGTCGTCCTCCTCCACCGCGCCACCCCGGAGTTCTACGTCCGAAACGTCTTCTGGTCCCTCCCCAACGAATTCGTCCGCCGCTCCACCCAATCCCTCCTCGACCCCGCCACCGCGGACACCGCCCGCCTCAACGGAATGCGCGCCGACCTCGATTCCATCATCCAGAAAAACGAGGCCCAGCGCAAAAAAGACCACGACAAAATCGAGCGCATCAAGGCCAACGACCCCCGCAGACCCCTCAACTGACCCCGCCCCATGACCCTCGCCGACTGCTACGCGCGCTTCCGCGCCACCGCCTATCCCTACAAGCGCACCGTCACCAACCAAATCGACCCCGCCGCCATCGCCTACGAGGAGTTCTCCGACCTCGAGCATAGGCCCCCCCGTAGTCTCCGTGGTCGTCCGCGCCTACAAGGCCGCCAAGACCATCGGCAAGACGCTTGAGGCCATCCTCGCCCAGGAAACCGACTTCCCCTTCGAGGTCATCGTCGCCGACGACGCCTCGCCAGACGACACCCTCGCCGTCTGCCAGGCCTACCAACGCCAGGCCCCCGACAAGCTCCGCATCCTCCGCGCCAAGCAAAACGGCGACCTCTGCGTCAACGACGTCCTCGTCCACGCCCACGCCCGCGGCGAGTGGATCGCCGACTGCGACGCCGACGACCTCTGGCTCGACCCCCGCAAACTCCAAAAGCAGCTCGACCTTTGCCGCGCCCATGGCGCCGTCTTCTGCGGCACCGCCTTCTATTTCGACAATGTGAAGACCCGCCGCCGCTGGGTGCCTCTCTTCCCCGACCGCACCATCATCCCGCCCAAGGACATCCCCAAATATTACTTCCAGACGAGCACACTCTTCTACCGCCAAGACGTCTACTGGCGCATGGTCAAGGAATGCGACGTCCCCTTCGAGGGCGACTGCTTCAAGTTGCACTGCTTTGCCCGATACGGCAAAATCCTCTACCTCAACGACCTCTGCTCCGTCTACACCGTCGGCGGCGGATACTACTCTTCCAGCTCCGTGCTCACCCAGACGTGGATCCCAGGCAACGACTTCGCCATGATGATGCGCTACGGCCACCCCTCCCGCCACTGGGATTACGGCCTGCGCTCGCTCGCGCAGTTCCACCGCTGCCTGCACCCGCGCCTGGGCCTCACCCGCGCCGAATACGAGGCGCGCAAAGAGCTCCTCTGGTCGATGGTCTGGAACGTCGCCCTCCGCCTCCTCCCCCACCCCAAGGCCATCGTCTACCTCTGCAAAATCTACCACCGCAGCCGGCACCTGCGCGCGGCGTGAGCGCGCGGCGCACGAAAAGGCGGGGCATGGAACGCCATGCCCCGCCTTTGTTTTGCCCCAAACGCGCCGTTACTGGTTCTGGGCGCGGCGCTCCTTGGCGAGGGTCTGCTCCCACTGCTCCTTGCAGGCCACGCACCGGATGGCGAAGGGGGCGGCCTTGAGGCGCTCGGTGGGGATGAGCTTGCCGCACATCGAGCACACGCCATAGGTCTTGTTCTTGATGGCGCGCAGGGCGTCGTCGATGGCGCGCAGGCGCATATGCTGGCCGTCGGCGCGGGTCAGGTCGGCCGTGCGGTTGAAGGCGTTGGTGCCGTCCTCCTCCACGTTCTCCTCGTCGGTCTGACGCAAGGCGTTGGTGCGCGCGGAATTGAGCTGGGCCAAAATCTCCTCGCGGTCGGCGATGAGCCGCTTGCGGAAGCTCTCGAGCGTGGCGTCGCTGAAACGCTGCTTGGCCGGGGCGGCCTTCGCGGCGGCCTTCGCGGGCTTGGCCCCGGAGGGGCGGACGATGGTGTAATTGGCCTTGATCGCCGGCGCCTTGGCCGGCTTCGCCGCGGGCGCGGGCTTCACGACGGCCTTGGCCGCCGGCTTCTTGGCCGGGGCCTTGGCCGTGGTCTTCTTCACCGCTTGATTAGCGGCGTTTTTTTTTGCGGGGGCCTTCGCCGCAGGCTTGGCCGCTGGCTTCTTCGCCGCGGGCTTCTTGGCCGGGGCCTTCACCGCAGGCTTCTTGGCAGGAGGCGCCTTCTTCGCCGCGGGCTTGGCCGCCGGCTTCTTGGCCGGGGCCTTCGCCGCAGGCTTCTTGGCCACGGGTTTGGCGGCGGCCTTGGCCGCAGGCTTCTTGGCCGCGGGTTTGGCGGCGGCCTTGGCCGCAGGTTTCTTCGCCGGCGCCTTCGCGGGAACCTTTTTGGCCACAGGCTTGGCCGCGGGTTTCTTCGCGGGGGCCTTGGCCGCAGGCTTCTTGGCGGGGGTGGCCTTCTTCGCCGCGGGTTTGGCGGCGGGCTTCTTGGCCGGCTTGGAGGCTTTTGCTTTCGTAGCCATGGGTGTCACTCCTTGTTGGGGCTCCACAAGGCATGGGGCGGCGCTGGGCCATACCCTCATGCGGAACGACAGAAGATTAGCAAAAAGCCCACGCGCGCGCAACACTTTTGTGGCGGGGCGCGCGCCGCGCCCCAAAATAATGTTTGACCGCCCGGGCAGGCCTGTGCTAGGATACATGATGTGCGAGGGCGGTCAGAGCCCGAACCAGACTTGAAAGGAGTACGGAAATGAAAGCATCCCGCAAGCAAGGCTTCACGTTGATCGAGCTGCTCGTGGTCATCGTGATCATCGGCATTCTGGCAGGCGCCCTCTTCGGCCCCATCACCGGCGCGTTGGCCTCGGCCCGCCGTTCGGGCATGATGAACGTGGGCCGCCACATCGTCCAAGCCATCATCACGGCGGACGCGACGGGCCGTTACCGCGGCTATGCGTGGCCGGCGGACAGCAACGGCGAGTACGACGGCGACAAGCCCACCGGCCCGGATCTCTACCAGGCCTTCAGCTCCACCGCCGACTACTTCACCCAGGCCCTCTACATGTCCGAGACGGACACGAACCGCCGCAACCGCCTGAAGGTGCTCCAGGAGATCGAGCCCTCCGACCTCGTGGCCGACGGCTACACCGAGGCCACCGGCACCACCATCACCGACCGCAACTGCGCCTGGACCATCGCCTCCAACGCCGGGCGCGCCGCCGGCACCACCCCCGTGCTCATCTCCCGCAACATCAACGGCTCCACCTTCGCCGGCACCGCCGGCAACGACACCGGCGCCGACTATGACACGCTGCTGACCGACAACCAGCCCTTCGGCAAGGACGGCTGCGTGCTCATCTACCGCGACGGCTCGGGCAAGGACTTCGACGCCGCCGGCGTGCTGATGCGCGACATGGTCTCGGGCCTCGGCAACGGCAAGCTCACCGACATCGAGCAGGACGGCAACGCCTTCAAGTTCCTCGAGTCCGGCTCGGGCAACTGAGGCGCGCGCGTCCTCGCACCCCGCGGTGCCCGCCCCCCGGCGGGCGCCGCCGCTTTTTCCCCCACCCCAAAAAAGTGTTGTTTGACAAGGGCGTTCCGTTGTATAATAAGGGCAATTGGTTGGGCACCGGTTTCGCCGGTGAAACCATATAGAAACAACAAGCAAACGAAGGCAACACACCATGAAGGAAGAACCCACGGATTTGGACATCGAGGCAATCCACCGCCGCCTCCACAAAATCATCGGCCAGTGCAACGGCATCAGCCGCATGATCGACCGCAAGGCCGCCTGCGCGGACATCATCCTGCAGGTCAGCGCCGCCAAGAGCGCCCTCCACCGCGTCGGCCAGTTGCTCCTGGTCAACCACCTCAAGGAATGCGCCCGCGACGGCGTCGAGAAAGGCGACGCGGAGGAAATCATCCGCCGCGAGGCCAAGGCCGTCGACTACTTCTGCCGCCTGGAGGACTGAGCCCCCGCCGACGGCAAGGCAAAGCGGGCCGCCCCGGGGCGGCCCGCGTTTCGTTTGCGCCCCTCCCCAAGCGAGCGCCCTGCATAGGGCTCCCCCAGAGCCCTAGATAGGGTTCCCCCAGAGCCCTACCTAGGGCTCCGGCAGGGGGCCTGGCCGCCGGCGCTTTTCCCAAACCCCGGGGCCGGAAAGATGGTATAATGCCCACCGTTCGCAACCCAACTGTGGAGACACGAAGATGACGCTGAGCAAGCTGGCGCTGGCCGTGACCGAGGACGACATCAACCGGGGCCTCGAAGGCGCCCTAGCCAAGATGGCCGAAGGGCCGCAGGGCGAAGGCCTCAAGAAAATCAAGAACCCGCGCGTGGAGCTCAAGGACGGGCTCGTCGTCTTCAAGTGCAAGGCCTCCATGGGCCCGCTGCCCGTGCCGGTGGAGGCGCAGATCCGCCTGGCCCCGGCGCAGGACGGCGCAGCGCTCGACGTCACCCTCGAAAAGGTCTCCCTGGCCATGATGGGCGGCGGGGCCATCGCCACGCAGCTGATGGGCCAGCTGGCCGCGGCCGTCGCCGGCAAGCCCGGGCTCTCGGTGGCCGGCAACACGCTCACCGTGGCCATCCGCGCGCTGGCGCAGCTGCGCGGCATCGCCCTGGAGGGGACGCTCCGGGAGCTGGCGGTGGAAGGGCGCGCGCTGCGCCTGGACTTCGCGTGATTGTGCTATCATAAACAACGTCTTTCGACAGATCGGAGTGTATCCATGAAGCAATACAAAGTCGGTTTAGTCGGCATCGGCGCCGTCGGCACCGAGATGGTCAAAGTCCTGCGCCAGCGCAACTTCCCCGCCGCCGAGATCCGCGTCCTGGCGACGCGCGAGCGCGACGAGGAGATCGCCGGGGAGACCTTCCACGTGCGGGCGACCACCCCCGAGGCCTTCACGGGGCTCGACGTGGTGCTCTTCGCCGGCACCGAGGGCGCCAAGGGCGCCAGCAAGATGTGGGGCAAGGCCGCCACCGACGCCGGCGCCATCGTCA
Source organism: uncultured Kiritimatiellota bacterium (assembly GCA_944389585.1). GTDB lineage: Bacteria > Verrucomicrobiota > Kiritimatiellia > RFP12 > DVOR01 > Spyradenecus. Next base: position 20,377 of record CALXMW010000008.1, read on the forward strand.
TCGACAACGGCGATGACTTCCGGATGCACGACGACGTGCCCCTGGTGATCCCCGAGATCAACGCCGACGACATGGAGCGCATGGTGCGCGGCGGCGCGCGCTTCATCGCCAACCCCAACTGCTCCACCATCATCACCCTCATGGGCGTGGCCGCGCTCCACCGCGCCAACCCCCTGCGCCACATGACCGCCGTCACCTTCCAGAGCGTCTCCGGCGCCGGGCGCGCGGCCATCGACGAGCTGGGGCTGCAGATGCGCCAGCTGGCCGCCGGCGAGCCCACCCACCCCAAGGCCTTCGCCCACCAGATCGCCGCCAACGTGCTGCCCCAGATCGGCGGCGCCAAGCCCGAGATGCCCGGCTTCACCACCGAGGAGGCCAAGCTCACCTTCGAGAGCCGCAAGATCCTCGGCGCGCCGGGCCTGCGCATCGCCTGCACCTGCGTCCGCGTCCCCGTCTTCTACGCCCACAGCATCGCCGTCCACGCCGAGTTCGAGCGCCCCTTCAGCGTCGAGGAGGCCCGCGCCGTCCTCGCCAAGGCCCCCGGCGTGCGCCTCGTCGACGACCTGCCCAACGCCGTCTACCCCATGCCCAAGGACTTCGGCGGGCAGGACGACGTCGGCGTCGGGCGCCTCCGCGTCGACCCTTCCGTCGAGAACGGCCTGGCGCTCTGGTGCTGCGGCGACAACATCCGCAAGGGCGCCGCCCTCAACGCCGTCCAAATCGCCGAGGAGCTCATCCGCCGCGGCCTCATCTAAGGAACGAGCCATGACCCAGCCCGAAGCCTCCGCCCCCTGCCCCTGCCACTCCGGCAAAGCCTACGGCGACTGCTGCGGCCCCATCCTCGGCGGCACGCAGGCGGCCCTCACCGCCGAGGCCCTCATGCGCGCCCGCTACACCGCCTACGCGCTCGACAACGTGGACTTCCTCTACGCCTCGAGCGGCGACGCCGTGCGCGCGGAGTTCGACCCCGAGGGTTCGCACAAGTGGGCCCGCAACTCCGTCTGGACGGGCATGGAGGTGCTCGACGTCCAAGGCGGCGGCGTGGACGACGACGAGGGCACGGTGGAGTTCGTGGCCCACTACACCGTCAAGCAGCGCCCCTTCTCGCACCACGAGCGCTCCGTCTTCCGGCGCGTCGGCGGCGAATGGCGCTTCATCGACGGCGAGCTCATCACCCCCGAGGCCGGGCAGAAGGGCGTCCCCTTCGTGCGCGAGGCCCCCAAGGTGGGCCGCAACGACCCCTGCCCCTGCGGCTCCGGCAAGAAATACAAGCACTGCTGCGGCCGCTGAGCCCCGCCGGAGGCCGCCCCGCCCAGGCGGCCTCTTCCATCGAAAGGAGCCGCCATGCCCTACGAGAACGCCAACATCGAGACCATCGCCCGCGGCGTCTGCCTGCGAGACGGCCACCTCCTGGTCTGCAAGCCCGCCAAGGGCGGCCGCTGCTACCTGCCCGGCGGCCACGTCGAGTTCGGCGAGACCGCCCGCCAGGCCCTTGTGCGCGAGATCCGCGAGGAGCTCGGCCAGGCCGCCGAGGCCGGCGCCTTCCTGGCCGTCACCGAAAACGCCTTCGAGCAGGCGGGCGAGCCGCACTGCGAGGTCAACCTCCTCTTCCGCCTCGACGTCCCCGGCCTGCCGCCCCCGCCCGCCGCGCCCCGGGCCGCCGAGCCCTGGATCGCCTTCGCGTGGGTGCCCTTCGAGACGCGCGCGCTGGCCGCCGCCAACCTGCTCCCCGCCCATCTCGCCGCCGACCTCCCGGCCTACCTGGCCGCCCCCGGCCGCCACACCGAGGCCCACTGACCATGAAGCTCGCCCCGCTCGCCTGCCTCCTCGCCGCCTCCGCCCTGGCCGAGCCGGCCCGCCACCCCGCCTACGAGCCCGACGGCAAAGACCCGCAGGGCCGCCCCGCCGCGGCGCTCCGGGCCGGGGCCAAGCCTTGGTTGACGCCCGTCTCCATGCGCCAGCGCTTCGGGCGCGACGTGCCGAGCGCGGTCCCCGCGCCCAAGCGCCCCGGGCTGGCGATGCGCGGCTGGCGCGGCGAGCGCGTCTGCGCGCAGGTGCTCATCGAGAGCCCCGCCGGCTTCGGCGAGCTCCGCCTGGAGCCGTGCGCGCTGCGCGCCGAGGATGGCCGCGAAATCCCCGTGCGGCTGGATCTGGTGCGCTACACGACCGGCGGGGGCGTCCTCTTCGCCGACATCCTCGACGGCACGGCGCAGACGACCTTCGCGGGCGTGACACGGCCCCTCGTGCTGACCGTGGATATCCCCGCCGACGCCGCGCCGGGCCGGGCCACGGGCACGCTCGCCCTCCGCGTCAACGGCACGCCCCTCTCCGCCCCCGTCACGCTGACGATCGACCCCGAGACCCTCCCGCCGCCGCGCGAGTGGGCCTGCCACCTGGACATCTGGCAGCACCCCGACGCCGTCGCCCGCTGGCACGACGTGCCGATGTGGTCGCCCGCGCACTTCGCCCTCCTGCGCCCGGCCATGCGCCGCCTGGCCGACGCGGGCCAGAAGACCATCACCGCCACCCTCATCGACGAGGCGTGGGACCGCCAGACCTACGACGCCTTCGGCGCGATGGTGCGCGTCACCCGGCGCAGGGACGGCTCGTGGGCGCACGACTTCGCCGTCTTCGACCGCTGGGTCGCCTTCATGAGCGAGGAGGCCGGCCTGGCGGGGGCCACGGTGAACTGTTACGGCCTCCTGCCCTGGTCGCTCACCTTCGCCTACCACGACGAGGCGCAGGGGCGCACGGTGGCGCCCCGGCTCACCCCCGGCACGCCCGAGTACGAGGCCTTCTGGGGGCCCTTCCTCGAGGCCCTCGTGGCCCACGTCCGCGCCAAAGGCTGGGAAGGCCGCGTGCGCCTGGCGATGGACGAGCGCCCCGACGCGCTCTTCCGCCCCGCGCTCGAGGTGGTGCGCCGCCACGCGCCCACGCTGGAGATCGTCGCGGCGTGCGACGCCCCCAGCGCCGTCACCGCCGACTTCGCGGATTGCTCCTACGGCCTGGACATCAGCGAGCGCCTCGCGCCCCTGGCCAAGGAGCGCCGCGCGCAGGGCAAGCGCACCACCTTCTACGTCTGCTGCGCCCAGCCGCGCCCCAACACCTTCGCCCACTCCGCCCTGGCCGAGGCCGAATGGCTCCTGCCCGCCGCCGCGCACTATGGCCTCGACGGCTTCCTCCGCTGGGCCTACCACTCCTGGCCCGAGAACCCCTTCGCCAGCCAAGATTACCGCCCCGCCAACTGGCCCGCCGCCGACACCTCGCTCGTCTACCCCGGCGACCGCCCGAGCCTGCGCTGGGAGGCCCTGCGCAACGGCGTCGAGACCTTCGAGAAGATCCGCATCCTCCGCGAAAAGGCCGCCGCGCTCGGCCGCCCCGGGGCCCTCGCCCCCCTCGAGGAGGCCCTCGCGCGCTTCACCGTCGCCCGCGGCATGGGGCCGGGCTGCCCCTACGAGGCCGACCTCCAAGCGCTCGACGAGGCCCTCCTCCGCGCCGCCGAGGCCCTGCGCTGAGGCTGTGCTATAATCTGCGGCCATGAGACGGGCAATCCTCTTCGACATCGACGGCACGCTCCTCCACGCCAAAGGCGTCGGCCGCCCCGCCTTCGCCGAGGCCTTCCGCGCGGCCTACGGCGCGGAGGCCGACGTGGCGGGCGTCTCCTTCGTCGGCGCCACCGACACCGGCGTCGTCCGCGGCCTGGCCCAAGCCTGCGGCCTCATCTCCACCCCGGCGCGCGAGGAACGCTTCTACATCGAGCTGGCCAAGCGCCTCGAGCCGCGCCTGGCCCAGACGCCCCCCCACGTCTACCCCGGCGCGCGCGCCTTCCTCGAGGCCCTGCGCGGGCGCGGCTTCCTGCTGGGCGTCGTCACCGGGAACATCCGCGCCACCGCGTGGGCCAAGCTCATCCACGCGGGCCTGGCCGACCTCTTCGACTTCGGCGCCTACGCCGGCGACGGCGCCGACCGCGACGCCCTCGCCCGCCTGGCCTGCCGGCGCGCCCGGGCCCTCGGCGCGGAGCCCTGCCTCCTCGTCGGCGACACGCCCAAGGACATCCAGGCCGCCCACGCCGCGGGCCTGCCCTGCCTGGCCGTCTCCGTCGCCGGCTGGGAGGCGCCCGGGGCCCTCGCCGCCGCCGAGGGCCTCCTCCCCGGCTACGAAGACCTGCCCGCGGCCCTGCGCGCCGTCGAGGCCCTCGCCCCCGCGCCCCTGCCCATCCGCGTGCTGGCGTGGGAGCTCACGCGCCGCTGCCCGATGGCCTGCCGCCATTGCCGCGGGGCCGCGCGCGACGCCGCCTGCGCCGGCGAGCTCTCCGGCGAGGAGTGCGGCCGCGTGCTCGAGACCCTCGCGGCGGCGTGCCCGGGGGGCGCCAAGCCCCTGCTCATCCTCACCGGCGGCGAGCCGATGTACCGCGACGACCTCGAGGCGCTCGTCCGCCGCGCCACGGCCCTGGGCTTCCCCTGCGTGCTCGCCCCCTGCGGCCGCTTCGCCACGGCCGAACGCCTGCGCGCCCTCAAGGATGCCGGCGTGCGCGCCCTCTCCATCAGCCTCGACGGGCCCGACGCGGCGGCGCACGACGCCTTCCGCGGCGTGCCGGGGGCCTTCGACATGGCCCTGCGGGCGATGGCCGCCGCGCGGGAGGCGGGGGTGCCCTTCCAGCTGAACCACACCGTCACCCGCGCCACGCGCGGCGACCTCCGGGCGATGCGGGATCTGGCGCTGACCCAGGGCGCCACGCGCGTCGACTATTTCTTCCTGGTGCCCGTGGGGCGCGGGGCGGCCATCGCCGGGCAGTGCCTGGACGACGCGCAGACCGATGCCGCGCTCGACGAGATCCTCGACCTCGACGCCGAGGGCGCGCTGCCCGTCCACGTCACCTGCGAGCCGCGCGTGCTGGCCCGCGCCAAGGCCCGGGGGCTGACGCCGCGCAGCCGCCTCAACGGGTGCCTGGCCGGCGCGGGCTTCTGCTTCCTGGCGCACGACGGGCGCCTGCAGCCCTGCGGCTTTTACGAGGCCGATGGCGGGAACGTGCGGGACTTCGGGTGCGACCTGCCGGCGGCCTACCGCGCCAGCGCGCTCTTCGCGCGGCTGCGCGGGGGCGGGCGGTGCCTGGCGCGCGCGGCGGCGCGCTGAAGGCTTTCCTTTTTCGGCGGGATGTGGTATCTTGGTCGGCCTATCGATTTGAACCCAAAGGACCCCAACCGATGAAGAGCGAGATTGTCAAAGAGGAAGGCCCCTGCCGCGTGATTGTCAGCGTCGAGGCGGGCGCCGAGGAGATCGTCCCCATCCGCAAGCGCGTCCGCGGCGAATATGCCAAGCGCGTGCGCCTGCCCGGCTTCCGCCCCGGCAAGGTGCCCCCGGCGCGCATCCAGGCGCTCTACGGCAAGGAGATCGAGCAATCCTCGAACCAGGAAATCGTCAACCTCTTCGTCGACGCCGCCGCCAAGGCCGCCAAGGACAAGGGGCGCGACCTGGCCCGCGTGGTGGACCTGAAGGACTTCAAGGCCGAGGAGGCCGCCGCCACGGGCACCGTCGTCTGCGACCTGGAGCCCGCCGTCGCGCTCCCCGACGAGGCCAAGTGGCACGTCCGCAAGGTCGACGCCGAGGTCACCGACGAGATGCTCGAGGCGCGCCTGGCCGACGTGCGCAAGATGGCCGCCTCCTTCCGCAACGCCGAGGGCGAGGACGCCGCCGCCGAGGACGACCTGGCCGAGGTCTCCTTCACCTCCGACCTGCCCAAGGAGGGCCTCTCCGACGCCGCCGCGCGCTACGCCGAGGACGCGGGCTATTGGATGCAGCTGCGCACCGATGCCTTCATCCCCGGCCTGGCCGAGGCCCTCCGCGGCAAGAAGCCCGGCGAGGCCTTCGCGTTCGAGGCCGCCTTCCCGGCGGATTTCCGCGTGGCCGACCTGGCCGGCAAGACCGTCCGCTACGACCTCACCCTCAAGACCCTGCGCAAGTACGTCCCCGCCGACGACGCGGCCGTCGTCTCCCGCTTCAACGCCAAGAGCATGGACGAGGTGCGCCAGAACGTCAAGGAAAGCCTCGCCCTCACCCGCCAGTACGAGGAAGGCCAGCGCGCCCTCAACGACCTCATCGCCGCCATCGACGCCTCCGTCTCCTTCGACCTGCCCCAGACGGTGCTCGACCGGTGGACCTACGACGAGCTGGCCAGCGACCAATCCAACCCCCTCGAGCGCTTCAAGGACGACCCCGAGGGCCTGCGCAAGGATCCCGCCTACGCCGAGGCCCAGAAGCGCGCCGCCACGCGCCTGCGCCGCCACTACACCCTCCTGGCCGCCGCCAAGGCCCGCGACCTCAAGCTCTCCGCCCAGGAGGCCGACGGCGCCATCGCCACCCTCGCCGAGCGCCTCCGGATGCCCGCCAAGGAGGTCGTCCGCCGCCTGCGCAACAACGGCCGCCTGGAGCAGGTGCTCGAGGACGCCCTCTGCCAGAAGGTGCTCAACGCCCTGGTGCCCGCCTGCGCGGTGCTCTGAGGCCCCCCGCTTCCCCAAACGCCCCGCTTGCGGGGCTTTTCTTTTTCCCCGAAAGGAGTTGGCCATGGCCGACGTGATGGAAGAGACCATTTCCGGCGCGATTGTGCGCGCCTTCTTCGAGAAGTTCGAGCGCCACCTGGCGGTGGACGTGGGCATCGTCGGTGCGGGGCCCTCCGGGCTCGTCGCCGCGCGCTACCTGGCCCAAGCCGGGCTCAAGGTGGCCGTCTTCGAGAGCAAGCTCGCCCCCGGCGGCGGCACCTGGGGCGGCGGGATGCTCTTCAACGAGGTCGTCGTCCAGGACGACGCCGCGCCCATCCTCCACGACTTCGCCATCTCCACCCGCGACCTCGGCAACGGCTACCACACGCTCGACTCCGTCGAGATGGCCTCGGGCCTCATCTTCGGCGCGCGCAAGGCCGGCGCCGTCATCTTCAACACCATGTGCGTCGAGGACATCTGCGTCCGCGAAGGCAAGGTCTGCGGCCTGGTCGTCAACTGGAACCCCGTCCGCCGCCTGGAGATGCACGTCGACCCCGTCGTCGTCACCGCCCGCGCCGTCCTCGACGGCACCGGCCACCCCTCCGAGATCGTCCATAAGGCCGTCGACAAGGCCGGCATCAAGGTCGACTCCCCCACCGGCGGCATCATGGGCGAAAAGCCCATGTGGATGGAAGACGGCGAGCGTACCACCGTCCTCAACACCAAGCGCCTCTACCCCGGGCTCTACGCCTCGGGCATGGCCGCCAACAACGTCCAGGGCGGCTTCCGCATGGGCCCCATCTTCGGCGGCATGCTCAAATCCGGCAAAAAGGTCGCCGAGCTCATCCTCCAGGACCTCCGGGCCTGAAGGATGGGAGAACAAAGAACAGAGAACAGAGAACGGAGAACAGAACGCCCCTGCGGGGCGACGGAGTGGCGGATGGGCGACTGTGGGATGTTTGCCCTGCAGGGCTTTCACGAAGACCACACAGGATCACGAAGGGGTCTTGGTGTCTCACTCAGGTTGGCCCGTCGCGCTTGCGCGCGTTCTGTTTTCTGTTCTCTGTTCTCCGTTCTCTGTTCTCCCCATTCCCTTCCCCCAGTTCACCTCATCACGGAGCTCCCATGACACTCACCGGACTCTGCCTCGTCGTCACCGACCCCGTCACCAGCTATGAGGCCGTCGCCGAGGCCGCCGTCAAGGCCTCCGTCGGCTACCTCCAGCTGCGCATGAAGCGCGCCCCCCGCGCCGACATCCTCGCCACCGCCCGGCGCCTCCGCGCCCTCACCCGCGGCACCGCCACCTGCTTCATCGTCAACGACGACCCCGCCCTCGCCGCCGAGGCCGAGGCCGACGGCGTCCACCTCGGCCAAGACGACATGCCCCTGCCCCAGGCCCGCGCCGCCTTCCCCACGCTCCGCCTCTTCGGCCTCTCCACCCACTCCTACGCCCAGATGGAGGCCGCCAAAGCCCTCGCCCCCGACTACACCGGCGTCGGCCCCCTCTACGCCACCCCCACCAAGGCCATCCCCGACCCCACCCTCGGCCCCGACGAGGCCGGGCGCATCATCCGCGCCGCCCCCTGGCCCACCATCGCCATCGGCGGCATCGACGAAACCCGCCTCCCCGCCGTCGCCGCCGCCGGCGCCACCGCCTTCGCCGTCGTCCGCGCCGTCTGCCAAGCCCCCGCCCCTTACGACGCCATCCGCCGCCTCCAAGACCGCTGGGCCGCCCTCCACTGACCGCCCCGCGCCAAAACACAAAAAAAAGGCCCCCGGCCTGCGCCGGGGGCCTTTTTGTCGGTCACTGCCCGCTTACGCCACGCGGCGGCGGAGCGCCACACCGGCCACGCCCAGCGCCAGCAACGCCAACGCCGTCGGCTCCGGCACGGTCTGCACGGAGACGCTGTTGACTGTCCAAGGCGCGTCGTTCGTGACGGTGATGGTCGTCTCGAGGTCGCCCGTGCCGAACCCAAGGCTTCCATAGTCGGCAGAGGGGGCTTGGCCCCAACCCATGGAAGCATCAGAGACAACGCCGAGGGTCACGCCATCGATGCTCAGTTCGATGTCCCAGCCACCGTTGGCAGCCGTGAACGTAAGCGCATAGGTATGCGTGTTCTGGGCGGCGTCGCCATCAGGATTGTAGGCAGGGACGTCCGCCGTCGTCCAAGCGTTGTTGAAGTGGGCACCAATGCCATTGGAGCCGTTGTACCACGCCAACCCATTGTACTGGTTGTCAGCGTCAATCAGTTTTCCGAACCCAATGACGGGAGCGTTGTTGGTGAACCCTTCCGGCGTTTTGCCCGTGAGCGTGATGTTCGCCGTGAGGACAAAGCTCTCGTTGAGGGAGCCGAGGGTCAGCGTGCCGTTGCTTTGGCCAGCCGTACCGCTCCACGAGAGGCTCACCGCCTGGGCGGCGGAGAGGGCCAGGGCGGCGACGGCCGCCGTGAGGAGTGTCTTTTTCATGGTTGTGGTGTTTCTCCTTTCCCGCCCCACCGGAGGCCGGAGGGAACCGGGGCGGGAAAGACGGGGCCCCTTCGGCTGTCGCGCCACAGACACGCGCCCGTGTGCGCACGCTTCCCGCCAGAGAGAGGGGCCAATGGAAAGGCGCACCTCCCACACGTCTCATCTCAGGCCCTGAGAAGCCCCTTTGGGAACGCGAGGAAGGGTGCGCCAAGAATGGCGCACCTTGCCTGCCACGTTGCCCAAATACGAATTTCTCAGGTTCGAGATGACAACATTCTGCACGCAAAGCGCAATTGCCGTGGCTCTCCCACAGCGTGCCCTTAGCATACACCCTTCCCGACGGCCTTTGCAAGCCTTTTCGGCGGGGGCGGCGCGATTTGTGGTAGACTGTGGGCATGGAAACGGCGTTCTATCCGGGCCAGCGGCACGACGAAACCACGGTCTTCTACTTGGGCTGGGGGATGGATCCCACGCCCTTCGAGGGGATGGCGCGGGCGCGGGACACGCTGTTCGTGTGGGATTACACGGATCTCTCGAACCCGCCGCCCCTGCCGGAGGGGCCCGCGCACCTCATCGCCTGGAGCCTGGGGGTGTGGGCGGCGGCGCAGACCCTGCCGCGCGGGCGCCTGGCCTCGGCCACGGCGGTGAACGGCACGCCCTGGCCCATCGACGCGGCGCGGGGCATCCCCCCGGCCCTCTTCGACGCGACGCTCGCGGGCCTCTCCGAGGCCGGGCTGGCGCGCTTCCGCCGGCGGATGTGCGGCGGCGCGGCCGCGCTGGAAGGCTTCCTGGCGCACGCGCCCAAACGCGGGGTGGAATCGCTCCGGGCGGAGTTGGCCGCCTTGGGCGCGGCCATCCGCTCGCGCCCGGGGGCGGACCTCGCGTGGGGCGGCGCGGTGGCGTGCCGGGGCGACCGGATCTTCCCCTTCGCGGCGCAGCTGGCGGCCTTCCCGGGCGCGACGGCGCGCGAGGGTGCGCACTGGGCGCCGGAGGTCTTCGCGGCGCTCTTGGGGGGGCGCGGGGCGTGACGGGGCGCGAGGCGCTCGTGGTCAGCCGCTTCGCGCGGGCCATCGCCACCTATGAGGGGCAGGCGACGGTTCAGCGCGAGGCCGCCGAACGCCTGGCCGCGCTGATGGGGGAGCATTTCCACGTGCTGGGGCCGAGGATTTTGGAGCTGGGGTGCGGCACGGGGCTGCTGACGCGGCGGCTCCTGGCGCGCTTCGCGCCGGCGGAGCTGGTGGCGAATGACCTTTGCCCGGGGATGGCGGCATGCTTTGCCAACGCGCCGCGGGTGCGCTTCCTGGCGGGGGACGCGCGGCGCGTGGCCTGGCCGGGCATCTTCGACGCCGTCGCCACGGCCTCGGCGGCGCAATGGTTCGGGGATCTGGGGGCCTTCGCGGCGCGTTGCGCCGAGGCCCTGCCGCCCGGCGGGGTGCTGGCGCTCTCGGCCTTCGGCCCGGCGACCCTGCGCGAGGTGGCGGCGCTCACGGGGCGCGGCCTGGCGTATCCCGGCTTCGAGGCCTTCGTCGCCGCGCTGGGCGGGCGCTTCGCGCCGTTGGCGACGGAGCGGGCCGTTCGGACGCTGGCCTTCGCGGACGCGCGGGCGGCGTTGCGCCATCTGCGCGAGACGGGCGTCACCGCCACCGCGGAGCCTTCCGAGCCGTGGACGAAGGCGCGCCTGGAGGCGCTCGACGCGGCCTGGCGCGCGCGTTTCCCCCACGAGGCGGGCGGCCTGGCGCTGACGTATGAGCCCTTTTGGTTCGTGGGGGCCCGGCGATGAGAGGGCGTTGGCTGGCCTGCCTGGCCCTCGCGGCCGCGCCCTTGGCGGCGCAGACGCTGCACGTGGAGCCTTACCGCGCGAACGGCTGGGCCGAGGGGCTGGGCCTGCCGGCGCGCGTGGAGCTGCCGTTGCGGCCCGAGGCGCTCCGGGGGGTGTGCGACCTCTTCCTGCGGGTGGACGCGCTGCGCGTGCGCGCCGACATCCGGGCGCGGGCGCATGCCTTCTGGCTGGGGCTGGCCGAGGAGGAGGAGAGCGCGCCCTCCGACGCGGCCCTGCGCTTCGAGCTGGTGTGGCAGGGGCGGCGCTACCCCTTCGACCGTTGGGGGCGCCTGGCCCTCGACCGCCGCTTCATCCGCCCCGAGGACGGCGAGCTGCTCTCGCGCTTCGAGGCCTTCTTCCGCGCGCAGATCGCGGCCTCGGAGCCCTTCCGCGAGCGGAATCTCGAGCCCCAGCGGCGGCCCGAGGCGACCGCCGAGGCGCTGCCCGTCTTCGCCGGCTTCGAGGACGACCGCTACCAGGCGCACGACGCGCTGATCCTGCGCCTGACGGCGGACTTCAACGCCGACCCCGGCAAGTGGGTCGGCGCGGCGGAGGGGACGCGCCCGGACATCCCGGCCCTCGAGCCCGCCCTCGTCAAGGCCCTCATGATCGAGGAGAGCGGCGGCGGCGGCGAGCGCTCGCTGGCCGCGTGGGATGTCGACCCCCTGCAGGTGAACGTGCCCGGGGATTGGGGCCCCGAAAAGGCCGAGCTGGGGCTGAAGGAACCCAAGAGCCGCAACGAGGGGACGCTGGAGCAGAACCTCCGCGCGGGCATCCAGTTCCTGGCGCGCAAGGGCTTCGGCGTCTCGGGCCGCGCCATCGCCCGCCGGCCCGACGCCTATTTCGACTCGTGGCGCGTGGCCCTCATGCGCTACAACGGCCGCACCGACACCCTCCGCGACGGGCGCGCCTACCGCTCGGCCTACGCCGACCGCGTGCTGCGGCGCGCGCGGAACCCGGAGCTCTTCGTGCCCATCGCCATCGACCACCGCCGCAAGTGAGCGCCGCGCCCCGATGAACGTCGCCTTCCTGGTCTACGGGTGCCGCCTCAACCAAGCCGAGGCCGAGGGCTGGCGCACGGCCCTCGCCGCCCGCGGCGCCCGGATCGTGCCGGCCGACGCGCCGCACGCCGACGCGCTCTGCCTCCACTCCTGCGCCGTCACCGCCCCCGCCGCCCGCGAGGCCCTCCGCGCCCTGCGGGCCTTCCGCGCCCGCCACCCCCGCGCCACGCTCGTGGTGAGCGGCTGCGCGGCCGCGCTGATGCCCCCGGGCCTGGCCGACCTCACGCTCCCCCACGCCCGCAAGGGCGACTGGGTGGAGGCCGTCTGCGCCAGGCTGGGGCTGGACGGCTCGGCCCCCGCCGCGCCCCCGCCGCCCCGGCGCACCCGCGCCGCCCTCATCGCGCAGGACGGCTGCGACGCCTTCTGCGCCTACTGCATCGTGCCGCACCAGCGTGGCGCGCCCGTCTCCGTGCCGATGGCCGACCTGCTCGGGCGCGCCGACGCGCTCCTGGCCGAGGGCTGCCCCGAAATCGTCCTGACGGGCTGCAACCTGGCGCTTTACCGCGACCCCGAGACCGGCGCGCGCCTGCCCGAGCTGCTCGCGCGCCTGGCCGACCTGCCGCGCCCGGGGCGCTTCCGCCTCGGCTCGCTCGAGCCCTGCGTGGCCGACGACGCGGCGCTGATCCGCCTCCTCGCCGAGCGCCGCGGCCGCCTCTGCGCCTTTCTCCACCTGCCCCTGCAGAGCGGCTCGGACGCGGTGCTCCGCCGGATGGGCCGGCCTTACGGCGTGCGCCAGATCCGCGCGTTGCTCGACCGGGTCTGCGAGGCGCTCCCCTGCTGCGGGCTGGGGGCGGATTGGATCGCGGGGCTGCCGGGGGAGACGGAGGCCGACGCGGCGGCGTCGGAGGCGCTCCTGCGGGCCTATCCCTTCACGGGGGCGCACGTCTTCCCCTACTCGCGGCGCCCGGGGACGCCGGCGGCGGCTTTCCCCGGCCAGGTGCCGCCGGGGGCGATCGCGGCGCGGGCGGCGGCGTTGCGGCGGGCGGCGGAGGAGGTGCGCGCGGCGAGCCTGGCGCGGTTCGTGGGGCGGGCGCTCAGCGTCGTGCCGGAGCGTCTGGCGGGGGGCGTGTGGCGGGGGCTGTGCGCGGAGGGCGTGGCGTGCGCGGTGCCGCCGCCGGCGCGGCGGGGCGTGCCCGTGGCCTTCACGCCGGCGGGCACGGACGGCGGGCGGCTCACGGCAGGGCGTTGAGGAACTCCGGGCGGAGTTCCGCGTCGGAGAAGAGGCAGAAGCCTTCGGGGTTTTCCTTGAGGAGGTCTTGGATGAGGGCGCGGAGGGCCTCGGGGCGGCCGTAGAAGTCGGGCAGGTGGAGGCCGGGGAGGATGGGGAAGGCGCCGCCCACGGCTTGGCGGGCCTCGCGGGCGCGGTCGATCACCCAGGCGTCGCCCTCGGCGTAGAAGGAGGCGTAGTCCATGGGGAGGGCGAAGTCGAGGCGGAAGCGGGCCCAGTCTTGGTAGACCATCTTGGCGGCGAGGCGGGGGGTGGGGAAGACGGCGGCGCCGCAGGGCTTGCCGGCGGCGCGCGCGGCGTCGGCCATGGCGTTGGCGACGGCGGCGACCTGGGCGAGGCGGAAGTCGGCCCACGCGGGGTCGGCGGGGTCGGGTTCCTTGCCGAAGGCGGCCTTGCAGCGGGGGCAGTAGCAGAAGTCGTAGGGCGGCAGGAGGGTGGACATGTCGAGGCCGTAGGTGGGCCAGAGGGCCTTGGGGAGGACGACGTCGGGCAGGCGGATGTAGTCGAGCTGGATGGCGTCGACCTGCGGGAGCGCGGCGAGGGCGCGGGCTTTGGCGGCGAGGTGGGCGCGGACTTCGGGGTGGGTGGGGCAGAGGAATTGGTAGTAGGGCACGAAGGGGCGCTCCTCGGGGCGGAAGGTGGATTTGCCTTCGAGGCTGACGGCGTGCCAGTCGGGGTGGGCGAGGGCGGCGGGGTCGTCGGGGCGGTTGAGGGCCCAGAGCCAGGCGACGGCGCGCAGGCCGGCGTCCTTGGCCCATTGGGCGACCTTGGCGAGGTTGGCGTCGGTGCCGCCGATGATGAGGGTGGTGACGCCGGCCGCCTTCCAGTCGCGGAGGGTCTGGGGGGTGAGGGCGGGGTTGTCGCCGTGGACCCAGAGGCCGACGGTGGGGGGGAAGGGCTCGGGGGTGCCGACGGGGTTGGCGGAGAGGCGGACGCGGCCCCAGTGCTCAGGGGCGTGGATGGTGGCTTGGCGGGTGGGGGCCCAGACGGTGTTGCGCTCGTCGCCGGGGGCGGGGTGGTCGACGCGCGAGAAGTTCATGCGCATCTCGTGGCCGGGGGCGGGGGGCTTGCCGGCGCGGGGGTGGTTGGAGTGGCCGGTGATGGAGGCCCAGGGCCAGGCGATCTCGACGCACCAGCCTTGGTCGTCGCCCGCGCCGTCGTTGAGGGTGCCTTGGAGGGTGACGGCGGTGCGCAGGCCCTTGATGTCCCAGTCGTGGAGGGCGAGGCACGCGGGGTCGCGGTAGGGGGCGGTGAGGAAGAGGTCCCAGACGGTGCCGAGCTGGTTGATTTCCAGCTCGAGGTAGTCGCGGCCGCGGGCGAAGGGGTCGATGAAGACCTCGAAGTCGTCGTCGCGGTAGATGACGCTGTCGCGCTGGGTTTGGGTGGCGCGGAGGGTTTCGGCGGGGAGGCGTGCGGCGACGTAGAGGCAGTCGTCGTCGTAGGCCAGGCGGATGTCGGCGGCGTAGGGCGTGGGGCCGCCGGAGAGGTCGCGCAGGGGGGAGAGGGGGGCGGCCTTGGCCCAGGTGGGCTCGTCGAGGCGGCCGTCGACGGCGATGGGGCCGGCGGCGCGTTGGAGGACGTAGGTGGGGGCGGCCCAGGCGGGCGCGGCGAGGGCGAGGGCGGCGAGGGCGAGGGCGCGCATGTCAGACGTTCCGGAGTTGGTCGCGCACCCAGTTGAGGTCCGCGAGGAGGGATTCGGAGAGGGTTCGGGTGCGGAGGTAGTCGGGGTAGACGAAGTAGGCGTAGGCCTCGACCTCGACGGGCCAGCCGCCGGCGCGGACGTAGCGCCAGAAGGCGGGGGTGAGGGCGTGGCGCGTGGTGCCGAGCGCGCCGGTGCCGCCCCAGCTGAGGGGGACGTGGAAGTGGATGCGGCCGCGGCGGCCGATGAGCTCGGGGAGGATCTCTGGGGTGAGGTCGGGGAAGCAGGTGAGCGTGGCGTCTTCCTCGCGGCGGGCGGTTTGGTGGAGGTAGACCGCGTCGAGGAAGGGGGCGAAGTCGGCCTCGGTGGCGTATTGGCTGAACTCGAGGGCGGCGGAGGCCTGGATGCGGGCCACGGGGATATTGGCCGAGACGATGGCGCGCAGGGCGTTGAGGGGGTCTTCGTAGGCCAGGGCGAAGTGGCAGGTGTCGAAGCAGAGGCCGATGAGGTCGCGGTAGGCGGGGTTCCAGGAGGGGCTCTGCCAGAGGCGCTCGAAGAAGTCGATGGTCGTGCGCGTGTCTTGCAGGAGGCAGTCGGGCTCGGGCTCCAGCGCCAGGCACATGCGCAGGCCGGTGAAGCCCTCGAGCTTGCGCAGGAAGAGGGCCATCGCGCAGAGGTTCTCGAGCATGGCCTCGGTCACGCCCTGGCCGCGGTCGTAGGCCAGCGGCACCGTCGTCACGCTCAGGCGGTGGTCGTTGCCCAGGTCGGCGCCCGGCAGGCGGGTGAGCGCGTAGAAGAGGTCGCGCGTGTACGAGACGCGGTTGGGCGTGGCCCAATCGGGATCGTAGGCCGCGGTCTTCACCGGCTCGCCGTGGAACGGGCCGTAGGGGAAGCCGTTGATGCCGATGGCCGCCAGGTGGCTTCTGTGCATGAAGGCCGAGAGGGCGCGCAGGTTCTCGGGCACGCGCAGCTCCTTCGCCGCGCGGCTCCCGAAGCGCAGGCCCACGGGGAAGGCGCCCTCCCCGCCCAGCGCGTCGCGCAGCGGCCGCGTCACGTCCTCCAACGCCTTGCGCACGTCCGCCAGGTCCTCGCCCGGGTGGACGTTCATGCAATAAGTGATCGGGTTCATGGCCGCATTGTACCACATCCCCCCGCCGGGCGGTGGGGCGGGCGGCTTCCGTTCCCCGGGCGCTTGTGCTATACTCGCTTTGTTGGCTTTTCATTGAGAAAGGAATGCCGAGATGGAATTGTTGAAGCAGATTTGCGCGAAGGCCAAAGGCTCGGGGCGCACCGTGGTGCTGCCCGAGGGCCAAGACCCGCGCGTCATCAAGGCCGCGAACCTGGCGCTCCAGGAGAACGTCGCGAACATCATCGTGCTGGGCACGCCCGAGGAGATCGCCTTCTCGGAGAACGCCGCCGGCATGCGCCTGATGCCCACGGCGCAGGTGATCGACTACACGAAGGACGCCCTCCTCGACGAGCTCGCCGCCGCCTTCTACGAGAAACGCAAGGCCAAAGGCATGACCCCCGAGGCCGCCCGCCAGGCCCTCCTGGACAAACGCATCTACTTCGGCGCCATGATGCTCGCCACCGGCAAGGCCGACGGCTTGGTGGCCGGCTCCATCGCCTCCACCGGCGACATGCTCCGCGCTGCCTTCCAATGCGTCGGCACCGCCCCGGGCATCAAGCTGGCCTCCTCCACCTTCCTCATGGGCCTGCGCGAGCCCACCGCCGCCGGCGACGACGTGCTCTGCTTCGCCGACTGCGCCGTCAACCCCTGCCCCACCGCCGAGCAGATGGTCGACATCGCCCTGGCCACGGCGCGCACCTTCCGCTCCCTCGTCGGCAAACAGCCCAAGGTCGCCTTCCTCTCCTTCTCCTCCAAAGGCTCGGCCAAGCACGAGCTCGTCGACAAGGTCGCCGAGGCCGCCCGCCTCACCAAGGCCCGCTTCGAGGAGCTCAAGCTCGACGCCGTCGTCGACGGCGAGATCCAGGCCGACGCGGCCATCGTCCCGGCCGTCGCCCTCCAGAAGAACCCCGGCGGCGCCATCAAGGGCGACGCGAACGTCCTCATCTTCCCCGACCTCCAGGCCGGCAACATCTGCTACAAGCTGGTGCAGCGCCTCGGCGGCGCCACCGCCCTCGGCCCCGTCGTCCAAGGCGTCGCCAAGCCCATCAACGACCTCTCGCGCGGGTGCTCGGCCGAGGACATCTTCGGCAACATCTGCATCACCGTCGGCCAGACGCTGTGAACGCCGGCGCCGACGCCACCCTGGAGCGCCGCGCCCTCATCGCCCTCAACCGCGTGCCGCGCGTGGGGGCCGCCAAGGCCCGCGCCCTGCAACGCGCCTTCGGCACCCTCGCCGAGGCCGCCAAGGCCCCGCCCGGGCGCGTCGCCGAGCTGTGCCAAGAGCTGGGCCCCACCCTCGCCGAGGAGGTGGCCCAAGCCCTGCGCTCGGACTTCGCCGCGCGCGAGGAGGCGCGCGCCGAGGCCGCCAACGTCCGCATCCTCACCTGGCTCGACGACCTCTACCCCGACAGCCTCCGCGCCCTGGCCGCCGCCCCCCTCTGCCTCTACTGCGCCGGCGACCCCAGGCTCCTGGCCCAAACGCAGGTGGCCCTGGTGGGCACCCGCGCGGCCTCCGTCTACGGCGCCGAGCAGGCCCGCCGCTTCGCCCGCCGCCTGGCCGAGGCCGGGCTCCACGTCACCAGCGGCCTGGCCGAGGGCGTGGACAGCGCGGCCCACGAGGGCGCCCTCCTCGCCGGCGGGCCCGGGCGCACCCTCGCCGTGGTGGGGACGGCGCTGGACTGCCTCTACCCCGCCGGCCGCAAGCCCCTGGCGCGGGACATCGCGCGCCAAGGCGGCCTGGTGGTGAGCGAATACCCCTTCGGCCGCCACGGCGACGCGAAGACCTTCCCCCAGCGCAACCGCCTCATCGCCGCCCTCTCCAAAGCCATCCTGGTCGTCGAGACGGGCGCGCGCGGCGGCACCCTCATCACCGTCTCCTTCGCGCAGACCTTCGGCCGCGCCCTCTACGCCCTGCCCGGCCGCGCCGACTGGCCCGGCTTCGCGGGCAACCACCGCCTGATCCGGGACGGCGACGCCCGCCTGGTGACGAGCCCCGAGCACATCCTCGAGGACTTCGGCGAGCTGGACCTGCGCCCCGGCCGCGCCGGGGAGGAGCCCGCGGGGGACGCCGCGCCCCCGGGCCTGGCCGACGACGAGCGGCGGATCTGGGAGGCCCTCGGCCCCGACGAGCTCACCCTCGAGGAACTCGCCGTGCGCACCGGACTGCCCCTGCCGGCCGTCTCGGCCAACGTCATCGCCCTGCAGATGCACCGCCGGGTGCGTCCCCTGCCAGGCGGGCTGGTGCGGCGCGCCTGAGGGCCGTGGCGTGCCGGGGCGGGAATGTGTTATAGTGTGGGGAAAGTCAACGAAAGGCACGCGAAGATGAAGACCCTTGTGAGACGGATGGCCCTCCTGGCCGCGGCGCTGTGCGCCGGCCTGGCCTGCGCGGCCCTGCCGCAGATGCCCGAGCGCCTGAGCCGCGAGACGGCGCTGGCCAAGGCCGCCGAGACGACGCGCCGGGACGCGCCCGACGCCAACACCCTGACCATCGCCGAATCGCAGTGGGTGGAATACGCCGCCGACGGCACGGACATCACGTGGGTCGACTTCTGGGTCAAGGCCCTCACCGACAAAGGCGCCCAGGAGCTGCGCGCCATGCCCCTCTGGTTCAAGGAAGGCTACACCGAGGCCGAGTTCCAGTTGGCCGAGATGGTCCGCGCCGACGGCACCCTCGAGCCGATCGACCTCGCCGCCAACGTCGCCGTCTCCACCAGCAACGACAGCACCGACGCGAACATCTACGACCCCAGCGCCAAGCGCCTGGTGCTGACCGTGCCAAAAGCCGCGGCGGGCGACACGCTGCACGTCGTCGCCGCCTTCCGCACCATCCGCCCGCGCATCCCCGACACCTACCACACCCGCGCCCTCCTCGAGAGCTTCGACGGGCCCGTGCCCTACTCCGCCCTCACCGTCGTGGCGCCCAAAGACCTCCCCCTGCGCAGCCAGGCCATCCTCGACGAGGTGCCCGGCACCGTCACCGCCAGCCGCGAGACCCTCGCCGACGGCCGCACCCTCCACCGCTGGGTGGCGCGCGACGTGCCGCAGGCCTTCGCCGAGGAGAAGATGCCCTCGGCCGAGGTCTCGCTCCAGCGCGTCGCCGTCTCCACCTTCGCCACCTGGGAGGAGATCTCCGAGTGGTACTGGGCGCTCTGCGCCAAACACATGCGCACCACCCCGGCCATCGACGCCAAGGTGCGCGAGCTCACCGAAGGCAAAGACCGCGAGGCGCAGGTCGAGGCCCTCTTCGCCTTCGTCGCCCAGCAGGTCCGCTACATGGGCATCATCGCCGAGGAAGAGGCCCCCGGCTTCGAGCCGCACGACGTCGCGCTCACCTTCGACAACCGCTACGGCGTCTGCCGCGACAAGGGCGTGCTCCTGGTGGCCATGCTCCGCAAGGCCGGCTTCGACGCCTACCCCGTCATCATCCACGCCGGCAGCCCCCGCGACAAGGAGGTGCCGATGCCCTACTTCAACCACGCCGTCGTGGCCATCGACGAGGGCGCGCGCGCCTACCGCCTCCTCGACCCCACCGACGACACCGCCCGCGCCGAGCTGCCGGCCTACCTCAGCGCCTGCTCCTACCTCGTGGCGCGCCCCGACGGCGAGACCCTCCTCGAGACGCCCGTCCCCAGCCCCGAGGGCAACCTGGCCGAAATCGAGACCCTCGGCGAGCTCGACGCCGCCGGCACCCTCGCGCTCACCTCCACCCTGCGCCTGGGCGGCGTCAACGACAACGTCTACCGCCCCCTCTTCGTCCGCGCCCAGCCCGACCGCGTGCGCGACGTCTTCGACGGCTTCCTCAAGCGCCTGGCCCCCGGCGCCGAGCTCACCGACGTCTCCGTCTCGCCCGAGGACCCCGCCGACATCTCCCAGCCCCTCGTCGTCACCCTCCGCGGCCGCGTCCCCCACTTCGGCGTGCCCGACGCCAAGGGCCACACCCTCATCGCCCTCCCCTTCATGAGCCGCGCCGTCGGCCTCGTCAACTTCCTCTTCGACGGCCTCGCCCAGCCCACCCGCGCCTACGACTGGGTCATCGACGCGCCCTGCGGCGTGCGCGAGCGCCTCACCCTCCGCGGCCTGGGCGCCCTCGGCGAGCCCGCCCTCCTGCCCGACGACCCCATCCTCAAGGCCAACGGCGCCTCCTTCGACATCGTCTGCACCCGCGCCGAGAACGGCGACCTCACCCTCACCCGCGAGCTCGTCCTCTCCCACAAGACCTACACGCCCGAGGACTACCGCTCGCTCCGCCGCTTCGCCGAGCGCATGGCCCGCGTCGAATCCGTCCGCCCCCTCTTCTCCAAACCCCCGGAGCAGGACGTCGACGCCGAGATCCTCCTGCGCGACGAGGCCCTCACCTTGAACCCAGACGGCACCCTCGCCCGCCGCTCCGTCGCCGACACCCACATCCTCACCTTCCAAGGCAAACGCGCCCTCGGCGAGGTCAAGTTCGTCAACAACCCCGACACCGAGACCCTCACCCTCAACGCCGTCGAGGTCACCACCGCCAAAGGCGACCGCGTCCCCCTCACCGAAAAGGAGATCTCCCGCCTCGACGTCGACGGCGCGGCACTCTCCCCGCGCTACCCCGCCTTCCGCCAGACCGTCCTCTCCCTGCCCGCCGTCGACGTCGGCGCCACCACGCACGTGGACGTCACCACCGCCAGCGCCGCCGGGGCGCCCTTCTGCGGCCTGACCGTCTTCGGCGCCTCGCCCTACCCCACGCGCGAGGAGCGCTTCACCCTCACCGTCCCGCTCGAGCGCGACCCCGAGCTCCGCCTCGCCGAGCGCAACTTCGCGGGCTTCGACGTCTCGCGAACCGTCGTCACCAACGGCGCCCAGGTCGTCCGCACCTGGGTCGTGCGCGACCTCCCGGCCATCCGCCCCGAGCCCGCCACCCCCGCCGCCCAACTCCTGCGCCCCACCCTCGCCTTCGCCATGCGCGACGCCGCGGCCCACCGCGCCCTCCCCGCCCTCATCGCCCGCGCCGACGCCCTCGCCGACGACCCCGGCGACGCCGTCGAGGCCCTGGCCGAACGCCTCTGCGAAGGCCTCGACGACGAGGATCTCGAGGGCCGCCTCCGCGCCGCGCAGGACTACCTGGCCAAACGCATCCGCACCCTCGGCCCCGCCTGGGGCGCCCTCCGCTGGGGCGCCCTCCGCTGGGGCGCCCTCACCCCGCCGGCGACGACCCTTGCCGACGGCTACGGCAATCGCCTGGACCGCCTCGTCCTCCACCTGGCGCTCCTGCGCGCCATGGGCCTCGAGGCCGAGCTGGCCTTCGCCGCCGCCAACGCCCTCCCCGACGAGCTGCTCTTCGGCGAGCGCCTGGCCCTGCGCGAGGCCCCGCGTTGGAGCGACTGGCCCCTGCCCTACCTCCTCCTGCCCGACGGCCGCGCCATCGGCGACGAAGGCGAGTTCGACGAGCCCGGCGCCTGCGCCCTCTCCTCGCGCGCCTTCATGACGGCCCGCGGCCGCGTCCTCTACACCCGCCCCGAAAACCTCCGCCCCCGCACCGAGAGCGTCACCCGCGTCATCGTCGAGGCGGACGGCGACGCGACGCTCTCGCGCGACATCTACGCCTGGGGCCTCACGGCCGGCGGCGTCCGCCGCGCCGAGCGCGACCTGACGCCCGAGCTCCGCCGCCGCGCCATCGCCGCCCTCGCCGAGAGCCTCGCGCCCGGCGCCACGCCCGTGAGCGAGTACATCGTCGACAAGCGCGCCTACCCCACGCGCCAGCGCCTCTCCGTCGAGGCCAAGGCCTACGCCCAGCGCCGCGGCGAGCTCCTCAGCGTCCCCGTCGAGAGCCTCGTCGCCCCGGTCTACGGCCTGCGCGGCGTCAAGCGCGAGAACCCCATCTGGCAGAGCGCCGCCGAGGGGATGCGCGCCACGCTCGAGTTCTGGCTCCCCCCCGGCAGCGAGATCGTCTCCAAGCCCGAGCCCTTCGACTACGCCCTCCCCGGCGGCGGGCGCTACACCCTCACCTGCCAGGTGCGGCCCACCCCGCACACCGGCTACCTGCGCGTGACGTACCGGGCCGAGTGCGTCAGCCCGCCGGCGCTCCTCGACGCCTGGCGCTTCCCCGCGCTCGTCGAGCTGGACCGCCTTCTCACCGCGCCCACCATGCGCACGCTCGTCGTGCGCCTGCCCGAATAAGATGACCGTCCTCGGGATCGAAAGCTCGTGCGACGAGACGGCCGTCGCCGTCGTCCGCGACGGCGACGAGGTGCTCGCCTCGGTCGTCTACTCCCAGGTGCCGCTGCACCGCCCCTACGGCGGCGTGGTGCCGGAGGTCGCCAGCCGCGCCCACGTCGAGAAGATCCGCGGCGTGGCCGAGGAGGCCCTGGCACAGGCCTTCCCCGGCGAGCCCGACCCGTGGGCCAAGGTCGAGGCCATCGCCGCCACGCGCGGCCCCGGGCTGGCGGCCGCGCTCTTGGTGGGGTGGAGCTTCGCCAAGGGGCTGGCGCTGGCGCTGGGCAAGCCGCTCCTCGCGGTGAACCACATGCACGCGCACCTCTGGTCCGTCCGCCTGGGGCGCCCGGGGCTGCGCGGCGCGGCGCTGTGGCCCCAGCTGGGGCTGGCGGTGAGCGGGGGGCACACGGCCTTTGTGGACTGCCCCGCGCCGGGGCGCTTCCGCCTGTTGGGCCAGACGATCGACGACGCGGCGGGCGAGGCCTTCGACAAGGCCGCCAAGCTGCTGGGGCTGGGCTATCCCGGCGGGCCGGCGGTGGACCGCCTGGCGCGCTCGGCGCCGCCGGAGGCGCGGCGGGCGATCCGCTTCCCGGAGGGGCGGGTCTCGGCGGGGCATCCGTTGCCGGAGGGGTGGCGGCCCGAGCTGTGCGTCTCGTTCAGCGGGCTGAAGACGGCCCTGCTGACGCACGTGCGGCGGCACCCGCCGCAGGGCGAGGCCGAGGTGGCGACGATTTGCGCGAGCTACCAGACGGCGATTGTGGGGGCGCTCACGCGCCGCCTGGAGGCGGCGTTGGCGGGCGGGGGCTACCGGTCGCTGGCCGTGGGCGGGGGCGTCTCGCTCAACGGGCAGCTGCGCGAGGCGTTGGGGGCGCTGGCCGAGCGGCACGGCGTGGCGTTGCTGCTGGCCGAGCCGAGGTATTGCGGCGACAACGCGGCCATGATCGCGGGCATCGCCTCGGCGGGCCTAGCGGGGGCGGGGGAAGGGGCGTTGGCGTTGGACGTCGACCCCTCGTTGCCGATCTGAGGGCGGGGCTCAATCCTTGATCAGCGCGAAGAAGCGGTCTTGGTAAAGGTCGAAGAGGCCCTTGTCCTTGAGCAGGCGGCCGAGGGGCTTGATGAGGGCGGCGTCCTGCGCGGCGGCGGCGAAGGCGCGCTCGATCTCGTCGCGCTCGTCGCGGGGCAGGCGGCCGCGGAAGCCTTCCTTCTCGTGCTCGGCCAGGGCGTGGAGCGTCTTGGGGAGGGAGGCCTGCACCAGGCGCATGAAGAGGTGCAGGAGGCAGACGTCCCACGGCTCGTCCACGCCCACGACGAGGGCGGCGTAAGGGTCGCCCTTGCGCGCGAGGGCCCGCTCGGCGCGCTCGCGCACGGCCTCGAGGGGCTCGGAGAGGAGGGTCTCGGAGTAGGTCTCGCGGCGCAGGCGGTAGGAATAGCGCAGGATGCGGAAGCGGTCGCCGTGGCGCTTCAGGAAGTCGAGGTAGCCCTGGGCTTGGGGGCCGAAGCCCTCCAGCTCCTGCGTCGAGAGGTCGCCGGGCAGGAGCAGGCGCGGGGGGAAGGTCTGCAGCTTGCCTTCGCGGACGCGCGTCTTGGTGGGGTCGTCCATCGGCTGGGCCAGGAGCGTGTAGTTCACGAGCGTCTGGTCGAAGGGGTCAAGCAGGCGCTCCGGCGCGCGGACGATGTGCGTGTGCCGGACGGCGTAGACGAAGTCGAACCTGTTTGGCTCCCGTTTCATTGGCGCGCATTATACCAAAAACGCGCGCGCCGCCGTTTCCCCCGCAGGCGCTTTTTGCTTGCGCGGGGGGCTCCCGAACGGTTATAATAGGCCATGAAACGTCAAGATGGGCCTCGGCCCGCAAGGAAAGGACAAGGACATGGACACGATGAAGGCAGTGCGCTATGGCGCGATGGCCGTGATGGCCGCCTCCACGATTGGGTTTTCCGTTGGTTGCGCGGGCACCGCGCAGCCGCAACAACAGGAGATCGTACAAATGGACAACGCTGATTTCTACACCGACGGCAAGCTCGACACGGCCAAGTGCAAGGAGGCCTACTTCGAGATGATGAAAAAGGTGGGCGCCCCCGTCTACCCGCGCTACAAGGAGGAGCCCGGCTTCCTGTGGACGGTCGACTTCGGGCAGGGCGACTTCGCGCGCTTCGGCATGGGCGGGGTCTTCTGGGTGAACAACCGCGACAAGCAGTACTTCGGGCACGAGATCTTCCTGCTGCCCGGCCAGGCCATCGCCGAGCACCGCCACCTGCCCACCACCGACGCCAAGGGCCCCCTCCAGGCCAAGCATGAAAGCTGGCTCGTGCGCCACGGCTCCGTCTACGGCTTCAGCGAGGTGGGCGAGCCCAACCTCGACGAGTTCCCGGAGATCAAGGCCCTCCTGGCCGATTGCCAGAAGCCCGTGATGAACTGCGTCCACGTCGAGAAATGGGAGGCCGACGGCCAGCTCCACGTCCTGCCCAAGGACGAGACCTGGCACTTCATGATGGGCGGCCCCGACGGCGCCGTCGTCACCGAGTTCGGCACCTTCCACGACAACAACGGCCTGCGCTTCACCGTCCCCGGCGCCAGCCTCTGAGCACCCCCCGCGGCGGGGCCCGCCCCCGCCGCGCCGCCACCCGCACGAAAGGATCTTGAGATGAAATACCTGCACACCGGCATGATCGTGGGCGAGAAGCTCCCCGACATGGTCTACATGGAACCCCTGAAAGTCTGGGTCACCGACGCCTCCAAGGACAAGTACGCCATCGAGTTCCTCTACTTCGAGGTCGACTCCCCCATGGCCGCGGCCATCCAGGAACAGCCCCACGTGGCCTACGAGGTCGAGGACATCGACGCCGCGCTCGAGGGCAAATCCATCCTCTGGCCCAAGATGGACGTGGGCGGCGCCTACATCGCCTTCGTCTACGACAACGACACCGTCGTCGAGTTCTACCAGCCCAAGAAGTGAGGTGACGCCATGCCCATGAAGAAGTTCCTCAACGACCCCGCCAACCTCACCGCCGAGATGCTCGAGGGCCTCGCCCTGGCCTACTCCGACAAGGTGAAGCTCGTCAACGAGCGCATCGTCGTGCGCGCCCAGCCCAAGGCCCAGGACAAGGTGGCCCTCGTCTGCTTCGGCGGCACCGGCCACGAGCCGGCCATGCACGGCTTCGTGGGCGAAGGCATGGCCGACGCCGCCGTCGCCGGCGACGTCTTCGCCGCCCCCGGCGGCCCCAAGGTCTTCGAGGCCCTCGAGATGCTCAACCGCCCCGCCGGCGTCATCCTGCTGACCCTCAACCACAACGGCGACCGCATGTCCGCCCGCAAGGCCCTGCGCCTGGCCGAGAAGGCCGGGCTCAACGTCAAGGAAATCGTCGTCCAGGAAGACATCGCCCCCGGCGTCGACGCCGACCCCGAGGACCGCCGCGGCCTGGGCGGCTGCATCCCCCTGATGAAGGTCATGGGCGCCGCCTGCGAGGAAGGCAAGACCATCGACGAGGTGCTCGCGATCGGCAAAGCCTTCCACAGCCACCTGGCCACCCTCTCCGTCGCCCTCAAGGTCGCCACCCACCCCCAGAACGGCGGCGAGATCGGCGCCCTGGCCGACGACGAGATGGAAATCGGCATGGGCCAGCACGGCGAAGGCGGCGGCGGCATCATGAAGGTGCAGACCGCCGACGAGACCGCCCGCATCATGGTCGACAAACTCGTCCAAGCCACCGGCCTGCAAAGCGGCGACCGCGCCCTGCTCATCATCAACGGCTCCGGCGCCACCACCACCATGGAAATGCTCATCTGCTACCGTGCGGCCGCCAACTGCCTCGCCCAGAAAGGCATCACCCTCATGGACGGCATCGCCGACGAGCTCCTCACCGTCCAGGAAATGGCCGGCTTCCAGATGATCCTGGCCAAGGTCTGCCCCACCTGCGAGGCCCTCCTCAAGGCCAAGGCCAACACCCCCTACTGGACCTGCAACGGCTGAGCCCGGGCGGCTTGGCGGCGCCCGCCGCCGCCAAGCCCCCACCCCACCCCAACCCTCCGGACTCCCCCATGACAATCGAACAATTCAAGGCCGTCTGGCAAAAGGCCCAGGCCGCCATCGAGGCCAACGAGAAACACTTCTCCGAGCTCGACGCCGCCACCGGCGGCGACGGCGACCACGGCACCGCCATCGTCGCGGCCATCCACGCCATCAACCACGCCGAAGGCGACGACTTCCCCACCCTCCTGGCCGACATGGCCGAGAAACTCGAGGAAGAGGCCTCCGGCTCCACCTCCTCGCTTTACGGCGCCTGGCTCGAAGGCATGGCCGACGCCGCCCCCAAAGGCGCCACCGCCCTCGACGCCGACCAGCTGGCCGACCTCTTCCAGGGCGGCTTCGAGGAAATCTGCGCCGTCACCCGCGCCCGCCAAGGCGACAAGACGATGATGGACGCCCTCCAGCCCGCCACCGAGGCCCTCGTCGCCGCCAAAGGCCAAGGCGAGGCCGCCATGTTCGCCGCCGCCGCCAAGGCCGCCCGCGCCGGCTCCGACGCCACCGCGCGACTCCAGGCCAAGTTCGGCCGCGCCAAAAACCTCGGCGAGCGCTCCATCGGCGCCATCGACGCCGGCTCGGCCTCCATGGCCACCGTCTTCGAGGCCTTCGTCGACTGACCCCGCCAACCCGCAACCAGCCAATCCGCCAGAAAGGACTTTCCCCATGCCCGACATGGACAACTTCAAGGAGGCCGAGGCCTTCGGCATCGACACCCCCCAAAAGACCATCGGCTTCCCCCTCAAGGGCTGCTCCAACCTCGACTGGGGCATGAAGAACCGCCTCGCGCGCATCTTCAACCCCAAGGACGGCCGCTCCCTCATGCTCGCCTGCGACCACGGCTTCATCATGGGCCCCACCGGCGGCGTCGAGCGCATCGACCTCTCCATCGTGCCCCTCCTCAAGTACGCCGACTGCCTGATGTGTACCCGCGGCGTCCTGCGCGCCGTCATCCCGCCCACGCAGGACATCCCCGTCTGCCTCCGCTCCGACGCCGGCACCTCCGTCGTCACCGAGCTCAACGACAACGTCGTCATCGACGTCCAGGACGCGCTCCGCCTCAACGCCGCGGCCATGGCCGTCATGGTCTCCGTCGGCGACGCCGCCACCGAGGCCAAGACCGTCGCCAACCTCTACCACGCCGTCGACGTCGGCCAACGCTACGGCGTCCCCGTCATGGGCGTCACCGCCGTCGGCAAGCAGATGACCCGCGACGCGCGCTACTTCCGCCTCGCCACGCGCATCTGCGCCGAGAACGGCGCCAACATCGTCAAGACCTACTACACCGAAGGCTTCGAGACCGTCGTCGCCGCCTGCCCCGTGCCGATCGTCATCGCCGGCGGCAAGAAGGTGCCCGAGCGCGACGCCCTCGAGCTGGCCTACCGCGCCATCAGCGAAGGCGCCGCCGGCGTGGACATGGGGCGCAACGTCTTCCAGTCCACCAACCCCGCCGCCATGATCCGCGCCGTCGGCGCCGTCATCCACCGCGGCTACAAGCCCGACGAGGCCTACCAGATGTTCCAAGACCTCTCCGCCTCCAAGTAAGGCCGGGAGCCGGACGCGACAGGGGCCGCCCGCGGGCGGCCCCTGCCTTTTTCCCGCCCCGGCGCCCCGCCGCAAAGCCCGCAAAAAGAAACGCTTGACTTCCCTTCGCCGGTTGTGCTACCTTTATTGCGTCAAGGCGAGAGTGGACTTCCCCTAGGCGTGCCACACCCCACCCCACCCCGCGCACGCCGCAATTGTCCTGCGCCTTGGCCCGCCAGGGGCTGGGATGGAACGAGCGTGGTCGTTTGTGCGCACATCTGACCGATTAGCCGCCATCCCTCGACCCCTGGCTTTTTTGTGCCCCCGGGGGCGCGTTTTGGTACAATGTCCGGGATGTACCTGAAGGCGCTAGAGATTCAAGGCTTCAAGAGCTTCGCGGAGAAGACGCGGCTGACGTTCGAGCCGGGGATGATCGCCATCGTCGGGCCGAACGGCTGCGGCAAAAGCAACGTCTCCGACGCCATCCGCTGGGTGCTGGGCGAGCAACGGCCCAGCGCGCTGCGCTGCGCCAAGATGCAGGATCTCATCTTCAACGGCACCGACGCGCGCAAACCACTGGGCATGGCCGAGGTGACGCTCGTCTTCGCCGACTGCGAGGGCGCCCTCGGCACCGAGTTCGGCGAGGTCTCCATCTCCCGCCGCGCCTACCGCGACGGCGCGAACGCCTACTTCCTCAACAAAACCCCCTGCCGCCTGAAAGACATCCAACGCCTCTTCATGGGCACCGGCGTGGGCACCACCAGCTATTCCGTCCTGGCGCAGGGCCAAATCGACGCCATCCTCTCCTCGCGCCCCGAAGACCGCCGCGCCGTCTTCGAGGAGGCCGCCGGCGTCACCAAGTTCCGCGCCGACCGCCGCGAGGCCCTCCGCAAAATCGAGCAGACAGAGGAAAACCTCACCCGCCTCACCGACATCCTCCGCGAACTCCGCCGCCAGGCCAACCAACTCCAGCGCCAGGCCGAAAAGGCCGAAAAGGCCCGCGCCCTGCGCGCCGAGCTCCGCGGCGTCGACCTCTTCCTCGCCAAACGCCAAGCCGCCGCGCTCGAGGAAGCCATCGCCGCCCACGGCCTCGCGGTGGCACAGGCCCTCAACCGCATCGCCGCCATCCAGGCCGAGGCCGAGGCCGGCGAAAAGGCCATCGCCTCGGCCAACGCCCGCATCCAGGCCGGCGAGGACGCCATCGCCTCCCTCTCCGAGCAGGCCGCCCAGGCCGCCGCCCGACACTCCCGCGCACAGGAAATCATCCAGACCAACCTCGCGCGCATCGCCGAATACCGCGCCTGGGCCGAAGGCCTGGCACGCGAGCTCGAGGCCGCGCGCGAACGCCTCGAGGCCGGCGCGCGCGAACAAGGCCAAGACCCCGACCCCGACGCCTTCGAGGACGAGCGCGAGACCCTCCAAACCCTCCTCGACGACGCGCAGGACGCCTTCGACGCCCGCAAAGCCGCCCTCGACGCCGCCCGCGCCGAGCTCCAATCCGCCCGCGACGCCCTCGCCGACTGCGACCGCAAACAGCTCCTCTGGCAACAGGCCCTCGCCAAGGCCGACGCCGGGCGCGAGGAACGCCTCCTCCGCCGCGAGCGCCTCGCCGCCGAGGCCGCCGAGGCCCAACGCCTGCGTGACGAGCGCACCGCCGCCCGAGACGCCGCCCAGGCCGAGGCCGACGCCAACCGCCAGACCGCCGACGACGCCCGCGAGGCCCTCATCGCCCTCGACGAAGACCGCTCCTTCGCCGCCGACGACATCGCCCAGGCCCAAGCCCGCCAGGCCGCCAAACGCCAGGCCCGCGCCGCACTCGAGGCCCAACGCGACCTCCTTTCCCGCCCCGCCCCCGGCGAACGCCCCGACGCCGGCGCGCGCCTCCTCGACCCCGCCAACCCCTTCGGCCTGGCGGAAGGCGACCTCCTCGGCCCCCTCGCCGAGGCCATCGACCCGCCGCCCGGGCTGCGCCGCGCCGCCGAGGCCGTGCTCGCTCCCTGGGCCCGCGCCTGGGTCGTCCGCACGCCGGAGGCCGCCCGCCGCGCCCTCGAGACCGCCGCCGAACGATGGCCCGAGGAGACCCTCCAGGTGCTCGTGGCGCAGGATTGCCCCGCGCCCGAGGGCTCGCTCGCCGCGCAAATCCCCGCCAAACCCGGCTTCGAGGGCCTCCTCGCGCGCCTCCTGGGCGGCTGGACGCTCGCCGACGCGCCGCTCGAAGGCCGCGCGGCCGTCTCCCCCGAAGGCACGCTCTTCTACGCCCAGGGCGGCGGCCTGCGCGCCCCCGGCGAAGGCTCCGACCCCCTCGCGCGCCGCCTGGCCTGCGAGGAACTCGACGCGAAGGCCGAGGCTCTCCTGCGCGAGGAGCGCGCCGAGGACGCCGCCATCGCCGAGGCCCAAGCCCGCCTGGACGCGCTCGGCTCGAAACAGCGCGAGACGCAACGGACGCTCGAGAAGGCCCAGCGCGCCGCCAACCAGGCCGAAGGCGCCCTCACCGCCGCCGCGCGAGACGCCGCCCAGGCCGAGGCCCGCCGCGCCGACCTGGCCGCGAAGCTCGCCGAGGCCGAGGCCGACATCGGCCGCGAGGACGAGGGCCGCGAGGAGGCCCGAAAAGGCTTGGAAGGCCTGGCCGCCGAGCGCGAGCGCCTGACCGCGGCCGCGGGCGAGGCCACCGCCAAACTGCCCGCCCTAGAGGGCGAGGTCGACGCCGCCGGCACGCGCCTGAGCGAGGCCCGCTTCCGCATGGCCGGCTTCCTCCAACGCCGCGAGCACGCCCTGGCCCAACGCCGCGAGCGCGAGGCGCGCCAACAGGAACTGCGCGAGACCATCGCCCAGCGCGAGGCCTCCGGCGCCTCCTGCCAGGCCAACATCGAGAAGCTCGAGGACGACAACGCGCGCATCGTCGCCTCCCTCGGCGGCATGGAGCAGGAGACCCTGGCCCTGCAGGCGAAAATCGAGCAGGCCCGCGCCGACCGCCTGGAGCTGAACGCCCTGCGCGAGCGCCTCGAGGCCGTCAGCGCCGGGGCGCGCAGGACGCTGCAGGAGGCGCAGGAGGCCAAAGCCCGCGCCGAGGTGGCCATGGCCGAGGCCCGCGCCAAGCGCCAGGCCCTCCTGGAGCGCCTGGCGCGCGACTACGGCGTCCAGCCCGAGGGCCTCCAGGATGAACCCTGCGCCGCCTGGCCCGAGGGCGAGACCCCGCCCGACGAGGCGCTCGAGGCGCGCCTGGCCGAACTGCGCGAGGGGCTCGAGCGCATCGGCCCGGTGAACCTGCTGGCCATCGACGAGTACAAGCAGCTGGAGGAGCGCCACGCCTTCTATCAGGCGCAGGCCGACGACCTCGCGCGGTCGCGCGACGAGCTGCTGGGGCTCATCAAGACCATCAACGAGACCTCCGGCAAGCTCTTCCGCGAGACCTTCGCGCGGGCCGACGCGAACTTCCGCGCCATGTTCACGCGCCTCTTCAACGGCGGCGAGGCCCGCCTGGCCCTGCTCGAGAACGACGCCGACCCGCTGGAGTGCGGCATCGACATCATCGCCCGCCCCCCCGGCAAGAAGCCGCAGACCATCAGCCTGCTCTCCGGCGGCGAGCGCACCATGACGGCCGTGGCCCTGCTCTTCGCCATCTTCCTCATCAAGCCCGCGCCCTTCTGCCTGCTCGACGAGCTCGACGCCGCCCTCGACGACTCCAACATCGGCCGCTTCGTCGAGGCCCTCAAGGACTTCCTCGTCCACTCCCAATTCCTCATCATCACGCACAACCAGCACACCATCGCCGGCTCCGACATCGTCTACGGCGTGACCATGCCCGAAAAGGGCGTCTCGCGCACCCTCTCGATGCGCTTCGACCGGCGCGCGCAGGAGGAGTAGCCCGCCATGCCCGCGCTCATCATCGAGTTCGACCCCCTCTTCCTCGGCGGCTTCGCCCTCCCCGCGGAGGTCCTCTCCGAGCGCCTCGTCAAATACGGCATCGCCGACGACGACCCCTTCCGCTTCGTCCGCCGCGTCTACGGCCGCCCCGTCGGCGAGGCCCTCGCCGCGCTCCTCCCCCCCGCCGTCGACGCCGCGCACGTCGAGCGCCGCCTCGCGGCCACCTACGCCGCGCTCCTCCAGCAAAACGCCCAGCAATCCATCCGCGGCGTGCGCGCCTTCCTGCGCCCCTTCGCCAAGCAAGGCGCGCGCATCGCCCTGGTCACCCGCCTGCGCCAGGCGGTGGTGGACGAGCTCGTCGAGGGCGTCCCCGGCGGCGCCCTGGCGGTGCTCGACCCGCAACCCCTGGCCGTCGGCCTCGCGCCCGACACCCTCCAGGCCGCGATCGTCTCCCTGGGGCTGCCCGTGCGCCACTGCTTCGGGCTCATGGCCTGCGGCGCCAGCGTCCGCGCCGCCGTCCGCGTGGGGCTCCGCGCCGCGGCGGTGCCAGACCCGATGGTCGCCTTCGAGGGGTGCGCGGGGGCGGACTTCGTGTGCGACACCTTCAGCCGCGCGCTCGTCTCCAAGCTCCGCGCCCGCCTGGCCTGAGCCGCCCGCCTACTGCGGGACGCGGGCGCGCAAAAAGGGGTGGCGCCGGCGCGCGGGCTTTGGCATAATGGGAGGGTAGACAGCCGAAGCGAAAGGAGCGAGCGATGAAGGGTTTTCTGAGTGTGGCGGCGGCCGCCTTGGCCGCCTGTGCGCTGTTCGGGCAAAGCGGCGAGCAGCAGGCCGCGCGCCAGGCGCGGAGCGTCCACCTCGGATACCTCGGCGTGCCCCCGTCCGCGAAGGTCTTCTACGTGGAGGCGACGGCCGACCGCTTCCACCCCGGCTCCTACCTCTGCCTGCTGGGATTCGACGGCGGCTACGCCGGCGTCCAGGAGCTCGTCGACGGCCGGCACGTGGCCATCTTCTCGGTCTGGGAGCCCAGCAACCCCTTCGACTTCAAGGCCCACCCCGACGCCGTCCACGAGGACAAGCGCACCAAGGTGCTCTACGGCGGCGAGGGCGTCCAGGTCAGCCGCTTCGGCGGCGAGGGCACGGGCGGCAAATCGATGATGCCCTGGGCCTGGCAGCTGGGCCGCCCCGTCTGCATGGCCGTCTCCTGCGCGCCGGACGGCGCCTTCCGCACCGCCTACACCTGCTGGGTCTGGGACGAGGCCAAGGCCGACTGGTTCCGCATGGCCACCTTCTCCACCCTCGTCGGCGGCGAGCAGGCCACCCTGCGCGCCCCCTACTCCTTCCTGGAGGACTTCTGGCGCAACGTCGCCAGCAAGGGCCAGGTCCGCGCCGCCCGCTTCTCCCGCCTCTGGGCGTGGGACGGCCGGGCCTGGGGCGCCAGCCCCTCCGCCCGCTTCACCGCCGACGCCAACCCCCTCACCACCATCGACGCCGGCCCCGCCGCCGACGGCTTCTGGCTGGCCACCGGCGGCGACACCGCCAACGTCACCACCCCCCTCTGGGCCGAAGTCCGCCCCGGCGGCGCGCCGGACGCCTCCGCCGATCGCCGCGCCAAGCTCCTCCGCGCCATCGGCGCAACGGCCTCCTGAGCCCAAGCGCCCATGCGCGTCGCCTTCTTCGCAGACATCCATGCCAACCTCCCCGCGCTGGAGGCCGCGCTGGAGGACGCCCGCGCGCGCGGCGCCACCCACCTCATCAACCTCGGCGACCTCGTCGGCTACGGCCCCGAGCCCGCCGAGTGCCTCGCCCGCGTCCGGGAGGTCGCCTCCGCCTCCGTCCTGGGCAACCACGACGCCGCCGTCTGCGGCCTCCTCGACCCCAGGCTCTTCAACGCCTTCGCCCGCGAGACCGCCGAGCGCGCCGCCCTCGCCCTCGGCGCGGAGGAGCGCGCCTGGCTCGCCGCCCTGCCCTACGTGCTGGAGGGCGACGGCTTCGCCTGCGCCCACGGCAGCTTTGCCGACCCGCCGCGCTTCAACTACCTTGAGACGAAGGAGGACGCCGCGCTCAGCCTGGCCGCCCAGCCCGGCTTCCCCCTCCTCGTCGTCGGCCACACCCACATCCCCCGCCTGTTCGCCCAGGAGGGCGGCGTCCTGCGCCAGCTCCCCCCCGAGGATCTCGCCCTCCGCCCCGGCGCGCGCTACGTGGTCAACCCCGGCTCCGTCGGCTTTCCCCGCGGCGAGCGCCTCACCGCCGACTATCTGCTTTACGACACCGTCACCGGCCGCATCGCCTTCCGCGCCGTGCCCTACGACCTGGCCCCCTACCGCCTGGCCCTGGTGCGCAACGGCTACAACCCGCTCAACTACTGGTTCCTCAGCCCCTCCGCGCGCCGGCGCCGCGCCGAGCAGGCCTTCCTCACTCCCCCGCGCAGCGCCCCCGCCCCCGGCGGCCCCTTCCGCCCCCGGCGCGACAGGGCCCTGCCCAAAGGCTTCTGGCTGGCCGCCGCCCTCCTTGGGCTCCTGCTCCTGGGGGCGGCCGCCGCGGCCTGGGCGCTCCGCCCCCCCGCCGACGCGCCCGCCGCCCAGGCCGCCGAACAGCCGCTCCTGCCGCCGCTTTCGTGCTGGGAAATCGGCGGCGCCGGGCTCAGCGTCCGGGCCGACGAGGCCGCCAATGCCCTCACCCTGGCGCCCGCCGCGCCGGGGCGCCCGTGCCAGGCCACCCTGCTCTCCCCCCTCGCCGCGCTCCCGGGGCACGTGGGCAAGCTCCGCCTCTCCTTCCGCACAGACGCCCGCGAGCATCCCGGGCTGCGCTACACCGCCCAAGTCATCTTCCACCGGCCGGACGGCTCCCAGCGCAAGGACGACCTCCACCCCTACAAGACCCCGCGCGACTGCGCCTATACCGTCACCGTCCCCAACGACGCAGCCGCCTTCCGCGTCCGCTTCACCTTTTCCCTCCCCGGCGCGCTCACCCTCACGGCCCCCACCCTGCGCGTGGTGGAGTGAGCCCATGAAAAAGCCCCGGCCTTCCCGGCCGGGGCTTTTTCGTGCCGTGGCGGCGCTTACGACGCGCGGCGGCGGAGGGCCAGGCCGGCCGCGCCCAGCGCGAGCAGCGCCAGCGCCGTGGGCTCGGGCACGCCGTCCGTGCTCTGCGTCTCCACCAGGTGCGCCACCTCCTCGGCCGTCAGCGGGCCGTCCCAGCCGGAGAAGCCCTCGAGCTTGAAGGAGGCGGTCGAGGCGTTGTTGCTGTTCAGGAAGACCTGGGGAAGCGTGGGGTAGGTGTTCGAGGCCGTGAAGATCACCTCGTTGTTGACGTAGCAGGTGACGGTATTGGTATTCCCTTCGCGGCCATAGGCCAGGGTGAGGATGTACGTTTCGCCGGCCTTCAGCTCAACCTGCGTGGAGCCTTCGACCCAGGCGGTCTGGTTCGTGTTCAGGTGGATGCCCAGGTAAGTGCCGTCCGTCCTCGGGTCGTCTTTGCCGGCGATGCGGAAGGTGAGGCCGCCGAAGCCGTCCGCGTTCGTGTTGAAGATGTAGGCCTGCGTGTCGCTGAGCGTGTCGCTGACGGTGATTTTGGCAACGATGGAGAGGTTGTTGTTGAAGTCGACCTTCGCGTTCTTTCCGGCGAAGTCCCCGGTCGGGCGCGTCCACGAGCAGGTGACGGCCTGTGCGGCGGGGAGGGTGAGTGCGGCGAGGGCCGCGGCGAGGAAGAGGCGTTTCATGCTGTCTGTTTCTCCTGTCTGGGCGACAATCGCCCGCAACGGGGAGAAAAGATAGCATAAGATAGGGGGGGGGGCAAGACTTATTTTTCGCGCGCCGCGCGGCGGGGCTCGGCTGGGGCAAAAAAACGCCCGTGGCGGGGCCACGGGCGGAAGATGGTGGTGGGTCTACGATTCGAACGTAGGAAGGCAAAGCCAGCGGATTTACAGTCCGCCCCAGTTGGCCACTTTGGTAACCCACCGGAAAACGCCGCATAGTATAGCAAAAGGGGCGCGGCGGCGCAAGCGTTATTTTGCGTTTGGGTTTGGGCGGAGGCGGGCGAGGAGGCGGGCGAGGAGGCCGCGGGGGCTGTCTTCGGGCAGGGGGCAGGGATGGGCGTTGAGGCTGGCGTAGCGGGCGCGGAGGGCGTCTTGGGAGGAGAGGGGGCGGGGGCCTTGGGGGGGAAGGGCGTAGGTGCCGTCGGGTTTCATGCGGCGGGCCTTGGCGTCGTCGGCGCGGAGGATGGCGATGAGCTGGAGGAGGTCTTGGCGGCAGTCGGGGTCGACGATGGGGGTGTAGACCTCGACGCGGCGGTTGAGGTTGCGGTTGAGGAAGTCGCCCGAGCCGATGAAGAGGCGTTCGTGGCCGGGCGCGCCGAAGCAGAGGAGGCGCGTGTGCTCGAGGCTGTCGCCGACGACGGAGCGGATGTCGAGGTTGTCGGTCTTGCCAGGGATGCCGGGGCGGACGCAGCAGATGCCGCGGACGTGGAGGTCGAGGCGGACGCCGGCGCGGGAGGCCTCGATGAGCTTCCGGATGAGCGGCATGTTGTTGAGGGAGTTGACCTTGAGGAAGGCGTAGGCGGGGCGGCCGGCGCGGGCCTCGGCGATCTCTTGGTCGAGCTGGGCCAGGAGGCGGGGGAGGAAGGACTTGGGGGCGACCCAGAGGGCGTCGCTCTCGACCTCGGGGTCGCCGAGGCAGAGGGCGCGGAAGAGGCGGATGGCGTCGCGGCCGATGGTGGGGTCAGCGGTGAGGTAGGAGAGGTCGGTGTACTGGGCGGCGGTCTTTTCGTTGTAGTTGCCGGTGCCGATCTGGGTGAGGGTGCGGGGCTCGTCGCCGCCGTCGTTGTAGAGGATGAGGCAGACTTTGGCGTGGACTTTGTAGCCGGGGAGGCCGTAGATGACGGTGCAGCCGGCCTCCTGGAGCATCTCGGAGTAGTTGATGTTGTTCTCCTCGTCGAAGCGGGCGCGGAGCTCGAGGACGCAGAGGACGTCCTTGCCGTTCTCGGCGGCGCGGGCGAGGCCCCGGGCGAATCGCCTCGGGGCCTCAGTATGGAGGGATAGGAGAAACGAAGATGAGCGGCTTGCACTCATGCTTACGTCCCTAAGATAGCACAGAGTTTGGCGTGGAGGACGGCGCGCCTGGGGGATTTTGGCGTTGCATACGGCCGTAAGCAGTGCGACCGCACGCCCGCGGCCACATCCCACACACCAACCAGCCCCACATGCCAACCCAGGCCCGCACGCCCCGCACCGTGCGCCCGCCTGACCACAACCTCGCGCACCCGCACCAGGCCCGCACGCCCGTACCTAAGCCAAGATTGGCGGCATCAGGGTTCTGTGGGAGGGGTGGTGCGGACGTTGGTGCAGGCGCGGAGGGTGAGCCAGGCGGTGTTTGGGTGGAAGGGGGGATAGGAGTGGGTCCGCAGGAGGCGGTTGTCGCGGATGGTGAGGGCGTCGACGCTTTTGGCGAAAACGAGGGGGGCGTCGAAGGTGACGAAGGTGTTGCCTTCGATGCAGATGTTTCGGTGGAAGGGGCGTTTTTGGGCGGGGAGGTCGGGGATTTCGGGGCAGATGCTGATGGCGGCCTCGGTGAATTGGTAGATGGAGGTGAGGGGGTTGATGAAGCAGTTGCCTTGGATGAGGACGTCGGCGCAGGCGCCGCTTTCGTACCAGCCGTTGCAGTCGCCGCAGAGGAGGATGGCGGCGCCGCTGGTGTGGTCGAAGAGGTTGTTGAGGCAGCGGACAGGCTTGGGGGTGGAGAAGAGGGCGCCGCGGGCGCGGTTGTTGGCCACGCGGTTGCCGATGAAGGTTACGCTTGGGGTGCGGGTGAGGTTTTCGGCGCCGAGGGGGCCGCGGGCGGGGTCGACCTCTGGGGGGAGGGGGTCGCGGAAGGTGAGGCGGAGGCGTTTGGCGCCGGCGCGGACGGTGGGGGCGTCGAGGGGGTCGACGCGTGCGAGGGTGGCGTTGACGGCGAGGGGCTCCATGGTGTGCGCGCGGATGAAGGCGACGGTCTCGCCCGGGGCGCCCCAGGACATGCCGTAGGCTTGGGGGTGGCGGTAGGCGCAGTCGAGGGTGTGGTCGTCCACGCGGCGTTGCACGAGAAGGTAGGTGCCGTGGACGTTGATGGCGTCGTCCATCATGCCTTCGAAGGTGCAGGCCTGGCAGAGGATGTGTCCGGAGCAGCCGGAGAAGTGGGTGGCGTCGGCCTGGGTGGAGAAGCGGCGGCCTTTGGCGGCGTTGGGGATGACGCGGAGGCGTTCGAGGGTGATGGAGTCGGTGTTTTGCCCGAGGAGGCCCATGCCGTCGGCGTAGTGGATGGTGAGGTCGCGGAGGGAGAGGTTTCGGGAGTCGGAGAGGACGATGGCGGGGGCGGGGCGTTCCCAGAGGCGGAGGGCCAGGTGTTGGCCGGGGCGAAAGGCGCGGTGGGCGCAGTCGGCGGCGGTGTAGGAACCGTCGGCATTGCGGGTTACCCGGCGGAGGTTGAAAGCAAGGTCGGCGGTGCGGTAGGCGATGCGGCCGTCGGGCTCGAAGAGGATGCCGCCGCCGGGGGCGGCGTGGAAGTCGGGGCCGGAGAAGCGGAGGGTGGAGCCTCCGAGGGAGGGGTTGACCTCCGGCAAGAGCGTGAAGGTTACGGTCCGGGCGGCGGGATCGACGGCGGTGAAGGTGGCTTGGGCGATGGTCGGGGTCTCGTAGTCCACGGTGAAGCCTTGGAGGCGGATGTCCGCGCTGTCCCAGACGCCGACGGCGATGATACGGCCACGCAGGTTGAAGCAGGCGCCGGGGGCCTCCAACGTGAGGTCTGTCAGGCCTTCCAGCGGCAGGAAGACGCGCTTGGGGTTTTGCTGGTCGTGGTTGGAGATGAACCAGGTGCGTAGCTGGCACTGGTCGGGGCCGATGTCGTAGACGCCGGGCGCGAAGCGGAGGGTGGCGGGGGGCGGGGCCTGCCGCACGGCCTGCAGGAGGCGGGCGACGTCCTCGGCGGTGAAGGGTTTACCGGGGGCGACGCCGTAATCCGCGGCTTGGATGGGGGTCGCGCGAACGGCGGGGGCCGCGGCCGCCAGGGCCAGGGTCGTCAGGATCGCACGTGTTTGGTTCGCCCGCATGGGGGCAGTATAGCACACCGGCGAGGAAAGGGTGCGTACCGGGCCCCGAATCAGTGGCGGAGGAGGCGGCGGAGGCGGGCGAGGAGGCCGCGGGGGCTGTCTTCGGGCAGGGGGCAGGGATGGGCGTTGAGGCTGGCGTAGCGGGCGCGGAGGGCGTCTTGGGAGGAGAGGGGGCGGGGGCCTTGGGGGGGAAGGGCGTAGGTGCCGTCGGGTTTCATGCGGCGGGCCTTGGCGTCGTCGGCGCGGAGGATGGCGATGAGCTGGAGGAGGTCTTGGCGGCAGTCGGGGTCGACGATGGGGGTGTAGACCTCGACGCGGCGGTTGAGGTTGCGGTTGAGGAAGTCGCCCGAGCCGATGAAGAGGCGTTCGTGGCCGGGCGCGCCGAAGCAGAGGAGGCGCGTGTGCTCGAGGCTGTCGCCGACGACGGAGCGGATGTCGAGGTTGTCGGTCTTGCCAGGGATGCCGGGGCGGACGCAGCAGATGCCGCGGACGTGGAGGTCGAGGCGGACGCCGGCGCGGGAGGCCTCGATGAGCTTCCGGATGAGCGGCATGTTGTTGAGGGAGTTGACCTTGAGGAAGGCGTAGGCGGGGCGGCCGGCGCGGGCCTCGGCGATCTCTTGGTCGAGCTGGGCCAGGAGGCGGGGGAGGAAGGACTTGGGGGCGACCCAGAGGGCGTCGCTCTCGACCTCGGGGTCGCCGAGGCAGAGGGCGCGGAAGAGGCGGATGGCGTCGCGGCCGATGGTGGGGTCAGCGGTGAGGTAGGAGAGGTCGGTGTACTGGGCGGCGGTCTTTTCGTTGTAGTTGCCGGTGCCGATCTGGGTGAGGGTGCGGGGCTCGTCGCCGCCGTCGTTGTAGAGGATGAGGCAGACTTTGGCGTGGACTTTGTAGCCGGGGAGGCCGTAGATGACGGTGCAGCCGGCCTCCTGGAGCATCTCGGAGTAGTTGATGTTGTTCTCCTCGTCGAAGCGGGCGCGGAGCTCGAGGACGCAGAGGACGTCCTTGCCGTTCTCGGCGGCGCGGGCGAGGGCCTGGGCGATGCGGCTGTTGGCGGCGAGGCGGTAGAGGGTGATGCGGATGGCGGAGACCTTGGGGTCCTCGGCGGCCTGCTCGAGGAGCCTGACAAAGGGGGAGATGCTCTCGAAGGGGAAGTGGAGGAGGCGGTCGCGCTCGCGGACGCGCCGGGCGATGTCGCCCTGGGCCCAGTTGACGTGGCAGGGCTTCCTGGGGGCGGCGCAGAGGCGTTGGGCGACCTCCGGGGGGAGGGCCTTGCCGAGGGCGAAGGCGAAGTCCGGCGCGAGGGGAAGGCTTTGGGCGCGGGGCTCGACGCCGGGGGGGAGGGCGAGGCGCTCGGCGAGGAGGGACTGGAGCTCGGGGCCGACGGGACGGTCGAACTGGAGGCGGACGGGCGCGAGGCGCTTGCGGCGGCGGACGAAGTCGCGCATCGCGCCGCGGAAGTCGCCCTCGCCCTCGCGCTCCTCGACGGTGAGGTCGGCGTTGCGGGTGACGCGGCAGACGACGGTCTCGGCGAGGTCCCGGCGGCCGTAGAGCTTGGGGGCGAAGAAACGGACGACGGCGGAGGGGTGCAGGGCCCAGTGGCCGGCCTCGTCGGAGAAGAGCTTGAGGCGGGGGAGGCGGCCTAGGGGGATGACGCCGAGGGTGCGTTTGCCGAGGCGCGAGACGACGGCCTCCTCGCGGTCGCGGATGAAGGGGAAGGGGTGGTGGGCGTCGATGGCCAGGGGGGAGAGCAGCGGCTTGAGCTCGTCCTTGTAATAGCGGGCCATGGCGGCGGCGCGCGGGCCTTCGAGCGCCTCGGGGCGCAGGCAGGAGACGCCCCCGGCCTGGAGCGCGGCGCGGATGCCCTGGGCGACGCGCCCGGCCTCGTCGGTCAGGCGCTCGGCCTCGCGGCGGGCGGCGTCGAACTGCTGGGCGGGGGTCCAGCCGGTCTTGTCGTCGATCGGCGGGGGCTCCAGGGCCATCTGGTCAAGGAGGGTGCCGAGGCGGACGCGGTAGAACTCGTCGAGGTTGCTCTGGAAGATGCCCAGGAAGGTGAGGCGATCCAGGGGCGGGCGCGCCTCAAGGGCGGCCTCCTCGAGCACGCGGCGGTTGAAGGCGAGCCAGCTCAGCTCGCGGTTGAGGGTGCAGCCGTAGGCAACAGTCTCGTCCATAGAAAGCCTTCCCTGACGCCGGTGGGCGTCACTTCGATGGTTTCGCAGCCCAGATGGCGGGCGATGGCCTCCATCGCCAGCACGCCGGGCAGAAGGGTGGACATCCGCCCGGGGATGACGCGGCGGAGGGTGGCCACCAGGCGGCCTTCGCGCTTGCGGGCCTCGCGCAGGAGGGCGCGGAGGGCCTCGCGCGGCACGCAGAGGCTCTCGCCGTCCTCGTCGGCGGCCTGGCCGGCGGCGCGCAGGAGCTTGGCCACGGCGCGGGCGGTGCCGCCCATGGCGTGGAGCACGGCGGGCTCGGCGCCGGCGAAGCCGGGGAGGTATTCGTCGAGCGTGCCGCGGACGTAGCGGCGCATGGCGCGGGCCTCCTCGCGGTCGGGGAAGAGCCCGCGGCGCACGAAGTGCTCGCCCAGCGTCAGGCAGCCGAAGGGAAGCGAGGCGCCCTCGCCCAGGCCCGCCTCGTCGAAGCGGAAGACCTGGCAGCTGCCGCCGCCCAGGTCAAAGGCGAAGCCGGCCTTCAGGCCCGCGTGGCGCAGGGCCGCGCAGTCGCACGCCATCTCCTCCTCGGCCGAGAGGGGGAGGATCTCGATGCCCGTGAGCCTGCGCACGGCCTCCACGGCCTCCACGCGGTTGGTCACGCCGCGCAGCGAGGCGGTGGAGAAGGCCGTCACGCCCTCGCAGCGGCAGAGGGCGCAGAAGCGCTTCAGGTGGGCCATGGTGGCGCAGAGGCGCGAGAGGCCCTCCTCCGTCAGGCGGCCGTTGGAGACGTAGGCGATGAGCCCGGTGTACTCGCGCTCGCTGTAGAGCTTGCGCACGCGGTTGCCGCGGCGGCCGTAGACCACGGCGCGGATGGTGTTCGAGCCCACGTCGATCAGGGCCAGCTTCTCGGTCGTTTCCATGCGCCCTATGATAGCGCACGGGGCGACCGCGCGGGTGTTAGTTCTTCGTGAGTTCGCGCGCCGGGAATGTGCTACACTGTTGCCATGATCACGCAGGCGAAGTTGGATCAGGCGGCGATGGAGCTGCGGTTGCTGGGCCGGGGGCCGCGGCGGCGCACCCTCTTCGGCCTGACGCCCGGGCTGGGCGCGCTCCTCGCGCCCCTGCCCTTCTTCCTCGACACGCGCGAGCCCCACGGCCTGGGGGATTTGGCCCTCTCGGCCCTCCTGCGCGCCTCCGGGGCCCCCGCCGAGCCCCCGCCCCGGCGCGTCACGGCCCTCCGCCGCGAGGGCGCCCTCCTCTGCCTCGAGACGGCCCGCACGCGCCTCTGGCTGGCCCTGGGCGCCGTGCCCGAGGGCGCCGAGGCCCCGCCCGACCCCCGCAAGCGCCACAACCTGGCCCTCGCGCTGGGCGCCGACGAGGCCCCCGCGGGCTTCGTGGCCGAGCCGTGGGCGGCCTTCGTGGGGCAGGCGCGGCGCTTCATGCCGGCTTACCTGCGCGGCGCGGACCCCTTCTGGTGGGCCGCCTTCGCCGATTGGATGACGGAACTCGAACGGGCGACAGGAGCCGAAACGATGAAAGACCTGACAGACGCGCTGCGCTTCTATGACCGCAACCGCGAGAAGATTGAGGGCCTCCTGGCCTTCCGCCGCGAGCTGGCCGAGGAATCGGAGGGCTTCGCCCGCCGCCTGGAGGCCAAGCTCCGCGCCGCCGGCCTGGCCGAGGGCCTCGCCGCCGAGCCCGGCGGGCGCCTCGTCCTCACGCGCACCCTGCGCCTGGGCGGCAAGCCCTACGACTGCGCCTGGGTGGCCGAGATCCGCCTCGAGGAGCTGGCCCTGCGCGCCGACTGCCACGTGCTGCGCGATGCCCAGACCCGCCGCCGCCCGGCGCCCGAGGAGGCCCAGCGCCTGGCCCAGGAGCACGGCCTCGCGGCCCTCGCCGCCGAGCGCCGCATCGCCGTGGAAAACCCCGAGGCCGCCGCCTACCAGGCACTCAAATCCCTCCTCCAGGCCGCGCACGAGGCCTTCGCCGCGCGCGCCTGAGGGCCGCGGGGAAACCTTTAGGCTCGGCAAAGGGGCCGGGGATGTGCTACAGTCTTGGCAGTCGAAGCGGGCAAGGTGCCCGGCGGAGACGCGAATGAGGAGCAATACCATGGCTTACAAAATCACCGAGAAGTGCGTTGCTTGCGGCACGTGCGCGGGCGAGTGCCCCGTCGGCGCCATCTCCGCGGGCGACCCCACCTACGTCATCGACGCCGAGAAGTGCGTCAGCTGCGGCACCTGCGCCGGCGCCTGCCCGATGGAGGCGATCGTCGCGGAGTAAGCGCGATGCGCAAACGCGAAAAGGCCTGTGGCCCGGCACGCCGGGGCGCGGGCCCTTTTCTTTGCCCGTAGCCCCGGGAGGCGCGCGTGGAGCCCCAGACCGTCTTTTACCTGACCGACGCGGCGGAGGCGACGCCCGCCTTCCTGCAGGAGCTGGAATACGGCCTTTCGGACGTCTTCCAGGCCTTCTGCCGCGAGCATTTCACCTTTGAGGACCCGCTCGACTACCCCGCCCTGCGCCTGGTGGCCGTGCGCACCCCGCAGGCGTTGGAAGAGGCGCTCTTCGCCGCGGGCGGGGGCCGCCGCGCCCTCACCGAGGCCGGGCGCGGCTGCTGCCTCTTCCTGCTGGACGACGAGCTGGGCGGGCGGCCGCTCTTCGCGCACACCGTCGCGGGGCTGCCCCTCCCCGACTGGTTCCTCGCCTACTTCCCGGCCATCCCCAAGGTGCTCGTCACCCGCCCCGGCCACGCCAAGCTGCGCCTCCCCAACCGCCGCTGGGCGCAGAAGCCCTTCGCCGTCCTGGCCAACCCGGCGCGCCACCGCGAGCGCCTGGGGCACCTCTTCGCCTCCTTCTGGCTGCCGCGCTTCTGGGACGCCCTGCGCCAGTACGTCCGCCGCCGCGCCGGCACCGCCTGGCACACCCCCGGGCACAACAACGGCAACGCCTTCGAGCGCTCCCCCTTCCTCCACGGCTTCCACGCGGCCTTCTCCTCCATGATCTTCCGCACCGACCTCTCCGTGTCGGTCGAGTCGCTGGGCGACCTCTCCGACCCGGAGGGCCGCTCGCCCCTCACCCAGGCCCAGCGCCTGGCCTCGGAGATCTTCGGCTCGGCGCAGAGCTGCTTCGTCACCAACGGCACCAGCACCTCCAACAAGGCCATGCTGATGACGCTCCTGCGCCCCGGCGAGGCCGTGCTCCTGGACCGCAACTGCCACAAATCCGTCCACCACGCCGTCGTCATGGCCGGCGCCGTCCCGCGCTACCTCCCGGCCCGCTTCAACGCCCGCCTCGGCGTCTGGGGCCCCGTCGCCCTCGCGGACCTGCGCGCCGAGCTCGAGCGCGCCGCCGCGCTCCCCGAGCCCGCGCGCCCCAAGATGCTCGTCATCACCACCTGCACCTACGAGGGCATCCTCTACCCCGTCTGGGAGATCGGGCGCCTCTGCGAGCGCGCCGGGCTGCTCTTCTACGCCGACGAGGCCTGGGCCCCCTACCTCGCCTTCCACCCCTACTACACCCACGCCCACCCCGAAGGCGGGGCCCGCCGCTACGGCGCCGTCTCCGAGCTCGGCGGCGCGCACCTCGCCGTCCAATCCACCCACAAGGCCCTCGCCGCCTTCTCGCAGGCCTCCATGATCCACGTCTCCAACCGCTTCAAGGCCCTCCTGGAGACCGATTCCTCGCGCCCCTACCGCTGGCTCCGCCGCCGCTTCCACCTCCACGGCCACGGCTCCTACGAGAAGTTCTCGCACGACCTCCACGAGATGCTCCGCTACTGGCACTCCACCTCCCCGCACTACCCCACCCTCGCCACGCTCGACATCGCCGGCGTGCAGATGCGCCTCGAGGGCCTGCGCCTCATCGACGAGCGCCTCCGCTGGGTGGCAGACTTCCAGCGGCGCGTCTCCGACCTCGTCGGGCGGCCCATCCACGACTGCTTCGCCGGCCTGCGCGCCATCGCCGGCGGCGACCCCTCCTGGAAGGCCCAGGGCTACCTCCACGACCCCCTCAAGATGATCCTCGTCTTCCGCGACGAGGCCGCCTGCGCCGCCTTCCGCCGCCTCCTCCACGACAGCCACATCCAATGGGAGAAGGCCACCCCCGTCACCGTCCTCTT
Source organism: uncultured Kiritimatiellota bacterium (assembly GCA_944389585.1). Taxonomy (GTDB): domain Bacteria; phylum Verrucomicrobiota; class Kiritimatiellia; order RFP12; family DVOR01; genus Spyradenecus. Next base: position 65,126 of record CALXMW010000008.1, read on the forward strand.
CCTCGTCACCGTCGGCACCGTCCCCGAGCACTTCGAATACCTCTTCCGCTGCATCCGCCAGATGCGCGAGGCCATCGGCCCCCCCGAACACCCCCCCGCCGACGCCGACAGCCTCGAGCAAGCCGTCTCCGGACAGCCCGCCGTCCTCCCCCGCGACGCCGCCCTCTGCGACGGCGAGCTCGTCCCCCTCGCCCAAAGCGAAGGCCGCATCGCCAGCCAGCTCCTCGTCCCCTACCCCCCCGGCATCCCCGTCTTCATCCCCGGGCTCACCATCACCCGCCCCATGATCCGGCTCATCCAAGACGTCATCGCCCGCTGCGGCCACGACGCCGTCCACGGCCTCTTCGTCCGCGGCAAACGCCCCTTCGTCGAAGTCCTCAACAAAGACGAGGAACACCGCGTCCACCGCCTGGCCCCCTGAGCGTGCCTACGCCTGTACGCACGCCCCGCACCCCCCAAAAGAACCGCCCCCCGCGCCCCCCGATGTGCTATTCTGGAAGCGTGGACGTGGGAACCCACGTCACCTCGTTTCTCCTATCCCTCCATACCCAGGCCCCGAGGCGATCCGCCCGGGGCCATTTTCCGCCCCTACACCCCAAACCTCGCCGAAAACGACTCCAAAATCCGCAGCAGCGGCCCATCCAGCCGCGCCGCCACGCGCGGCAGCAACCCCTCGTCGGGCCCATAATACGCCTCCGCCACCGCGCACGCCACGCACGCCTGCGTGTCCGCGTCGCCCCCCAACGCGATTGCCTCGCGCAGGCACGCCTCGAACGACTCCGTGTTCAGGAACACCCCCACCGCCGGCGGCACCGAGCGCCACGTCTCATCAAACCCCACCCGCGCCGCCTCCTCCCGGATCTCCCCCAACGACGCCGACAAATCCCACCCGAACCGCCCCTCCAACGCCCCCCGGATCGCCTCCTTGTCCTGCCCCTTGCGCGCCAAAAACACCGCCAACGCCACCGCCTGCGCGCTCGCCACCCCATCCGGGTGGTCATGCGAGCACGCCGCCGACGCCCCCGCCTCCGCCAACACCTCCCCCACCGTCTCGAACGCCCACCCCACCGGCGCCACCCGCATCGCCGCCCCATTCCCGAAACTCCCATACGGCCGCGGATCCCGCCCCACCACCCACCGCCGGTAAAACCGCCCCCCGAACCCCCGATCCCGATACCGCGAGGCCAGCTCGAAAATCACCTCCCCATACGGCCGCCCCTCCACGATCGCCTTCGCCACCGCCAACGTCAGCACCGTGTCATCCGTGAACCGCTGCCCCGGGTGCGCCAAATCCACCCGCCCCGCCTCCCGCTCCGGCGCGAACTCATACGGCGCGCCGCACACATCCCCCCAAATCGGCCCAAGCAAACAAACCCGCATCGCCAAACCTCCCGCCCCGCACCACGCGAAGGCGCCCCCATTCTACCACACCCCGCCCACCGCACCAACCCCTTGACAACGCCCCCGCGATATGCTATCTTACACCCCACATTTCTGGCGAAAGTAGCTCAGTTGGTAGAGCCCCAGATTGTGGATCTGGTTGTCGCGGGATCGTGCCCCGTCTTTCGCCCCAATTTCCCAAGCCCCTCCACAGGGGCTTTTTTTATGCCCACGCCCCAAGACGGCACACACGCGCCGCCAAGTTTGCTATCCTAATGCCACGCTGCGGGTGAGTCGCGGCACCTCTTACGCTAAGCGTAACAAAGTTGCTCCAAGCGAAACTTCGGAACTTTCATTAGGGAAGCAACGTGTTAGGCGAGGCGTGCCGTTTTGGCACGCTTCCCTTTTACGTGTTTCCCTATGGGTCCGAAGCCCTCGCTTGGAGCACGCAAAGGGAGCGTGCTTTTTTAATGGCGAAGGCCAACGAAACGGAACAGAGACTCATCAAGTCCCGCAAACGGGTGCGGGACCATGGGGAGGTCTTCACCCCCGATTGGCTCGTCCGCGACATGTGCGACCTCGTCGCCGCCCAATGCGCCGACGTCGGCGCCCGCTTCCTCGAACCCGCTTGCGGCGATGGCAACTTCCTGGTCGAGATTCTCCGCCGCAAACTCGGCGCCGCCCGTGCCGAGGCCGGTGGCCGCAACGATACCGCCCACTTCCGCCGCGAGGCCTTTCGCGCCCTCACCTCCCTCTACGGCATCGACATCCTCCCCGACAACGTGCGCAACTGCCGCGCCAACCTCCTGCGCCTCTGGGCCGGCGCCCACAACGCCAAACTCCGCCGCGGCCCGCGCTGGGCCGGCTGCGAGCGATCCGCGCAGTTTGTTTTGGAGTGGAACATCCTCCACGGCAACACCTTGAAGCCCGACGGCTCGGAGGAGACCCCCGCCGTCGTCTTTGTGGACTGGCAGTGGGAGGGCGATGACGTGCGCGGGACGGAAGAGCGCCTCTCCGCGCTCCTCCAAGCGGCCGACACGGATTCCCTCTTTTCCGTCCACGACTGCGGCAACGCCATCGGCCCCCTGCCCTACTGGCAACTGGGCGGGGAACTCCCCGCCCCCAAAAAGCCTGTCGCCGCAGAACCCGTCAAGCCGCCCACGCCCCAACACCTCCGACGCTTCGAGTGGGGCATGGCAGAACTCCGCGCCGACGGATCCTACCAACCTTTGCTTGCCCTGTAAGGAGAACCCATGGAACAAGAGAAAACAGGCCGCAACCCCGACGTGCTGGAGTGCCTGGCCAACCTCTCCAACGACGAGGTCTTCACCCCACCGCGCGTGGCCAACGCCATGCTCGACCTCCTGCCGCAGGAACTCTTCCGCAATCCCAAGACCACCTTCCTCGACCCCTGCAGCAAAAGCGGCGTCTTCCTCCGCGAAATCGCCAAGCGCCTCATTGTGGGCTTGGAACCGGTCTTCCCAGACTTGCAGGAGCGCCTCGACCACATCTTCCAGAAACAGCTCTTCGGTTTCGCCATCACCGAACTCACCGCCCTCACCTCCCGCCGCACGGTCTACTGCTCCAAGTTCGCCGACGGCAGGTACGCCCTTTCCCGCTTCGACGCGCCCGAGGGCAACATCCCGCTGCCGCCCGCCGCGCACGCCTGGAAGAACGGCAGGTGCACGCTCTGCGGCGCCTCCCGGGACGTCTTCGAGAAGCGCGCCGAATCCCACGCCTACGCCTTCATCCATGGCGTCAACCCCGAAAAGGTCTTCCACATGAAGTTCGACGTCATCATCGGCAACCCGCCTTATCAACTTCAGGACGCCGGGGAGAGCACGGGAGCCAGTCCCATCTACCAAGACTTCGTGGAGGCTGCGAAGAAGCTCAATCCCGCCCACCTCGTCATGATTATCCCCTCTCGTTGGTTCGCCGGCGGCAAAGGCCTCAACGACTTCCGCGCGGCTATGTTGCATGACAGGCATATCTCAGAACTGCATGATTTCATGGATGCCAATGCTTGTTTCGGCAATGGTGTGGAAATCAAAGGAGGGGTGTGTTACTTTCATATCGACAAGAATCACGACGGTCCCTGCCATATCGTTACACATGACGGTTCTAAGGTTATTTCCGAAGGTTTCCGCTTCTTGCTTGAACCTGGCGTGGATACCTTCATTCGTCACCAACTTGGTGTTGAAATCTACCGAAAGGTTAAAACTCAGAGAGAGAAATCTTTTGAGACATTGGTCAGTGCCCGTAAACCATTTGGGTTTGACACAACCGTGACAGGGGAACCGTCTCCTTCCCAAAAATCGATCACGCTCTATCGTAATGGAGGAACCGCTTCTATCAAACTAGATGAGGTACCGAAAGGACGAGAATGGATCCCTCTATGGAAGCTGTATATTTCTAAGGCGTATGGCGCTGGCGAAATCTTTCCTCATCAAATACTTGGCGTACCATTACTTGGGAGACCTAATAGTTGTTGTTCCGAAACATACATCGTGATAGGGCCATTCAAAGATAAGCGGACAACCTTGAATGTTAGGAGCTATGTCGCGACACGCTTCTTCCGCTTCATGGTATTCCTAAAGAAAATCACCCAAGACGCCACATCGCGTGTTTATGAACTTGTCCCGATGCAGGACTTCAGCAAGGCGTGGACGGATGAGGAGCTGTATGCGAAGTATGGGCTGACGGATGAGGAGATTGCGTTCATTGAGAGCATGGTGAAGCCGATGGAGGTGTGAGATGGCGAAGGCGTTTGTGCTTGAGGGGCGGGCCGCGGTGCGGCCGATGATTTATGCCTACACGCTGAAGGCGGAGGGTTATGGGGATCTGCTGAAGGTGGGCTACACGGAGCGCGACGTGGAGACGCGCGTGCGGGAGCAGGTGGCGAACATCAAGCTCCCCTTCGCCATCCACAAAATCGTCCTGCGGGAGTCTGCGATGCGGCGGGATGGATCGACCTTCGACGACCACGCGGTACACCGTCTGCTGAAACGACACGGGGTGCAACGGCCCGACGGGGAGTGGTTCCGGTGCGGGGTGGACGAGGTGCGTGCGGCGATTGTGGCCGTGCGCAACCGCCAGGATTACCAGGCGGCGCGGACGCGGGACTTCGGGATGCGCCCGGAGCAGGCCGAGGCCGTGCGGCTGACGGCGGCTTACTTCCGCCGCAAGGCCAAGGAGGAGCCCGGGACGAAGCCGCGTTTCCTCTGGAACGCGAAGATGCGCTTCGGCAAGACCTTCGCGGCCTATGAGCTGGCCAAGGAGATGGGGTTTAAGCGCATCCTCATTCTGACCTTCAAGCCGGCGGTGGTGAGCGCGTGGGAGGAGGATTGCCTGACGCACGTGGACTTCGCGGGCTGGCAGTTCGTCCGGAAGCTGGACGGACCTGGTGTGCCGGACCTCGAAGAACAATACCTGCGCACGGACGGGCGGCGGCCCATCGTCTGCTTCGGGTCGTTCCAGGACTTCCTCGGTTATGACCCAAAGACAGGCGGCATCAAGGAACATCACAAGTGGGTGCGCGAGGAGCGGTGGGACCTCGTCATCTTCGACGAGTACCACTACGGCGCGTGGCGCGAGCGGGCGCAGGAGCTTTTCGCGAAGGAGGACGAGGAGAAGGAGGTGGAGGCCGTCGAGGCGGCAGAGGGCGCGAAGCCCACGGGGGCGGAGCGGCTCTCCGAGGACGACCTGCCCATCCAGGCGGAGCGGTATCTCTACCTCTCGGGGACGCCCTTCCGGTCGCTGGAGAGCGGGGAGTTCATCGAGGAGCAGGTCTATGGCTGGACCTACGCGGACGAGCAACGGGCGAAGGAGGCTTGGCAGGGGCCGGGGGCGAACCCCTACGCGGCGCTGCCGCAGATGGTGATGCTGACCTATCGCCTGCCGGAGGCCATCCGCAAGGTGGCGGAGGCGGGGGAGTTCAACGAGTTCGACCTCAATGTCTTCTTCTCGACGACGAAGGGGGCGGACGGGGTGCCGCGCTTCGTGTGGGAGGAGCATGTGCAGCAGTGGCTGGACTACCTGCGCGGGCGTTACCTGCCGACCGAGGTGGAGGGGTTGAAGATCCGCGAGCCGGTGGAGCTGCCCTTCGCCAAGGGGGCGCTGGCCGACGCGCTGCAGCACTCGGTGTGGTTCCTGCCGAGCGTGGCGGCGTGCGAGGCGATGGACGCACTGTTGCACGCGAAGCGGAACACGTGGTGGCACGACTTCGGGGTGATCGTGTGCGCGGGCGACCATGTGGGCATGGGCGCGGAGGCGTTGGACGCGGTGGAGGAAAAGACGGCCGACCCGATGGCCTCGAAGACCATCACGTTGACCTGCGGCAAGTTGACCACGGGCGTGACGGTGCGACCCTGGGGCGGCATCCTGATGCTCCGAAACCTGAACAGCCCGGAGACCTATTTCCAGGCGGCGTTTCGTGTGCAGAGTCCGTGGACGACGCGCGATGAACAGGGCCGGGAGGTCATCATCAAGCGCCAGTGCTACGTGCTGGACTTCGCGCCGAACCGCGCCTTGCGCCAGGTGGCCGAGTACAGCGGCAAGCTCAGCATCAACGAAAACGCCCCGCGGACGGACGAAGAGCGCGTGGACGAATTCATCCACTTCCTGCCCATCCTCTACTCCGACGGCGGGAAGCTCACCCCCATCAACGCCATGCAGGTGTTGGAGCTCGCCTTCACCGGCGACGCGGCCACCCTCCTGGCCCGCCGCTGGCAGAGCGCCCTGCTCGTGAACGTGGACAACGAGACCCTCAAGCGCCTGATGGCCAACCAAGCGGCCTTCGACGCCGTGATGAAAATCATCGCCGACCGCAACCTCGGCCGCGACACCCTCGAGACCATCGTCAATCGCACGGACGTCATCAAGAAGGCCAAAAAGGACGGCAAGGACAAGACGCCCAAGGAGCGCAGACAGCAGACCGACGAGGAGAAGGAACTGAAGAGCAAACGCAAGCAGGTGCAGGAAAAGCTCATCAAGTTCGCCGCGCGCATCCCCGTCTTCATGTATCTGACGGACTACCGCGAACACACCCTCCGCGAGGTGATCGAGCAGCTGGAGACGGCGCTCTTCGAGCGGGTGACGGGGCTGACGCTGGAGGACTTCAAGCTGCTCGTCTCCCTGCGCCTCTTCAACGACGCGCTGATGAACCTGGCCGTGCTGAACTTCAAGCGCTACGAGGACGCCAGCCTCTCCTACACCGGCATTGACAGGCACGAAGGCGAGCGCATCGGCCTGTGGGACACGACCGCCGCCCGCTGACGCGCCTTCAGAGCATGGCGGAGAGGGCGGCGAAGGCGGCGGAAAGGTCGGGGAGGCGGAGGATGGCGAGAGGGTCGAGGGGGGTGGGATCGGCGTTGACGATGACGAGGCGGGCGCCGCATTCGTAGGCTTCGCGGGGGAGGAGGGCGGCGGGGTGGACGGTGAGGGAGGTGCCCAGGACGAGGAGGAGGTCGGCGCGGCGGCAGGCGTCGAGGGCGGCCTGGAAGGTGGCCTCGGGGAGGGGTTCGCCGTAGAAGACGATGTCGGGCTTGAGGACGCCGCCGCAGGCGCAGCGGGGGACGCGCCCGGCGTGGGCGGTGGGTTGGACGGCGTCGTAGGGGTAGGCGCGGCCGCAGGCAAGGCAGTGGTGCAGGCTGGGGGAGCCGTGGAGCTCGTGGACGGTCTTGCTGCCGGCGAGGGTGTGGAGGCGGTCGATGTTTTGGGTGACGACGGCGCGGAGGAGGCCGCCGGCCTCGAGGCGGGCGAGGGTGGCGTGGATGACGTTGGGGCGGAAGGCGTCGAGGCCGTAGACGAAGTCCTTGGCCCAGGCGTAGAAGAGGGAGGGGTCGCGCTCAAAGAGGTCGAGGCCGAAGAGTGCCTCGACGCTGTGGCCGCGGAAGGTGTCGCGGTAGATGCCGTCTTTGCCGCGGAAGTCGCGGATGCCGCTGGGGGTGGAGACGCCGGCGCCGGTGAAGGCGACGGTGTTGGGCGAGGCTTGGAGGAGGTCAAGAAGCTGTCCGACGGGGTTCATGGCTTCTCCCGGCTGGGGATGAGGTCGAAGGCGGTCTCGGCGAGCGTGGCGTAGGCGCCGAAGACGCGGTGGAGGAGGGCGGCGGCTTGGAAGCCGGGGGCGGTGAGGCCGGCGGCGGGGAGGGCAAGGTTGGCGAAGAGGAGGTTGACCGTGAGGATGAGCCAGTAGGAGAAGAGGCGCCCGTATTCGAGGATGTCGGGCTGGGCCACGGTGAGGAGCGCGTCGAGGGTGTAGAGGACGTGGAAGAGGGTGAGCGCGCCGAAGAGCGCGGCCCAGGGCCAGAAGAGGTGGCCGGGCCAGAGGAAACGCGCGCCGGCGCAGAACCCAAGGGCGAGCAGAAGGTAGAGGGGGACGCAGTAGGGCGCGAGGGTGATGGCGAGGTTGCTTTTGGAGAGCTCGACGAAACCGCCCGTCTCGCGGACGCTGACGCGGTGGACGCGCGCCAGGCAGCAGAGCCCGACGAGCGCGTGCGTCAGCTCATGCCCGAAGACGTAGAGTGGGGAGAGGGCGCGCCCCTTCCAGAAATAGAGCGCGGCCATCGCCGCGCCGCCGCAGGCGAAGGCGACGCACCCGGGGGTGAGGGTCGCGCCGGAGAGCAGCCCGGCGGCCAGGCCGTCGAGGAAGGCGCGGCCGAGGGCCCAGGCCAGCGGGAGCCCGGCAAGCCCCACCAGGAAGAGGAGGAAGCGGCCCATGGCGGCGGGCGGGGCTCAGGCCTCGGGGGCGAGGCCCTCGAGGCGGGCGCGCTTGGCGCGGGTGTTGGGGAGGCGGTCGGCAAGCTCGGCGAGGGTGTCCATGAGGTCGCGCAAGACCTTGGACTTGTCGAGCATGGCCGCGCCGATGTAGCGGTTGACGTAGAGCCGGGCGCCGATGGCCAGCTCGGCGCGGGCGGCGGTGGGGAGGGCGCGGGCGCCCTGGTCGTCGGCCAACGCGCCGCGGAAGAGGGTCACGGCGGCGCCGGATTGGTGGACGGCGAAGTCTTCCCACGAGAGGGGCTTGCCGTTCACGCTGAGGCCCTCCTCGGTGGGCGCGGCGAGGCCGAAGCGGGCGAAGGAGCCATCCTTCGCGCCGGCGGCGACCCACTCGCGCACGCGGCCAAGGGCGTCGATGCGCTCGGCGACGAGGGCGGCGGCGGCCTGGGCCTCGTCGGACGTGAGGCGCGCGGCGCGGGCGGCGAAGGCCTTGGCGGCCTGGTCGGGGCGGAAGGCCTCGAGGCTGCCCGAGACGGCGGCCTCCATCTCGGCGACGGAGGCGACCTCGTCGGCGACGGCCTGGCGCTGGCGCTCGAGCTCGGCCTGGCGGGCGGCCTCGGCCTTGGCCTCCTGCTCGGCCTTGAAGCGGGCGGCGACGGCGGCCTCCATCTCGGCGCGGGCGCGGTCGACGGCGGCGCGCCAGCCTTTCTGGAGGTCTTGGAGGGCGCGGAGGTTGCCCTCGGCGGCCTTGGCGGCGGGGTCGTCGGCGAGGGCCTTGGCGGCGGCCTGGGCCTCGGTGAGGGCCTTGGCGACGCCGGCGGGGTCGGCCTCGGCGGCCTGGGTGCGGAGGCCGTCGAGGGTCTTGCGGGCGGCCTCGGCGGCCTGGGCGGCGGCGGCGAGGGCGGCCTGCTTGGCGTAGGCGCCCTGGAGGGCCTTGAGCATGGCGGTGGGGGCCTCGCCCTCGGCGGGTTGGAGCCAGCTTTCGTGCTCGGGGAGGGTGGCGCGTCGGGCCTGGTTGACAAGGGCCTTGACGATCTTTTCGGCGGCGCCGGGGAAGGCGGAGAGGTCGGTGGCGCGGGCGGCGACCTCGCCGCCGAGGGTCTCGAGCGCGGCAAGGCCCGCGGCGGCCTGGGCCTGCTCGGGGGAGAGGGCGGGTGCCGCGGGGGCGGGAGCCGCGGGGGCGGGCTCCTCGCCGCCGAGGACAATGGCCAGGACGACGCCGATGACGAGGAGGGGGAGGGCCACCGCGCCGCCGACGATGGCGGCGATGGCGCCTTTGCCGAGGCCCTTCTTGGGGGGGATGAGGGGGGCGTTGGGGTTGGCCACGGAGGGCATGGGGCGCGAGGGGCCGACGGCGGGGCGGGGGACGGCGCCTTTGAGGACGATGCGTTTGCCGCCGCCGATCTGGGCCTTGACGGCCTTGAGCTCCTTCTCGAGGTCGGCGATGAGCGCGTCGTAGTTGGGGTAGCGGCGGGCGGGCTCGGCCTCGAGCATCCGCATGACGATCTTGGCGAGGCCCTCGGGGCAGGAGGGGGCGAGCTCGCGCAGGGGGCGGGCGGGGCCCAGGAGGCGGCCCTGCATGACGGCCACGGCGTCGGCGCCCTCGAAGGGGGGGACGCCGGCGAGGGCGTGGTAGAGGGTGCCGCCGAGGGAGTACATGTCGGCGCGGAAGTCGACCTTCTGCTTTTTGAGCGTCTCGGGGGCGATGTAGTAGGGCGTGCCCCAGACCTCGTTGTTGGCGGCGGCGTGGGCGCCCATGAGCGCGGCGATGCCGAAGTCGGCGAGCTTGGCCTGGCGGCCTTCGTCGAGGAGGATGTTCTCGGGCTTGACGTCGCCGTGGACCATGCCGACGTCGGCGGCGGCCTTGAGGCCTTTGGCGATTTGGATGCCGACGTTGAGGACGGCCGCGGGCATGACGGGCCCAGCCTTCATCATGCGGTCGAGGGAGTCGGCCTCGACCAGCTCCATGACGAGGTAGGGCTGCCCGGCCTCCTCGCCGAAGGCGTAGACGGCGACGGTGTTGGGGCTTTTGAGCTGGCCGGCGGCCTGGGCCTCTTTCTTGAAGTTCTCGATGAAGGCGGGGTCCTCGGCGGCCTTTTCCTTGAGGATGACCTTGACGGCGACCTTGCGCTGGAGCCCTTCGTCGAGCGCCTCGAAGACCGCGCCCATGCCGCCGGCGCCGATGAGCCGCGTGAGGCGGTATTGCTGGCCCAGGCGCCCGGGGACGAGGACGGTTTTGCCGCAGGCGGGGCAGGCCAGCTCGGCGAGCGGCTCGGCGCCGGGGGGCAGTGGCGCGCCGCAGGCGGGGCAGGCGGGGTTTTCCAGGGGCTTGGCGACGATTCCGTTCACGCTCATGGCTCTCTCCTTATGCGTAGCGCTCGCGCAGCTGCGCCACCGCGCGCTCGAGGCGCGCCTCGTCCATCTCATGCACCTCGGTCTTCGCGCCGAGGCCCTGCGGCAGGGTCACGCACAGCGCCCCGCCCAAATGCTCGCGGAACTGCCGCAGGCCCTCGAGCACGGCCAGGCGCCCGTCCGTCCCGCGCAGGGCCAGCTCGTCGCACCACACGCGCAGGCCGCAATCGCGCAGCAGGGCGACGACGCGCGTGCAGTCCGCGGGCGTGACCAGCCCCAGGAGCGAGGCGTAGACCATGTCCAGCGCCACGCCGATGGCGACGGCCTCGCCGTGCGAGAGCTGGTAGCAGGTGAGGGCCTCCAGGCGGTGCGCGCTCCAGTGGCCGAAGTCCAGCGGCCGCGCCGAGCCGCGCTCGAAGGGGTCGCCGGCGTTGGCGATGTGGGCCAGGTGGAGCGCGGCGGTGCGCTCGACCAGCTGGGCCATCGCCTCCAGGTCGCGCAGGCGCAGGGCGTCGGCATGGGCCTGGAGCCAGCCGAGGAAGGGCGCGTCCTTGATGACGGCCACCTTGACGGCCTCGGCGATGCCGTTGCGCCAATCCGTGTCCGGGAGCGTGGGCAGGAAGTCCGCGTCGTTGACGACGGCGAAGGGCGGGGCGAAGGTGCCCAGGAAGTTCTTGCAGGCGCCGAAGTCCACGCCGTTCTTCACGCCCACCCCCGCGTCCGCCTGCGAGAGGGTGGTGGTGTTCACGCGGATGACGCGGCAGCCGCGGTGGATGACGCCGGCGGCGTAGCCCGCCACGTCCTGCACGGAGCCGCCGCCGATGACCAGGAAGGTGTCCTTGCGCCCGAAGTGCGTCTGGTAGGCCAGCTTCGCCAGCTTGGCCACGATGCCGTCGTGGCGCTTGGCGAACTCGCCGCCGGGGAGGTATTCGATGGGCGCGGCCAGCTCGATGAGCCCCCGGCGTGCCGTCAGCCAGGCCGTGAGGCGCCGCGGCAGGTCGGGGTGCGCGTCGCGCACGCCCTGATCCATCACCACCAGCACGCGGTGGGGCACGGGGGCCGAGGCGTCGCGCGCCAACAGCCCCGACACCGTCTCGTCCCCCGGCGCGAAGAGGCCGCGGCAGAAGACGACCGGATAGGCGAAGGGGACGGAAAAGCGCTGCTCAATCACTCTCATCTCATTCATTAGCATACCACAGCCCGGGCGCTTTGCAAAGCCGCCCGGGCGCTTTGGCAACGGCGCGCGTTTCTGTTATAATGGCCGCGTCAACTTCCACAAGGAGAGTGCCATGACGGTTGAGCATTTGGACGCAACGACCTTCGAGGACGCCATCGCCGGCCTCGCCCTCGTCGACTTCTGGGCCACCTGGTGCGGCCCCTGCAAGATGCAGGGCGCCATCCTCGACAAGCTGGAGCTGCCCGCCGACCTCGCCGGCAAGGTGCGCGTCGGCAAGGTGGACATCGACCGCGAACAGCCCCTCGCCGTCCGCTTCCAGGTGCAGACCATCCCCACCCTCATCCTCTTCAAGGGCGGGCAGCCCGTCGAGCGCCTCGTCGGCGTCACCCGCGCCGACGTCCTCGTCGAGAAACTCCGGCAGGCCGCGCTGTGAGGGCCCTGGCGCTCTTGGCCGCGGCCCTGCTCCTGGCCGCCCCGGCCCCCGCCCAGCGCGTGGCCGCCCAACAACAGCAGCTCCTGCGCGAGCTGGAGTTCGCCGTCCAGCGCCTCGCCGCGCGCTTCGACGCCGTCGAGCAGCGGCAGGACGCCCTGTCCGCGCGCCTCGCGGCCCTGGAGCGCGGCGAGGGCAGGGCCGCCCTGGCCACGAAGGACGAGGTGGCCGCCCTGCGCACCGACCTCGCCGCCCTCAAGGCCGCCCAGTCGCGGATGCGCGGGGAGATCGTCGACGACCTCTCCGGGCGCATCAGCGCCATCACCGAGCGCCAGGCCCGCGCCCAGCAGGCCGCCGCGCGCGAGGAGGCGCGCGCCGCGCGCGGCTCGGGCTACAGCCACGTGGTCGAGGCCGGGCAGACCCTCTCGGCCATCGCCGAGGCGTATGGCGTCTCGGTGCGCGCCATCATGAAGGCCAACAAGATCGCCGACCCCACCAAGCTGCAGGTCGGCCAGAAGCTGTTCATCCCGGATCCCTGAGCGACGGGCGCGGCGAGCGTGTGCCGCGCCTTTTTTTGTGCCCCGCGCGGGCGCGCCTGTTAGCGAAGCGTTAGAGAGAGGTTAGAGCCATGTCTTCCATCCTTGCGGCCATCGGCCAATTCACCGTCGTCGGGGGCGCCGGCGGCGCCGCTATCGTCGCCTGCCTCATCGGCGGGCTGGGCATCTTCCTGCTGGGGATGCAGCAGATCTCCGAGGGGCTCCAGGGCGTGGCCGGCCCGCGCATGCGCAAGGTCGTCGCCGCGGCCACCTCGAACCGCTTCGCGGGCGTCTTCACCGGCACGCTCGTCACGGCCATCATCCAGAGCAGCTCCGTCACCACCGTCATGGTCGTGGGCATGGTCACCAGCGGCATCATGACGCTGCTGCAGGCCATCAACGTCATCATCGGCGCGAACATCGGCACCACCGTCACCGCCTGGCTCGTGGCGGTCTTCCCCAAGGTGGGCGTCACGGCCATCATGTCGGTCATCGGCGTGGCGGCCATCGTCTACCTCTTCGCCACGCGCGAGCGCTGGAAGTTCGTCGGCCTCATCCTGCTGGGCCTGGGGCTCATCTTCTTCGGGCTCGAGCTCATGAGCGGGGCGCTCTCGCCCATCTCCGAATCCCAAGGCATGCGCGAGGCCATGGCCCTCTTCTCCGCCACCGGCGCGGACGGCGGCTTCTCCGCCGCGGGCCTGCTCAAATGCATCCTCGTGGGCGCCGTCGCCACCGCCATCGTCCAGAGCTCCTCGGCCACCACCGGCATCGCCATCATCCTCGTGGCCAACCGCGCCATCGACTTCAACACCGCCGCCTGCCTCGTCCTGGGCATGAACATCGGCACCACCATCACCGCCTGGCTCGCCGCCCTCCGCGCCCCCACCAACGCCCGCCGCGCCGCCCTCGCCCACTCCCTCTTCAACGTCATCGGCGTCCTCATCATGGCGCCCCTCTTCCCCCTCCTCCTCCCCGCCGCCGTCCGCCTCTTCCACATCGACGCGATGACCCCCGCCCAGCTCACCTTCGCCGTCGCCGGCGTCCACACCGCCTTCAACCTCATCAACACCTGCGTCTTCCTCCCCTTCACGCGCCCCTTCGCCTGGCTCATCGAGCACATCATCCCCGACCCCAAAGTCCGCGAGCTCCCCCGCCTTGCCCTCCTCAACCCCCTCAAGGTCGCCCCCGTCGTCGCCGTCGAACAGGCCCGCAAAGAGGTCGAGCACATGGCCGACCGCTGCGCACAGCTCCTCAACGACTTCCGCAGCGTCCTCGCCGGCAAAACCAACGACGACCTCGAAAACGACATCTTCCACCGCGAGGAAGAGCTCGACGTCATCCAGCACGAGGTCTCCGCCTTCCTCGGCCAAATCATGTCCACCAACCTCCCGGCAGACGTCGCCTACCGCTCCCGCATGCTCCTGCGCGTCGCCGACGAATACGAATCCGTCTCCGACGAGGTCGCCGCCCTCCTCAAACAGTTCATCCGCATCCGCCGCAGCAAAATGCGCCTCTCCGACCGCGGCCGCCAGGCCCTCCTCGGCCTCCACGACCTCTGCGCCGCCTTCGCCGCCACCGTCACCGAATCCTTCCGTCAAGGCAAAGCCCACGCCGCCGACGTCCTCGCCGACATGTACCCAGACGCCGCCGGCATCTCCGCCCGCGTCAAGGAAATCCGCAAAGACCAAATGGCCCGCCTCGCCGAGCACGACCCCACCCTCGACCCCCTCTGCGTCGTCATCGTCCTCGACGTCCTCAACATCTACCGCCGCCTCAAGGAAGACTGCCTCAACATCGGCGAGGCCATGCTCGACGAGGCCCGCTGACCGCGCCAGGCCGGGGAAGGGAGGGGCGGATGAGATGGGTTGAGCGCATCGCGGAGGGGCAGAAGGCGCGCTTCCGGGAGCTGTTGCTCGTGGGGGACGAGCAATGGGATCAGGTGACGCGCTATCTGTGGCGCGGCGAACTCTTTGCGATGCAGGAGGACGCCGAGACGCAGGCCATCGGCGTGGTGACGGCCGAGGGGGAAGGCGTCTACGAGGTCAAAAACCTGTCGGTCTGGCCGCGCCGGCAGCGCCGGGGTTACGGCAGGGCGCTGCTGGGCTTCCTCGCCGACTGGTTCGGCGGGCGGGGGGAAAAGCTGCTGGTGGGGACGGGCGACGCGCCGGGGACGCTCACCTTTTACCACAAGTGCGGCTTCACGCGGTCGCACGTGGTGCGGGACTTCTTCGTCGAGCGGTACGACCACCCCATCTTCGAGGACGGGCGGCGGCTCCGGGACATGGTTTACCTGCAAAAGGCGCTGGCGCCGCAGGCGGCGGGGACGTCCTGGGCCATCCTGCCCTATGGGGATCGCCTCCTGCCGGCAATGCTGCGGGTCTTCCGGCAGGCGGTGCACGTGGGGTGCGCAGGGGCGTACACGCCCGAGCAGCTCGCGGCCTGGGCGCCGGAAAAGATGGATGGGGAGGCCTGGGCGCGGCGTTTCGCGGGGAGCCAGACGCGCGTGGCCGTCAATGCGCGGGGGGAGGTCTTGGGCTTCGCGAACCTGGAGGGCGCGGACTATCTGGATTGCCTCTATGTGGCGCCCACGGCCCAGCGGCTGGGCATCGGCACGGCCTTGTGCGCGACGATGGAGGCGTTGGCGGCAGGCGACCTGGAGGTGCGCGTCTCGCTCACCGCGCGGCCTTTCTTCGACAGGCGGGGCTACCGCCTTGTCCAGGAGGTCCGCCCAATCCGCGCAGGCATCGCCCTGCCGGCCTTCCGGATGCGCCTGGCGCGGTGAGCGGGGCCGCCGCCATCCCGGCAGGTCGGCGGCCTCGCCCGGGTTCAGCCGCAGGCCCCGCGGGGCCCCCTTTCATCCTCTCAAAGGGCGGCCTCAACGCGCGGCGGCTTTCGGCTTTCCTCGCCGGTCAATCGTGAATGCGGTAGTTGTGGAGCATCCGGACGAAGGCGGGGTCGAAGTGGTCGACGATCTCGCTGTGGCCAAGGTCGAGGGCGCGGAGGCGGGCCATCTCGTCATCGGAGAGGGCGAAATCCCAGATGTCGAGGTTCTCGGCGAGGCGTTCGCGGTGGGTGCTCTTGGGGATGATGGCGATGCCGCGCTGGATTGCCCAGCGGAGGGCCACCTGCGCGGCGCTCTTGCCGTGGGCGCGGCCGATGTCCGTGAGCGTGGGATGGGTGAAGAGGCCATGCCCACCCTCCGCAAGCGACCCCCAGGCCTGGGGCGTCACGCCGTATTCGCGCATGGTGGCGAGGCTCGCCTCCTGCTGGAAGAAGGGATGGATCTCCACCTGGTTCACCATGGGGCGAATCGTCGCCGTCAGGCAAACGTCGGCCAGCATGTGCGGATAGCAGTTCGCCACGCCGATGGCACGCACCTTGCCCGCGCGGTAGGCATCCTCCAACGCCCGCCACGCTCCCGGCCAATCCCCGATGGGTTGATGGAGCAGAAGCAGGTCAATGTA
The DNA here is from genome assembly GCA_944389585.1 of uncultured Kiritimatiellota bacterium. Classification (GTDB taxonomy): domain Bacteria; phylum Verrucomicrobiota; class Kiritimatiellia; order RFP12; family DVOR01; genus Spyradenecus. The sequence goes on from CALXMW010000008.1 coordinate 81,179, forward strand.
GTCAAGGCCCAGACGTGCCAAGGCCGCGTCAACCGCTTGTGCCGCGCGTTCGTGGCCGTAATCCTGCACCCAGATCTTGGTCTCCACGAAGAGCGACTCCCGGGGCAGCCCGCTCTCGCGGATGGCCTCACCCACCGCGCGTTCGTTGAAGTAGGCCGCCGCCGTATCCACCATCCGATAACCGCACGCCAGCGCGTCGCGCACCACGCGCTTGGCCTCCGCATGGTCGGGGATTTGGAAGACGCCGAAGCCTTCCTGCGGCATACGCACGCCATTGGACAAAATGAGCTCGTTCATGTCTGATTCCTTTCGGGTATCCAAGTCGGATGCACAGTAACGTACACCCTGAAGCGCACACCAGGTCAAGCCTAGGGGCACCAGTCGAGGATGCCGTCGAGGGGATGGTCGCGGAGCCAGTCGCGAAGGGCGGCGGGCGTGCGGATGCCGTCCCGGAGGACGGCCATGCAGAGGAGGATGCCGGGGACGTGGGCGTCCGGCGGGACGGTGTCCTTGAGGGCGAGGACGGCGCGGCGTGTCTCGGGCGTGAGAGCGGCACGGATGCGTTCGGCGCGGTGCTCGAAGTAGCCTTTGTAGGGGGAGTCGGGGGGCATTTGGATGACGTCGACCTGCCACTCGCGGGCGGCGGCGTCGCGAAGCCAGAGGTGCCACTCCAGGCAACGCTCGGGTGTGTCGGAGAGGTCGCGAAACTCCAGTCGGTGCGGCGCAAGCTCGGCGGCGATGGCAAAGCCATCGGTTGAATCAAGCGTGGGAGTGTAAAGATGGAGGTCGATGTCGAGGTGATTCAGGAGCAACCCCGTGGCAAGAGAGCCGACAAGATGGACCTCGGCGCCACGCTCTTCCCAGCGTTCGCGGAGGCGTGTGGCACGAAGCAAAGCATGCGCGGCTTCGGCAGCGCGGTCCGCGCGCTCAAACAGATCTTCATGGTCGGGCATGGTCGAGCGATTCAGACGGAGTGCCCTTGGTCGGCGGGTCAGGCTTCCACCGTGGAAGCGCTGGGTAAGGACGCGCCTTGTCGGCAGGGAAAAGGGTCTTGTAGACGAGTTGCGGGGGATAGTGACGGATGACGAGAAGGTAGAGACGGGAGTCGATGGTCTTGGAAAGAATGATGGCATCGCGACCTTCGCGGCGATCAAGGATGACCTCTTCTGGGGTTGCAAGAATCTCATCCAGGCGGCGGTGAACCGCGTCCGGCACATCCGGGTGATGGTTGAGGCAATGGTCGACAAAATAGGCCTCGCCGACAAAGATGGTGAGATCGGTGGGCGGGGTCTTGAAAGCGGGTGCAAGCGTGGCAGGCAATTCGCCGATGGGACGGTGGCGCGTGGGGAGCGTATGGTAAATCTCCGCCTTCGTGACCCCGGGCGTCAGCGCGGCCTTGTCGGCGAGCCATCGTTCCGGAATGGCCGCGCCAACCGCCATCGCAACGGACAGCGGACAAGAAAGATCCCACGGCGTAACAAAGCAAACATATTTTAATTTTAACAAAATCAGCCACCCAGGTGGAAGTTTAGAAGCTTGGCGATCCACAAGGGCGAAAGACTCCATTCGCAAAACACTCTGGCAGTCCTGGCGGTGGCAGGCGGCCCTCAATCTGCCAAAGTTTGCGAAATCTGCGGTTGGCTCACGCTGGCTGTCCGCGTGGCCGTTGTGGGCGCCGCGCAGCGTGGGGAGGGCCCAAGCTTCCAAACCTCCATGCAAAAAAAGAGGGGCCGCGAGCGGATGCTCGCGGCCCCTTGGGGAAAAGTCCCGGCGGCGTGCTACTCTCCCACGGGCGAACCCCGCAGTACCCTCGCCGATGAGGCCCTTCACT
>CALXMW010000009.1 GCA_944389585.1 uncultured Kiritimatiellota bacterium
ATCGGCAAGACAGGTCAAGGTCGCGGGCAGGTGGCAGGCGCGCTTTGCCACAGTTCACATTCCCACATCGGCAAGACAGGTCAAGGTCGCGGGCAGGTGGCAGGCGCGCTTTGCCACAGTTCACATTCCCACATCGGCAAGACGAGGTGGACGCAGACGGGACGCCGACCGGCGCTTTGCCACAGTTCACATTCCCACATCGGCAAGACCGTCGAAATCATTTCAGGGATTTTCCATATGCTTTGCCACAGTTCACATTCCCACATCGGCAAGACCCCGTTATCAATATTTCGCCCCCGCCGCCGCTTTGCCACAGTTCACATTCCCACATCGGCAAGACCCGCTCCGCTTACCTGTGCGCACGGCCGATGCTTTGCCACAGTTCACATTCCCACGTCGGCAAGACGTTTCCCTCGAAGAGCAATCCGTAATTCGAGCTTTGACACTGTTCGCAGTGCCACGGTGGGGGGCGGCGTGGGGGTGAGGAGGCCGAGGGGTGAGGGGGGACGGGGAGGGGTTTGGCGGGGAGGGGCGGGTGTGGTATAATAGGGTTCCCTTATAGTAGGGGGAGAAAGGTCTCATGGCTATGGCAAAGACGTGCGCGTTCAGGGCGGAAATCCGGCAGATGTTGGATTTGGTGATCCATTCGCTTTATTCGAAGAAGGAGATTTTCCTGCGGGAGTTGATTTCGAACGGGAGCGACGCGATCGATCGGGCGCGGTATTTGGCGTTGACGGATGGGACGATCGCGCCGGAGGCGCCGGAGTGGCGGATTTCGTTGCGGGCGGACGCGGAGGCGCGGACGTTGACCGTGGAGGACAATGGCCTGGGGATGAGCGCGGAGGAGATGGAGGAGGCTTTGGGCACCATCGCCAAGAGCGGCTCGAAGGCGTTCGCGGAGGCGTTGCGGGAGGGGAAGGGGGCGGATGTCCCGGAGTTGATCGGGAAGTTCGGCGTGGGGTTTTACGCGGCGTTCATGGTGGCGGATTCGGTGACGGTGGAGTCGCTCCGGCGCGGCGAGGGGCAGCGGCCGGCGCGGTGGATGAGCGCGGGGGATGGGGAGTATACGATGGATGAGGGGGCGCGGACGGCTCCGGGGACGGCCATCACGTTGCATTTGCGCGAGGACCAGGCGCAGTTCGCCGAGGAGTGGACGTTGCGTGATTTGGTGCGGCGGTATTCGGATTTCATCGCGTATCCGATTTATTTGGAGGTGGCGGGGAAGGAGAAGGGGGAGAAGGAGGATGCCGAGGGGGGCAAGCCGTTGAACACGATGGTGGCCCTTTGGAAGCGCTCTCGGAACGAGGTGAAGCCGGAGGAGTATGAGGCGTTTTACCGGCAGTCGTTGCGGGGGGTGGGCGAGCCGTTGAGGGTGTTGCACATCGCGGCGGAGGGGACGTTGGAGTATCGCGCGTTGCTGTTCATCCCGAGGGCGGCGGGGATGGAGATGTTGATGCCGGGGAGCAAGCGGGGGCTTTCGCTTTATGTGCGCAATGTCTTCATCGGCGATGAGATCGAGGAGCTGACGCCGTCGTGGTTGCGTTTCCTGAAGGGCGTGGTGGACAGCAGCGACCTGCCGTTGAACGTCTCGCGCGAGATGTTGCAGGACGACGCGATCATCCGCAAGATCCGCGCCGACCTCACGAACCGCGTGCTGAAGGCCCTCGCCGAGATGGCCAAGGAGAAGCCCGAGGATTTCGAGGTCTTCACCGCGGCGCTTGGCGACTTCCTCAAGGAGGGGTTCCATTCCGACTGGGAGAACAAGGAGAAGGTCACCGAGCTGATGCGCTTCAAGAACCTCAAGGACGGCAAGTTCACCGGCCTGCGGGCGTACAAGGACGCGATGCCCGAGGGGCAGAAGGCCATCTATATGCTGACGGCCGACACCGAGCAGGCCGCGCGCCAGAGTCCCTGCCTGGAGCAGCTGAAGGCCAAAGGCTACGACGTGCTTTTCCTCACCAGCCCGGTGGATCAGTTCATCGCCGGCGAGCTTTACGATTACGACAAGACGCCCATCGTCTTTGCCGACAAGGGCGACCTTGGGCTCGACGCCGAGGAGGCGAAGCAGGCCCTCGAGGCCGCGAAGGAGGCGCTCAAGCCCACGCTCGAGGCCTTCGCGAAGCGCCTGGAGGCGACCGTCAAAGAGGTGCGCCCCACCACGCGCCTGACCGATTCGCCCTGCTGCCTGGTGCAGGATCCCAACGCCCTGCCCCCCACCATGCGCCGCATGATGGAGGCCATGGGCCAGAGCGTCCCCGAGGACAAACGCATCCTCGAGCTCAACCCCGAACACCCGCTCATCAAGGCCGTGGCCGCGGAGGCCGACGGGACGAAGCGCGACGAAGCCATCGACCTGCTTTACGGGCAGGCCTGCCTGGCCGAGGGCACGCTCCCGCCCGACCCTGCGCGCTTCAACGCCCTGGTGGCGCAACTGATGGGTCGCTGACATGGCCTACGAAGTGCTCGCGCGCAAGTGGCGCCCCAAGACGTTCGACGACGTCGTGGGGCAGGGCCACGTCACGCGCACCCTGGCCAACGCCATCGAGCAGGACCGCATCGCGCACGCCTACCTCTTCATCGGGCCGCGCGGCATCGGCAAGACCACGCTCTCGCGTATCCTGGCCATGGCCCTCAACTGCGAGAAGGGCCCCACCACCCACCCCTGCGGCGAGTGCGACAACTGCAAAGGCATCGCCGCCGGCAGCGACATGGACGTGATCGAGCTGGACGCGGCCTCGAACAACAAGGTCGAGGACATCCACGGCGTGCTCGACCAAGTGCAGTTCGCCCCCACCCACAGCCGCTTCAAGATCTTCATCCTCGACGAAGTGCACATGCTCTCCAACGCGGCCTTCAACGCCCTGCTGAAGACCCTCGAGGAGCCCCCGCCCTACGTCAAGTTCATCTTCGCCACCACCGAGGGCGACAAAGTCCTGCCCACCATCATCAGCCGTTGCCAGCGCTTCGACCTGCGCCGCATCTCGGTGGGCGACATCGTGCGGCGGTTGCGCCTCATCTGCAACGCCGAGCAGATCGCCATCACCGACGACGCCCTCCTGGCCATCGCCCGCGGCTCCAACGGCGGCCTGCGCGACGCGCTCTCGGCGCTCGACCAGCTCATCGCCTTCAAGGGCACCGACCTGACGGAGGCCGACGTGCTGGCCGTCTTCGGCCTCGTCTCCCGCGAGGCCCTCGAAGGGCTCGCCGCGAGCATCCTCCAGGGCGACGTCCCCGGCATCCTGCGCACCGTCGCGACGCTCGACGAATCGGGCAAGGACATGCGCCGCATGACCGCCGAGCTGCTCTGGCACTTCCGCAACCTCCTCGTCTGCCAGCAGGCCGGCGCGGAACTCGCCAAGCAAGACGTCACCGCCGAGCAGCTCGCCGTCCTCGAGGCCCAGGCCAAGCTCGCCCCGCCCCAGCGCATCGTCGAGATCTCCGCCCTCCTCTCCGAGATGGAAGGCAAGCTCCGCGCCGCCCTCTCGGTGCGCACGCTCGTGGAGATGACGCTCATCCGCTGCGCCCGCGCCGCCAAGGCCGCCTCCCTTGACGACGTGCTCCGCCGCCTGACGGCGCTCCGGGACCAAACGATCCGACGCTTGGCGGCCGCCGCTCCGCAAGGTCCGGCGGCCGCCCCCGCGGCGCCGCGGCGCGCCGCACCCGCCGCCGAAGCACCCCGCCAGGCGGCCCCCACCCCACCTTCCCAACCGCCGCCGGCGGAGGAGGACGACCTCGTCGCCGACGACGAGGAGGGCTACGCGCCCTGCGCCCTCCACGAGCCGGCGGCCACCCCAGCAGGCACGGCGGCGCCCGTCCCCGCCGAGCCCCTCCAATCCTCGGACGGGCAATATATCGACGAGATCGTCAACGTCACCCTCCGCCTCTTCGGCGGGCGCGTGCTCGTCTGACGGACGCAGAAAGGAACGACCATGGGCCTTTTGGACCAGATGAAGCAGGCCGCGCAGGCGCGCAAGGAAGCCAAGCGCCTCCAGGCCGAGATCGACAAAATCTCCTACACCCACCAGAACGGCGGCATCACCGTCACCGCAAAAGGCGACGGCTCCATCACCCAGCTCAAGTTCACCGACGAGGCCCTCGCCGAGCTGCGCGCCGGCAAGACCGAGCGCTTCGAGACCCTCCTCAAGACCGTCCTCAACGCCGCCATCAACAACGTGCGCACCCAGACCCAGCAGCTGATGCAGCGCATGATGAAGGATGGCTCCTTCCCCGGCCTGCGCTAAGCCATGCTCGAGCCGCTCGACAACCTCATCCACGCCCTCTCGCGCCTCCCCGGCTTCGGCCGGCGGAGCGCCGAGCGCGCGGCGCTGGCCCTGGTGCGGCGCCCGGAGACGTTGCTCGACACGCTCGTCCAAGCCCTCCAAGAGGCCCGCGAGGGCGTCTGCCTCTGCTCCAAATGCGGCGCCTTCACCACCCACGAGGCCGACCCCTGCCCCCTCTGCACCCGCGCCGACCGCGACGACGGCCTGCTCTGCGTGGTCGAAGACCCCGCCGACATCCACGCCATCGAGGCCGCCGGCGCCTTCCGCGGCCGCTACCACGCCCTCATGGGCAAGCTCTCCCCCGGCCGCCAGACGGGCGTGGGAGAGCTCCGCATCGCCGCCCTGGCCCAGCGCGTCAAGGCCGAACCCATCCGCGAGGTGCTCCTGGCCCTCTCCACCGACCTTGAGGGCGACGCCACCGCCGGCTACATCGCCGAGCGCCTCCGCCCCGCCGGCGTGCGCCTCACCCGCCTGGCCTTCGGCCTGCCCTGCGGCTCGGGCGTGGGCTACGCCGACCCGCTCACCCTCCGCCGCGCCGTCCAAGGCCGCCAATCCCTTGAGGGGGGCCCGCCCGATGCCTGAGCCCGCCTACGCCCTCCTCCCCGAAGACTGGGCCGCCCGCTGCAAGGCGCTCGGACTGCCGGCCTTCCGCGCCAAGCAAATCCTGCAAGGGCTCTACCGCGACCGCGTCGCCGCGTGGGACGCGCTCACCACCCTCCCCGGCGACGTCCGCGCCCGCCTTTCCCAAGAGGCCCCCCTCACCCTCCCGCGCGAGGTCGAACGCACCCCCTCGGGCCCCGACGGCGTCGTCAAGCACCTCCTGGAGATGGCCGACGGCGAGCGCGTCGAGACCGTCTGGATCCCCGCCGACGGCCGCGTCACCCAATGCGTCTCCTCGCAGGTCGGCTGCGCCATGCACTGCGCCTTCTGCGCCAGCGGACAGCTCGGCTGCGTGCGCTCACTCGCCGCCGACGAGATCGTGGGCGAGGTGATGGCCTTGGCCCAAATCCAAGGCCGCTACCCCAACAACATCGTCGTCATGGGCATGGGCGAGCCCTTCATGAACTACGACGCCGTCCTCCGCGCCCTGCGCGTCCTCAACTGCCAGCAAGGCCCCAACATCGGCGCGCGCCACATCACCCTCTCCACCTGCGGCGTCGTCCCCGGCATCGAGCGCCTCGCCAAAGAAGGCGTCCAATTCGAGCTCTCCGTCTCCCTCCACGCGCCCAACGACGCCATCCGCGACCGCCTCATGCCTGTGAACCGCCGCTGGCCCCTGGCCGTGCTGCTGCCCGCGTGCGACGCCTACACCGCCGCCACCGGGCGCATCATCACCTACGAATACACCCTCGTGCGCGGCCTCAACGACCGCCCCGCCCACGCCGCCGAGCTCATCCGCCTGCTGCGCGGCCGCAAAGCCCGCGTCAACCTCATCCCCCTCAGCCCCGTCGCCGAGTTCGACGGCCAGACGCCCCCGCACGCCGATTGCCTCGCCTTCCTCGACGCCCTCCTGCGCGCCGGCATCCACACCACCATGCGCCGCAGCCGAGGCCGCCAGGCCGACGCCGCCTGCGGCCAACTCCGCCTCCGCTCCCAGAAAGGCCCCGCCCATGGAAACCAAAAACCCTAACAACGCCACGCTCCTCATCGTCGCCGTCACCATCCTCCTCATCGTCGCGATGGTCTGCGGCGTCGTCATCTGGATGGCCCAGCGCACCTTCGCCCTCAACGAAAAACTCCTCGACGCCCGCCTCGCCCAAACCGCCGAGCCCCAAGACGCCGAGCCCCCCGCCCCAGAAGCCGCCCCCAAGGCAGGACCCAAGCCCGAGGCCGCCAAGCCCCAAGCGCCCCAAACCCAGGCGCCAAAGGCCGAGGCACCCAAACCCCAACCCCAGGCCGAACCCCAGGCCAAGGCACCCGCCCCCGAAGCCAAGCCAGAGGCCAAACCCGCCCAAGCGCCCGCGCAAAAGCCCGCCAAGCGCAAGGCCCCCACCGAAACCCCAGAGGCCAAAGGCAAAATCGGCCCGGACGGTCTGCCGCTGAACCGCGTCACCCTCCCCGTCGGCAACGACGAGCTTGAATGGCAACTGTAATGAGCCCCCTTCCCCTTGCCCTCCGCGAAGGCTGGCGCTTCTTCTGCGCCAACCCCGTGCGCGAGGCCGCCCTGGCCCTGCTCTTCTTCCTCGGCGGCCTCACAGGGCTCTTCCTCGGCCCCGCCGCGAACCTCTGGCTGTGGCACCTCGAGCCAAACAAGCCCGAGGAAACCCTCCTTGGAGACACCCCCCTCGGCACCCTCGTCGGGCAAATGGCCCTGGCCCAACGCCTCCAGGCGCCGCACCGGCTGGCCACCTGCTTCTGGCTGGGGCTGCTCCTCTGGTGCGTCGCCCTGATCCCCGCGGCCCATGCCACGCTCCTCGGGTTCATCCCCGTGGGGTTGCTCCTGGCCCAGCCGCTCTGGCTGGCCCTTGTCTTGGCCGACCGTTTCGCCCTGCCCTTCGGCGTGGCCTGCCGCGCCACCTGCAACTTCATCGCGGACGCGCCGGGGCGGGCCTTCGGCGCCATGGCGCTGGGCCTTGCGGGCGGGCTCGGCGCGCTCCTCTTCTTCGTGGGGCTCTTCATCACCCTGCCCGTGGCCAACCGCGCCCTCCTGCTCTGGCTCAGCCGATGCCATGCCGACCTTGCCGCCGCCATCCAAAGGGCCTACCCATGAACAAGCGCTTCCTCTCCGCCGACGCCTTCCAGCGCGACTGCGCGCGCCTGGCGCGCAAGGTTTTCGACGACCCCGCGTGGCGGCCCGACTTCATCCTCGCGCTCTGGCGCGGCGGGGCCCAGCCCGGCGTCATCATCAGCGAGGTCTTCGCCTACCTGGGCCGCCCCACCCCGCACGCCATCGTCAAATGCGCCTCTTACGCGCCCGGCATCGGCAAACGCACGGACGCGGTCGTCTTCCATGGCGCGGACGCGATATTGGAATCCCTCGCCGGCAAGCGCGTCCTGGTCGTCGACGACGTCTTCGACACGGGCAAGACCGCCGAGGCCACCCTCACGCGCCTGGCCCAGGCCGACGCCCGCGTCGCCACGGTCTATTGGAAACCCGCCGCCAGCCTGGTGCCCTTCGGCCCGGATTATTACGTCCGCGAGACGGCCGATTGGATTGTCTTCCCCCACGAGTTGCTGGGGCTTTCCCCCCACGAGCTCCGCGTCAAAGACCCCGAGCTCGCCGACATCCTCCAAGCCTGAACGCCTCCAAGCCTGTAACATCCCTCTCCTGCGGGAGGGACAAGTGCTTTTCCATGGATGACAGGGTGCTTCCTGGGCGACCACCCTGTGGTTGGGGGGCATTGACCGGGCAAGCGGGGAGGCGCGGCTGGCGATGGGATGAAAAAGCCCCGGCGGATGCCGGGGCTTTTTTGTTTGGGGGGAGCGTGCCTTACTTGACCTGGAAGGGTTCGAGGTGCCAGATGTCTTCGGCGTATTCGCGGATGGTGCGGTCGCTGGAGAACTTGCCGGCGGAGGCGACGTTCATGAGGGAGGCTTTGTTCCAGGCGGTTTGGTTGCGGTAGAGGGCCTCGACGCGGTCTTGGGCTTTGACGTAGTCGGGGAGGTCTTTGAGGAGCATGTAGTAGTCGTTGTAGTCGAGGAGGTTTTGGAGGAGGGGCTCGAAGATGCCAGGGGCCATGAGGGAGAAGACGTTGCGTCGGATCATGTCGAGCGCGCGTTTGATCTCGGGGTTGCTCTCGTAGATGGCTTTGGCGTTGTAGGTGGGGCGGAGTTTGGCGACTTCCTCGGTTTTGAGGCCGAAGATGACGATGTTGTCGTCGCCGACTTCTTGGGCGATTTCGACGTTGGCGCCGTCGAGGGTGCCGAGGGTGATGGCGCCGTTGAGCATGAGTTTCATGTTGCCGGTGCCGGAGGCCTCGGTGCCGGCGAGGGAGATTTGCTCGGAGACGTCGGCGGCGGGGATGATTTTCTCGGCGAGGGAGACGCGGTAGTCGGGGAGGAAGGCGACGGCGATGCGGCCGCGGACGAGGGGGTGGGAGTTGACGACGCTGGCGACGCCGTGGATGAGGCGGATGATGAGCTTGGCGACCCAGTAGCCGGGGGCGGCTTTGGCGCCGAAGACGAAGACGCGGGGGTAGACGTCGAGGTCGGGCTTTTCGATCAGCCTGTTGAAGAGGATGATGATGTAGAGGACGAGGAGGAGTTGGCGCTTGTACTCGTGGAGGCGCTTGACCTGGACGTCGAAGATGGCGTCTGGGGAGACCTGGATGCCGAGGGTGTTGAAGATGGTGTTGGCGAGGATCTCTTTGTTGGCGCGTTTGATTTCGGCGAAGCGTTTGAGGAAGGCTTTGTCGTTGGCCTTGGCTTTGAGTTTGGAGAGTTGGGCGAGGTCGGTGACCCAGCCGTCGCCGATGGCCTCGGTGATGAGGGCGGCGAGGCGGGGGTTGGCCTTGAGGAGCCAGCGGCGCTGGGTGATGCCGTTGGTTTTGTTGGAGAAGTGGGTGGGCATGATCTCGTAGAAATCCTTGAAGATGGTCTTCTTGAGGATTTCGGTGTGGAGGGCGGCGACGCCGTTGACGGCGCTGGTGCCCACGAGGCAGAGGTTGGCCATGCGCACGAACTTGTCGCCGCTTTCGTCGATGAGGCTCATGCGGGCGAGGCGGGCGACGTCGCCGGGGAAGAGGGTGGCGACTTGCTGGAGGAAGCGGGCGTTGATTTCGTAGATGATCTGCATGTGGCGCGGGAGGACGCGCTCCATGAGGGGGACGGGCCACTTTTCGAGGGCTTCGGGGAGGACGGTGTGGTTGGTGTAGCCGGTGCAGGCGCGGACGTAGGTCCAGGCGTCGTCCCAGGTGAGGCCCTCGACGTCGACGAGAATGCGCATGAGCTCGGGGATGACGAGGGTGGGATGGGTGTCGTTGAGCTGGATGAAGACGTATTTGGGGAGGTGGCGCCATTCGTGGCCTTCCTCGCGGAAGCGGCGGAGGATGTCGTGGACGCTGGCGGCGACGAAGAGGTATTGCTGGCGGAGGCGGAGCTCTTTGCCGGCGGTGGTGGAGTCGTTGGGGTAGAGGACTTTGGTGAGGTTCTCGGCGAGGACTTTGCTTTCGACGGCCTCGACGTAGTCGCCGCGGTTGAACTCGTCCAGGGAGAATTCGTTGGTGGCCTTGGCGCTCCAGAGGCGGAGGGTGGAGACGGTTTTGCCTTTGTAGCCGACGATGGGCAGGTCGTAGGGGACGGCCTGGACTTGCTGGGCGGGGACCCAGACCCATTCGTCGCGGCCGGTGCGCCCGGTGTAGTGCTCGACGTGGCCGCCGAAGCCGACGAGGCAGGCGTATTCGGGGCGCTGGATTTCCCAGGGATAGCCGTATTTGAGCCAGTTGTCGGGCTCTTCGCGTTGCTCGCCGCTGACGATGCGCTGGCGGAAGATGCCGTAGTCGTAGCGCAGGCCGTAGCCGGTGGCGGGGAGGTCGAGCGTGGCGAGCGAGTCCATGAAGCAGGCGGCGAGGCGGCCGAGGCCGCCGTTGCCGAGGCCGGCGTCCATCTCGTAGTCGCGCAGGCGGTTCCAGTCCAGGCCGAGGGAGTCCATGGCCTCGCGGCATTGCTGCTCAAGGCCGAGGTTGATGACGTTGTTGCCGAGGAGGCGGCCGATGAGGAACTCGAGGGAGAGGTAGTAGACGCGGCGAACTTTGGCGGCGCGGTAGGCGTCCTGCGTGGCCATCCAGCGGTCGACGATGCGGTCGCGCACGGCGTAGGCGAGGGCCTTGTAGCAGTCGCGCTCGGTGGCGCGGTCGCCGCTCTTTGCCAGGGAGAAGCGCATGTTCCAGAGGAAGTCTTGGGCGAGGCCTTCGGCGGTGAACTCAGCGGAGGGGTGGTTGCCGGGGAGGCGGACCTTCTCGGCGGCTTTGTCCTTGTTCTTGGTGGACGTGCTCATGGGGGGTCTCCTTGGGGATGAAATCAGTGTTTGGCTTTGCCGTTGCGGGCTTCGTTGACGCGGAGGCGGCGGCCCATGACGGATTTGTCGTGGAGGGCCTTGATGGCCTTCTCGGCCTCGGCGCGGTAGGCCATCTCGACGAAGCCGAAGCCTTTGCTCTTGTGGTTGAAGCGGTTGGTGATGACGCGGGCGCGGCGGACGGTGCCGTATTTGGCGAAGGTTTTTTCCAGCTGCTCGTCGTTCATGTCGTAGCTGAGGTTGCCCACGTAGATCTCGATGCGCTCTTGGGGGCCGGCGGGGGTCTTCTTGCCCAGGCCGACGAGGGAGAGGAGGGTGTTGATCAGGCTCATGATGGGTGGTGTGTCTTTCTGTTGGGTGCGGCCGGGCCCTCAGCGTTCGCCGAGGAAGCCCGAGAGTTTCTTGATGCGGGTGGGGTGGCGCAGTTTGCGCAGCGCCTTCGCCTCGATCTGGCGGATGCGCTCGCGCGTGACGTTGAACATCTTGCCCACCTCCTCGAGCGTGCGCGAGAAGCCGTCGGTCAGGCCGAAGCGGTAGTCGAGCACCTCGCGCTCGCGGTCGTTGAGGGAATAGAGCACCTCCCGCAGGCGCTCTTTGAGAAGGGTGAAGGCGGCGGCGTCCTCGGGGCGCTCGGCGCCTTTGTCCTCGATGAAGTCGCCGAAGTGCGCGTCGTCGCCGTCGCCCACCGGGCTTTGCAGCGAGATGGGCTGCTGGGCCATGCGGCAGACGCTGCGGACGCGCTCCACGGGCACGCCCATCTCCTCGGCGGTCTCCTCGGGGGTGGGCTCGCGGCCGAGCTCCTGCAGCAGTTTTTTCTGCACGCGCAGGAGCTTGTTGATGGTCTCGATCATGTGCACGGGGATGCGGATGGTGCGCGCCTGGTCGGCGATGGCGCGGGTGGCCGCCTGGCGGATCCACCACGTGGCGTAGGTCGAGAACTTGTAGCCGCGCTTGTACTCGAACTTCTCCACCGCCTTCATCAGGCCGGTGTTGCCCTCTTGGATGAGGTCGAGGAAACTGAGCCCGCGGTTCATGAACTTCTTGACGATGGAGATGACCAGGCGCAGGTTCGCCTCCACCATCTCCTTGCGCGCCTGGGCGCCTTCGTGCAACGCCTGGCGCAACGTCTTGAAGTTCTCCGTGAACCGCTCGGACGACATACCGAAGGCGCGCTCGCACGCGGCGCGGCGGGCCTCGGCCTCGGCCACGCGCTTGGCCTTGTTCTTGCTGTTGCCGGCCTTTTTGGCCTTCTTGAGCATCTCCGTCGCGTCGCGGTAGGGGTTGTAATACTTGTCCTGCGCGTAGGAACAGATCGTCTCGAGCATCTTTTGCTTGAAGTTGAGCGCGTCATACTTCGCGCGCATCTCGGCGCAGACCTTGTCGAGCGCGGCCTGGGCGGAGGCCACGGCCTTGGCGTTCTTCGGGTCGGCCTTGTCGAGCGCCGCGTAGGCCGCGCCCATCTTGTCGGCCAAATCGATCAGTTCGCGTTGGACCGGGTGCATGGCCTCGACGTAATGGTCGCGGCTGTCGGTGTACTTGTCGGAGACCACGCGGTCGAAGCGCTCGCGCCCCACCTCCAGCCCCTCGAGCACCCACGCGTAGAGGCGCGGCGCCACGGGCAGACGGTTGAAGACCTCCACGATGACCTTCTCGCTGGCCTCGATGCGCTGGCAGATTTCCACCTCCTGCTCGCGCGTCAGCAACGGCACCTGGCCCATCTGGTGCAGATACATCCGGATGGGGTCGTCGATATAATCCACGCGCCCGGAGGAAGCCTCCTCGTCGCGCTCCTCCACCGCGTCCTCGAAATCCTCCTCCGCCACCACCTTCACGTTCATGGCGCCGAGCAGGTTCAGGTAGAGGTCGATTTCCGTGTCTTTGATGACCTCTTTGGGCAGAAGCTCGTTCACCTGCTTCACGGAGAGCACGCCGCTCTGCTTCTCGGAGAGCGCCACCAGCTGGCGCATCCGCTCGCGGCACTCCTCGCGCTCCTCGAGCGCGTCCAAATCCTCCAGCACGCGCGCCTTCTTCGCTTCCTCCTCGGACTGCGTGAAGACCGCGCGCAGGCCCGAGCCCTCGCGCAGGCCGCCCAGCGCGTCGTCGCCGCCCTCGAGCGCCTCTTCCTCGTCCTCGATGGCGCCTTCCTGGGCATGGTGGCCGCCTTTTAGCACGCCGCTGTGCTGCGCGTGGTCGTAGAGCACGCCGCCCACGTTCTCGGAGTCCGTGTAACCGCTGAACTCCGCTTCCAAATCCTTCAACGAATCGGGTTCAGCCTCGGCCTCCTGGGCGGCCAGCAAGGCCTCGTCCTCGACCGCCTGGTCGGCCTTCGCCTTGCGCCCGCTGCGGCGGCGCTTCTGCTGTTGCGCCTCGGCCAACGTCACGGGCCCCTCGTCCTCGAAGGGCGCGGGCGTCTTCGCGGCCTTCCGCTTCTTGGCGACGGGCTTTTCTGCGGGCGCGGGCTTCGCCTTCCCAACCGTCTTCTCGGGCTTCGCGGGCGCGGGCTTCTCAGCTTCCTTGGCGGTCGCCGCCTTCTTGGCGGGCTTTTTGGGCACCGCGGGTTTGGCAGTCTTTTTGGCCGCCGGGCTCTTCGCGACGGGCTTTTTGGCCGCCGTGGGCTTGGCCGCCTTGGAAGGCTTCTTGGTCGTGTTGCTCTTCGCGTCTTGCTTCTTCGCCATGGCTGGGTGAGGCTCCTTGGACTGTCTCGCGGATGCCGCCACGCATTGCGTGGTTCAAGTTGCGTATAATTTTATCAAAAGTTTTGCGAAAGATAACCCTTTTTTCGCCTAACGGAAAAATAATTTTCGCGGCGCGCCCGCCCTCTCAGCGGGCGTCGTCCTCAAGGAAGTGCTTGGCCTTGGCCAATCGCGCGTAGAGCGCGTCGAGCGTCTCGGTGGAGAGGGCCTCCGCCGGCACGCGGGCCGTCACCGCGGGGGTGTGCTCGTCGGTGGCCAGGCCCAGCTCCGTCACCGCCACGCCTGGGGGGAGGGCCGCCGCCGCGCCAAGCAGGGCATGCGCGTCCTCCGCCGTCGCGACCGGCGGCAAGGCCAGGGGCAGGGTCAGCGCCGCCGTCGCGCGCTCGCACGGGGCCTCCGGCGCATAGGCCAGCTCCAGGCACCCGGCGCCCAGCGCGTCACGCTCGAAAACCCACATCCCGCCGTCGGCGCCCAGATACAGCTCGTCGGCGCGGAGGCACCGTGCTAGCCACGCCCGTGCGGCCTCGTGGGCCTGGCGCAGGCTTTCATGGAGGGTTTCGCTCATGGCTCGCTCCTTGCTTTGACGACGGGCAGGATGGCCGTGCGCAACGTCTCGTCCAGGTCGAACAGCGCGAAGCCCCGGCACCCGGCGCGGCGCGCGGCGTCGATTTGGCGCAAGGCCTCGAAGGGCGTCAGGCGGCTCTCCGCCGCCGTCACCCCCACGCCGCTGACGATCCGCGCCGCCAGCCTCGGGTCTGCCGTCTGCGTGCCCAGCCAATCGGCCAGCTTCGCGGGGTCTTCGGTGTAATTCATCGGCACGGCCACGTCGATGAGGCCCATGCGCAGCCACGAGAGCCAATCCTGCCCCACGCTGTCCACGCACGCGGGATACTTGCCGTAGACCGCCGCGCTCAACTGCACGCCGGGCTTGTTCGCCCGCAACCACGTGCGCACGGCCTGTACCGCGTCGGCCACCTGCGCGGCGCGCCAGCGCAGGAAGTCCTGCCGCCGCGCCCCGTTCGGCTGGGAGACGCACCCGGGCCACCCCGGCGCCGGGCCGCGCGCCGCCTCGAAACGCGCCCGCGTCCGCGGCCCCAGGCTCTGCGGCAGGCCGGGGAAACGGATGAAGTCCAGGTGGATGCCGTCCACCCGATAGCGCGTGGCGATCTCCCGCACCGCCGCCACCAACTGCGCCCGCACCGCGGGGTGCGAGGGGTCAAGCCAATTCAACTCCTTGCCGGAAGGCTCCTGCAGCGTCCACCCACGCTCCCGAAAGCCCGCCACCGTCGCCGACGAGGCCGCCCGCTCGCACGAGAAGGCCAAAATCCAGGCATGGACGCGCAGCCCATTGCGCCGGCACGCCGCCACAGCCTCGGCCAGGCAATCGGCCGAGCCCTTCCGCGCCAGCACCTGCGAAGGATAAAGCGCGAAAGCCGCCCCCGCCACGTTCACGTAGACGTCCGTGATGCCCGCCGCCGCCAACGTCCGCGCCGTCCGCTCCCAATCCCCCGGCCACAGCCCCATCCCCGAATGATCCCACACCCCGCGCGTCTCGCCCCGCCGCGCCGTGAAGGTCTGCGCGTAAACCCGCGCCACCAGATCGCGCAAATCCAGGGCCGCCTGGTACGCCCCCACCCCACCCGTCCCCAACGCCGCCTCCGCGGCCGCGCGCTGGGCCTCGAGCAACGCCGCCGCGCGCTCCAACCGCTCCCGTTGCTCGCTCCCGCGCGGGAAGCGGCGGATGCGCTCGCGCAATGACCCGTCGCGCAACGGCGCCGAGGCCTCCGCCAAAATACGCCGGCCCGCCGCCGCCCACACCCCCGGCGAACGCTCCGCCGCGATGGCCAGGAGCAGGCGCCGCTTCCCTTCCTCGTCGCCGTCGCCCGTCAGCACGTGCGTCATCCAATAATGGCCGCCCGCCGTGCGCCACCACGCCACCCCCGCGCGGCGCCCCCGCGCATCCACCCACCACGCCATCGGCGCCGCGCCGGAACCTTTCGCCGGGCGCACCTCAAAGCGGTTCTCACTCGTCTGCGCGATCTCCGCCGGCGCGCCCTTGGGGCGGTTCGCCAAGAAGGCCATCGACCGCCGCGGGCCGTCCTTCTTGTATCCCACCGGCTCCAAGCCGAAAAGCCGCGCCAACCCCGCCGAGCCCGAATAGCACACCACGAAGCGCGTCCCCGCCGCCATCCCCCGGCGCACCTGCGCCAGGAAGGCCGCATTGGGCGTGTAACAATCCACCAGCACCGCCACCCCGTGCCCATCCCCCCCGCGGAAGGCCGAATCCGCCACCAAATCCGCCTCCACCCCCGCCTCGGCGTACCACCGGCGCACGTGGCCGGCCAAGGCCCGCGCGAAGCCCCGCTCTCCCTCCGCCACCGCGTCCACCGCGTAAACCACCGCGACATCCGCCCCCCGCAGGCAAAACGCCGGCAGGCACAGCAAAAGAAGAAACAGGGCAAGCGCCCGCAAAGGCTTAAACCTTGTGGCGGTAGATGATGCGCCCCTTCGTCAGGTCATACGGCGAGATTTCCAGCGTCACCTTGTCCCCCGTCGCGATCTTGATGAAGAACTTGCGCATTTTCCCGGAGATATGCGCCAACACCTCGTGGCCGTTCTCCAGGCGCACCCGGTACATCGTCGCCGGAAGCACCTTCACCACCACGCCATTCACCTCAATCGCGTCATCGCTCGCCATAAACAATCCTTTATGAACCAAAGATTGCCCTCCATTCTACCACACCCACCCCCGCAACGCAAACCACAGCAGACCAAACGAAACGGGGCGCGGCACACGCCGCGCCCCGCCAGAGGCCTTCCCGCCTCAGAACGTCCACTGCAGGCCAAGGCCGACCTCGCAGGAGGTCGCCTTCACGTTGCAGATCTCCACCCCCTCGACCTCCAACTCCAGGTCGTTCCCGAAGCGGCCGTCCACGTAGGCGAAAAGCCCCAGGTTGTCCGTGAGCGCCCACGTGGCCTGCACGCCGATGATGCCGTGGACGAGCGTCTCGGACGTCTCCTGCGAGCCCCCGGCACTGAACCCGGCGTAAGAGGCCGTCAGCGTGCCGGTGCCTTCCGCGCGGCTCACGCCCAACCCCAGGCGCAGCCCCATGGCAAGCTCCTCGCAAATCTGCACCTCGGGGATCAGCATCACCCGGAAGTCATACGCCTTCAGCTCCATCTTCCCCGCCGCGGACACACCGCCGGCGGAAAGACCCAGCGTGGCGATCTCCTGCTCCGGGACATACGACGTGCCCACGCCCAGCCACACCGTGAGATCCTTGTCGGAGACCAGCTGGAACTGGGCATCCAACCCGGCGCCCCACAGCTCGCCGCGATCCGACCACTCAATCAGGTCGATCTTTGTCTCCGTGCCGAACCGCCCGAATCCGCCGGCGGAAAGGCGCACCCGCCCCTCCCAGTCGTTCGGCTCCCGCAACGTCGGCTCCGCGCGCGCGGCGCAAAGCGTGGCCGCGGCAAGCGCCGCACACACGGACAAGGTGGCTTTCTTCATGACTGTGTCTCCTTCTTTCGGTTCCCGCCGGCGCACCGGCTTCGGATGGCGGGCCTGGCAAGACACAAAAAAGGCGTGCCTCGCCCGACCGGATTCCCACGGGAGGCTTAGCACGGCCTTGAAGGAGAACACGATACGGGGAAACACGCCCGGGATACCCCATTCCCACTCCGCTTGTCAAAGCCCCCTCCCACAAAACGAAAAAGCCCCCGGCCAAACGGCCGGGAGCCTTTTTGAAGGCCTCGAAGGCCTTATGCCACGCGGCGGCGGAGCGCCACCCCCGCCACGCCCAGCGCCAGCAACGCCAGCGCCGTCGGCTCGGGGACGTTCTCCCAATCCGCCGTACCCGCTTCCGCGAGGGCGGCGATCTGCTTGGCGCTCAAGACCTCGTCATACCCGGCGACCTCGTTCAACGTGAAGAGGCTGTCACTGTAACCGCTCCAGTTGAAGAACTTAATCGTCACGTTGCCCGCGAGCTGATCCTCCTCGCGCGTCCAGACGATGGCGTTGTCGTTGAACTTCGTCCCGTTCAGGTAGACGTCCAACGTGACTTTGCCATCGACATAGGCGTAGGTGACCGCCACGTTGTACGTGGTGTTCGCCGAGAGCGATGCCGTCTTGTTGTCCAAGCTAGCCTCATCGAGGGAGAAGGTTCCGTCATTGCCGTTGAGGCGCACGCCGATGTTCCCGGCGTCACCGCCACTGGCAGCGAAGCTCGAGAACTCAAAGAGGTGCGCGGTCGCGCCACTGGCTGCGCCGGATTGGCCAAAGAGGTTCCCCGTCGTGAGCGTGGCCACCACGGTGCCGGTGACGGTCGAGCCGAAGGCGACGGTCTGGCTGGCGCCGGTACTGCCGCTGGCAGGAACGGTGCCCGTCCAGCTCGTGCTCAGGGCCTGGGCGGAGCCGAGGGCGAGGGCGGCGAAGGCCGCCGTGAGAAGGGTCTTTTTCATGTGTGTGCGTTTCTCCTTTCCCGCCCAAGGGGTGGCCGAAGGAGGTCGAGGCGGGAAAGATGGGAGGCCCCTTCGGTGTCGCGCCATGGGCACGCGCCCGTGTACGCTGTCGCGCCATCCGCGCAGGGCCGAGAAAAGGCGCACCGCCTTCACCCGTATTCCCTTGCGGCCCTGAGAAGCCTCGTCCGAATACGTGTCAAAGGGATGCGCCACGAATGGCGCACCTTATTTGACGCGGCGCTCGGACTGTGAAGTTTCTCAGGTTTCAAGGGAGCAGCCTGTCGCGTAAAGCGCAACTGTTGCCGTGGCTCACCCACAGCGTGAGAATAAGATAGCACAATTCCCCCACCCCGGCGCAAGCCTTTTTCGCGCGGGCGGGGGCCTTGGCGGCGGGGCGGGGAATTGTGGTATACTAGCGCGCGATTTTGGTTTCCAATGGGAGCATGAAATGGCTAAGCTGACCGCCGATGCGTTGCGCGAGATGTACCTGAAGTTCTTTGAAGGCAAGGGGCACACGATCATCTCCGGCGCCTCCGTCATCCCCGAGAACGACCCGACCGTCCTCTTCACCACCGCCGGGATGCACCCGTTGGTGCCCTATTTGCTGGGTGAGCCGCACCCGGCCGGGCGCCGCCTGACGGACGTGCAGAAGTGCGTGCGCACGGGCGACATCGACGCGGTGGGCGACAGCGCGCACCTCACCTTCTTCGAGATGCTCGGCAACTGGTCGCTGGGCGATTACTTCAAGAAAGAGGCCATCGCGTGGAGCTTTGAGTTCCTGACCACCAAGCTGGGGCTGCGCCCCGAGGATCTCTACGTGACGGTCTTCAAGGGCGAGGACGGCATCCCGCGCGACGACGAGGCCATCGCCTGCTGGAAGGCGCAGGGCATCCCCGAGAGCCACATCTTCCCCAAGGGGCGCGAGGACAATTGGTGGGGCCCGGCGGGCGTCACCGGCCCCTGCGGCCCGGACACGGAGATGTTCTTGGACACCGGCAAACCCGCCTGCGGCCCCGACTGCGGGCCGGGGTGCAAGTGCGGCAAGTTCATGGAGATCTGGAACGACGTCTTCATGCAGTACAACAAGACCGCCGAGGGGAAGTACGAGCCGCTCAAGCAGCACAACGTCGACACCGGCATGGGCGTGGAGCGCACCATCTGTATGATCAACGGCTACACCGACGTCTACGAATCCGAGCTCTTCCTGCCGCTCCTCGAGCGCATCCGCGCCCTCACCGTGAACGCCCTGCCCGACGACAAGCGTATCCGCGCCGAACGCATCATCGCCGACCATATGCGCACGGCCACCATCATCCTGGGCGACCCCAAGGGCGGCGTGAAGCCCGGCAACGTGGGCGCGAACTACGTGCTGCGCCGCCTCATCCGCCGCGCCGTGCGCTACGGGATGGATCTGGGCCTGCCCGCCGGCTTCACCGAGCAGCTGGCCGACCTGGTCATCGGCGTCTACAAAGGTTTCTACCCCGAGCTGCTGGAGAAACGCGACGCCATCGTCGCCGAGCTCACCGCCGAGGAAAGCCGCTTCGCCAAGACCCTCGCCCAGGGCCGCCACGAGTTCGAGAAGGTGGCCGAGGTCATGGCCCAGCACGGCCAGACGCAAATCTCCGGCAAGACCGCCTTCAAGCTCTACGACACCTACGGCTTCCCCCTGGAAATCACCCAGGAGCTCGCCGCCGAGCGCGGCATGACCGTCGACGCCGACGGCTTCGCCAAGGCCGAGGCCAAGCACCGCGAGGCCTCCAAGCAGGGCGAGGGCGTCTTCAAGGGCGGCCTGGCCGACCATTCCGAGCAGACCACCCGCCTGCACACCGCCACCCACCTGCTCCACAAGGCCCTCAAGCTCGTCCTCGGCGACCACGTCAACCAGAAGGGCTCCAACATCACCGCCGAGCGCCTCCGCTTCGACTTCTCCCACCCCGAGAAGATGACCAAGGAGCAACTCGAGCAGGTCGAAGACCTCGTCAACGAGCAGATCAAGCGCGCCCTCCCCATCACCTGCGAGACCATGGCCATCGAAGACGCCAAGGCCAGCGGCGCCACCGCCCTCTTCACCGCCAAATACGGCGAGCAGGTCAAGGTCTACACGATGGGCGACTTCTCCAAGGAAGTCTGCGGCGGCCCCCACGCCGACAACACCGCCGAGCTTGTCGCCTTCAAGATCCTCAAGGAAGAAAGCTCCTCCGCCGGCGTCCGCCGCATCAAGGCCATCATCGGCGAGCCCGCCCTCGAAAAGCGCCGTGCCGCCGGGAAGTAAGCCCCACACGCAAAAAGGCCGCCGACCCCTCCGGGCCGGCGGCCTTTCCATGCGCCCTCAACGCTTCGCGAGAAGCGACTGCACCAGGTCGTCCCACTGCTCCCAGATATGGGGCGCGGCATAGGCGTGACGGGTGAAGGTGGCCGCGCGCGCGCCCAGGTTGGCGCGGAGGGCGGGGTCGTCGACCAACCGCTGGAGCTGCGCCGCGAAGGCCTCCGCCCCCGGCGCGGCAAGCAGGCCCGTGGCGCCGTCCACGATGAGCCCGTTCACGCCCGGGGCCTCGGCGAAGCCCACGCACGGCAGGCCGCACCACATCGCCTCGGCCAACGCCAGGCCAAAGCCCTCCACCTGCGAGGGATAGGCGCAGATTCCGGCGCGCAGGAGCAACGGGCGCGGGGCGCGGACGACGCCCTGGAACACGACGCGCCCGGCGACGCCAAGCGCCTCGGCGCGCTCGCGCAGGCGGCGCTCCCAGGCGGGCGTGCCGGAGCCGCAGAGGCACAGGCGCCAATCGTCGGCGCGCCGAAGCTTGGCGAAGGCCTCAAGAAGGGCCAAGTGGTTCTTGTCCTTGCTGAAATAGGCGACGTAGACGATGGTCTTCTCGCGCGTGGCCGGATCCGGGAGCGGCTCGTCGGCGGGCCAGTCGATGGCGTTGCCGATGGCGGCGACGGGCGCGTCGGTGTACGGCCGCAGGAGGTCGCGGAACGAGGGCAGAAGCACCTGGCAGGCGGCGGCGCGGCGGATGGCGGCGCGGAACCGCGCGGCACGGCGGTACTTTTTGCCTTGGAAGGAGGTGGGCGGGTAAACGTGGAAGAGCTGGAGGAGCGGCGCGGGGAGCGGCCCGGCGTAGGTCAGCTCGGTGCCCTCGTTCGAGCCGGAGGAGAGGATGAGGTCTGGGCGCAGGTGGTTGAGGCAATCCTGGAGGCGAAGGCTCGTGCGCCGCATCAGGTCAAGCCCCGGCAACGCGCGCAAGACCCGCTCGCCGAAGGCCGAGCGCAGGAGCAGCTTGTTGAGGAACTTGGCGAAGGGCCGCCTCCGCCCGTCCGGCACGCGGTGGCAGGTGACGCCCGGCGCAAGCGCGACGGAGAGCGGCTCGGCGGGCGATTGGCGCGTGATGACGTGGACGTCGTAGCCGCGGGCGGCGAGGGCGTTGGCCAAGGCCGCCGTCACGCGGTCGGCGCCGCGCCCGGAGCGGAGGTAGTCCTTGTAGAGGGCGAGTTTGGCTTTGGTCGGGGTCATTGCGCGGAAACGTCCGAAAGGCCTTGGCGCAACATCAGGCGGGCGGCCTCGGCGGCTTCGTCGAGGCGGGCCCCGAGGCGGGAGGCACCTTGGCCGAACTGGGTGAGCAAACGGGTGCGTTGGACGCTGTTGGTGAGGGTGGCGTCGTCGGCGAGGGTGTCGGTGTAAGCGGAAAGGTCTTTGCGGATGGCCTCGATGTTGGCCATCGCGGCCTGATATTTCGCGGTGATGGCGGCCTGGACGGCCGGGCGCCAATCCTTCCCCGCGGGCGCCTCAGGCACGGGCATCGAGCCATCGGCCACGCGGTGGGCGTCCTCGTAGATGACGCGGTAAAGGGTGTCGACGCGCTCGGAGAGCGCCTGGAAGCGGGCGACGGCGTCCGGGGCCTCGTCGGGCGCCACGGCGCAGGCGATGGCGCTGGGCACGTGCGCCTGGGCCAGCCAGCGGTCAAGCGGCGTGTCGGCGGCGGGCACCTCGGCGGGCGCGGGGGGCGGCTGGGGGCGCTCCGCGGCGGCGCACCCGCCCAGCAGGGCGGCGGCAAGCAGGGCACTGGCAAGCGGCAAGGCGTTCATGCGTTCCTCCAAGTCAACAACCCTAGCATAGCCCAAAACCGCCCATCGCGCAAGCCCCAAGCGCGCGCGCTGCCTACGCAAGGACGCAGAGGCGGCGGGGCGCTCAGGCGCGGCGGGGTTTGCGCTTGGGGGCGGACGCCGGGGTGATGGCGCGGATGAGGTCGATGAACTGCGAAAGCTCGTCGAAGGCCGAGTAGACGGAGGCGAAGCGGACGTAGGCGACGGGGTCGAGGGCGCGCAGGCGCTCCATCACCAGCGTGCCGATTTTGGCGGAGGCGACCTCGGCGGCGTTGAGGGCCTCGACGTCGTCCATCACGTCGTCGATGAGGCGGTCGATGGCGTTCCCGGGAATGGGGCGCTTCTGGCAGGCGATGGTGAGGCCGCGGGCGAGCTTCTCGCGGTCGAAGGCCTCGGTGCGACCGTCGCGCTTGACGACGCGCGGAAGGTGGCGCTCGAAGCGCTCATAGGTGGTGTAGCGGAAGCCGCAGGTGATGCAACGGCGGCGGCGGCGGATGACGGAGCCCTCTTGGTTGGCGCGCGTGTCCACCACCTGGTCGTTGTCGGCGTTGCACTTGGGGCAGCGCATGGGAGCCTCAGACGACGGCAGTGAGGGCGGCCTGGGCGATTTCCGCGCCGTCGGCGCCCGAGACCTTGGCCACGTGGCGCGGGTCGATGAAGCTCCACTTCTCGGGCGTCTTCTCGGCGGAGTAGACTACCACGGGGAGGGCCTGCCCGGCGGGGAGCTTGCGCAAGATCTCGAGCACGCCGTCGGCGGCGAGGCCCTCGGCATCCATCGGCAGGATCAGCCCGGCGGGGTGGCGGGCGATGACCGCCTCGACGGCCTCGGCGCCGGTGCGCACGACCTCCACCGAGAAGCCGGCCTTGCCGAGGGCCTCGCGCAGCGCGTTGGCGCGGATGGCGTTGGCCTCGGCGAGGACGACCAGGCGGCGGACGTCGTCGCCCACCACCATGGTGTCGCCGCGCGGGAGGGCGCTCTCGGAGAAGAGGATGCGCTGCACCTCGGCCAGGAGCTCGTCGGGGTCGGCGGGCTTGGTGACGAAGCCGGCGATCTGCTTGTCGGCGAAGAACTCGGCCATGTCGCCGCGCGCGGTGAGCACGAGGACGGGGACGCGCGTGCGGCCCAGGCGGTCGGTGATGCGCTCAAGGAAGCCGGTGCCGCCCATCCCGGGCATCCCGAGGTCGAGGATGGCCAGGTCGGGGAGGGATTCGGTCATCAGGCGGAGGGCCTCCTCGCCGGAGGCGGCGCAGGTGACCTCGTAACCGGCGCCCATAAGGAAATCCCCGAGCATCATGCGGATGTTGGGGTCGTCGTCGATCAGCAACAGGCGTTTGTCCATGGGCGCTCCTTTCGCGGTTCAGTCGGCCAGGAAGGCGCGGTACGCGCGGTAGGTCATGTAGCAGTCGAACTTCGAGGCGGCCTCCCACGGCGCGTGCATGTTGAACAGCGGCACGCCGAAGTCCACCACGTCCATCCCATAGCGGGACATGAAGAGGGCGATGGTGCCGCCGCCGCCCTTCTCGCAGCGGCCCAGCTCGCCGGCCTGCCAGACGACGCCGTCGGCGGCGAAGATGCGCCGCAGGTCGGCAATGAACTCGGCGCGGGCGTCGTTGGCGCCGCTCTTGCCGCGCGCGCCGGTGTATTTGATGAGGCAGCCGCCGGCGTTCATCCTGGCCATGTTGCCGGTGGAGTCGGCGTTCGGGAAGTGCGGGTCGCTGGCGGCGCAGACGTCGGCCGAGAGCATCCGGCTGGCCTCGAGGGCGCGGCGGACGGCCAGCTCGGGGTGCGGCGTCCCCTGCCGCGCGATGAGCTCGGCCACGGAGTTCTCGAAGAAGGTCGAGTCCATGCCCGTGGCGCCGACGGAGCCGATTTCCTCCTTGTCGCAGAGCAACACCATGCCGGTGCGGCGCGGGACCGCGGGCAGATCCATGAGGGCGCGGAGCCCGGCGTAGGCGCAGACGCGGTCGTCGTGGCCGTAGCCGACGATCATCGAGCGGTCAAGCCCCAGGTCGCGCGGCAGCCCGGCGGGGACGAGCTCGAGCTCGGCGGAGAGGAGATCCTCCTCGGTCAAGCCATAGTCTTTCTCCAGCAGGCGCAGGATGTTGCGCTTCACGGCCTCCTTGGCGTCCTTGTCCGCGCCGGGCTCGGGCAACGAGCCGATGAGCACGTCCATGTCCTCGGGGTCGAAGGCCTCGGAGAGCTTTTTGGCGGATTGCTCCGCGCCGAAGTGCGGCAGGATGTCGGTGATCTGGAAGACGGGGTCGCCGGGTTTGTCGCCGATGGCGATCTCCACCTTCGAGCCGTCTGGCTTGACGACGACGCCATAGAGCGCCAGGGGGTGGACCAGCCAGTGGAACTTCTTGATGCCGCCGTAATAATGCGTGTCGAAGTACGCCAGGCCGCCCTTCTCGCAGAGCGGCACGGGCTTGAGGTCGATGCGCGGCGCGTCGGTGTGGCCGCCGATGACGTTGAGGCCGGCGGCGACGGGTTCCTGGCCGATGACGGCGGCCATCAGCGTCTTGCCGTGGTAGCCGCGATAGACCTTGTCGCCGGGCTTGAGCGTCTCATACGCGCCCAGCTCGCGGAAGCCGAGGGCCTCGATGCGGCGCACGGCCTCGGCATAGGCGCGGCGCTCGGTCTTGGCCACGCCCAGATAGCCGGCGTAATCCTCGGCATAGGCCGCGCACGCGGCGGCATCCTGCGCGCCCATACGCCCGGCGGCGTTCTCGCGCTTCACGGTTCCTTTGATCTCTTCCATGTGAAAGCCTCCTTGCTGTCAAAAGCCGGTTCGATAGATGTCCATGACCTCCTCGGGCGAGGGCATGGAGCGGTAACGACGCACCAGATCCAGGCGGAGCGGCTCGCGGGTGAAGCGCGTCAGCTCGTCCTCGCTCGGGGCCTCGGGGGTCGCGTTCGTCGCGTCCAACAGCGCGTCCACCAGCCCATGCAACTCGTCGGACGAGCGCAGGGAGGCCGCCTCGAGCAGTTTCTCGGTGAGCGCGGCGCACGGACGCGCCATGAAATCCAGGTAGCCCGCCAGCAGGATGCCGTTGGCGCGGCCGTGGGGAATGCCCTTGTGGTAGGTCAGCGGGTAGCCCATCGCGTGGACCAGGCCCGTGCCCGTCTGCGCGATGACGACCCCGGCCACCGTCGAGGCATACTGCAGCTGCGCCAGGTTCACGAAGGCCCCGTGCGCCATCCGCACCAGCTCCGGCACGATCGTCCGGATCGCCTCCAGCGCCAACGCCTCGGTGAAGCGCGTCGAGCGCGGCGAGTAGGCCCCCTCGATGGCGTGTGAGAGCGCGTCCAACGCCGTGTCGCACAGCACCTGCGGCGGCAGGCTCGCCAGATAGCGCGGATCCAGCAGCGCCACCTTCGGGAACAGCCCGTCGCCCGAGACGTTGACCTTCGTCTGCGCCTCATGGCTCGTGATAATGGAATAAGGTGTCACCTCGCTGCCCGTGCCGCAGGTCGTCGGGATCGCCACGATGGGCAGCGCCGCCTCGCCCGGCTCCGGGCGCACCCGGAAGAAACGCTCCCGCGGCACCCCCGCCGCCGCCGCCCAGGCGATTGCCTTCGCCGCGTCCAGCGCCGAGCCCCCGCCGATGCCCACCACGAAGTCGCACCCCTGCGCCTGGGCCGCCGCCACGCCGGCGTAGACCTGGTCGGCGTCGGGGTTCGCGCGGATGCCGTCGAAATGCGCCCACCCCGCGCCGCGCGCCTCAAGCGCCGCCTGCGCGTCCGCCAACGCCCCGGAAGCCGCCGCCGCGCCCGCCCCAGTCACCAACAGCGCCTTGCGGCCGAGCACCCACCGCCCCGCGGCCGAACGCACGCAATTGGCCCCGGATTCGATCGTCGTCGGAAGGAAAAATCGCAAGCTGTCCATAGCACCTCGGGTTGCACCTAAAATCGCCCTTCATTATATCAAAAAAGGCGTTTGGGCAACCCTTTTTTCGCCGCCCGAAAAGCGGCCGCGCGCCTCAGGGCGCGGGGAAATCCTCCGGGAAGCGGAAGTCCGCGGCGGCGGTCTGAGCGGCCAAGGCCTTGGCTTGGGCGCGGCGGTAGGCGCCCTCGAGCGTCTTGACGAAGGGCTCCTCGCCGCGCCAATACGGGAGCGCGCCCAGGCGCCGCGGCACGGCCCCGGCGTCGGCGCTCGGGTGCAGGCGCAGCACCTCGGCCTCCGGCGCGACGCGCGGCTCGGCGGCGTCCGGCGGCAGGGGCGGCTCGATGCCGCGGAAGCGCAGGAGCAGCGCGGGGTCGGCGGCGGTGGCGTCGGCGAAGAGGCAGAGGACGGCGGCGAGATGCTTGCACGGGCGCGCCCAGTCCTTGCAGTCGCACCGGAGCGTCAGGTCGCGCCGGGCCTCGGGCAACAGATTGAGCCCGGCCTGGCGGAGGGCCTCGTCGAAGGCCAGGGGCAGGGCGTGCGCGGCGAGCTGGGCGGCCAGGAGCGGGCGTTCGCGCAGGAGGGCCCCCACGGCGGCGGCATCGAGCGGGGCCATTTCCACGCGGACGTGGTAGGGCGCGGCCTCCGCGCCCTGCACCTCGGCCTCGATGCGGCCGGGCGCGACGGCCAGCGCGCGGATCTGCCCTTGCTGGGCGTAGTTGCGGCCGCGGCCGAGGCGCGCGCCCATGCGCAGGCTTTCGAGCCAGGCCAGGAGGCGCCGGCGCCACCAGGCCTCGCGGCGGCCGCCTTGGGGGCGGAGCCCGCCGTGGACGGCGCGGGCCAGGCGCGGGGCGTGGGTCTTGGCGCGGGCCATGGGTCAATCCTCGCCGATGGTGCCCGCGCAGAGGAAGTCGAAGGAGACGACGTCGCCGCCGCTTTCAGCGCCCTGCGGGAAGACGCGGAGGGTGAAGGGGCGGGTGGTGCCGTTGGCGCGGACGGTGACGGTGAAGGCCTCGGCGGCCTGTTTGCGCGCCTCCTCGCCCACCTGCCCGGCGACGCGGCGGCCGAAGTCGGCCTTTTCGCCGGCCAGGTTGCGGCCTTGGGTGATGGTGTCGTCGTAGCCGAGGAAGGCGAAGGCGACGTCTTTGTAGCGTTTGGTAAGGCCGAAGGTGGAGACGTCCCCGCCCTCGAGGGCGACCTTCGGTTCCCGCGCCTCCCCCTCCGCGCCGGGCGGCGTCTCCGCGTCCGCGGGGGCGTCCTCGGCCTCCGGCGCGCCCGCGGGGGTCAGGCGGATGAGGCCGGGCGCGAAGGTGAGCGTGACGGGCCGCTGGGTCTGCACGGCCACGTTGTGGGCATAGCGCATCAGGCGGAGGGAATCCTTCGCCGCCATCGACACCTGCATCGAGGCTAAACCCGAGAAGGACGGCACCACAATCAGCGCCATCATCCCCAGGATGCCCAGGACAATCAGCAGTTCGATGAGGGTGAAGCCGGAACGGGCGCTCATGCGAGGAGCTTGACCACCACCGCCACCGCCAGCACCACGATCAGCGCGACGATCGCCACGATGGCCAGGTTCAGCGCCTTCTTGCTCTCGGATTTGCGCGCGAAGCCTTCCACGGGCTTGCCGGAGGAGACCGTCGGGCGCATCACGATCGTCGTGCGCGGGATGGAATCGACGCTCTCCACCTGCCCGGGCTCAGCCTCCGGCACGTCGTCGCCGCGGATGGAGAGGGCGATGTCGCCCAAGGTAACGACGTCGTTGCGGCGGACCGTGGCCATCGTGATGCGCTGGTCGTTCACGCGCGTGCCGTTGGTGGAATCGAGATCCTTCACGCGCCAGCCGCCGTCGCAGCGCTCAATGATGCAATGCTCCCCGGAGACCGAGGCGTTGGCGATGACGAAATCGTTGGCGCTGTTGCGCCCGATGCGGATCTGATCCGCCGTCCACGAGTAAGTCTTGCCGATTTCCTCGCCGTTGAGAATGGTGATGTTTGGCATAATCGATGCGCTCCTTCGTCAAGGTACGGCAAAAGTATAGAAAAGCCCTCCCCGAACTGTCAATAGGCCCGCCCGGGAAAAGGCGCCCCGGCGCGCGGGCGTTTGCGGTTCGGGGCGCGTTTTGGTATCATGCACGTTTCCTTTTTCAGACCCCGAAGGTGAGCGCGATGAGCAAATTGACGACGGAAGACTTGCGTTTGGCGGCGAACACGCTGCGGTGCTTGGCCATGGACGAGGTGCAGGCGGCGAACTCCGGCCACCCGGGCGTGGCGATGGGCCTGGCCGACGTGATGGCCGCGCTCTGGCTGGGCCACCTCAAAGTCGCCCCCTCCGCCCCCGAGTGGGCCGACCGCGACCGTTTCGTGCTCTCCGGCGGGCACGCCTCGAGCCTGCTGTACGCCACGCTCCACCTGGCCGGCTTCGGCGTGTCGCTGGACGACCTCAAAGCCTTCCGCCAGCTGGGCGCGCGCACGCCCGGCCACCCCGAGCGCGGCGTCACCCCGGGCGTGGAGACCACGACCGGCCCCCTGGGCCAGGGCATCGCCGCGGGCGTTGGCATGGCACTGGCCGAGCGCCTGCTCGCGGCGCGCTTCAACGCCGAAGGGCGCACCCTCGTCGACCACCGCACCTGGGTCACCTGCGGCGACGGCGACCTGGAGGAAGGCATCTCGCACGAGGCCTGCTCGCTGGCCGGCGCGCTGGGCCTGGAAAAACTGATCCTGCTCTACGACTCCAACGGCATCACCATCGAGGGCGCCACCGACATCGCCCTGGCCGACGACACCAAGCGCCGCTTCGAAAGCTACGGCTGGCGCGTGCTGGCCTGCGACGGACACGACTTCGCCGACATCGAGAGAGCCCTGCGCAAGGCCGCCAAGCCCGCCGGCAAACCCACGCTCGTCATCTGCCGCACCGTCATCGGCAAAGGCTCGCCCAACAAAGCCGGCTCCGCCTCCTGCCACGGCGCGCCGCTGGGCGCGGACGAAGTGCGCCTGGCCAAGCAAGGCCTCGGCTTCGACCCCGACCAAACCTTCGTGGTGCCCGAGCAGGTGCGCGCCCACTTCGCCGCGCGCGCCGCCAAGCTGGGCCGCCTGCAGCGGAAATGGGCGCGCGACGCCAAAGCCGCCTTCGCCGCCGACCCCGCCCTCAAGGCTCAGTGGGACGCCTTCCAGGCGCAGGAAGTGCCCGAAGACTTCGCCTCCCTCATCCCCGCCTGGGGCGACAAACCCCTCTCCACCCGCGCGGCCTCCGGCAAAATCCTCAACGCCATCGCCCCCGCGATCCCCTGGCTCATCGGCGGCTCCGCCGACCTGGCCCCCTCGAACATGACCGCCCTCAACGGCTTGGGCGACGTCTCCAAAGACGACTTCGCCGGGCGCAACCTCCACTTCGGCATCCGCGAGCTGGGCATGGGCGGCATCCTCAACGGCCTAGCCAACCACGGCGGCCTGCGCCCCTACGGCGGCACCTTCTTCGTCTTCTGCGACTACGCCCGCCCCACCCTGCGCGTGGCCGCGCTCATGGGCGCGCCCGTCATCTACGTCCTCACGCACGACAGCTTCTACGTGGGCGAAGACGGCCCCACGCACGAACCCGTCGAACAGCTCCCCGCGCTCCGCGCCATGCCCAACGTCTGCGACCTGCGCCCCGCCGACGCCACCGAGACCGCCGTCGCCTGGGAAGTCGCCCTCCGCCGCAAGGACGGGCCCACCTGCCTGATGCTCTCGCGCCAGAACCTTCCCGTGCTCGACCGCGCCGCCCTGGCCCCCGCCGAAGGCCTCAAAAAGGGCGCGTACGTCCTCTGGCAACGCGACCCCGCCCGGGAGCCGGAGGCCATCCTCATCGCCTCCGGCTCGGAGGTCGCCCTGGCCCTCCAAGTGGCCCAGGCCGACGCACGCAACCTCCGCGTGGTCTCCATGCCCAGCTGGTTCCTGTTCGCCCGGCAGGACAAGGCCTACCGCGACGAAGTCCTCCCCCCCACCGTCGCCAGGCGCCTCGCCATCGAGGCCGCCAGCCCCTTCGGGTGGGAGCGGTACGTCGGCGCGCAGGGCCGCGTTTTGGGGATGAATGGGTTCGGCGCCTCGGGCCCCGCGGAGGTCTTGGCCGAACACTTCGGCTTCACCCCCGGGCGCCTCGCCGCACTGCTCAACGACCTCTTGGCCTAACGGCCGCCTTTGCCAAGGAGGCACACGATGGACACGCAAACCCCGGACCAATACCGCGCGCAACGCCTCGCCAACCGCGCCAAACTCGCCGAGTTGGGCTACGCCCCCTACGGCCACGCCTTCGCCCGCACCGGCACCCTCAGGGAGACCCGCGAGCACTTCGAGGAAGGCAAGGCCGTCGTCGTCGCCGGGCGCATCCAGACCAAGCGCCGCATGGGCAAGCTCATGTTCATCCACCTCAACGACGGCACCGACGCCTTCCAAATCCTCCTCAAGCGCGACGGCGTCGGCGAGGAGGCCTACAACGCCGCCAAGCTGCTCGACCTGGGCGACATCATCGGTGTCAAGGGTGCGCTCTTCACCACCCAGGCCGGCGAAAAGACCGTCGACGTCGCCACCTGGGAACTCCTCTCCAAGGCCGTCCGCCAACCCCCCGAAAAATGGCACGGCCTCCAAGACCAAGAAGAACGCTACCGCCGCCGCTACCTCGACCTCATGTCCAACCCCGAGAGCCGCGCCCGCTTCGACAAGCGCCACAAGATTCTCCTCGGCATCCGCAACTACCTCGCCTCCAAGGGCTTCGTCGAGGTCGAGACGCCCATCATGCAGGCGCAGGCCGGCGGCGCCGCGGCCAAGCCCTTCGTCACCCACCACAACGCCCTCGACCGCGAAATGGTGCTGCGCATCGCCCCCGAACTCTACCTCAAGCGCCTCCTCGTCGGCGGCTTCGACAAAATCTTTGAACTCGGCAAAGACTTCCGCAACGAAGGCATCGACCGCACGCACAACCCCGAGTTCACCGTCCTGGAGGTCTACGAGGCCTACGGCGACCGGTCCTCGATGAAGGCCCTCATCGAGGGGATGCTCCCCTACCTCTGCGACACCGTCCTCGGTTCCCGCCAGGTGCCCTACGGCACGGAAGGCAAGACGTTGAACTTCGAGCCGCCCTACCGCGAGGTCTCCCAGCGCGCGCTCATCGAGGAGCGCATGGGCGCCGACTGGTTCGCGCTCGACTATGAGGCCGCCCGCGCCCGCGCCGCCGAGGCCGGGCTCGAGCTCACCCCCGAGATCGTCGACCACCTCACCCTCTCCCACGAGGTCTACGACAAGCTCATCGAGAAGACCCTCTTCCAGCCCACCTTCGTCACCCGCATCCCGAAGCAATACGTCCCCCTCGCGAAAGCCTGCAAGGACGACGACGCGCTGGTGGATGTCTTCGAGTTCGTCGTCGCCGGCAAAGAACTCTGCCCCGGCTACACCGAGCAAAACGACCCCGACGCCCAACGCGAGGCCTTCACCCGCCAGGTCGAGGCCGACGCCGAGCCCACCGACCTCGACTTCGTCGAAGCCCTCGAATACGGCATGCCCCCCACCGGCGGCCTCGGCCTCGGCATCGACCGCCTCGTCATGCTCCTGACCAACACCGAAGCCATCCGCGACGTCATCCTCTTCCCCCAGCTCAAATCCGAGGCCTGACGCCCCGCCAGTCTGCAAGAAGGCCCCCGACCGACGGTCTGGGGCCTTCTCTTTTAGGTATGCCGCCGCTCAGCGATAGAGCGCCGCCGCCGTCATCGCGAGATAGCCCTCCGCGCCGAGCGTGGGGAAGGCCGCCCGCACGGCAGTCTCAAAGGCCTTGGCGTCTGGCGCCTCCGCGGCGATCGCCTTGACACGCAGCAGATAGGCGCGCTTGGCGGGGATCGCCTCGGGCCCCTCCGGCAGATGGTGGGTGGAAAGGATGAGACGGACGCCCGCGGCCTCCAGCGCGTCGCACTGCGCCAGCGCCGCGTCGAGCGCCTCGCGTGAGGGCAGCAGGCTGTGGCAGTCCGCGCCGAAGAGGTGGGTGGCCGAGAGCCGCGCGGCGGGAAGCTCCACGGCAAAGCCATAGCCCTCGTCGCGGATGACGAAGTCCAGGCCGCCGAGGCTCAGCGCCCCCTCGGGGATGACCCGGCCAATCGGACGGGGCTGGAGAAAGGCCCCATGGAAGGCCTCCTTGAAGCCCTCGGTGATGCCATGGATGGCGCCGCCGGGGGCGAGCGCCGCGACGGTGCGGGCCGTGGCGAGCGTCTCGCCGAGCTGGTCGGCCCCGCCCACGTGATAAGGAGTTCGTACAACGCCCCCAGTATAACACAAAACGCCGCCTCGCCGAAACAAGCGCAAGGAGCGATCAGCCGCCCTGTGCCGCCTCGGCGGCCAAGGGGGACGCCGAACGGCAGGCCTCGACGCGGAAAAGTCCCCCCTCCGATTCCTGCGGCGCCGTGATGGTGACGCTCCGCCTATCAGGCCCCACGGCCTCCGAGACGCCCAAGACTCGGTCGTCCGAGACGGAGCGGAGACGGAACGTCGTGCCAGGGACGAAACTGGCCCCGGCCGGCGCACGCAGCGCGGCGGCGACCGCGAGGCGCCCCCCGTCAAACGTCAGATCCGTGACGGCAAAGTCATAGCACACCTCCACGCCGCCCTCCCCATCCGCGTGCGCGATCCCATCCAGACACGCCAACGCCTCGGAAGTCGCCGCCGCGTCGAGCGGCCTCCCGTTGCCCAACGCCCGAACGGCGGAAGGGACGACATTGCCGTTGACGCGCGTGAGCGTGGCCGCGGCGGCGGGGGAATAGGCGGAGGCGTCGTCGGCGGCGCCATTGGGCTTGGGCGGCGGCGTGGGACGCACCCAGATCTCCAGGTTTCGGACGGCGTAAGCGCCAAAGGTGAAGGCCTCGGCGAATTCATCAAGGAAAACCCCGTTGACGGAAGGCGTCCGACCGCTGGTGTGGGTGGCCAAATCCCCGATGAGCACCTCATCCTCCCCGCTGTCGGAGCCCCAACGGTTGTAGGCGAAAAGCAACGTCGCCGGGGTGGCGGCCTCGGCCGTGCGAAGCCAAAACTGGAAAATGCCGTAGGCGCCCGTGGCGTTGAGGGTGTCGTTCCAGTCATACCATCCGGCGAGGCCGCCGGGAAGCCCGTCCGCGCCGTTCGCCGAGCCCGCGCTCCCGGGCGCGAAGGCCACAAAGCACGCGGCGGGGCCGGCGGCCTCGGGGAAGGCGTTGCCGAAGACGTGCGCGTCTCTCAGGTCCGCCTGAAGCACGGCGTCTGGCAGCCCCAAAGGCAACGCGCCCGGCGCGGCCGCGGCGGAGACCCAGACCGTCCGGACGGGGCCGCCGGGGCGGGCCAGCTCCAAATAATAGGCCACACGGTCAAAATCCGGGACCGTGTCCTTGTCCAACGCGGCCTCCGCCTCGTCGCGCACGGCGGCGGAACGAAGCCCCTCCGGCGTCCACCGGACACGGATGTAACCCTCGGCCTCCGGGATGTTCGCCTTGGCGCCAAGCCCGGCCGGCACGAACGCGGCCTCGGCCGTCTCGGCCGCGGCCTGCCCGGCGCGGCGGGCGGTGAGGCTCAGCGCGACCTCTCGCCCGGCGGCAAGCGGCTGTGGGAGGGCGCCCGTGAGGAGACGCCCGTCCTCGGAGAGCGTCAGCCCCTCGGCCTCCTGCCCTGCGACCGTAAGGCGGAGCCCGTCGGGCACGACGTTGTGGTTGAGCGCGACGGCGACCCGCGCGCAATCCCCCTCCGGCGACCAGGCCGCGACGACGGCGAGCGCTTCCCGGAGCCCCTCCTCCCGGGCGGCGATCTGCTCGATGGCCGCGCGCCACACCGCCGCCATGCGGTTGTAACCGGCTTGATTGGGGTGGAGGCCGTCGTCGAGGTAATAGGGATTGTTAACGCCGGACTCGGCAAAGCCCAGCGCGTCCAACATGCTGGCCAGACGCACCTTGGCCGTTTCGCCGAAGAGCGCGCGCCCGGCGGCGTTGAGCGTACCGAGGCGGCAGGGCACCTCCGCGCCATCGACCGTGAGCGTGGCGGTGACGGTATCGAAAAGGCTTAGGATCGCGCCGTTGTAAGCCGGGCGGAAGGCGTCGGCCTTGTTGTAATCCTCTTCGGTCTGGCCACGCGTGGCGATGATGGGGGAGACAATCACCCAGGCGTCCGGGCGCAACGTCACGAGGCGCCGCACAAGCGCCTGCCAATGGGCAAAGGCCGCTGCGGGGTCGCCGCCCGCGTCGTTCGTGCCGATGAGGAGGGTGATGACGTCTGGGTGGCCGGCGGCGTCCAGGAAATTGGCGACCCCTTCCAGATAACCGGCGCGGTTGCCGCCGGTATGGATGCGCTGCCCGCTGATGCCGTTGTGGCGGCGGCAAGCGGGCAGCGCGGGGGCGTTGGCCTCGGCGAGCGCCTCGGAGTAGAGATTCTCCCAGAAGCCGGCGGAGCGCACGTTCCAGCCATCGCGGGCGAAACCGTCGAAGAGGGGTTTGCGCCAGTTGGCGCCGTTGGAGGAACCGTGGGTGATGGAGTCGCCCATCGGCAGGACGACCAGGTCCGCCTCGGCGCGGCGGATCGTGAGGGTGAGCGTGCCCTCCGCGAACCCCGTATCGGCGACGGCGCCGGGCAGGTCGGAGCGGGCCAGGAGCTCCGCCACGCGGTCGGGATCGGCGAACCCGTCGGGGAAGGCAAGCGCGGCGTAATCGCCCTCGGGGAACAAGGCGAGCGCGTCGGCATCGATCGCGAAGGGCGGCGCGCCGGCCTCCCAGCGGGTGACCCGGGCGCCGGCGGGGAGCGTGAGCGCCTCGCCTCGGGCAAAGGCGCGGAGGGTCCCGTCGGCGGGGACGCCGCGGAAGACGGCCACACGTTCCAACACGAAGTCGAGCCCACCCGCGTCGGCGTTCACGAAGTTGCCGAAAACGATGCGGTCGGCCCGGAGGCCGGTACCCTTGAGGCCGGTCACGGACGTCCAGGCCGGCACGCCGTCCGCACAGGGGAAGACGGTCATACGGGCAGGCTGGGTGCCGGTGGTGAGGGCGACGCAGACGCTCCCCGCGTCGAAGAGCGCGTCGGCGGGCGGGAAGACACCGCAATCGTCCCAGACGGCATTGCCCCACGTGCCGGTGAGGGTGGTCGCGGTCTTAAGGGCGCAGCCGACACCGGTGGTGCCGTTCCCGACGTGAAAAAGCGGTTTCCCGAGCGGCTCGGGCGAGACGCCGCGCACCACGGCCACGACGGTCAGCGGATCGGCGGTCTCGGCGTAACCCACGTCCAGCGTCTCTCCGAAATGGATGGCGGGGGCGATTCCCGTGCCCGTGCGCAGCGCCCCCTCCTCCACACGCCCATCGCCGAGCGTGAGCCGCCAAGCGGAGGCATCGATCCCCCCGACCGCGAAGGCGGCCTGCGGGGGCAAGGGCGCATTGGGCGCGACGGCGGAGCAATCCTCCCAAACGGCCAGCAGCCCATCCTCCGGGCCGGGAATCCCGGGCTCGACCCAGACCTCCAAAAGCCGGCGTTCGTAGGCGGCGGGCGCATAGGCGGTATACCCGGAGAGGCGCGAGAAGTGCGTCCAGTCATAGACGGCGGCGATCTGATTGCCCAAGTTGTCGCGGTGCGTGCTGAAGGACCCGATGCCCATTTCCGTGTAGGCGGGGTCGCCGCCCAGGAACCCATTGTAGGCAAACAGCATTTCCGCGGCGGGGTCGGTCCAATCCCCGGCGGCGCCCTCGCGGATCCGGGCCACCTGCATGCAGCCCCAAAGCCCGCCCCCGGAGGCCAGCGTGTCGTTCCAGCCAAAGGCGCCGGCATGGGCCTCGGCGGGGAAGCCCGGCTGGTCGGCGGCCGTGTAGGTGTAGGGCGAGAACTCGATGACACCGCGGCCCCCGGTCACGGACTTGGCGAAGTTGCCGCGGTTCCCGAAGACGGCGAGCCTCTCG
This sequence comes from uncultured Kiritimatiellota bacterium, assembly GCA_944389585.1. Lineage (GTDB taxonomy): Bacteria > Verrucomicrobiota > Kiritimatiellia > RFP12 > DVOR01 > Spyradenecus. The sequence continues at coordinate 35,289 of CALXMW010000009.1, forward strand.
ACGATGGCCTTGCGCGCGGGACCGCCGGCCGCCGGGATGCCCGTCTGCGCGGGGTCGCCGCCGAAGGCCGCCGCGTCCATCGAGACCCAGACGAACTGCGCGGGCTGGCCGGGGCGTTTGAGCTCGAGGTAGTACCCCACGCGGGCGATGGCGGCGGGCGGGTCGGCGAGCGTGGCCTCCGCCTTCCCGGTCGCCAGATCGGTCGCGCTCAGGCGGACAAAGCCCGCGCGGAAGGAATCGGGGACATTGTCGGCCGCGCCGGAGCCCAGCAACTCGATGGCCGCCGCGTCGGCCTCGGCGCGCAGCCCGCCGCAAACGAGGGCGGCGGCGGAGACCTCGCCATTCCAGAAGGCCCGGTCGCAGGGGAAGACCAGGACGCGCGGATCCTCCGGGTCAAGCCGCCCGCCGGTGAGGGTCGGGCCGCCCGTCAGGGCAAGCGTGCCTCCGACGAACGCCCCCGCGGGTCGGTTGAGGCGTACGCGCACCTCCCCGGCGACGCCGTTGTGGAGATGGACGATGGCCGGCGGCGCGTCGCGCAGCGCGGCAATGGCGGGCTCGAAAGCGGCGGTGCGCCAGGCGGCGGCGACACGTTGGCTGCCGGTCTCGTTGGGGTGGACGCCGTCGGGCTTGTAGGCGGCGGGGTCGAAGGTATCGTCGAAGGCGACGCGGGCGACATCGGCGAGGCGGACGTTCGGGCGGTCGAAAGGCGGCTCCTTGGCGGCGGCCGCGGCGCGGATGAGGGTGTTGAACGGCCCAAAGCGACCGTCGGATTTGTTGCCGGGGACGACGGGCAGCAAGGTGGAGACGAGCACTTGGCTGTGGGGGCGCAGGTCGGCCAAACGCGAGGCCAGCTCCACCCAGCCCGCGAAGACCGCCTCAATGCCGGCCGCGTCGTCGGAGGGAAGGAACGAAAGGTCGTTGATGCCGAGCATGAGGGTGATGACGTCGGGGTAACCGGCGTGCTCAAGCGCGCTCTCGGCATTGAAGCGATGCGCGCCGTATTGGTTGCCGGAAACGGGGCGGATGAGCCCGCCGTAGAGGCCGCAATGCCAAGCCCAAGCCGGATTGTCCTCGACCTCCTCGGTGCCCTGGTGGCCGGTCCGGAACCCCACGCAGCGGACGGGCTGCCCGGCCTCGGTGAGCTGGCGCCAAAGTTGGTAGCGATAGCCGCCGCGCGTGGCGGCGTCGCCGCGGTCGGGGTGGCCCATGTCGCGCTCGCCCTCGGTGATGGAGTCGCCCATCGGCATCCAGACAAGCGTGTCCGGCAACCGCTCCTCGGCGCCGCGCCCAAGGACGGTGGCGGACAGCGCAAGCAACACGGCGGCAAGCAATCTCATAGGAACTCCTCCCTTCAGCGCAGATAAGGCGCAAGGTCGATCCGCTCAAAACAGATCTGGTTGTTGGCCTCGTAAAGGACGCCCAGTGTCGTCTCGTCAAGCAGGCAGAGCGAGACATAACCCTGCCCGCCGGTCGCCCCGGCGTGGATCACGAGGGGATTCTCCAGGTCCCAGGCCACGCCCTCCTGCCCGGCGTCCGGGTTGTCCACGGTGAGGTCGCGCCCGAAGACCAGCGCCAGCCGGGCGCGGGTGGCGGGGTCGAGTTGGTGGGCCAGCACATAACGCCCCACCCCGTCGGCCCCCACGCCGATGCGCAGGCAGGAACCCTGCACGTGGATGACGCCGTCGATGGTGGCGAGCTGCGACCACGTCTTGAAATCGGTCGTGCGGAAGAAGAGACGCTTGCCCTTGCCGGGGCCCCAAGTGCCGCCCTTGGACATCATGAGCCACGAGCCGTCGTCCAATTCAAGGATGCAATTCTCCTGCGCGTTGCCGGGCGGCATGGGGGTGAGGCCCGTCGTCCGCCAGGTCTTGCCGCCGTCGGTGGAATAGGCGGCGCAGCACTGCGCATTGGTGGTGCCGCCGTTCACGAAGGCCTGGACGGGGAAGACAAGCGTGCCCGTGGGCATTCCCGCGCGGCCGATCCGCGTGACCATGCCATGCCCCGGGCCCGCGAGGACGCCGCGCCCGGGGTTTGCCGTCCTCTCGATGCCCGCGAGGATATCGGCCTTGACGGAGCGGCGCCCCTCCCACTTGGCGTCCGGGCCGACGCCGCGGGAATACAGGACGCAGTCGTTGCGTTCGCTGTTCTCGCCGACATACGAAAGCCCGCCGCCGGTGATGGCCATCAGCCAGTAACGTTCCCGCTCGGGGTCGAAGAGGAGGGCGGCGTCGCCGATATCCATTTCCTTGGTGATCTTGGCCTGATTCTTGCCATAGGGATAGGAACCGTCGTTGGCGCGGAAGTTGGGCACGTCCACGGCCAGACGCGGCCTCCCCCACGAGACGCCGAAATCGTCGCTGTACGTCTCGCCCAGGTCAATGCCGCTGAGGCGGAAATCCCCCAGGTCGCCGCTGCCGTAGCGGACGTCATAGACCGCCACCACCCCGCCCGCGCCATCGGTGGCGAGGGCCGGGATCCGATAAATGGTGGCGTCATACCCTTCCGGCGTCCGCTCCGAGGCCAGGGCGCTGTCCGCGGGCACGAAGCCATCCTTCACCAAATCGTCCGCCACCACGGCGGCGATATGCGCGGTCGTGCCCGTGCCGCCCCACGTGCCTGCGGCCACGGAGACCGAGCCGTTGACGTCGGTCGGGCCCGCGAGGGTGACCTGCGCGCCGTCCGTCACGGCAAGCCCCGTGAAGGTGAGCGTGCCCGTGGCCGCCGCGCCCTCGGGCGTCTCGAGACGTGCGGCATGGGCCACGCCGTCGATCGTCAGCGTATAGTGCCCGCCGGGGACAAGGCCCGTGCCGGAAAGGGTCAGCGTCAGCGTCGTCCGCCCCGCGGCGCCAAGATCCGCCGGATCCCCCGCGAAGGCGAAACCCAAAAGCGTGGCCGTACCCGAGCCGGCCGCGAGGGGACGCTCCGCGGGCGCGGCGGGCCGCAGGTCGACCAAAGGCCCCGGCGCGCCGGCCGTTTCCTCGGCGCGGACCTTGAGGAAGGGGAAGCCCGGCGCCGTCGCCTCAAGCGTCGCCCCCGCCGCGACCGGCGCGGGGGAACTTGCCAACCGCTCCCACGCCCCGCCGAGCGTCCGCGCGCCCAACAGGGAAAGCGCGCCGTTGCGCAAGGCCGGCGTCCCGTCCGAAAGCGTCACCGACACGCGGTCGCCGACCTCCAGCCGCCCGACGGCGACCTCCGCCGCGCCGCCCCGGTCCATCCCGAACGCCCACAGCGCCAACGCGGCGTCGCGGTCGCCCAGCCGCTCGCCGTTCACCGAGACCTCCGGCACGGTCAGGGCGCCGCGCACCCGAAGCAGATGCAGCAACGGGCCAACACCCAGCCCGCGGAGCGCGTCGGGCACCTCATAAAGCGCGGCGACCGGGTTGTCGGGCACGGCCGTTTCCGCGAAGTCCACCCGCGCGGCATGGAGGCGCAGCCCCGCCAAGGGCAAACCGCCCGTGGGCGTCGCGCCGAAGGTGATGGCCGTGAGCGGCGCGCCGCTCCACTTGATGCCCGGGGCCTCGGCCAAAAGGCGGCCATCCTCCCACAGCGCCGCGCCGCCGCCGATGGAATAGACGAGCGTCCAGAGATGGCGCCCCGCGGAGGGACGGCCATACGTCACGGTCTTATCATGCTCCAAGGAGCCGCTGTGGCGGATGGGGTCGGCCTCCGCCGCGCACGCCTCGGCCTGCGCCGTGAAGACCTCCCCGTCGCCGTGCGTCATCTCCCAGCCCACGAGCGCGCCCGTGGCGCCCTCGGGCAACGTCGCGTCCACCGTCACGGCCACCGCCGTATGGCCGGCAGCGAAACCGGAAAGGCGGAGCGCCCCGCCCGACAAGACCAACTCCGGCTCGCAGACCGGCGCGGCGGGCAGCAACCATTGCGCGCCGCCGTCCGTGCAGACGAACGGGCTCTCCGCCACGCCCAGGCGCAGCGACGCGGTGTGGACCGTCAGTCCCGCCATCGGCGAATCGGGTGCGTCCGAGGCGTCGTTGCCAAAGGTGAGGAACGGTACCGCCGTCCTCGACCAGACCAACCTGGGCGAGGCGTAGGCCAGGGCCCCATCCACCCAGACCCGCGTGCCCGAGGTGACCGAATCGCGCGCCGCGCCCCCCACGTTCGGCCGCTCGGAGTCATAGGTCAGGCGGATGCGGTGTCGGCCCGGCGCGAGCGCCACGGTTTGGGCGCCGTCCACCTGCGACCAGCCATTGTAAAAGGCCGAGGCCTCCCCCGCCTCCTGGCAGGCGAAACGCACCTCGTTCGTGCCGGAGCGGAACCCCAGGAGCGTCCCCGTCGCGCCCTCGGGCACCGTCACCTCGGCCGTCAGCGTGAAGGCGGAGACCGGCGCGAAGCCGCCGATGGCCAACGGCCCGCCCGCCAAGGTCAGCCCGCCATCCGCCCCGACCGTCGCGTCCGCGGGAATGAGCGGCGCCGCGTCCGGGTCGTCGCACGCGAAGCCCGCGAAGGCGGAGGCCTTCCCCTCGATGAGCAGACGGTTGCCCGTCACCTCGGGATCCTGCCACACGCGCACGTAATCGATCTCGTGGGCGATGGGATAGCCCGCGCCATCCGTCGGCGGGTCGTTGGCCATGCTCCCCAGCGCCAGATTCAGCACGAAGTGGAAAAGATTGTCCGCGAAGGGCGTCTCGTCGCTCTGAGGGGCCGCGAGCTCCCTGGGATCCCGTTCGAGGACCGTCTTGCCGTCGAAGGTGACGGCAAGGCGTTCGGGCGCCCACTCCAACCCATACTCATGCCAGGCCGCCGCCGCGAGATCCGCTTGGTCCAAATCCTCGCACAGGAGCGTCTCGCCGGCCATCTTGTAGGCCGGGCCCGTCCACGAATCGCCCCAATGCAGGGTGGAATGGATGGTTTGGCGCGCCTGCGCGGCGGCCTCCGCGCCGTCGCCGTCGCGCGTCGCGTACTCCATCAGGTCAATCTCGCCGCACTGCGGCCACGGGACGGTGGAGACGCACCGCCAAAAGGCCTCGGGGTCGTTGAGGTTCTCCGGCGGGGTCTGCGTCGTGCCCAGCATCCAGATGGCCGGCCACGCCCCCGAGGCGACGTTGAAGCGCGCCCGCACCGCCACCCGCCCATACCGCATGGAGAACTTGCCGAAGGAGTTCACCGAGCCCGAGGCGTAGGGCTTGGACTTGGTGTAGCTCCGCCAATCCTCCCACCCGTTCTTGCCGTAAAATGGGTTCGAGTACCCGGCCTCGTCAAAGGTCGCCGTCAGCCGCAGCACGCCGTCCGCGACCGTGAGGTTGGCCGGGTCGGCGCGATAGAGCTGCGCCGCGCGGTCGTTCCGCACCAGCCCCTGCTCCGCCGTCCACTTCGCCCCATCCAGCGCCACCCCCTCGAACTCGTCGTGCCACACCAGCACCTCCGCCGCCGGCGCCACCCCCGCCGCGGCCATCAACGCCAGCCAGACAAACCAAACACGTCGCATACCGATTCCTTTCACGATTCCTTTCACGCGATTGCCGTTTCAGTCTAACATGCCCTGTCCCGCCCCGCACGCGAAAAACGCGCCCCGCACGTCCATGCGGACTGCGGGGCGCATCTTCCCGAGGCGAAGCCGACGCGGCCTCACGCCGCCCGGCGGCGGAGCGCCGCGCCCGCCACCCCCAGCGCCAGCAGCGCCAGCGCCGTCGGCTGAGGGTGGGGCGACATGCCCCACGACTACGCATAGAATACCACCCCCCCTCTGGTCAAGAAGTTTTTCGCCGGGGCTTTCGCACGGTCGTCCGCGGCGCGGGCCGAAGGCCTCTCCGCCGCCCAGGCCCTCGACGCCGAGGCGCTGGCCGCCTGCGGCCTGCGCGTGACGCAGACCGAGCGGTTCTTCTGCGAGCCGAAGACCGAGGAGGCGTGATGGCAAGTGGTAAATGGTAAATGGTAAGTGGTAAATGGTAAATGGTTGCGCCCCGCGAGGGGCGCCTGAGCAAGGGAGAAAGAAATGGAGCAGGGTGAGCGGGAGCGGCTGCTGGGGCGTGCCCGGGAGCTGGAGGCGCGGTTGGAGCGCGCGCGGCTGTGGCGCCGGGAGCAGGCCGCCGAGGAGGCGCGTCTGCTGGACGCGCTGTCGGCGCAGCGGCGGCTGATGGCCAAGGGGGCGGCGCAGGCCTACCGGCTGAGCGCCGAGCTCTCCGGCATCCGCCTGCGCCTGCACGAGGCGCAACGGGCGGGGGAGGGGCCCGGGGCGGGTGCGGGGTGCGTCCGGCTGCCCCGTGCCGTGTCCGCCCGTGGCGGGGACCCGCCGGGGAGGGCGGGGTTGCGCTACAATGGGGACATTGCGGTTCGGCAAGGGAGCGACACGATGCGCGGATCGGTCTTGATGTTGGCGGGGCTGGCGGCGGCGACGGTCGCGGCGGGGCCGTTGGAGGAATTGGCCGGGCGCGTGGCGCCGGGGCTTGAGGGGCGGGTGCGCTTCCGGGTGGACCCGGGGCTGGGGGCCATCCGCATCGCGCGCGAGGGGGCGGACGGGGTGGCGATCGCCGCGCCGGGAACGCGCCTGGCGGCGGCGGGGCTGGGGCTTTATCTGCGCGAGGTGGCCGGCGCGCACTGGTCGTGGTGCGGGAACCGTCTGGAGGGCCCGTGGCCGGCGCCGGCGCGGACGCTGACCTTCGAGCCGGCCTTCCCGGAATCCGTCGCTTACAATTATTGCACGCTTTCCTACACCATGGCCTATTGGGACGAGGCGGCGTGGCGGGAGGAGCTGGACCGTCTGGCGCTCTTCGGCGTGCGCCGCTTCCTGGTTCAGGCGGGCGTGCGGAAGGCCTGGCAGCTGACGCTCCGCGAGCTGGGCTGCCCCGAGGCGCGTATCGCCGCCTTCCTGCCCGACGAGGCGGCCGCCGCGTGGTGGGAAATGGGCAACCTCGAGGGACTCGGCGGCCCCGTGCCGCAGACGGCGATCGATCGCGACGCGGCGGTCGGCCGTTTCGTCGTCCAAGAGGCGTTGGCGCTGGGGATGGAGCCGATCCTGCACGGATTCGTGGGGCTGATGCCGCACGACGCGCCGGAGTGGCTGGACAAGGCGCGTTTCCCGGACGCGCGTTTCGTGCCGCAGGGGACATGGGTGGATGGTTTCGTGCGGCCGACGGTGCTGGATCCGACCACCCGGGCCTTCCGCGACGTCGCGGCCGTTTGGTACCGCAATCTCTTCAAGGTTTACGGCGTGGCGCGCGCGGAGGCCTTCGCGGGCGACCTCTTCCACGAGGGCGGGCGCACGGGCGGGCTGGACGTCACGGCCTGCGCGCGGGCCGTCCAGGCCGCCCAGCAGGCCGCGTCGCCGGGCGCCAAGTGGGTCATCCAGGCCTGGGGCGCCAATCCGCGGGCGGCGCTGCTCCGCGGCCTTGACCCCGGACACACGCTCATCGAGGCGCTCGTGAAAAACCAGTCTTCCGGGAATGTCGGGTGCCGCGCGTTCGGCGATATCCCGTGGGTGTGGTGCGAGCTGGTGAACTTCGGCGGCAAACACGGCCTCTGCGGCGGCGCGCCGATGGTGGGCGCGCTCGGCCGGGCGCTCGAGTCCCCCGGCGGCGGCACGCTCGCCGGGCTGGGATTCCTCTCCGAGGGGTTGGAGACCAACCCGCTTATCTACGAACTTCTCGCCGAACGGCTCTTCCTGCCCCGCGGCAAGGTGATGGACCGCGCCGATCTCGGCGCCTGGCTGGCCCTCTACGCCACCCGTCGTTACGGTCTCTGCACGCCCGCCGTCCACGAAGGGCTCTCCATCCTTCTCGATTCCGCCTACACACACACGCGCGACCAGGAGGGCGGCTTCGAGAGCGTCTTCTGCGCCCGCCCCTCGTGGACGGCCCGCAAAACCTCCACGTGGTCCACCGCCGAGCCCTACTACGACCCCGTCCTCACCCTCCGTGCCGCGCAGGCCCTGCTCCGCGCCGCCCGCGAAACCTCCGCGCTTCTCGCGCGGGAGACCTTCCGCTACGACTTGGCCGACGCCGCGCGCCAGGCCCTCGCCGACCTGGCCCGCCCCCTGCTCTCCCGCGCCAAGGAGGATCCCGCCGCCCGGGCGGCCTTCGTCGAGGCCATCGTCCGCACGGATGAGGTCCTGGCGCACGAGCCCCGCTGGCGGCTCGATTGGCATGAGGCGCGCGTCCGCCGTCAAGGCGGGGAGGCCGCCGCCCGCGCCTGGCGGCGCATGGTCTCCACGTGGACGGGCCGCCGCGGCGCCCTCAACGACTACGCCCACCGTCAGCTCGCCGGCATGATGGGCGGCTACTACCGAAAACGCTGGGAGGCCTTCTTCGCGGGCGGGGAGGGGCTGGAGGCGCGCCTCGCGGCCATTGACCGGGATTTCGAGGCCAACGGCGTGCCCGGCCCCGCGCCAAAGGGCGATTTCGTGGAAGCCGTGGCCGAGGCGCTCGCCTTCGCGCAAGGTTGCCATGCCCGGTGGCCGGCCGCCTTCCGTTTCGCCCCCGGGGTGCCGTGGGATCTCGCCGCCGACCGGATGACGGTGGACGTGACCGACCAAATCGGCCCCGCCGGCCTCTATGAGGCCGAAATCCTCTGGAAGCGCGGCCCCAACGCCCTGAAAATCGCCAAGGTGGAACTCCTGGAGAACGGCCGCCCCGTGGCGGAGGACGCGCACGCGGGCTATGCCGGCATCCGCCGCGACAAAAACGTCTACGCCCTCCGCCTGCCCGCCCGCGCGCCCGGCACGCCCGCCTATGCCCTGCGCATCACGGGCGAGGGCGACGGCGGCGACCGTTCCGCCGGCGTCGCCGTCATCGCCCCGCGTTCCGGGATGTGACCGGGGGCGGGCAGGCGCCTCCGCGAGGACCGCTGGGTCGCCAAGCTCTTCTACAACGCCATCGAGTTCCTCCGCGCCCCCGGCACGGAGCGGGTGCGCCTGGAGTTCAACCGCCCTCGGCTCCTTCGCCAACGCCTTCGAGGAGGCCTTCGCCGCCTCCGAGGAATGGCGCCCCGGCCAGGACTGAGCCCCGCGCGGCCAACGCCAAAAAGCCCCGAGCCCCCCGGCCCGGGGCTTTTTTGTCCCCTCCTTCCGCCCCACTGCGCAAGCGTGGATTTCTGCATTTCAATTAGAAAAGGGAGCTGTCTGGCCAAGCGCGTCATGGCTTATTCTGACATGCAAACACTGTCGCATTCATTGTGCGGCACGCCATCGCGCATGGGATATCGAACGAACGCTCGCCCGTTTCGACCCCATTCGTGTTTCCAATGTCAGCGACAAGGATTGTCCAGTCCGACTGAAATTGGGATTCCTCCCAATTCTGTGCCACAGTGCGTTCCCCAAGGCCTGGTTTGTCCGTGAGGCGGCGCATGGGAATTGAGAATGGGGGAAGGGCGGAATGGCGGGGTTTTGAGGGGACGGAACAAAAAACGGCGGGCGGCGAAGGTGAGAATGAAAAGGCGCGAAAAGGGCGGGAAATCAAAGAGGTTGAGAAAATATCGGGCAGGGGGGCGCTTTTCTCACGCTTCCTGATTTCGGTTTACGGGCGGCTTGCGGAGGGATTGCGGGCCGCTTGTTTTGTCCACAGTGTCCACGGTTGCCTTAAACGAAGAAGAGGGGCGTGGGACAATGGAGGCGTTCTCCCGAGGTATGGCCCTCGCCGGTCGTGCCCCGCGCCGGGTTGGCGAAAGGCGGGGCGCCTTTTCCGGAGGCGACGGCGGCATGAGCGAGGGCGCCCCGGCGTGCTGTGGGTGGTGCTCTCCGCCGGCGAGCGCCGGGCCGTCGAGTGGATGCGCATCCTCCGCAACCACCTTCCCTCCCTTTGTCAAAACACCTCCCCGGAATCCTCCAGGGGGTCTCACTCTCAAAGTTTTTGATTCTTTTCTCAAGGCACGTGAGCGAATACACCGCCCCGCGCGCTGGGGGCTTTCCCCGGGTGGGCGGCCGCCCGCCGCGCCCAATGCCACGAACCTCAGCGGGCAGTTGTTGAGGGGAGGTCGTGATGGCAGGTATCCGGATAGCGGCGCGGTTTGAGAAGGCACGGGGGGCCCTGGAGGGCAAAGAGGCCGCGCGCGTGGCCGATGCGGTGTTGCGCCTGAATACAAACCCGGAGTTACCCGCCTTCCATTCGCACCGCGTGGACGCGTGCGGCTTTTGGTCGGCGCGCGTGGGGGCGATTTGCGCATCATCCTGCAGCGGGGCAACGATGGCGTGCTGACGCTGTGCTATGTGGGGCACCATGACGATGCTTATGCCTGGGCGCGGCGGCATCGCTTGGCGCAACACCCCGTGACGGGGACCATGCAGTTGGTGGAGGTGCCCGAACAGTCGGAGGCGCCACGGCGTGCCGTGCGGGCCACATCGCCGGCGCGGCGCCTGGTGCTCGACGAAACCGCGCTCCTGGCGCTTGGCGTGCCGCCGGATTGGGTGGCGCGCGTGTTGGAGGCGCCGGACGCGGATGCCTTGATGGACGTGGCCGAGCATCTGCCGCCGGAGGCCGCCGAAGCCGCGCTGAAAATCGCCGTTGGGGAGCGCCCGGAGCCGCGACCTGTCGCGGAGGGGGTGACCGGCTTTGAGACGGAGGATGCCAAACGCGCCTTCGTTATCGTTTCGGACGACGCGTTGGTGCGCGAGGCGTTGGAAGCCGGTTGGGAGGCGTGGACCGTCTTTCTGCACCCGGAACAACGCAAGATGGCGTATCGCGATTACATGGGGCCGGCACGCGTCTCGGGAAGCGCCGGCACGGGTAAGACGGTGGTGGCGCTCCATCACGCAAAGTGGCTCTTGGAGCGCAACCCCGGCCGCCAGGTGTTGCTGACGACCTATTCGCAGAACTTGGCCGCGGATTTGCGCAATCGCCTCCACCCGCTCATCCTCAACCCCAAGACGCGCGAACGCATTAATGCGGAAGACCTCCTGGGTTTTGCCATAGAAACCTATCGGGCGATTGCCGGCCGCTTCCCGCGCATGAAGGACGCGTATGAGGGCGAGGAGGCAGACTTCGTGCGGCAGGTCATCCAGGAAAACGCGACGCTTTTGCCCAAGGATTTGCCCGTGGATTTCGCTTATGCGGAGTGGTCCCGTGTGGTGGATGTGCGTGATTTGCACACGTGGGAGGCATACCGGGACGCTAAACGCCGTGGCGTAACGCGGCGTCTTTCCGAGCCTAGGCGCAAGGCTTTGTGGACAGTCTTCGAGTGTGTGCATACGGCCTTTGCGCGTGAACAGTGTCTAAGTCGGGGCGAACTCTTCGGGTGGTTGGCGCAGTGGTTGACGGAACACCCCGGTCAGGGGCGTGCGTATGATTATGTGATTGTGGACGAGGCGCAGGATTTGGGCGAGGTGGAGTTGCGCTTCTTGGCGGCCTATGCAACGCGCCCGGATACCCTCTTTTTTGCGGGAGACGTTGGGCAACGCGTGCACCGATATGCCTTCTCTTGGGAGGCCTTGGGGATTTCGGTGCGGGGGCGGAGCCGCACCCTCAAGGTCAATTATCGCACGGCGCATGAAATCCGTGAGCTGGCTGATCGGCTTTTGGATGACGACAACGAAGATCCCGATGGCGAGAAACAGAGTCGGCGCGGGACAATCTCGGTCGTGCGAGGCGCCAAGCCCGAAATCCGGACTTTCCCCACGCAAGAAGCCGAATGCGCGGGCGTGGCGGCGTGGCTGGACACTCTCAAGGCGCGCAACTTCAAGGCACGCGAAATCGCTGTTTTTTATCGCGACGAGGCGCAACGCTCACGCGCTTTGGCAATGGTGCGCGCCTCGGCTTATCGCGATTGCATCCGCAGACAATCAATCGACCTGCATTTGTGCACGATGGCTGAGGCCAAAGGGTTGGAATATCGTGCCGTGGCGGTTATCGCGTGTGATGGCGACATCATCCCCTCGCCCAAACGCCTCGCGGAAAACGGCTTCATCTCCAATCTCGGAGAAATCTACGAAACGGAACGTAACCTACTCTATGTGGCCTGCACGCGAGCCCGTGATGTACTTTTAATCACAGCGGCAGGAAGCCCCTCGGAGTTTCTGATGGACTTGGCCAATCCCGCTCTGACGTGACAGCAAGGCGGCCCAGCCTGCCGAGAGGCTATCGGGAGAAAAAGGCGAACAAGAGCCGACAACCCCGCGTTTCCTGTCCAATATCGCCTGGATGTGTCTGGCTTCCCCCTTCATCTTGCGTATTCCGGCGTTCTTTCCCCTTACGTTGCCTATTGAGCCCCGTTATTCGGGGTGGAGGGGGCCGAGTCTCCTCCCGGGGGCGGAGCGGCACCCTGCCCCCAGCCCCCCATTCTCGCCCCTCTTGATTATTTTCTCATCCCACGTGAGAGAATACATTGTTACCACCGCGAGGCCCGGAAATGGTGAAGAAATCGGAACTCCCGCCCTGCCCCATCGCCGTCACGATCGGGCTTGTCGGCAGCAAGTGGAAACTCTTCATCCTGCGCGAGCTGATCCTCTCCGGCCCCACCCGCTTCGGCGCCCTGCTCCGCGCCTGCCCCGGCATCAGCAAGAAAGTCCTTGCCGAGAGCCTCCGCACCCTGGAGGCCGACGGCCTCCTCACCCGCACCGTCCTCCCCGGCAAGCCCGCGCCCGTCGAATACGCCCTTTCCGCCCTTGGCCGCGGCCTCCTCCCCCTCTTCGACGCCATGGCCGCCTGGGGCGAGGCCTACCGCCGCGCCGCCGAATGAGTTTGCCCCTCATGAGAGGAGCCGGCCAACCCCCGAAGGCATCAAGGCCCGAACAACACCCCCCTTACGGGAGACGCCGTCTGGTTTGAGCCATGCGAAAATGCCCCCTCGCGGGAGGGGCCGGCAGGGAACGCCCTCAACGAATCCTGAACCGATAGCCCAGGAGCGCGGGGCCGAGGGCGCCGCGCAACCCCCCGAGCGGGCGGCCGTCAAGCCCCGTCTCCGGGCAGGTGTGGCGCAGCTGCGGGCAGCTTTCCTCCGCGGCGGGCCGGAGGCCGTCGGCGCCGACGTTCATGCGGTGGCTTTCGTTGTTGAGCGAGTCGCAGTTGCTTGCCATGCCAATCTGCCCCGCGAAGGTGCAGTGCGTCAGCTCACACGTGTCCAGCCCGACGCTCGCCCCCGGGAAGAGGCAGCAGACGAGCACACAGAAGGAAGCGGCCTTGCCGTCCTTGCCACCCTGGAGGACGCAGCCGCGCAGGGTGGGCATCCCGCCCGTGCCGCTGGAGGTGACCAGGCTGTCGGCGGCCCCCGCGCCCTCAAGCCAGAGGCCGTCGAGGGTGGCGTCGCTCCCGAGGACGAGGTGCGCGCCGTCGGCGAAGGTCAGGCGCGAGGGGCGGTTCAGGGGGTCGCGCGCCCCCGTGGCGGGGGCGTAGCCGCCCTGGAGGGTGCGGCCGACGGGGATCTTCAACATTTCAGAAAAGACGTAATCGCCGGCAGCCAGGTAGATGGGGTGGACGACGTCGGCCTGTTCCAGCGCATCCTTGAGTGAGGCGGCGGTCTCCCAGGAGCGCCCATCGCCGCCGCCCTCGGCGGTCACGAAGACAGGGTTGGGCGTCAGCATGAAGTCCGCGACGGCGCCGGCGTAGGCCAGCTCGAAGAAGGCCGCCTTGCCCTCCCCGGGCTTGTCGTCCTTGTGCGCCTCGTCCCAGGCTTTCTGCTTGGCCGCGCGCGTCGGCTCGTCCACGTGGCTTTCGACCGTGACGGTCTGCGCAGGGGCGTCGGCGTAGCCCTCGGCCTGGACGGTGAGGATATAACGGTCGGCTGGATAGGGCACGGCGGGGTCGACCACCGCGTCGGCGGAAGGTTTGTGCAGGCCGATGAAGGCATAGCAGCCGTTCGCGTCCGTGGTGGCGGTGTCCTTAATCTTGCCGTCCGCCGTGGACAGGGTCACCGTTGCGCCGGGGACGGGCACCGCACCGTCAGTCGCCACGCGCCCGACGATGACGCCCCCGAGGTCGGTCGGGAAGACGTTGGGGTAGAAGGCGAAACCCTCAGTGACCAGTTGATCCAGATCCCACCAGCGCCCGCTGGCGCTGCCCCAGCCCTTGTCCACGTGGAACCACTCCTTGCCGTCGGCGTCCACGCCCCAGCCGTCCACCACGATCATGTGCCCGCTGATCTGAAGCACCGTCGGCGCCTCGGTCTGCGCCCCCACGCGCAGGAGGCGGCGCATCAGGTCGGGCCAATAGGGCACCATGGCGCCGTTCCGCTGGATTTTGCTGTACATCGCGCCGTCCGCGAAGCCGCAGTAAGCCTTGAAGCCCTCGACCTTGATGGACCCCGCCGCCCCCAGCGCGGATTGGTAATCCACCTTGCCGAGGAGGCCGAGGTTCCACATCAGCCGCGCGACGGGGATGTCCTTCAGGCCGTCCTCCGCGTCGAGCGTCAACTTGCCGCGCACCGCCTCCCAGTCATACGCGCCCGGCCAGGAGGCGCGCGACACCTCCTCGCCGCCATAGTACACGGAACCCTCGAAGGGGGTCGGCTCCCAGCCCTGCGCGGGGACGCCGTGGTTGAGCGCATGATAGACCAGCACCTGCCCCCACGCCAGGGGGTCGCAACCGCAGTCCGCGCCGTCGAAGCCCGACCTGCCCGCGCCATCCACGTAGCCGCGCAGGTCTTTCTTGCCCACGTAGGCGTTCAGCGCGCCCGCTTGGTCCCAGTCGGTCGCCTCGCAGCGCGGCGCGACAATCTCGAAGTCCGGCGCGTCGCTCCGCTCCGCGGCCATGCCTATGCCCGCCCAAACCACCGCGCACAACGCGGTTCCCAATGCAAGAATCTTTCCCATGCCAATACGCTAGCAAAGAAATCCTCAAGACTCAAGCGCCTCCCGTCCTCTGCCCCTCTACCCAGAACACAGCGGCACGCTTATAAAAGTGGGAGAGAAATGTCAGCATGTCCCTTGTTGGATGTCATAAAGGAATCCACCCATGGACGAAGCCAAACACTTCCTCAAAGAACACCTCGCACGGCAATGTTTGGATAGCACTTCTCCCCGTCGTTGGCCGGATTGTCTTCCTCATCCTTGAGACACTGGAGGATGGTTGAGACCTCGCGCTCCCTTTTTCGCCCTCCGCAAGTAGATACGGCGCCCGGCACGGTCGAATTGGCCGGGGGCCGCTTTTGGTATGCTATGCGTGATGAAACGCTTGGCGGAGGTGGCGCCGAAGGTCGCGAAGCTACTGGAGGGAATCCTCCCGCGGCAGGCGCGCGTGTTCGCGGTGGGGGACGTGCCGATGCCGGTGGCGGCGATGGCGGCGAGCCTCCTGGGGGAGGGCCGGACGCTCCTGGTGACGCCCTCGCCGGAGACGGCGGATCAGGCCCTGGCGGACGCGGCGGCGCTCCTGCCCGGCGTGCCGCTCCTGCCGCTCGCCCCGGCGGACGACGAGGAGGCGCTCCTCACCGGCGGGCGGATGGCCCAGGTGCGCGACATCCTCGCGGCGGAGGGCCACTGCCTCATCGTGGCCTCCATCCACGCCCTGCTCCAGCCGGCGCCGGACCCTAAGGCCCTCGACAGGGCCAGCCTGAGCCTCCGCCTCAACGCGGACTTCCCCTTCGACACGCTGGCCGGGGCGCTCACGGGCCTGGGCTACACGCGGGAGGAATTGGTGACCGAGCCGCTGACCTTCGCCCTGCGCGGCGGCATCCTCGACGTCTGGCCCGCGGGCGCGGCCCAGCCCGTGCGCGCGGAGTTCTTTGGCGACACGGTGGACGGCCTGCGGGCCTTCGACCCCGCGACCCAGTGCTCCGTGGCAAGGCTCGAGCGCCTCTCCCTGCCGCCCGCCCCGTCGGCCAAGATCAAGTCCGCGCAGCTCCTGCCGCAGCTCAAGGGCGCCTCGCTCTGGGTGCAGGACGCGCCCGCCGTGGAGGCCGCGCTCGCGCAGCTCCCGCCCGTCTCCCAACGGCAGACCAACGCCGAGTGGCTCGCCGCGCAGGCCGGGGCGCTGGGCGGGCGCGTCTGCTGGGCGGGCGAGCCGCTGCACGGCGGGATGCCCGCGGTGGCGCTGGTGGCCGAGCCCATCAGGGGCGTGCGGGATCTGGCCGGAAACGGCCGCGCGAACCACCCGGATTTCTACGCCGGCCTGCGCAAAACCCTGCTCACGGAGCTGGACGCCGAGGCCCGCAGGCGGCGCACGGTGCTCGTCTGCGCCGAGGGCGCCGCCGCGCGGGAGCTGCTGGCCCGCGAACTGCCGCCGGACACGAAGGTGAGACTCCTGCCGGAGAGCCTCTCCGAGGGGTTCACGCTGGCGAACCTCAGGCTGACGGTGGCGGCGCAGGGCGACCTCTACCCGACGACCCGCTCCTGGCGCGCCGCGCCCCGCGCCAAACCCATCGCGGGGCAGCGCCTGGAATATGCCTTCGACGTGGAGCCCGGCGAGTTGGTGGTGCACCTGGAGCACGGCATCGGCCGCTTCCTGGGCCTCAACGAAATCGAGATGGAGGGCCGCCGCACCGAGGTCTTCACCCTGGAATACGCCGGCGGCGCGAAGCTCCACGTGCCCACCACCCACGCCCACCTCCTCTCGCGCTACATCGGCCCCGACAGCCGCAAGGTCAAGCTCCACGCCCTCGACGGCAAGCGCTGGCGCAACGAAAAGGAGGCCGCCCAGCGCGGCATCGAGGATCTCGCCGCCGGCCTCCTCGAGACCCAGGCCCGCCGCCGCGTGATGCCCGGTTTTGCCTTCGACCTCTCCGACCCGTGGATCGCCGAGTTCGAGGCCCTCTTCCCCTGGCAGGAAACCCCCGACCAGGCGCGCGTCATCGCCGAGGTCAAGCGCGACATGGCCGCGCCCACCGCCATGGATCGCCTTCTCTGCGGCGACGCCGGCTATGGCAAGACCGAGGTGGCCATGCGCGCGGCCTTCATCGCCGTCGCCAACCACAAACAGGTGGCCCTCCTCGCCCCCACCACCGTCCTGGCCGAACAGCACTTCGCCACCTTCTGCGACCGCATGGCCCACTTCCCCGTACGCATCGAGGTGCTCTCGCGCTTCCGCACCCGCGGCCAACGCGAGAAGACCCGCGCCGCCGCCGCCAAGGGCCAGGTGGACATCCTCATCGGCACCCACGCCCTCCTCACCGAGAACATCCCCTTCCAGGATCTCGGCCTGCTCATCATCGACGAGGAGCAGCGCTTCGGCGTCGCCCACAAGGAACGCCTCAAAAGCCTCCGCGCCCTCGTCGACGTCCTCACCATGAGCGCCACCCCCATCCCCCGCACCCTCTACCTCTCCCTCACCGGCGCGCGCGACCTCTCGCTCCTGCGCACCCCGCCCAGCAACCGCGTCGCCGTCGAAACCCTCATCCAGCGCGACGAGGACGCCCCCCTCGCCGCCGCCATCCGCCGCGAGCTCGCCCGCGGCGGCCAGGTCTTCTACCTCTACAACCGCGTCCACACCATCGGCCGCGTCCACGAACGCCTCCGCCGCCTCGTCCCCGAGGCCCGCGTCCTCGTCGCCCACGGCCGCATGGACGCCACCGCGCTCGCCCGCACCATGGCCGCCTTCGCCCGCGGCGAGGCCGACCTCCTGCTCTGCACCACCATCATCGAAAGCGGCATCGACATCCCCCGCGCCAACACCATCCTCATCGACCGCGCCGACCGCTTCGGCCTCGCCGAGCTCTACCAGCTCCGCGGCCGCGTCGGGCGCTCCGCCGCCAAAGGCTTCGCCTACCTCCTCCTCCCCGGCGAGGGCCTCATCGACGCCGACGCCCGCAAACGCCTCCAGGCCCTCAAGCGCCACTCCGGGCTCGGCGCCGGCTACGCCATCGCCCTCCGCGACCTTGAGATCCGCGGCTCCGGCAACCTCCTCGGCGCCGCCCAAAGCGGGCACATCGCCGCCATCGGCTTCGGCCTCTACTGCCAGCTCCTGCGCCGCACCGTCGCCCGCCTCAAGGGCGAGGCCCTCCCCGCCCTTGTCGACGTCGAGCTCTCCCTGGACTTCCTCGACGCCTCCCCCGGCGCCGCCGGCCCCGACGCCGCCGCCATCCCCTACCTCTACGTCGAGGACGACGCCCAACGCATGAACGTCTACCGCCGCCTCGCCGAGGCCGTCTCCATCCCCGAGCTCGACGCCCTCCAGGCCGAGCTCGCCGACCGCTACGGCCCCCCGCCCCCCGCCGCCCGCCGCGCCCTCCGCCTCGCCCGCCTGCGCATCCGCGCCGCCGCCGCCGGCCTGGCCAAGGTCGAGGCCCGCCGCGGCCTCCTCACCTTCTACGCCCGCCTCAACCACGCCCCCGTCCGCCACTTCGCCCACCTCCCCCTCCCCGACAAACCCGCCGACGCCCGCCTCGACCACATCGAGGCCCTCCTCGCCCGCCTCCCCCGCCTACCCTGACCCCTTGGATGTGATGGCCAACGCCAGCGGCGAGGAGGAGAGAGAGGGTTGGTTCCGCCGAAAGGGCGTGGTAAACTATGGGGCATGAAAACCGACGCTCTTCCTGAGTTGCTCGCGCCGGCGGGCTCGTTCGACGCCGCGCTGGCGGCCTTCGCCTATGGGGCGGATGCCGTCTACCTGGGGCTAAGCCGCTTCTCGGCGCGGGCCGACGCGGCGAACTTCTCCGAGGCGGAGCTGCGCCAGATCGTGGCCTACGCGCACAACAAGGGCCGGAAGGTGTACGTGACGCTGAACACGCTCCTGGAGACGCGCGAGCTGCCGGAGCTGGCCGGGCCTTTGGCGGTCTTGGACGAGGTGGGCGCGGACGGCCTGATCGTGCAGGATCTGGGCCTGGCGGCGTGGGTGCGCCGGGCCTTCCCGCGCCTCCCCCTGCACGCCTCGACGCAGCTGGCCTGCACGTCGCTGGCAGGGGCGCGCGCGCTGAAGGCGCTCGGTTTCGTGCGGATCGTCACGGCGCGGGAGCTGGCCTTGGCGGAGGCGGCGGAAATCGGGCGGCGCGCGGGCGTGGAGATCGAGGTCTTCGTCCACGGCGCGCTCTGCTACAGCATCAGCGGCCTCTGCCTCTACTCCTCGCTCACCACGGGGCGCAGCGGCAACCGCGGGCGGTGTGCCTATTGCTGCCGCCAGCCCTTCGCGCCCGAGGGCGCCGAGGCGTGCCACCCCTTCTCGATGCGCGACCTGGCGCTCCTCGACCTCGCGCCGCGCCTGCGCGCCTCGGGCCTGGCCTCGCTCAAAATCGAGGGGCGCATGAAAAACCCCCTCTACGTGGCCGCCGTCACCGACCTTTACCGCCACGCCCTCGACGGCGACCTCCCGCCCGAGGCCCTCCGCGCGAAGGCCGACGCCCTGCGCACCATCTTCTCGCGCCCCTGGACGCACCTCCACGCCGACGGCCCCGCCGCCCCGGAAGCCGTCATCGACGCGCGGAGCGTGGGCCACCGCGGCCTGCCCATCGGCCGCGTCCTGCGCGTGGTGCGGGACGTGGACGGGACGCGCTGGATGGCCTTCGACGCCCAGCGCGCCATCGAGCGCCACGACGGCCTGCAGATCGACCTGCCCGGGCGCCCCGTGGGCTTCGCCGTCGAACGCCTGCGCGACGCCCGCGCCAAACGCCCCGCCGTCACCCTGCCCGCCGGGACGCGCGTGGAGGTGGCCCTGCCCCGCGAGGTGGGCGACCTGCCCCGCGGCGCCGAGGTCTGCCACGCCGCCTCGCAGGCCGTCCGCCGCGCCTTCCCCGTGCCCCGCCCCCGCGCCGCCGAACTCCGCGCCCCTCGCCCCGCCGACCTCACGCTCACCCTCGCGCCGGACGCGCTCACCCTCGCCGGGAACGGCGCCGAGGCCCGCGTGCCGGCGGCCCTCGGCCCGGCCAAAAACCCCGCCGGCACCCAGGCCGCCGCCGAGCGCCACCTGGCGCGCCTGGGCGAGGACGGCTTCTTCCTGCGCGCCCTCACGGTGCGCGACCCGCAGGGCCTCTTCGCGCCGCCCTCGCTGCTCAACGCCCTGCGCCGCGAATGGGCCGCCAAGGCCGCCGTGCCCAAGCCCAGGCCCGCCCCGCCGCCGCCCGAGGGGCCGGCCCCCCGCGCCGAACGGCCCCCCGCCGAGGCCGCGTGGTCGGTCAAGGTCTCCGTCCTCCAGCCTCCGCGCCTCCTGGGCGGGGAGATGCCGCGGGAGGTGATTGTGGCCCTGACGGAAGATGCGCCGGGAGAGGCCCTCGCGGCCTGGCTCGGGGCCGTCCCGCGCGAACGGCTCCGCCTGGCGCTCCCCGTGGCGATGCGCGACGCCGACCTCGGGCCCCTGGCCGCGCGGGTGGGAGCCTTGGCCGACCGGGGGCTCCGGCGCTTTGAGTGCGCCGACCTATCCTCGTGGCAACTGCTGCGCGACGTGCAACCCGCGTGCGACGCCTTCGAGGTCTCGGCGGATTGGACCTGGTACGCCGCGAACGCCGAGGCCGTGCGCCTGCAGCGCGCGTGCGGCCTCGCCTTCGGCGTGACGGGGCCGGAGGCGAACCTGCCCAACCTGCTGACGCTCCCCGATTCGCCGCCGCGCGAGGTGCTCGTGGCCGCCTACGCGCCGCTCTTCATCGCCGAGACGCCGCCCCTGCTGCCCCACCCCGAGGGCGCGCGTTTGCGCGACCGCGGCGGCGAGCCGTTGCGCGTGGCGCGGCTGGGGCGCCGCTGGGTCACCTTCTCCGAGCGGCCGTGGAGCGCCGCCGCGCACCTGCCGGCGCTGTCGAGGGCCGGCTTCGGGCGCCTGCGCGTGGATCTCTCCTGGGCCGGGGCCGAGGCCCCCTGCGCCACGTGGCGCGACCTGCTCGCGGCGGCGGGCCCCCTGACGGCGCATTTCGGCGAGCCCAGGCTATGACGGCGCGTCCCGGGTGGTGGCCCTGCCTCTTTGCCGTGGCGGTGTGGGGGGCCACCTTCGCCGCCACCAAGCAACTGCTCGCCGCCCTGCCGCCGACGGAGATCCTGCTCGTGCGCTTCGCCGTGGGCTACGCCGCGCTGTGGGCGCTCGCGCCGCGCCGCCTGCCGTGGCTGGGATGGCGGGCGGAGGCGCGCCTGGCGTTGGCCGGGGCGCTGGGCATCGCGCTCTACTTCCACTTCGAGAACCTGGCGCTCGTCCACGCCCGCGCGGGGATGGTGGCCGTGGTGGTGTGCGTCTCGCCCCTGCTCACCGCGCTCTTCGCGCGGGCGTTGGGGCGCGTGGCGCGGCTGGGGGCGGGCTATTGGGGCGGCTTCGCCCTGGCGATGGGCGGCGTGGCGCTGACCGTGGCGGGCGGGGACGCGGGGGCGCTCCGCGGGGCGTGGCTGGGCGCGGCGTTCGGCCTGCTGGGGGCGCTCGCGTGGGCGTGCTACACGCTTCTGCCCTTGCCCACGGGCGCGGACGGGCTGGCCGTGACGCGGCGCACCTTCCTTTGGGGGCTGTTGGCGATGGCGCCGCTGTGCCTGCTCGACGCGGGGGCGTGGCGCGCCGCGCCGCTCGTGGCGTGGCCCAACCTCTGGCGGCTGCTCTTCCTGGGGGTCTTCGCCTCGGCGCTCAGCTATGCGGCGTGGAACCGCGCCGTGGCGCGGCTGGGCGGCGTGCGGGCGACGCTCCTGCTCTACCTGATCCCCGTCATCGGCGTCCTCGTGGCGGCCGCCACGCTTGGCGAGCCGCTCGACGCCCCCACCCTGCTCGGCGTGGCGCTGACGCTCTCGGGTGTCGCCCTCTCCACCCTCTCCACCCGCCGCTGAGGGGGTGTTGTATAATACGCGCATGGCCCCGGTGTTTCATTTGGTGTTTTTGGCCCTGCTGGCGTTGTGCGCGGTGGGGCTGTTGGCGTGGCCGACGCGCGGGAAGGGGTGGCGCGGGTGGGGGCTGGCGCTTTGCTTCGGGCTGGGGTTCGCGGCCGTGCTGCTCCATCAGGCGGGCTGGCAGCTGAGCGGGTTCGGGTCGACGGGGTTCCAGAAGTTCCAGCGGCGCTATGACACGCGCCCGGCGACGCTCGCGCGGACGGCGGAGGGGCGGGGGCGGCTGCTTGACCGGAACGGCGAGGTGCTCGCCGCGTCGCTCCCGGGGCGGCGGTGGGGGCACGAGGCGCCGTTGGGGCCGGCGGGGCTGCACGTCGTCGGCTATTCCTCGCGGACTTACGGGCTGACGGGGCTGGAGCGGGTGTACGACGCGCGGCTGTGCGGCTTCGCGACGCCCGAAGGGCCGCGCGATTGGCTCCGCCGCGCCGCGCCGCAGGACGTGCGCCTGACGCTCGACGCGCGGCTTCAGCGCGCGGCCTTCGAGGCGCTCGGCGGGCGCAAGGGCGCGGTGGTGGCGTTGGATCCGCGCACGGGGGAGATTTTGGCCCTCGTCTCCAGCCCTTCGGCGGACGAGGCGGATTTGGCGGCGGCGATGCGGAATCGCGCGGACGCGCCGCTCTTCAACCGCGCGACGCACGGGCTTTACCCGCCGGGTTCGGTCTTCAAGCCCTTCGTGGCCGCGCTGGCGGTGCAGGAGGGCAAGGCGGGGCGGTATCTCTGCCCGCCGCAGGGCTGGGCGCCGGCGCCGAACACCCGCCCCATCGGCGACACGCACCGCCACGCGCCCGACGAGGCGACGTTGGATTTGGGCACGGCCTTTGCCGAGAGCTCGAACATCTGGTTCGCCAAGTCCGCGCGCCAGTGCGGGTGGGAGGCCTTCCGCGAGGCCGCGGCGCGCGGCGGCCTGGGCGCGGGCTTCACGTTGGCGGCCTGCGGCGAGCGGGCGTTCGAGACGGAGGCCGGGCGCGTGCCGGATCTTTCCAGGCGGCCCAACCAGTTGGCCTACGTGGGCTTCGGCCAGGGCGAATTGCTCTTGACGCCCCTGCACGTGGCGGCGTTGACCGCGGCCATCGCCAACGGCGGCGTGCTCATGCCGCCCCATCTGGGGCCGGGCGCGCCGGAGGCGCCGCGGCGCGTGTGGCGGGCGGACGTGGCGGAGCTGGTGCGCCACCTGATGCGCCGCTCGGTGGAGCGGGGGACGTCGCGCGGCGCGGAGTTGCGGGGGATGAGGGTGTGCGGGAAGACCGGGACGGCGGAGACCTCGGGGCGCGACCACGCGTGGTTCACGTGCTTCGCGCCGGAGGAGGGACCGCGGATCGTGGTGACGGTGCTGGTGGAGCACGGCGGCTTCGGCGCGCAGGCGGCGCTGCCGATCGCGCGGCGCCTGCTTGAGGCGTGGCGCGCGGGCCGGGAGTGAGGTCACGCGCCGGGCGCGGTGGCCTCGACCTCCTTGGCCTTGGGCTCGAGGCGCTTGATGTTTTGGGTCAGGCGGCGCCAGACGGCGTTGGAGCGGATGGCGGCCTCGTCGTAGGGATGGGCGGCCTCCCAGCTTTTTTTGGCGGCCTCGAGGCGCTTGATTTCCTCGCGCAGGCCGGTGGCGGTGTAGCGGAGTTCCTTGCGCAGATCCTGGTATTTGAGGCGCTCGGCGTTGGTGCGGGCGCGCTTCTGCGCGGCCTCGTAGCGGCGGTCGGTCTCCGGGACGTCGGCGAGCTGGGCCTTGAGCTTGGGGAGGTCTTTGGCGGGGGATTTGGCCAGATGGCGGTCGCGGGCGCGCTGCTCGAGTTTGGCGCGCATGGCGAGGGCCGCGTAATAATCGCCCAACGCGCGGCGGTTGCCGCTATAGGCGACGAAGGCGTCAACGTCTTCCTTGATTTCCGGCGGCGGGGCGAGGAAGACGCGGCAGTCGCCGCCGAGCAGGGCGCATTCGGGCTTCTTCGGGCGCTTGTCGAGGCAGACGTAGTAGGCCGGCTCGCCGTTGGCAGAGATGACTTTGAGGACGACGAAGACCTCGCCGCCGGGGATTTCCGCGACGACCTTGCCGTCCTTGCCGTAGGCCTTCGCCTCCGGCGCGGTGACGACGCCCCAGCCAATCTGCCCCGCGGCGTTCGGCTCCGGCACGGCCTTGGCCTGGGGCTTGGGCTCCGGGGCGGGCACGGGCGCGGGTTCCGGCTTGGGCTCGGGTTTGGGCTCGGGTTTGGGTTCAGGCTTCGGCTCCGGCGCGGGCGCGGGGGCGGCGGGGGGCTCGGGTTCGGGGTCTGGCGCGGGGGCCTCGGCGCTTTCGCCCCGAACCGCGCCGGCGAGGGCGTCCAGGCGCTCCGGGGCGAGGGTCTTGAGGGCGATGGCGCCGCCCGCGGCGAGGATGATCAGGAGAAGGATGGTGCAGAGGGCTTTCATGGTGCTTAGTTCCTGTAGAAGACGACCGTCCCGGGCGGGACGCGCCGCATGTCGATCTCACCCGAGGGGCGGAGCGGCTGGCCGGGGATGAGGTAGAAGGTGTCCGGCGCGTCCCATTGCGTGGGGCAGATTTGCGCGGGCAGGCGGCGGCTGGTGACGGGGCCGCCTTTGGCGTAGCCGACGAGGATTTTGGTGTTCGGGGGCATGGCCGCGAGGCTGCGCTCGGTGAGCTTCGAGCCTTGGACGGAGCCGCCGGTGGGGCGGATGTACCAGGTGTCCGGCGCGAAGACGGCCTCGCCGATGAGGCGGCGCGGGTGGGAGCCTTTGGCGAGCGTCTGCACGGGCGAGCCGACGGCGTCGGCGTCGCCGAGGATGACCTTGGTGCCGACGACGAGGCCCTCCCAGTCGCGCACCTTGTCGCCGGCGAGGCGCTTGCCGTCCGGGAAGACGTAGGTGGTGGAGGGGGCGTTGTAGGCGTCGCGGGCGACGTCCCAGGCGGTCTGGCCCTTCTTGATGACGTAGGCGCGCGGCCCGGCGGCGGCCGCGGGCCCGTCGGCGGCCGCGGCGGTGGAGCGGGGCACCTTGTAGGGCAGGAGCTTCTCGCCGTTCTTGGCGTAGAGCACCTGCGAGAGGTAGGCGTCGCCCACCACTAGGCGCCTGGCGCGCACGTCGGGATCGGCGAGCCAGCGCTCCTCCAGCCCCAGGAGCCTGCGCACGGCGGGCACGGCGTAGCCCATGCCGCAGCGCTTGCGGCCGCGGTGGCTGCGCGGGTGCCAGCGGTTGGGCGTGCCGTAGGCCACCTGGGCGTGCGGCATGACGTTGGCGTCCTTGATGCCGTAGATTTTCTGCAACGTCAGCACCAGGTCGCGGAGGGCGACGTATTGGCGGGCGGTGAGGGCGCGGTCGTGGTAGCCCACCACCTCGATGCCGATGGAGACGTCGTCGAGGTTCTTGCGCCCGCGCCACATGCTCACGCCGCAATGGTAGGCCACGCGCGAGCGCTCGACGATGCGGTAGACCTTCCCGTCGCGGTCGATGCAATAGTGCGCCTCGCCGTTCTTGGAGAGCTTGCGGAGCGAGGGTTTGGCCTCGCCCTCGGTGGTGTGGAGGATGATGAACTGCGTCGAGGCGCGGCGGGCGCGCTCGCGGGTGCGCGGCGAGGCGTAGGCGTCGCTGTACGAGAGCGCGTGGCAGAGCCCACACGCCAACGCCGCCAGCAACGCCAACGCCAGGCGCCTCACAGCTCGCCCTGCAGGCGCGCGTCGGCGGCTTCCACCTTGCGCGCCATCTCCGCCTTGTAGGCGTGGAGCTTCTCGCGCAGGGAGGCGTCGCCGAGCGCCAGGATCTGGGCGGCCAGGATGCCCGCGTTCGTGGCGCCGGCGTTGCCCAGCGCCAGGGTCGCCACCGGGATACCCCCGGGCATCTGGACGGTCGCCAACAGCGCGTCGAGCCCGTCGAGCGCGCCGCCCTTCATCGGCACGCCGATCACCGGCAACGTCGTGTGCCCGGCGACGACGCCGGCCAGGTGCGCGGCCAGGCCCGCGGCGCAGACGAGCACCTTGAGCCCGCGGCCCTCGGCCTCCGAGGCGTAGGCCGCGGCGCGCTCGGGCGTGCGGTGCGCGCTCATCACGTGCGCCTCGAAGGGCACGCCGAACTGCTTGAGCACGCCCACGCACTTCTGCATGGCGCCCCAATCCGAATCGCTGCCCATGATGATGCCGACCAACGGTTTGTCCATGACGATGTCCTTTCAGTGAAGATGCTTGAAGGCCTTGGCCGCGATGTCGCGCCGGAAGTGGGCCCCCTCGAAGCGGATGGCCGAGACGCCCGCGTAGGCCGCGTCGACCGCGCCGCGCAGGTCGTCGCCCAGCGCCGTGACGGTGAGCACGCGCCCGCCGGCGGTGACGACCTTGCCGTCCTTCGCCGCCGTGCCCGCGTGGAAGACCAGGCAGCCCTTGGCCGCGGCCTCCCCGAGGCCCGAGATCTCCAGGCCCTTCGGGTAGCTCCCGGGGTAACCCGGCGCGGCCATCACCACCGTCACCGCCGCGCCCTTGCGGATGCGCAGCGCGGCTGGGTCGAGCCGCCCCTCGGCGCAGGCCAGGAGCGTCCCGGCGAAGTCGCCCTCCAGGCTCGGCAGCACCACCTCCGTCTCGGGGTCGCCGAAGCGGCAGTTGAACTCCAGCACGTTCACGCCCTTGGGGCCGATCATCAGCCCGCAGAAGAGCACGCCCTTGTAGACGATGCCGCGTCGGCGCAGTTCCGCCAGCGTGGGCAGGACGACGCGGTCGCGCACCTGCGCCATCACCTCTGGCGTGGCGATGGGCGCGGGGGTGTAGGCGCCCATGCCGCCGGTGTTCGGGCCCTCGTCGTTGTCGTTCACGCGCTTGTGGTCCTGCGCCGCGGGCAGGAGGGCCACGCGCTCACCGTCGCACAACGCGAAGACGGAGGCCTCCTCGCCCTCCAGGAACTCCTCGATGAGCACCTCCGCGCCGGCCGCCCCGAAGCGCCCGCCCTCGAGCATGTCGCGCACCGCGGCCTCGGCCTCCGCGCGCGTCTGGGCGATGACCACGCCCTTGCCCGCCGCCAGGCCGTCGGCCTTGACGACCACGGGGAGGGAGAACGCCGAGAGGCCCGCGAGGGCCGCGGCGCAGTCGGTGTAGACCCGCGCGCGGGCCGTGGGCACGCCGGCCTTTTCCATGACGTCCTTGGAGAAGGCCTTGCTCCCCTCCAGGCGCGCGGCGGCCTTGCGGGGGCCGAAGACCTTGAGGCCCTCGGCCTCGAGCAGGTCGGCCAAGCCCGCGCAGAGCGGCGCCTCCGGGCCGACCACGACCAGATCCGGGCGGTTGTCCTTCGCCCAGGCGACGAGGCCCGGCAAATCCTCCGCGCCGACCGGCACGTTCGTGGCGAGGGCCGCCGTGCCCGCGTTCCCGGGGGCGCAGAAGAGGGCATGCCCCGCCGCGTCCCGCGACAAACGCCAAACGATGGCGTGCTCCCGCCCGCCGTTTCCAACGATCAAAATCTTCATGGCACTAGGATACCACATTCCGCCCGCCCTTTGCCCGAGCCGCCGGGCGGCGGGGGCGCGGGGGACATGCGCCGTCGGGGCGCGGGGCGGTCAACGAAGTTCGGGGGGGAGGGTGGCGACGAGGCGCTTGAGGTCTTGCGCGGCCGCCTTGGCGCAGACGAGGGTGGCCTTGGCGGTGTGGACGACGATGAGGCCTTCCACGCCGAGGAGGGCGGTGGGGCGCGCGACGCCTTCGGCGGCGACGATGTTGCCGGCGGCGTCGAGGGCGTAAACGGGGGAGATGGCGACGTTGCCCTGGGCGTCGGCGGGGAAGTGGCGGGCAAGGGCGGGGAGGGAGCCGACATCGTCCCACCCGAAGTCGCCGCGGACGACGACAAGGTTGTCGCTCTTCTCCATGATGGCGTAGTCGACGGAGAGCTTGGGGAGCGTGGGGTAAAGGGCCTCGAGGCCCTCGGGGCGCTCGATGAGGGGGAGCCACTGGGGGGCGTGGGCGCGGAAGGCCGCGGCCATCGTGTCGGCGCGCCAGACGAACATACCGGCGTTCCAGGCGAAGGCCCCGGTGGCAAGGTAGCGCTTGGCGGTCTCGAGGTCGGGCTTCTCGACGAAGCGGCGGACACGGCGGACGCCGGGGACGAGCGTTTCGGCGGCCTCGATGTAGCCGTAGCCGGTGGCGGGGAAGGTGGGGGCGATGCCGACGGTGGCGATGACGGGGGCGCGCGCGGCCTGCTCGGCGGCCAGGCGCAGGGCATCGCGGTAGGCGTCCTCGTCGGCGATGAGCGGGTCGGCGGGGAGGACAAGGGCCACGCCCGCGGGGTCTTCGCGCGAGACGATGCCGCAGGCGAGGGCGACGGCGGCGGCGGTGTCGCGCCCGACGGGCTCGCCGATGACGTTGGCGGCGGGGAGGCCCGGGAGGGCGGCGCGGGTGGCGGGGACAAGGTCGGCGGAGGTGATGACGCGGATGTTGGCCTCGGGCACCAGGCCGCGGAGGCGCCCGACGGCCTGGGCCAAGAGCGGCGTGCCGCCGAAGAGGGCGCAGAACTGCTTGGGCCGGGCAAAGGTGGAGAGGGGCCAGAAGCGTTCGCCGCGGCCGCCGGCAAGGATGAAGGCGTGGAGTTGGGGCATGGGGGCCTCCCGTCAGAGGATGAGCATACAGTCGCCGTAAGAGAAGAAGCGATAGCGCGCGCGCACGGCCTCGCGGTAGGCCTCGAGGATGCGCTCGCGCCCGGCCAGGGCGGAGACCATCATGATAAGGGTGGATTGGGGCAGGTGGAAGTTCGTCAGCATCGCGTCCACCGCCAAAAAGCGGTAGGGCGGGTAGATGAAGGCGGTGCTCTCGCCGGAGCAGGGGACGACCTCGCCGCCGTGCGCCGCGGCGACCGTCTCGAGCGTGCGCACGGAGGTGGAGCCGACGGCGACGACGCGCCCGCCGGCGGCGCGGATCTCGGCGATGGCCTGGGCGGTGGCCTCGGGGACGTGGTAGCGCTCGGCGTCCATGCGGTGCTCCTCGACGCGCTCGGCCTTCACGGGGCGGAAGGTGCCGGGGCCGACGTGGAGGGTGACGAAGGCGCGGCGGACGCCCCGGGCCTCAAGGTCGGCCAGGAGGGCGTCGGTGAAGTGGAGCCCGGCGGTGGGGGCGGCGACGGCGCCGACCTCGCGGGCGTAGACGGTCTGGTAACGCTCGCGGTCGAGCCGGGCCATCGCGGGGTCGTTGGGGTCGCGCCGGATGTAGGGGGGCACGGGGGTGAGGCCGTGGCGCTCGAGGATTGCCATGAGCGGGGCGTCGCCGCGGAGGCGGACGCGGGTGCGGCCTTCCTCGCCGCATTCCAGGACGTCGGCCTCGAGGTGGCCCCCGGCCAGGCGGATGACGTGGCCCGCGCGGGCGCGGCGGCCGCTCCGGCAGAGCGCGCGCCACAGGCTGACGTGGTCGGGGCCCTCCTCCTGGTCGCAGTCGGTGAGGAGGAGCTCGGCGGCGCCGCCGGTGTCGGCCCACGCGCCGAGGATGCGGGCGGGGAAGACGCGCGTGTCGTTGAGCACGAGCAGGTCGCCGGGGCGGAGGTACGCGCCGATGTCGGCGATGGAGCGGTGCTCCACGCCCGGCTTGGCGCGGTCAAGCACCAGCATGCGCGAGGTGCCGCGCACGGCCGGCGGCGTCTGGGCGATGAGCGCCTCGGGCAGGTCGTAGTCGAAATCAGCGGTCAGCATGGGCGGGCTCCTTGGACAGCATGGCCCCGAGCCAACGCTCGGCGGCGGCGTCCCCGGCGCGCCCGCGCAACGCCTCGCCGAAGAGGCGCACGGCCACGGGGTGCGCGGGGAAGGCCCGAAGGCAGTCGCGGACGTCGCGCTCGGTGGGGTCGCGCCGCAGGACGAAGCCCCAGACGGCGGATTGCGCGGGGTTGGCGATGAGCCAGGTGCGGGCGGCGGCGAGGGCCTGGGCGGGGTCGGCCTCGGCGGCGGCCTCCAGGGCGCGGACGCGCAGGGCCTCCATCAGGTACGGGCTGGAGGCGAGGCGGTCGCCGAAGGCGAAGTCCGAGACGAAGCGGAGGGCCTCGCGCTCGCGCCCGGCCTCGATGAGCTGGCGAAGGTAGACGTAGGCGTAGACGAAGCGGCCCTGGCGGATGAAGTAGGCGCCCAAGTCGTTGAGGCGCTGGGCGCGGGAGCGGTGGCTGAGGTTGTGGTAGAGCATGGAGAGGCAGCCGCCGAGCTCGCGGTCGGACATCAGGCGCGCCTCGTAGCGGGCGAAGAGGGCGTTGGCCGCGTCGCTCCACGGATAGGCGCAAAGGAAGAAGGCGACGTCCTCGTCCGTGCTCTCGCCCCGCTCCAGCAGCGTGGCGGCCTCCGCCTGGGGCAGGCGGAGCAGGGCGATGAGGCGCTCCTGCTGGGAAAGCTCCCGCGGATCCTCGCGGTAAAGGCGCACGATCTCGGCGAGCGTCTCCTCGCGGCGCTCGCCCTCCAACGCCCGCAGGCGCCTCGCGGCGCGGAAGCCCACGGTGCCCACGGGCCCGAACGCCCGCTCAAAGGCCTCGGCCTGGGCCGGCGTGGGCGCGAGCAGCCACGGATCGTCCTCGCCCAACCGGCGGGCGGCGCGGCGCTCCTCGGCGGTGACGGCGGCCTCCGGCGCGGCGGCCAGGGCGGCCAGGCTCAACGCCGCGCCCGCGTTCTCCGGGTTGAGCGCGAGCGCGTGGCGCAACAGGCCGGCGGCCTCCTTGGGCGCGGCCCCCTGGGCAAGGATCGCCCACCCGCGCGAGGCCGCGGCGCGGAGCTCGCCCACGAAGCGCCGGCCCGGCCCCGTCCACCCAAATGGCGAGGCCTCGACCTGGGCGGCGACGGCCTCGACGGCGGCGGCGTCATCGCCCAAGGGCGGCCCCTCGCGGAAGCGCCCCGCGGTGTCGGTGGACAAAAGGAACCGTTGGAACGGCGCGCCGCCCAACTCGGCCGCGGCGTCAAGCGCCGGATCCGCGGCGCGGGCCCCCGCGGGGGCCAAGGCATCCACCGCCGCCGCAAGGTTCGCCACGGGGCGCAACGGCTCGCCCTGCCCCTGGCGCCACAGGAAGAAGGGCGCGAGCCAGCCATCCGGCGACAGCCACGTGTCCACCGAGGCCGGCACGCGCGCCTCGAGCGGGGCCCACACGCCGCGCAGGGCCTGGCGCGCGCCGCACCCGGAGGCCTCCGCGCCCACGCGCCACACCTGCGCCGCCACCAACGCCAACGTGAAGAGCGCCACCCCGGCGTCCGCCGCCACGTGCGAGGCACGCACCGACCACGCCGCGCGCGCGTCCATCCAATGGCGCACCCACGAGCCGATCAGAAGCCCCACGTCCAGCGCCAACAGCGCCACGCCCATCGCCATCAAAGGCGTGGGCTCGGCCATCCGCCCCCACAGCTCAATCGGCCACCGCGCCAGGGAAAGCCCCGCCAGCGCCACGATCGAAAGCTGCCCCACGAAGGGCACCCCCAGCCGGGAATAGGCCCGCGGGAAGGTGCCCAGCAAAAGCAACAGCGACAGCCCGAAGAGCGCCAGCGCCGAGACGCCGTCAAAGGTCGTCAGCAACGCGCGCACGGCCGGGAGCGTCAGCGTCTGGAGACGCCCGCACCAGAAGAGAAACAGGTTGTCCGGCAAGGGGATGCCCAGCGCGAGGAACCACGCGGCCGCCGAGACGAGCGCCCCCGCGACGCCCAGCGCGACGCCCCCGACGATCCACGGCAGATAGGCCGTGCGCCCCTCCACACCCTGGCGGATGAGGATGCCGCCGCCCAGCAACAGCCCCATCGCCGCCAGCGGGAGCGCCCCCGGGTCGTCCGCGAAGAGGAAGACCGCCCCCGCGAAAAGCAGCCCCATCAACGCCCGCCGCCGCCGCGAGGGCGCCTCGCCGGTGGCGTAATCCTCGGCGCACTTGCGGCGCAGGGCCATGGCCAGCGCCACCAACGTCGCGCACAGCGCCACCATCGGCGCGGCCGGGAGCGGGCGCGTCCCCAGCGCCCAGAGGGGCAGCGCGGTGGCGGCCAGGACCGCCGTGGCGAAGCCGGCCAGGAGCGCCGTCCCGGCCATGTCGATGCCCGCGCGCGGCACTTCCTCCTCGCGCAAATCCAACAAATCGAGCGAGGCGTGGCGCACGCCCTCCACCGCCGCCACGAAGAGCATCGTCACCGCCCACGCCCCCAGCGCCGCCGCGAAGACGCCCAGCCCCACCGGGCCCAACAGGCGCAGGGCCAGCCCCATCACCGCGGTGTCGAAAGGCTCAAAGACCGGCCCGACCGCCTGCCCCGGGAAACGGAGCGCCGCCACAAAGGCCGCGGACTCCCCGGGATAGGGCGCCCAGGCCCCCGTCAGCAGGAAAAAGGCAAACGCCGCCACAAACACGGCAAACAACCACGGCAAACGCCTATATTGCGTGAACAGTCTCATCTTTTTGTCTCCACAGAAGCGCGCCATTATACACTATTCCGGCTCCCACGCCAAACTAGGCGCACGGCGGCTCCCCGCGGGTGCTCATTGACGCGCCGCGAGGGCGAGCATGGCGTCCGTGATCTGGCCGAGCTGGCCCGGCGTGATGACGTAGGGCGGCATCGCGTACAGGTTCCGCCCGAAGGGCCTGAGCCACACGCCCCGCCCGACGAGGAAGGCCGTGGCCGCGGGCAGGTCGATGGGCCGCCTCAGCTCAATCACGCCGATGGCGCCGAGCACGCGCACGTCGGCCACGCCGGGCAGGGCCCGCGCCGGGGCGAGCGCCTCGCGCAGCTGCGCCTCGATGGCCAGCACCTTCTCCCGCCACGGGTTCGCGAGCAGAAGGTCGATGGAGGCGTTGGCGACGGCGCAGGCCAGCGGGTTGCCCATGAAGGTGGGCCCGTGCATGAAGCAGCCGGCCCGGCCCGAGCAGACGCGCGCGGCGACGTCGGCGGTGGCGAGGACGGCCGCGAAGGTCATCATGCCGCCGGTGATGGCCTTGCCCACGCACAGGATGTCGGGCTGGACGCCGGCGTGCTCCCACGCGAAGAGCGCGCCCGTGCGGCCGAAGCCGGTGGCGATCTCGTCGAAGATGAGCAGGACGCCCGCGGCGTCGCACGCGGCGCGGAGCTCGCGAAGGTATTGGGGGTGGTAGAAGCGCATCCCGCCGGCGCCCTGCACGATGGGCTCGAGGATGACCGCCGCGAGGGTGGCCTTGTGCGCCTCGATGAGGCGGGCCATCGGCGCGAAGTCGGCCGGATCCCATTCCGCGCCGTAGGGGCAGGCGGGGGCGGGGGCGAAGAGGCGGCGCGGCAGGGCGGGGCCGAAGAGGCCGTGCATGCCGGTGACGGGGTCGCAGACGCTCATGGCGTTCCAGGTGTCGCCGTGGTAGCCGGAGCGGACGGTGAGGAAGTCGGTCTTGGCAGGGTCGTATTGCACGGCCATCTTGAGGGCGACCTCGACGGCGACGGAGCCGCTGTCGGCGTAGAAGACCTTGTCCATCGCGGGGGGGCCGATGCGCAGGAGGCGCCTGCCCAGGTCGATGGCCGGCTGGTGGGTGAGCCCGCCGAACATCACGTGGCACATCGCGGCGGCCTGCTCCTGCGCGGCCTTGACGAGGACGGGGTGCGAGTAGCCGTGGATGGCGCACCACCAGCTGCTCATGCCCTCCACTAGGCGGCGGCCGTCGGCGAGGACAAGCTCGCAACCCTCGGCGCGGGCGACCTTGTACGTCGGCTGGGGGGCGACGGTGGAGGTGTAGGGGTGCCAGAGATGGTCGCGGTCGAAAGCGTCGAAAAGGGCGTCGTTCATGATTGCAGCAACTTTCGGAGGCGGGCGACGAGCGCGGGGCGGCTGTCGGCGACCTCGACTTTGACGGGGAGGGAATCGGCGAAGACGGCGCCGTAGCTCTTGGCCACGATGCGCGTGTCCGCCACCACCACGATGCCGCGGTCGGCCCGGCTGCGGATGAGGCGGCCGAAGCCTTGGCGGAAGCGGATGACGGCCTGCGGCAGGGAGAGCTCGGCGAAGGACGAGCGGCCGGCGGCCTCAATCTGCTCGCACCGCGCCTTCTGCAGGGGGTCGCCGAAGGTGCCGAAGGGCAGGCGCGCGATGACCACGCAGCTGAGCGCGTCGCCCACCACGTCCACGCCCTCCCAGAAGCTCTGCGCACCGAAGAGCACCGTCGGGCGCGTCTGGGCGCGGAAGGCCTCGGTCATCGCGTCGCGGCCGAGCGCGGGCGACTGCGCCAGCAGGTCGATGCCCTTGGCCGCCAGGTGCGGCGCGAGCAGGTCGGCGCAGGCGCGGAGCATCTCGTGCGAGGTGAAGAGCGCCAGGGAGCGGCCCCGCGCCGTGGTGAAGAGGCTGTACATCAGGCGCGAGAGCCCCAGGACGTAGTCGTGGCCCGTCGTCACCTCCGGCAGGAAGTTCGGCACCGCCACGCAGCACTGCCGCGGGTAGTCGAAGGGGCTCTCGGCCACGAACTCGTCCACCCGCCCGGCGACCTCGGGGAAGGAGAGCCCCAGCCGCGCGCGGATGTGCCCGAAGCCACCGTGGATGCGCAGCGTGGCCGAGGAGAGGATGAGCGTGGACTTGGCCTTGTAGAGCAGGCCCTGCAGCTGCCGCGCGATGTCCAGCGGCGCGGCCGTGAGGGCGCAGGTGCGCGCGTCCGCCCCCGTCCGCGCCATCCAATAGACCATCCCGGGGTCGGCGCCGCCCAGGATCGCGGCCATCGTCTGGCCGAACTCGGAGAGGCCCTCGGAGGTGGCCTTGAGCACGCCCACGAGGTCTTCGTAAGGGTTGTCCTGGCCCGCGGGGGGCATCTGCTCGGCGATGGCCGTGAGCAGGCGGTCGAGCAGCTTGTGCGCCTCGGTGAGGCGCTCGGCGATGGCGTCGCGCCGCGCTTGGAGCTCGGCCTCGGGGACGATGTCCTCGGCCGGGATGAAGGTCGCGCCGCGCAGGCAGACCTCGCGCCGCAGCCGCGGGTGGCCGCCGGGGAGGTCGGGCTTGGAGGCGTCCGGCACGGCGCGATAGCGCACGGTCGTCTCGGTGGTGCGCGCCAGGAAGCCGTGGAGCGTCTCGAAGAGCGCCGTGCCGGCCTTGGCCAGCTCCGTGCCGCACTGCCGCAGCCGCGCCAGGAGGTCGACGAGGGCCGCGCGGCGCTCGTTCGTCAGCTTCGCCACGTCCACGAAGTCCACGCGCGCCTGGTGGAAGAGGCTCCCGGCCTCGCGCCCGCGGCTTGGGGCGAGCTTCTGGCAAAGGTCATAGAGCGTCAGGGGCGAGAGTTCGCCGGAGAGGAAGGTCGTCGCCGCGGCCTCGAGGTTGTGCGCCTCGTCGAAGACGACCTGCGCGTGCGGCGGCAGGAGGGAGCCCGGGTTCGTCAGCTCGGCGAAGACGAGCGCGTGGTTGGCGATGACGAGGTGCGCGCGGAGCGCCCGTTGGCGCGCCGACTGGAGGAAGCAGCGGCGGTAGAAGCGGCAGCTTTTGCCCGTGCAGGCGTCGCCCTGGCAGCCGAAGTGGTGGATGAAGGCCTGGTCGCCCCGCGCGTGCTCGGGGCGGAAGGCGTCCAGGTCGCCGTCCGGCGTCGCGGCGGCCCAGGCCACGAGGTCGGCGAAAAGGGGGGCCTCGGCGTCGCGCAGGTTCTCGTAGCCGCCCTCGACGTAGAAGCCCAGGCGCTTGAGGCAAAGGTAGTTACCGCGGCCCTTCAGCACCGCCACGTCAAGCGGCGCACCCTTGGGCAGGAAGGGCGCCACGATGCGCCGCACCAAGGGGATGTCCTTGGTCAGGAGCTGGGTCTGCAGGTTGCGCGTGTTGGTGGAGACGACGATGGGCAGGTTGTTCGCGCAGGCCCAAAGCGCGCACGGCACCAGATAGGCCAGGCTCTTGCCCACGCCCGTCCCGGCCTCGGCCAACAGGAAGCGCCGCCCGTTGAGCGCCTGCGCCACCGCGTGTGCCATGGCCGTCTGCCCCGCGCGCGGCTCGTAACGCCCGAAGGCCTTGGCCAGCTCGCCGCCCGCGCCGAAAATCGCGTCCAGCGCGCCTTCCTCCACGGGGAGCCACTGCTCGGGCTTCGTCAAATCGCGCGGCTTCGCGCGCTCCCATTGCGGGAACTTGGCGTACCACGCGCCGGGCTCCTCGAAGAGGCGCGCCTGCTGCGCCGCCGCGACCGCCTCCGCGAAGGCCCCGCCCACGTTCCGCAGCGCGGAGGCCATCGTGTCCAGCGCCCACGCCGGCAGGCTCTCCAAGGCCGGGGGCAACTCATCCCTCCCGCTGCGCGTAGCGCACGGCCCGGATGGCGAGCGCCCGGCGCTCCCCCCGCGCGAACTTGACGATCGCCCCTTCCAGCTTCGCCGGCCCGGCGGCGACCTCGAACTTCGCCGGCACCCCGGTGGTGAACTTCTTGAGCACCGGCGCCAGCTGGCGGCCGATGACGCCCTCCGCAGGGCCCGTCATCCCCAGATCGGTGATGTAGGCCGTGCCGCCGGGCAGGATGGCCGCGTCGCTCGTCTGCACGTGGGTGTGCGTGCCGAAAACGCAGGTCGCCCGGCCGTCCAGCCAATGGCCCAGCGCGATTTTCTCGCTGGTCGCCTCCGCATGGACGTCCACGAAGAGCGGCACGTTGGCCGGGATCTGCCGGATCGCCCGGTCGACCGCATGGAAGGGGTTGTCCGCCGGCCCCATAAAGACCTGCCCGAGCACGGAGACCACGCCGATCGGCCCCAGGGGCGTCTCGGCCACGGCCGCCGTCGCCCCGGGCGTCCCCTCGGGGTAGTTCGCGGGGCGCACCACCTGGCGCAGGGAGCCGATTTCCGCGTCGAAGCCGCGCTGGCCCCACGTGTGGTCGCCCAGCGTCAGGAGGTTCGCCCCCGCCGCCAGCAGTTCCTCGGCCAGGGCCTTGGTGAGGCCGTTGCCCGCCGCGGCGTTCTCGGCGTTCGCGATGACGGCGTTGACCTCGCCGGCGCCCAGCAGGCGTTGCGCCACCGCCTTGAACCACGCCCGCCCCGGCGAACCGACGATGTCGCCAACCAGCAAAACCTTCATCCGAGCCTCCTTCTTGAAACCCGCACAGTATACCAAATCCCGGCCCCGCGCTTGGCGCGCGTCCGCGGACAAAACAGGGCAAACGCATCTAATTTCGCTGAAGATTCAAAAGGAATTCGAGGTAGGCGGGATCCAAGGCGGCACGCATAATCATGCGGCGGAAACTGTCGGCGGGCGTTTTGTGGCGGCGGAGCAGATTCAGGAGGCAAACGCGAAGCACGGAGAGGTTTTGGGCGGCGTTGCGCGAACGGGCGCGGCAGGCGTCTTCGCGGAAAACGACGTCTAGCAGCCAGTGGCATTGGTTTTCGACGCCCCAGTGCCGGCGGACGGCGTCGGCGATGGCGGGGGCGTCGGCGGGGAGGCTGCTGAGGAAGAGTGCGCTCTCGGTGGTTTCGTGGCCGTCGGCGAAATACCGGGTGCGGTCGATACGCACAAGCGTTTGGAGTTTCGGCCACGTGTCTTTTTCAAGAAAAAGGGAAAGGTCAGAAGAGACCCAGCAACGGCGAGTTTCCAGATGTCCGTGGTCTTTCTCGACCTGCTCAAAGTCAGGGGCGCGCGAGGTGGCAACGTCGTGCAGGATTGCGGCGACGACACGTTGATGCGTGGGATGGTTACCTTTTAGGGGAAGGACATAATCGGCGCCCTTGTCGACGATCTTTTGGGCAATGGCAGTTTGGGTGTTGAGCGCATCGACCGTGACGACGCAACCGTCCAAAAACAATGAGTCCAAGAGTTGGGGAAGCGCCACGATCTCATTGCTCTTCCCATCCACCAAACATTGGCCGATGACCAAGCGCGTTTTGTCCGCCCAAGCATTCAGCAGATGGATGGCCTTCCCCGCCTTCTGACTCCCGCACACCGTCTTTCCGTCCACCGCGATCCCTTGCGGCACACCCATGGCCTGCGCCAGCCACTGGGCCACGCCCCTCAGAAAGGCCTCCAATGCCTGCGGTTCGATCAATTGCAACACCCGATTGAACGTGTCATGGCTCGGTATTCCGGGCAATGCGATCCATTTCTCTATCCACTTCCGTCGCGTCCTCGTGACAAGTTCCATTTCCGTGAACGTCGTCGCCCCCGAGAGCATCGCCACCACGGCGCAAAAGAGAATTTGCGGCAGTTCATACACCCGTGTCCGCGCCACTCGGGGCTCTTTGACCGCCAACATCAAACGAAACAAAACATGATTCTCATTCATCCCTTTATATTTACCAAAATTAGATGCGTTTGCCCTGGCATTCACGGCGATTTGCAAGCCAAATGCGCCAGGGACTTAGGATAGAGCTGAAATGGCTTCATAGGCTGTGAGTCCTTTCAGG
>CALXMW010000010.1 GCA_944389585.1 uncultured Kiritimatiellota bacterium
CCCTCTGGTGCGCCCCCCGGGGGGCGCACCAGAGGGCGCACCGCCCCCCTTCCGCCTCGCCGCATTACATTGTGCAATTTTCCTTGCCCTGGCATTCACCCTGTCGGGATTGACAGGCAGGCGGGGTTGGGTTATTGTATGGGTGGTATGCGGGAACAATCGTTGTTTGAATGGTTTGCAAAAGAGGATACTCCATGAAGACGTATGCAAGGCGGGTTTGTCTCGGCGGACAGAAGGTGCTGGCGGGGGTTCTGTTGCTGGGGTTCGCGATGGTTGGGGAGTGGGCCGGTGCGACCCCGATTAGTCAGTGGGCTTTGGATTCACGGTATACCCCACCACCACGGGATCAGGTCAATTTATGGGGAGAGTCATCTGAAAAGGCAAAAGATGATTATATCGGTCTGTTGGACGGACTCGGGGAAATGCCAGAAAAAAGGGAGTACAGCCGTTATGACGCCCCGATTA
The DNA here is from genome assembly GCA_944389585.1 of uncultured Kiritimatiellota bacterium. GTDB lineage: Bacteria > Verrucomicrobiota > Kiritimatiellia > RFP12 > DVOR01 > Spyradenecus. Next base: position 466 of record CALXMW010000010.1, read on the forward strand.
TTCAGGATATTTTAAAAAAGAATCCTTTTACTACTACCATACCCAGTATGTATATGAGCTTAATTAACGGTAATAAAAAAATTATTTTTTTCCGACCGAACGTGCCCGTCAAAAGCGAAATTTAGCCTGCCTTTATGCGGGACCGGATTTAACACTAATGTGGCATGGAGGAACCAAGTTTCCCATTCGGGCGCATTTGCATAACATTTGGCCGCATGATATGCTGGCTGTATTTGAGCCCAAGCCGGACATGAAGCCGTTGATTACGTTGCCGGATTCGAAAACAGTCGGGATGTCCGAAGAAGACAAAGCCTATACAACCCAATTGCTTTCCGTTGTGAATGAAAACCTGTTGTATATAGGGGAAATCCCGTTTTATAAACCGGATTTGAATTTATTTTGGTGCTACAGAGAATTTGTCGGACAGGTTATTCCGGAAAAATACCTGTTATTCGGGACACAGTTGGACAAAGTACCGGCAAAGTTAATTGATCAAAACAAGGTGGATTTACAAAAACGGTTAGGATATCCGGTTTATAATGTCTGTGACTTGGAGGAAGGGCGCGAATGGAAATCATATTCTTATACGGATTTTATGAGTCGCAGAAGAATCGTTTTGGGGGAATTAGCCAAGACGCCTAAAGGAAAGTTAAAAGACAATGGCGGATCCCCGATTGCCAGCTGTAGCGGGATGAAAGTGGTGCCGACCCTGTATTATATTCAGGGATCTTCCGATATTGATCATTTGCATCTGATTATTGCGGACGCTTTGCGTAAAATTCAATACGGGCGGGCTCAAAAATCACTTAAGATGCTCTTTTTGGGGTTAAAAGCCGAAAAAGAGTTGCAGAAAGATCATCCGGCGCGGGTTCAGGTGTTGAATCAAATTTTGGTTCAGGCGGTTCCGTATGGGCGTAAATGGAATGATATGTTGCAAAAAGCGATGGATGAGAAAAAGTTTTTATTCAGCCTGACTAATCCGAATGGTCAAATGGAATCCATAGAGATGAATGAATGGATGGAGGCGCGAACAACCTGGGGCTATTTCACGAAGACAGGGCGTTTGCCGATTATCGTAAAAGGAGAGGATCAAAGGAAAGTGATGTTACCTCGACCGCCGCGGAAGCAGAAACAGGCCAGCAAGGGTGACCAATAGGGCATCGCGATGGATGGCTCCGCTTCTTTTGAACCACGTTTATGTTTGGAACGAAGGGTCTTTTGTGCCGTCGCGTCGAGCTTTTCGGATGGAGGCGTTTGGGGCATGGGGCGATGACGCATCACGTGAACCGTCTCTGTGAAAGGTGTTATGGTGCACAAACGGTACAATCAAACCCAGTAAGCGGAAAGGAGTGTGCCCTATGATTGCCTATTACTTGCTGGGAGGTTATTTTCTCGTTCACATTGTGTGTGCCGTTTTGGGGTTGGGAATGTGCTGTTTCAAGCGAGTCAATCCGTGGAAGAGTCCTTCGTTTTGGGCGTTCGCCGCGTTTCCCCTCCTTGGGCTGTTTCTTTCCTGCCTGGACGTGCTTCTGATGACGCCGTATCGGACGCTTCCTTATTTGGTGTGCTTGCGTCTTCCTTTGTGTGTGGTTTTTGTCCTTTCGTCCACGTTGCTTTTTGTGCTGAGGGGACATCGCATTCTTCAAGGTGTCCTTTGCCTTTTGCATCTGTTGTGGGGGTGGGGATTGCCGTGGCTTTGTTTTGTGTCGGAACGGTTTGAATTGTTTTTGTTTTCCCCGATTGTGATGGGTTATTGGCCTTCGTATGAAATCCCGGGATTCGTGTTGGCTCAAGTGGGATATTCGACGTTGCAAGGTGTTGTTGCTTGGTGGGCGATGTCGAGAGTACCTAAGTAGGTAATCAGAGGTGTGCTTGGTTTCCTCTGCGACACGATGGCAAGCGGCTGACGACGCAAAACGGAAAAGCACGTGTTGCGCAATGGTTCCCTGTATACGATACCTCCCGGTTGGCAAACAGGGCAAACGCATAAAAATTAGACGGAGGCAAGGAGGGTTTCGAGAAGGGAGGGATTGAAGGCGAGACGGAGGCGTCTGATGCGGAGACTTCCACGGAGAGAGCTGTGGCGTAAGAGGTTAAGGCAGAGGACACGGAGGGCGGAGAGGTTGCGTGCGACGTTGCGGAGGCGAGCACGGCAGGCGTCTTCACGGAAAACGACGTCGAGGCACCAGTGGCATTGTTTTCAACGCCCCAGTGCTGACGGACGGCATTGGCAATGGTTGGAGCATCCGCGGGGAGGCTGCTGAGGAAAAGGGCGGTTTCGGTGGTTTCGCGGCCGTCTGTGAGACGCCGGGTACGATCGATGCGTACAAGTGTTTGGAGTTTCGGCCACGTGTCTTTTTCAAGAAAAAGGGAAAGGTCAGAAGAGACCCAGCAACGGCGAGTTTCCAGATGTCCGTGGTCTTTCTCGACCTGCTCAAAGTCAGGGGCGCGCGAGGTGGCAACGTCGTGCAGGATTGCGGCGACGACACGTTGATGCGTGGGATGGTTACCTTTTAGGGGAAGGACATAATCGGCGCCCTTGTCGACGATCTTTTGGGCAATGGCAGTTTGGGTGTTGAGCGCATCGACCGTGACGACGCAACCGTCCAAAAACAATGAGTCCAAGAGTTGGGGAAGCGCCACGATCTCATTGCTCTTCCCATCCACCAAACATTGGCCGATGACCAAGCGCGTTTTGTCCGCCCAAGCATTCAGCAGATGGATGGCCTTCCCCGCCTTCTGACTCCCGCACACCGTCTTTCCGTCCACCGCGATCCCTTGCGGCACACCCATGGCCTGCGCCAGCCACTGGGCCACGCCCCTCAGAAAGGCCTCCAATGCCTGCGGTTCGATCAATTGCAACACCCGATTGAACGTGTCATGGCTCGGTATTCCGGGCAATGCGATCCATTTCTCTATCCACTTCCGTCGCGTCCTCGTGACAAGTTCCATTTCCGTGAACGTCGTCGCCCCCGAGAGCATCGCCACCACGGCGCAAAAGAGAATTTGCGGCAGTTCATACACCCGTGTCCGCGCCACTCGGGGCTCTTTGACCGCCAACATCAAACGAAACAAAACATGATTCTCATTCATCCCTTTATATTTACAAAATTAGATGCGTTTGCCCTGGCGTGAAATCTTTGTAAGGGACGCCGCGGGGCGGCCGACGGGGTGCGGCGTGTCTCACCCCGGGATATGGTGTCTCTCGGGTCGAGGTACGCCGTGTTCCGGGAAACGAGGCCCGCAAACACGTTGCCTGGGGCCTGGCCGCGGCCCTCCCCCGCGCTTGGCGAGGAATACGTTCCCATCCTAGGTTTTACGCCGCGCCGGTTTTTATGTTAAACTGATTCTGCTCGCCAGAAAAGGAGGTCGCAGATGCAGTCATCCATCCCACAGGCCGCGCGGCCAAAGCCGCTCAAAGGCACGCTTTGGTTCGGCGCCGTCGGCGCCGCGCTCATCATCATCGGCGTTTCGGCCATGCTGTCCGCCAATTGGCATTGGGTGCCGCTGAGGGCGCAGATCGCCGTGGCGCTCGCGCCGCTCGTCGCGGCATGGTGCGGGGCGCTGTGGCTGTGGCGGCGGGGCGGGGGCGGCGTGGTGGCCGAGGAGGTGCTGGGCACGGTCTGGTCGGGCGGGGTGATTTGTGCCGTCGCGCTGCTAGGGCGCGTGCTGCAGCTGTCCTCGGAGTCGTTCGTCTTCTGCGCCACGGTCACGGCGCTGCTCCTGCCGGTCGTGTGGTTGCTGCGCTCCAAGGCCGCGTGGTGCGTCTGCCTGGGGTTCGCCCTCGCCACGGTCTGCACGGTGGAGGGGCTTGGGCTGTCGCCGTGGGGGGAGGCCGCGGGGATGGCCGGGACACTCGCCGTGGGGACGGTGGCGCTTGCCTTCCGGACGGCGGCGCAGTGGCGTGTGGAGGGCGTCGACGGCGTGGCGTGGCGGTGGCTGATCGCCTTCGGCGCGACGGCTTGGGCGATTGCCGCGGCCTTCGTGCTTTACGCGTGCGCCGAGCATGTGCTGGGGCTGTCGGAGGCGTCCGCCTTGGGGGTCGTGATCGCCTTTCTCTTCGCGGTCGGCGCGTTCGCCGCGTGCGTGGAGCGCGGGCGCGCGCCGTATGACCGGCCGCTCTCGTTTCTGTTCGCCGTGGGGGGCGCTTGGGTGGCGCTGATCTGCATCGCGGTCGCGGCCGACCATGCGAACCTACACGGCAGCGCCGCCTTGCTGTGGTGCGTTTGCGCGGCGACGTTGGTGGCGGCCGGGGTGCTGGCGGAGCGGCGCTGCCTGCGGGACGAGGGGGTATTCCTGTTCCTGGCGCCGGTCATCTGCGCGTCCTTTGCCGTGGGGACGGGGTGGGTGGCGTTGGGCGGGACGTTGGCGGTTGGCGTCGCGGCGATTGCGCACGGGGTCGTGACCGGTCGGCGGATGGTGGCCAACGAGGGGCTGCTCCTCGCCGTCGGCGCCGCGTGGTTCGGGTTCGTCGCGTTCGAGGCAGACCTGATGCTTCAGGGGGTGACGCTGCTTGGCGGCGGCGTGGCTTTGCTTGTGCTCAACCTGGCGTTCGCCCGGGGCGCCCGAAAGGAGGCCGACCATGACTAAGACCTTCCGCACCGTCGTCTTCGCCGCTGCCATCCTGGCGCAGGCCGCCGTGCCGGGGTGGATGCTCGCCAAGCATCACCTCATCCTCACGCGCGGCGATCGGGTCTCCCTGCCCGTCACCATCGGCGACCCGCGCGACCTCTTCATGGGGCATTACGCGCGCCTCTCGGTCGTGGGGGATTTGCCGCCGCTGCTCGAGGGCGTGCCCAAGGGTTATCTGCGCTACTACTGCGACCAACGCTACGCCAAGCGCCTTGACCGGGCGCGCGTCCCGTATCGGGGCGAGCTGACCGTGCGCGTGTGGCGTGGTTCGGCCTTGGCCGAGGCGCTCACCATCGACGGGAAACCCGCCCATGTGTTCCTTGAGCAGGCGGGCGTCGCGGCGAGGGAGAAGGAGGACGGCCTGCTTCGGCTCGTCGCCCTCGACGACATCCCGGATCCTCTGTTTGAGGAGCGCGAGGATTTCGCGGCCGTCACCGGGCTCGACCCTCTTTGGGACGCTCGCGGCACCGTCCTGCCCCTCACGCCTGAGGATTGGTGGCGCGCCAAACGCGGGCCGCTCCCGGGCGATCCGCCCATGACCCCGCCGGAGGCCGCGCGCCGTTGGGATCGGATCTTTAAGCTGGTGAAATATTTCGACCAGGCCACGCCGATATGCTTCCCGATTTTCAATCGCCTTCCCGCCGGGCTTGCGGAGTCTTTCCCCGAGCGTGCCGTCGCGTATTACAAGGCCATCCGGGAGGCGCTTTGGCCTTTTGGGAGCAGGGAGACGCCGCTCTTTTTTGTGGGCGACGCCGGGGAGATGCCACCGCGCCAGGTGCTCGACGCCATGAGGAAGGTCTTCTCGGGGGGCCGTTGGCTCCTGCCCGCCGCGACGCTCCCCAAGGGGCTCGATTCGGACGGCGTTGTCCTCCTGCTCGACGCGCCCCCCGCGAAGGATCCCGGCGCGCCGTGGATGTTGCGCGGCCCCGCGCCTTCCGGGTGGGAGCCCCCGAAGGGATGCGTCGGCTTCCTCGAGCGGCGCGACCCGCTCGGCGACGTCGCCCCGCCCGTCCCCGGCGAGGCCGCGCGGCTCGTCGCCCGACTGCGCGCCATGGGTGAGGAAGGCGTCACGCACAGCGCGCTGATGGCGTGCGTCGACGCGCTGTTCCGCGAGGCTGTCGCGCGCGGCGATGGCGCGTTGGCCGACCGCGCGCTCTTGCTCGACAACCGGCGCACGCTCCATACGCTCTTCGAGCACTGTGTCTCCTATGATGAGTATCGCGCGCTCGTCGCCCGGCTGGCCGAGCGCGAACGCGCGGGCCGGCGCGTCCTGCTGGGCGGGTGGCCGGCCGTGGCGCCGCTTGCGGCCGATCCGCCCCCGCCGCCCCGGTCCAAGTTCTGCACCGTGCGGGCGGTGCTGGAGTTGGCCGAGGCGCTGGGGTTCGGCCCGGACGCCGGCGAGTGAGCGGGCGCGGCGGACAAAAAAGGCCCCGACCGGTGCGGTCGGGGCCTTTTTGCGGTTTGCGCCTGGGTTAGGCGTTGAGGGCGGCGGTGATTTCCTCGAGCTTGGCGGTGAGCTCGGCGGGGATGCGGTCGCCGAACTTCTCCCAGGACTCCTTGACGCCGGCGACTTCCTTCTTCCAGCCGTCGAGGTCGACGGTGAGGAGCTCGTGGAGCGTCTCGGGGGTGGTCTCGCAGCCGGTCAGGTCGATGGCGTCGTCGGTGGGCATGATGCCGATGGGGGTGTCCTTGGTCTTGGCGGTGCCTTCGATGGCCTCGCAGGCCCACTTGAGGACGCGGGAGTTGTCGCCGAAGCCGGGCCACATGAAGTGGCCGTCGGCGTCCTTGCGGAACCAGTTCACGAAGAAGATCTTCGGGAGCTTGTCGGCGGCGATCTTCTTGCCCATCTCGAGCCAGTGGCCGAAGTAGTCGGCCATGTTGTAGCCGCAGAAGGGCAGCATGGCCATGGGGTCGCGGCGGACCTGGCCGATCTGGTCGGAGATGACGGCGGCGGTGACCTCGGAGCCGGCGGCGGAGCCCATGTAGACGCCGTGGGCCCAGTCCTTGGCCATGTTCACCAGCGGGATGGTGGAGGGGCGGCGGCCGCCGAAGAGGATGGCGGTGACGGGCACGCCTTCGGGGGCTTCCCATTCCTTGGCGATGACGGGGCACTGGACGGCGGGGGCCGTGAAGCGGGAGTTCGGGTGGGCGGCCTTGATGGGCTCGCCGGTGCCGTCGGGGCTGGCGACCATCTTGTTGGGCTTTTCCTTGGAGGCGTAGCAATCGTTGCCCTTCCAGTCGATGCCGTGGGCGGGGGCGGGGACGCCCATGTCTTCCCACCACACGTCGCCGTCGTCGGTGAGCACGACGTTGGTGAAGATGGTGTTCTTCTCGCAGGCGTGCAGGGCGTTGGGGTTGGAGACCTTGGAGGTGCCGGGGGCGACGCCGAAGAAGCCGTTCTCGGGGTTGATGGCGTAGAGGGCGCCGTCCTTGCCCACGTGCATCCAGGCGATGTCGTCGCCGCAGGTCTCGACCTTCCAGCCGGGGAGCGTGGGGAGCATCATCGCCAGGTTGGTCTTGCCGCAGGCGGAGGGGAAGGCCGCGGTGATGAAGTAGCTCTTGCCCTCGGGGCTGGTGAGCTTGAGGATGAGCATGTGCTCGGCCATCCAGCCTTCCTTGCGGGCGAGGACGGAGGCGATGCGCAGGGCGAAGCACTTCTTGCCGAGGAGGGCGTTGCCGCCGTAGCCCGAGCCGAAGGACCAGATGGCCTCTTCGCCGGGGTCGGTGAACTGGGTGATGTACTTCTTCTCCATCGGGGCGCAGGGCCAGGCGACGTCCGCTTGGCCGGGCTCGAGCGGGGCGCCGACGGAGTGGTAGCACTTGACGTACTCGGCGCCCTTGTTGATGAGCTCGAGCGCCGCGTCGCCCATGCGCGTCATGATGCGCATGTTGCAGACGACGTAGGGCGAGTCGGTCAGCTCAACGCCCAGCTTGGCCAGGGGCGAGCCGATGGGGCCCATGGAGAAGGGGATGACGTAGAGCGTGCGGCCCTTCATGCAGCCGGCGTAGAGATCCCACATGATCTTCTTCATCTCGGTGGGGTCCATCCAGTTGTTGGTGGGGCCGGCGTTGTTCTTGTCCTTGCAGCAGATGTAGGTGCGCTTCTCGACGCGGGCGACGTCGCTCTCATGGGAGCGGACGAGGTAGCAGCCGGGGCGCTTCTTCTCGTTCAGCTTCACCCAGGCGCCGCGGGCGACCTCGGCGGCGGCCAGGCGATCGAACTCTTCCTGGGAGCCGTCGCAGACGACGATGTTCGCGGGGGTCGTGTGCTCGGCGAATTCCTTCACCCACGCCTTCAGCTCGGGGTTGGTGATCTTCTCAAGGGCTTTGCAGCAGCAGCTCATCATGCTTCTCCGTTGCGTTGTTTGCCGTGGGGGCTTGGCCGCGCACCCGCGCTTCCGCCGCCTTGGCCAAAATAACGCCTCCTATTGTACCGCACCTCCGCCCCCCGCGCAACAACTTTCGCGCTAGGCGCGGCGGCCCAAAGGATGGTAATATGGTGATGTCAGGAGCCCTTCTATGAAAAGACTGCTTTCCCTTTTGGCCGCGCTCACCGTCGCCGCCGCCCAGGCGGGCTGGCAGGAGACCCTGCGCGCCGAGCCCACGGCGCAGAAGCGCGACGACCGCGTCTTCACCACCCTCGACCGGCTCTTCAAGGCCGAGCGCGAGGCTTCCGAGGCCGACCGCCCCTATCTGTGGCTTTACACGACGTTGATGTTGGAGCGGGCGCAGTACCAATTCCGTTTCGGCGAGGACGAGGGCGTGCCCGACCCCGCCGCGGGGGCCTGCCAGGGCTGGAGCCGCAACCAGGCCACGGCCCTCCTCGAGGCCCGCGCGAAGGAGGCGCTCGGCCGGCTGGGCCTCTATGCGAAGACGCCCGCGGCGCCCTTCCTTTCCGCCACGCGCCGCGCCCCTGACGCCTACGACACCTCCGCCCTCGCGGTGCTCTGGCAGAACATCCTCTGTGATTTGGGCCAGGAGCGTTTCCCCGAGGCCCGTGAACAGGTTCTGAAGGCCGCCGAAACCGCGGGTGATGATGTGCTGGTCGGGACGCTCCGCGTCGTCGCCATCAATGACCTGCCCTTCGAACAACGCAACGCCGCCCTGGAGGCCCTCGACCGCGAGCGCGTCTGGCCCGCCGACGTCCGAGCCCTCATCCTCAAAGAGCGCGCCGAGAACCTCCGCGAAGACGACCAAGCCACCGAGCGCCTCACCCTCCTGATGGACGCGCGCGACCTCGCCGCCGACCACGCCCTCAAAGCGAACCTCCAGCGGGAAATTGAGGCGATGCGCAAGCTCGAGGCGCAGTTCCAGGAGGTGCCAGAGCTGGTGCCGCCCAACAAACCCTTCAACGTGCAGGTGCGTTACCTCAACGCCAAGTGCTTCGCCATCCAAGTCGACGACGGCGAGTGGGAAGAGCACGACCTACCCGAGGCCAAGCCGTATGTCTGGGCCGAGGCGACCATTCCCTTCCCCGCCCTCGCGCCCGGCGAGCACACCCTCCGCCTCCGCGTGCCGCAACGGTTCGGCGAACTGGTGCAACGCTCGGCGCAGACGACCATCACCGCCGCGCCCTTCACCGCCGCCCGCGTACACAACGCCCCCTACACCGTCTTCGTGGCCGACAGTGAGACCGGCGTGCCCCTCGCCGGCGCCTCCGTCATCCTCACGCCCAAACAGGGCGAGCCGCTCACGCAGACCACCGGTGCCCTCGGCCTGGCCTCCTTCCCCGGCCTCAGCTTGCCCCCCAACGCCCCCTCCCTCAATGCCGCGGTGACGTGGCAAGACCAGACCATCACAGCCGCTGACTATGCCTCCACGCCCCGCGAACCCGACTCCAAGCCCTTCTTCACCCTCCACGCCGACCGCGTCCTTTACCGTCCCGGCGAGACCGTCCGCTTCCAGGTCCTCTGCCTGCGGCGCGACCCCGCCACCGGCGCCGTCCGCCCAGACCCGAGCCTCTCCGCGCCCCTCGTCGTCAAAGGCTTCCCCCACAACGGCGACACGCGCACCCTCGCGACCTTCGACCTCAAGCCCAACGCCGTCGGCTCCTTCGCCGGCGAGCTCACGCTCCCCGAGGACTTCACCGGCACCCTCCACGCCGAGGTGGAGCCCTGGCGGGCCTCAGACTATCTCGGGCAGGCCATCGCCTTCAAGGCCCCTGCCTTCACCGTCGACCTCCGCCGCGCCAACGTCGGCGACCCCGTGGCCGAGCCGCTCCGCTTCGCCGGCGAGGCCCGCGACCTCACCGGCACGCCGCTCTCCGGGGCCACCGTCTCGTGGAAAGTCCGCGCCGCGGGCGAACCCGTCGCCGGCACGGCCACCGCCGGCGCGGACGGCACATTCTCCTTCGAGGCCCTCCTGCCCAAGCGCGACCGCGGCCAATACGTCACCGCCGAGGCCGCCGTCCTCAACGCCAACGGCGAACGGCAGGACGCCGCCTGCGGCTTCTGGCTGCCGCAATACGGCTTCGAGATCGTCCTCACGCCCGATGAGTGGGCCGTCGCCGACACGCCCTTCAACGTCACGCTCACCGCCGAACGCGCCGTCTCGGGCACCCTCGCCGTCAGCCGCGACGACGCGGAGGAGCCCCTCCGCCGCGTCAGCTTCGCCCTCACGCAGACCGCCCCAGGCCGCGCCGAGGCCACCGTGCCGCTTGCCCTTCCCGGCGGCAGCTACACCCTCATGACCGTCTCCGGCGCCGTCACCAACGCCACCGGCGCCATCGTCGTGCCGCGCGACGGCGACCTCTCCGTCTTCCCGAAGTCCTGGCGCGCCACCGGCGCCCTCCTGCGCACCAAGCAGTCCACCGACAAGCCACTCAAGGTCGGCGACACGCTCGAGGGTTTCGCCTCCACCTGCGGCAAAGGTCCCAGGTTCCTCGCCGTCACCACGCGCAACGGCCTGCGCAGCGTCATCCCCCTGACCGGTCCCTTCTTCAAGCTGCCCATCGAGGCCGACCTCGCCCCGAACTTCTCTCTCACGATCTACGGCTTCGAGGGTGCGCGCCTCCGCACCGCCACCCAGGCCTACGACGTCGAGCCGCCGCCGGACCTGAAGGTCGAGGCCACGCGCTTCGCCGACACCGCCCGCCCCGGTTCGAAGCAGACCTGGGAGATCACCGTGGACGACCCCGACGCCGAGCTCCTCGTCACCTGTTACGACAAGGCCCTTGACGAGATTCGCCCCTACGTCTGGACGACCCTCGCCGCCCGCTTCCCCACCTACTTCTCCCACTGGAGCCTCACGCGCGACTGGTTCTGGCCCAACTGGGGCGTCATCGCGCAAGAGCCGCTTCCCTGGGACTTCTGCATGCCCGGCCACGAGAGCCACACGCCGATGTTCCGTTGGCCGGCAAAGGAGGAAGAGAACATTGTCGAGAGCGGCCTCTACATCACCCGGCGCATCAGTGGCAGTGCCGGCGCACCCATGGCCGCCAACGTTGCGATGGATGCCGTCGCCGTTGAGGAGGGTGTGACCATGCGCGCCAAGTCCGTTGGCTCCGGCGCCATCGCCCCCACCCCGCCGCCGCGCATGCGCACCGACTTCGCCAAGACCGCGCTCTGGGCCCCGCAGAAGCGTCTGGAGGGTGGCAAAGCCGTCTTCACCTTCACCCTGCCCGACACCCTCACCACCTGGAAGCTCATGGCCTTCGCCTTCACCCCCGACGGCCGCAGCGGCACCCTCACGCGCGACTGCCAGGCCCGCCTCGACGTCATGCTCCAGCCCTACCTCCCCCGCGCCCTGCGCGTGGGCGACCGCCTCACCCTCAACGTCCGCCTCGCCAACACCACCGACAAGCCCCTCGACACCTGGGCCACCCTCAACCGCGGCGAACGCAAGCCCGTCTCGCTCCCGCCCAAGGGCGCCGCCACCGTGAGTTGGGACATCGCCGCCCTGGACGTCCCCGGCACGCAGACCTTCGAGTTCGCCACCGAGGGCGACGCCGTCCGCCTCGAGCTGCCCGTGCTCGACAACCGCGTGCGCGTCGAGGACGTCTACCCCATCACCCTCGTGGACACCCGGCCCGCGACCCTCGACCTCCTCGAGCCCGCCCCCTTCCAAGACCTCGCCGTGCGCTGGGATCACAACCCCGCCCAAGCCGTCGCCGAAAGCCTCGCCAAGGTGCCCGAGTGGCCCTACGACAGCTGCGACCAGCTCCTCTCCAACCTCGCCGCCAGCCTCCTCCTGCGCGAAATGGGCCGCCCCCTCCCCAACGCCGACGCCCTTGAGGATGCCTGGCTCAGCCGCCTCCTCGCCGCCAAGCGCGGCGACCTCTGGCCCTGGTTCCCCGGCGGCCCCGAGGACGCCTGCGCCTCCGCCGAGATCTGCCTGCTCGGCGCGCGCCTCCACGGCCTGGGCCTGGCCCCCAAGCCCCTCGAGGAGGCCGTGCTCGCCACCCTCAAAGCCAAGCCCAAGGCCCTCCCCTTCGCCGCCTGGGCCTACGCCCGCAGCGCCTTCGCGGACGTCTGGCCCATGGAAGGCGACCTCTCCGACGCGCTTCTCTTGGCCTATCGCGAGGCCAAGGGCGTGCAGGAACGCCGCCTCCTGGCCGTCGCCGCCCAACGCCTCGGCGCGGAAACCGTCGCCGAGGCCGGCCTCAAGGACGTCGCCGACGCCATGAACCGCTCCGACGTCTGGGGCGTCTGGTGGCCGCAGGAACGCCTCTGGTGGCGCTGGTGGGGCACCCCCATCGAAAGCCACGCCCTCGGGCTGGAAGTCCTCGCCGCGAACGGCCGCGCCGACGACGCGCGCGCCGCCGCCCGCTGGCTCCTCCAACACCGCCGCCTCAACGGCTGGGGCAGCACCCGCGCCACCCTCGCCGCCGCCTTCGCCCTCCGCCTCGTCGGCACGCCCGAGACGGCCCTCGGCCCCGTCCCCGCCCTCCGCGTCGCCAGCGAAAGGCGCCCCGGCGTCCGCCGCGTCACCTATGCCCGCCAGGCGCCCGGGCTCAGCTTCGGCAGCGTCGCGGCCGCCTACACCCTGCCGCTCGACCAAGTGCCCGCCCCCGCGGTCGGCGAGGACGCCGCCCTGACCCTCACGCGCACCTATTCGCCCGAGCGCCCCAAGGTCGGCGACACCGTTGTCGTCACCCTGCGCGTCACCGCCGCCCAGCCCATGGGCCACGCCTGGCTCCGCGACGAGCGCCCCGCCAACACCGAGCCGCTCCACCAGCTCCCCGCCTGGGATTGGCAGGCCGGCGCCTACGCCGTGCCCGGCGACACGGCCACCGACTTCTTCATCGGCACGCTCCCGCGCGGCATCACCACCCTCCAATACAAGCTCAAGGCCACCCACGCCGGCGTCTGCCGCCCCGGCCTGGCCACGCTCACCCTCCCCCACGCGCCAGACTTCGCCGCCCGCACCGCCGCCGAACCCCTCGCCGTCGAGCCCTAGGCCGCGGCCGGGGGCGCCCCGGCGGCGGGGAAATGTGGTATCATGGCGAACGGTTTTATGGAAAGGATCCGCCATGATCGTCGACACGCTTGAAAACGCCGCCAAGCTCGACCTGGGCCCCCGCTTCGCGAAGGCCTTCGCCTGGCTCCGCGACCCGGCCAACGCCGCGCTCCCCGCCGGCCACCACGTCATCGAGACCGCCCCCGACGGCACCGAGACCCTCTTCGCCAACGTCCAGGAATACGACACGCGCGCCCCCAAGGACTGCCGCCTGGAGTTCCACCGCCGCTACGCCGACATCCAGTTCCTCTTCGAAGGCAACGAGGCCATCGGCTGGCGCCCGCTCACCGACGACCTGCCCGTCACCCAGCCCTACTCCGAGCGCGACGACATCGGCTTCGTCGCCGGCGAGGGCGCGCCCGTCCCCTTCGCCCCAGGCGTCTGCTTCGTCCTCTTCCCGCAAGACGCCCACGCCCCCGGCCAGCGCACCCCCGCCGCCACGCGCGTGAAAAAGGCCATCGTCAAAGTCCTCCTCTGATCCCCATGGCCCCCATTCGCCGCCTCGCCGTCATCGCCAACCTCACCCGCCCCCGCGCCCAGGAGGGCCTCGAGGCCTTCGCCAAGGCCGCGCGCGCGGCGGGGGTGGACTTCGTGGTGGACCCGCCCTCGGCCGAGGCGCTCCCCGGGGCGCGGGCCTGCGCCGTGGCGGACTTCGCGGCCTTTGGGGCGCAGGCGGTCGTCTCCCTGGGCGGGGACGGCTCGCTCCTGGCCGCGGCGCACGCCCTGGCGCGGGCGGGCCTGGATCTGCCCCTCGTCGGCCTCAACGTCGGGCGCCTAGGCTACCTCACCGCCGTGGACGAGGAGGGCTTCGACGGCCTCCTCGCCGCCCTGGCCGAGGGCCGCTTCGCGGAGGAGCGGCGCACCGCCCTGGCCGCCCGCGTGCGCCGAGCGGACGGCTCCGAGTCCGCGCTCCCCAACGCCCTCAACGACGTCGTCCTCTCCCGCGCCGAGGGCGGCCACGCCTTCGCCCTGGAGCTGGATTTGGACGGGCACCCCGTGGCCCGCTGGCTCTGCGACGGGCTCATCGTGGCCACGCCCACCGGCTCCACGGCCTATTCCCTTTCCGTCGGCGGGCCCGTGATGGCGCCGGACGCGCGGGCCCTGGTCGTCAGCGTCATCGCGCCCCACACGCTCAGCGCGCGCCCCCTCGTCGTGCCCGACGCCGTGCGCGTCACCGTCCGCGTCGGCGAGGAAGGCGGCACCCCCGCCACCGCCTATGCAGACGGCCAGGCCGCCCTGCCCCTCCGCCCCGGCGACGCGCTCTGCGCCCAGGCCGCCGCCGCGCCCATCCGCCTGCTGGCCCCCTTGGGGCGCAACCCCTACGCGCCCCTCTCGCGCAAGCTGGGCTGGGGCCTCCCCCCCACGCGCTGAGGCGCGCCCGGACACCCACCCGCCATGACGACCTTCGCCATCCACACCTACGGCTGCCAGATGAACGTCCGCGAAAGCGAGGCCGCCGCCAAAGCCCTGATCGACGCCGGGCTCGCCCAGGCCCCGGACGAGGAGGCCGCCGACGTCGTCATCGTGAACACCTGCTCGGTGCGCGGCAAGGCCGAGGACAAGGCACTGGGCAAGCTCGGGCTCCTCTGCGCCACCAAGCGCACGCGCCCCGGCCGCGTGGTCGGCGTGATGGGCTGCATGGCCCAGCGCCTGGGCGAGGGCCTCTTCAAGCGCCTGCCGGCGCTGGACTTCGCCATCGGCACGCGATGCGCCGAGCGCGTCGCCCCCGCCGTCGAGGCCGCGCTCCAGGGCCGCCCCACCCTCGCCCTCCGCGGCCTGCACGAGCGCCCCGACGCGCCCAGCGGCCACGTGGCGGGCGGCTTCTCGGCCTTCGTCACAATCCTGCTGGGTTGCAACCGCCGCTGCGCCTATTGCATCGTGCCGGACGTGCGCGGGGACGAGTGGAGCCGCCCGGCCCGCGACGTCCTGGCGGAGGTGCGCGCCCTCGCGGCGCAAGGCGTGCGCGAGGTGACGCTCCTAGGCCAATCCATCATGAACTACGGCCTGCGCACGCCCGCCTTCGACGCGGACGACCCGCCCTCGCCCGGCGGCTACGCGCTGCCCTTCCCGCGCCTGCTCGAGGCCGTCGCCGCCATCCCCGGCATCGCGCGCATCCGCTTCACCAGCGGCCACCCCGCCGGCGTCACCGACGAGCTCGTGCGCCTCTTCCGCGAGGAGCCCAAGCTCTGCCGCCACCTCCACCTGCCCGTGCAGAGCGGCTCGGACGCCGTCCTGGCGCGCATGCGCCGCGGCTACACGCGCGAGGGCTACCTCGCCGCCGTCGCCCGCCTCCGCGAGGCCGTGCCGGATCTCGCCCTCACCACCGACGTCATCGTCGGCTTCCCCGGCGAGACGGAGGCCGACTTCCAGGCCACGCGCACGCTCATGGAGGCCGCCCGCTTCGACAACGCCTTCATCTTCAAGTACTCCCCGCGCCCCGGCACCCTCTCGGCCACGTGGGAGGACGACGTGCCGGACGCGGAGAAGGCCCGCCGCAACCAGATCCTCCTCGGCGACCAGGACGTCCGCGGCGCCGCCCTCAACCAGGCCCTCGTCGGCACCACCCAGCGCGTCCTGGCCGAGGGCCCCAGCCTCCGCAACAAGGCCCGCTGGTCGGGCCGCACCTCCGGCAACAAAATCGTCGTCTTCGCGCCGCCCCCCGGCCTCCGCCCCGGCGACCTGCTCGACCTCGCCATCACCCGCGCCGCCCCCCAGACCCTCTACGCCGACTGACCCCGCCGGGCCGTTTTGGTATCATGCAAGAAACGCCCGGCGCGGCGCGGGGCAAAAAGGAGACAATCGTGGGCAATCGCATTTTAGAGTGGTGTCGGGGCCGCGCCTTCGGGTAAAAGGCCAAGCGTCTGCCGAGGCGCAAGCAGGCGCGCTATCGGGAGATCGCGGCGATCCGGCTGGGGCATCACGCGCTGGGGGCGCCGTTCGTGGAGGCGGGGCGCTTCAAGGATCTTTACATCCGCTATGCCTATCGGATGAACACGGCGTGGGACGTCAACCTCGGCGATTACATCCAGAGCGAGGCGACGGCGCGGGCGATCGAGGCGGCGATGGGGCCGGTGCGCTTCCGCCCGTGGGTGCGCAGCGAGCTGTCGTGGTACGAAGGGGAGCCTGCCCTCTGCGTCATGCAGGGGTGGTTCGAGCACAACACCTTGAACTTCCTGCCGAACCAATCGATTTTGCCGGTGTGGGTGGGGACGCACCTGGCGCCGCACACGCGGGGGCAATTGGCGGAGCTGCTGCGCCTGGATCGGGATGCGTTCGTCGACCAAAAAATCGGCTGCCGGGATCTCTCCACCTTGGCGTGGTGCCGCGAGCAAGGGTTGAGCGCCTATTTCAGCCGATGCCTGACGCTGACGCTGCCCCGGCGGCAAAACGCCGTCGCCAAAGGCGCGGGCAAGGTCTTCGTGGTGGGGGCGCGCGACTGGCGCGAGCGCGTGCGGCAGGCTCTGCCGGAGGACTTGCGGGGGCGGGCCGTCTTCATGGATCAATACGCCGCGCGGACGCTCTCGCCCGCCGAGGCCGCCGCCCAGGACGCCCAGGCGAAGGCCCTCCTGGCGCGTTACGCGCAGGAGGCGGAGCTGGTGGTGACGAGCCGCCTCCACTGCGCGCAACCGTGCCTGGCGATGGGCATCCCGGTGGTCTTCATCGACCCGGCGGTGGATGTGGTGGATCGCTTCTCCGCCCTGCGCGGCCTCATCAAGGTGTGGTCGCTCCAGGATCTGGACGAAGGGCGCGTGGGGTTCGACCCCGTCTGCCCGGACTTCGAGGCGCTGAAGCGCGACCTGATTGAGAACCTGCGCCTCACCCTCCTGCGGGCGTTAGGCCGGGAGGTCGACGGCGCGGCGTTGCAGGCCTGCCGCGAGCGCATCGCGGCCTTCTCGCGCCTCGGCGAGTGAACGCCCGGCGCGGCGCGTCAGAAGGAGAAGGAGGCGTCGGAGGGCATCCGCCAATCGCCGCGCGGGGAGAGGGCGACGGTGCCGACCTTGGGGCCGTCTGGGATGGCGGAGCGCTTGAACTGCTGGGTGACGAAGCGGCGGCAGAAACTTTCGAGGGTGCGCTCGATCTCGTCGTCGCCGTGGCGGTGGCCCAGCAGGAAGCGGGCGAGGTCGCGGAGGTCGCCGCGGTCGCAGCCGTACTTCATGAAGTAATACAGGAAGCAGTCGTGGAGCTCGTAGGAGCCGACGATGGCCTCGGTCTGCTGGTCGCCGGGGAGGAGCTCGGGAGAGACGGGGGTGTCACAGATGTCGCGGAGGGTGGCGGCGAGCGCGGCGGGGGCGTCCGCGGCGAAGGTCTCGACGCAGTAGCGCACAAGGGTCTTGGGGACGCCGCAGTTGACGGCGTACATGGACATATGGTCGCCGTTGTAGGTGGACCAGCCGAGGGCAATCTCGGAGAGATCTCCGGTGCCGACGAGAAGCCCGCCCTCCTGATTGGCCAAATCCATGAGGATGTAGGTGCGGGCGCGGGCCTGGGCGTTCTCGTAGGTGACGTCGCGGACGGCGGGGTCGTGGCCGATGTCCTTGAAATGTTGCTCGACGCCGGGGGCGATGGGGATCTCGCGGAGCTCGACGCCCAGCTCGCGCGCGAGGGCCTGGACGTTGGCGTGGGTGCGGCGGGAGGTGCCGAAGCCGGGCATCGTCACGGCCAGGATGGCACGCGGCGGCAGGCCCAGGCGCTTGCAGGCCTCGACGCAGACGAGCAGGGCCAGGGTGGAATCCAACCCGCCGGAGAGGCCGAGGACCAGGCGCTTGGCGCGGGTGTGGACAAGGCGCTTGGAGAGGCCGGCGGTCTGAATGCGGAGGATCTCGCGGCACCGCTCGCGGCGCTGTGCGTCGCCGGCGGGGACGAAGGGGGTGGGGTCAAGCCCGGCGAGGGAGCCGTCGGCTTGGGGTAAAGCATCCGCCCCGCGGCAGGGCACCAGGCGGTGGGGCGGGATGGGCAGCTCGGGGAAGGAGGTCTCGCGGCGGCGCACGGCATCCACCCAATCGGGGCGGAAGTCCATCAGGCTAAGCCCCTCCTCCCAGCGCGACTCGGCCAGGACGCGGCCGTTGTTGGCAAGGATACGGTGCGCGCCGTAGACGACGTCAGTGGTGGATTCGCCGGGGCCGGCGGAGGCGTAGGCGTAGGCGCAGGAGAGCCGGGCCGACTGCATCCGCACAAGGTCGCGCCGGTAGGCGGCCTTGCCGACGGCCTCGGTGGAGGCGGAGGGGTTGAGGATGAGGTGGGCGCGCGCGGCGGCAAGCCGGCACGAAGGCGCGTCGACGGCCCAGAGATCCTCGCAAAGCTCCACGCCGAAACGGAAGGGCCCCGCGTCAAAAACCAGATCCGCGCCGATGAGGACGCCGCCGAGCGCGGCGTTGGGCGGGAGCGCGGCGGCGGAGACGAAGTGGCGCTTTTCGTAGAACTCGCGGTAGGTGGGCAGGTGGGTCTTGGGCACGTAGCCCAGGATTTGCCCGTCCCGGAGCACGGCGGCGCAGTTGTAAAGCCGGTCGTCCACCGCCACGGGAAGCCCGACGACCGCGATGAGCCCGGGCGGGAGCTCGGCGCGCAGGCGCCCCAACGCGGCCTCCGTCTGCGCCGCCAGCGAGGCCGCGCCGAAAAGGTCGCCGCACGTGTAGCCGGTGAGCGAGAGCTCGGGCGTGAGCAAGAGGGCCGCGCCCTGGGCGTGGGCCTGGCGCGCCGCGGCGAGGATGGCCCCGGCGTTGACCTGCGGGTCGGCGACGGAGACCGCCGGCGAGGCGGCGGCGATGCGGTAGAAGCCTTTCATGGGCGGGGGCCTTTCCCTTTGGGGAAGAAGAGGAAGAGCAGTCCGGCGAGAAGCGAGGCGGCGATCGCCCCGGCAAGCACCCACAGCGCCCACCGGGCGTAGCCGGCGCAGAAGAAGAGCGCCAGCGCCGCGACGACAAGGGCCTCGACGGCCAAAAAGGCGAAGAACGCGCGTCTCATGACAAGCCTCCGAAAAGGTCGTCCTGCACATACGGCTGGGCCGCTGGCGCCTCAGGCTCGACCGGGCGTGAGGGTTCGCGTCCCTCCCCCGGCGCCAGCAGGGCCAGGAAGCCGGCCTCGTCCAACTGCGGCGTGCCGAGTGCCAGCGCCTTGGCATACTTGCCGCCGCCGGGCTCCGCGCCGACGAGCAGGAAGGAGGTCTTCTTGGAGACAGCGCTTTGCACGGTGCCGCCGTTCTCGCGGATAAGCCGCTCGAAGGCCTCGCGCGGCTTGGAGAGCGAGCCGGTGATGACGAAGCTCTTGCCGGCGAGCGCCGCGCCCACGGGCGCCTCGGCCACGGGCTTGGGGTCGATGCCCAGCCCGGCGAGACGCTCGGCCACGCGCCGCGCGTGGGCGGAACGCAGGAACTTGGCCATCTCGCGGGCCATCTCGGGCTTGACGGTCAGCAGGAAGCGGTCGCGGAAGGGCTTCTCCGGGTCGTCGCGCAGGAGCAGGCCGCGCGCGGCGAGGGCCTGGGCGCGGGTGACGATCTCGCCGGCCAGGAGGTCGCGGTCGTCCGTCTTGCGCGCGGTCGCCTCGTAGAAGGCAAGGACGTCGTCGAAGAGCGGGTCGGAGAACATCGCCGAGAAGGAGGCGAAGGGCGCGGCCACGACGCGCGCGGCGGTCACGCCGATGCCCGGGATGCCCAGGGCGAAGAGCCACCGGTGGAGCGGCAGGCCGCGGGCGCGCTCGAGCGCGGCGGCCACCTCCTGCGCCTTCTTGCCGAAGCGCCGCTCCGTGCCGTCCTCCGCCGTCAGGCGGAACGCCGCCAGCGCCGCGGGGTCGAGCGACCATAGGTCGAGCGGCTGGGTGACGAGCCCGGCCTGCACAAGCGCCTCGGCCATGCGCCCGCCGATGGCCGCCACGTCCAGCGCGTTGCGCGAGACGAAGAGCTCCAGCCTGCCGACGCGCTGGGCGGGGCACTCCGGGTTCACGCAGCGCGTCGCGACCTCGCCCTCCAAGCGCTCCACCTCGCCGCCGCAGACGGGGCAGCGCGCGGGCATCGCGAAGGGCTCGGCCCCCGCCGGGCGCAGCTCCGGCACCACGCGGTCGACGGCGGGGATGACGTCGCCATGCTTGGAGATCTCGACGGTGTCGCCCACGCGGATATCCTTCTCGCGCAGATAATCGGCGTTGTGGAGCGTGGCGCGGGCGATGACCGAGCCGGCGAGCGCCACGGGCTCGAGCTCCGCCACCGGGGTGAGCACGCCCGAGCGCCCCACCTGCACGGTGATGGCGCGGAGCGTGGTGCGGGCCTGCTCGGGGGCGTATTTGTAGGCGCGGGCGGAGCTCGGCGCGTGGGCGGTGGAGCCGAGCGTGGGGTAGAGTGCGCGCTGGTTCACCTTCACCACCGCGCCGTCGATCTCGAAGGGGAAGGCGTGGCGCAGCCCCTCCAGCTCGTCGATGGCCGCGTAGACCTGGCCCAGATCCAGGCAAAGGCGCTGCCACGGCGGCGTGCGCAGCCCCCATTGGGCGAAGGCGCGCATCATCTCGGTGTGCGTGGGGAAGGCGAGCCCCTCGAGCGCGCCCGCGGCGTAGAGCACGGCGTCGAGCGGGCGTTTGGCCACCTCGCGCGGGTCGAGCAGCTTGAGTGAGCCGGCGGCGGCGTTGCGGGGGTTGGCGAAAGGCTCGCGCCCGGCCTCCTCCTCGGCGCGGTTCAGGGCGGCGAAGCCCTCGCGCGTCATGTACACTTCGCCGCGCACCTCCAGCGTCGGCGCGTCGCACGGCAGCGTCAGCGGGATGGAGCGGATGGTGCGCACATTCGCGGTGATGTCGTCGCCCTCCACGCCGTTGCCGCGGGTGGCGGCCCGCACCAACGTGCCGTGGCGGTACAGCAGGGAGAGCGAGACGCCGTCGATCTTCGGCTCCACCACGTAGTCCCACGCCGTGCCCTCCGGCAGGCGCCTGCGCAGGAAGGCGTCGAACTGCGCCAGGTCGGCCTTGTCATAGGTCTTGTCCAGGCTCTGCATCGGCGGGTCGTGGCGCACGCGGTTGAACTTCGCCAGCGGCTCGCCGCTCACGCGCTGGGTGGGCGAATCAGGCGTCACCAATCCCGGGTTCGCGCGCTCCAAGGCGGCCAGCTCATCCCACAGCGCATCGTACTCGCGGTCGGAGATGACGGGCCGCGCCTCCACGTAATACAGGCGGTCGTGGCGGCGGATGGCCTCGCGCAGGTCAAGGATACGTTGGGCGTCGTTCATGCGAAAAAGAAAAGGCGGATGGCGATGGCAAGAAGCGCCGCGGCGATGACGGAGAGGCTCGCGGCGATGGCGACGGCGACCCACGAAGGCCCCCGGCGTTGGGCCGCGAGCTCACGACGGACGGCCTGCAGGTCGCTCACGGAAAGACGGATGGTGCGCCCCGCGCGGGCCCGCGCCTCCGGGTCCGGCGGCGCGATGACCGAATCCTCCGGATACGCCCCCTCGTCGCCCCCCGCGAGCCCCTCGCGCACCTGATGGAACGCCACGCGCACCGCGTCCCAATCCCCAAAGCGCCCCTCCGGCGCGCGCGCCGCCAGCCGCGCCAACAGCGCGGCCAACGCCGCCGGGAAGTTCGGGCTCACGTCGCACGGCGAAGGCACCGTGTGCGAGCGCTTCACCTCCAGCAACAACTCCGGCGGCACCGCCCCGAACGGCACCTGCCCCGTCCCAAGCGCATACAGCGTCAACCCCAAGGCGAACATGTCCGCGCGCGAATCCGCCGCCTCCGGGCACGCCTGCAGCTCCGGCGCCGCATACGGCAACGCCCCCCGCGGGATCTGCCAATCCGGCGGCGCCTCCCCCACCCCGGCCTCGAACCGCGCCGGCGACAGATCCGGCAACACCGGCTCCGAATCCTCCGACAGATACAGGCACCCCGGGCAAAGCCCCCCATACACCACCCCCGCCGCCTGCAGCCCCGCGAACCCCTCCGCCAGGCGCATCCCCAGCTCAATCAGCTGCCCCGCCTCCAGCCGTCGCCCGCCCAGCAGCCCCACGACCCCCTGCGCGTGCGGATCCTCCAACACCACATACGTCCGCCCCTCCCCCTGGAAAATGTCGATCACCTCCGGCACGAGCGGCGACTTCGCCTGCGCCAATGCCTGGATCGCCCCCAACGGCGCGTCCCCCCGGAAAATCGCCACCAGCACATCGCGCTCCAACGCCGTCTGCTCCGCGCGCCACAGCACGCAAAGCCCCGACCACGACAGCCGCCGCTTGAACACAAACCCATCGATGCAGGGAACCTCAGACATACCTCCTAGTATACCACATCCCCTCCCACCCCGCCGACGCCATGCTCCAGGGCGGCTTCCCACTCGCGCGCATCTCCAACGACAGCGGCACCCTCCAGTGCGGCGTCTGCTCCGCCTGGGAGGGCCGCCTCATCGACCTCACCGCCCAAAACGAGTTCCGGAAATACGGCGCCGTCCCCCTCCGCGCCGCGCGCGAGGCCGGGCTCTTCCACCCCAACTGCACCCACCGCCTGGAATACCTCTCCCCCACCGAGTACCCCGCCGGCGCCTGGGAGGCCTTCAAGGGCCGCGTCGGCGAGCCCGGCGCCTTCGGCAACCCCCGCAAGACAAACGCCGGCGGCGAGACCGCCGCCTCCGCCAAACGCCGCGCCCAACAGGCCGCCAAGGCCGCCGAGGAACGCGCCCGCAAAGAGGCGAAGAAGACGCCCATCGGCAAGACGGGCGACTGGAAGTCCCTCGGCCTGCCACCTGGCAAAGACCTGCAGGCGGTACCGGCCGAACCCAAAATCTCGCCCGCCGAGGCCCTCGAGCGCCTACGCCGAGGCGAGACCGTCGCCGACCCGCTCGGCAGGGACATCCGCTTCGGCCTGGATGCCGAAAAGCACATCGACAAAAAGGGCCGAGACGCCGAAGAGCTCAAACTACGTCTTCAATCCCTCAATCGCGCCGAGGCGACCGTGCGAGACCCGCTTGAAATCTGGCGAGACCCTGACAACGGGCGCGAGAAATATATCCGCCTTATTCTAGACAAGGAAACGGGGAGGATGGTATTGAATGTGGTCACAGAAAAAGAATCGATTACTTACTCGTGGCACTCAAATGCGGTGTCGCTTGACCATTACCGCAACGGGATTCTCTTGTATATCAAACCTTAAGGGGAGACCTCTCGGTCCCCCCTTAACGTGATAGGTTGCGTTAGCCCTACCGACGGACCCCTGATGCGCCAACAGTGCCCATCGTTGGAAAAGCCGGGCGCGGCTATCTCCCCAACGGTTACCAATAAGATACACCATCCGGCTCCAAAAAGCAAGCCCCCACCTGACACGCCGCGCCGAGGCCGCCGCCAAGGCCGCCGCCGAACGCGCCAAGCGCGAGGCCGAGGAGCAAAGGGCGAAGAGCCCCATCGGCATGACGGGCGACTGGGAAAGCCTCCATCTGCCTCCACTGGCCACCATTTCGCCGAACGAAGGAAAGTCGCTGATAGACGAGGAGGATGCAATTGCGCGTCTCCGCCGTGGCGAAACCATCGCCGATGTCTTCGGGACAGACCTCGACCTTGGAGAATTGGCCAGGCGTCACATCATGGAGGCGAAGGATCGGCCTCGAGAGGTTGTCAAACAGCGACTGTCCAATCTGAACAACGTAATAGAAACACTCCAAAACCCACTTGAGGTCTGGAAGTCCGAGAAGAAACCTTACACCACTTACATTGCCCTTGTTAAAGACCGAACAACACGAAAGGCTGTCCTACACGTTGTCGTCAGGAAGGGAACGCGCGTTTATTCTTGGCATCTGAACGACCGCGAATTCGAACATGGGCGGAACGGCACACTGCTTTATAGGAGACCTGAATAAAAGCGCCCGGGTAGGCGCACCCCCCGGGCATGATAGGTTGCGTCAGCCCTATCCGAGGACCCCCGATGCTCCAACGGTGCCCCTGCGTCATGGAAGGTGCGGAGCCACCATATCCCATGAGCAACACCAATAAAGTACACCATCCCGAACAAAAAAGCAAGCGGAAAAAGAGAAAAACGAAAACCTTCCGCCCTCACATCCCAAGCCGGGCCGGGCACATGCCCGGCCCTTTGCTTCGCCGCGCCCCCTGCGCGGGGCCGCCGAGGGCATCAGGACAGCCACTTCCTGAAGCGCCCCGGGAACTTCTTCGCCGCCTGCTGCACCGCGCGCAGGATGAACTTGTCGTCCGCCCGCGGGCCCTTCGCCACCGTCCCGGGGCCGCGCCTGCGCCACGTCTTCCCCTTCTCGTCGTGAATCCGCTTGGCGTACTTCCCCGCCTCCGCGTTCGCCGCCACGTAGATCTCCGCGTCGAGCGCGAAGCCCTTCCCCGTCATCCGCCACTGGATGCTCTTCATCAGCCCGCCCGGCGCGTGACGGGAGTGCGAGTTCGCCTTCCGCCGCGCCTTCCCCTGCCGCTGGGCCTTGTTGAACGCCCGGATGGAGGCCTTCCCATCCCCATGCTTCGCCACCCAGTTGGACTTCCGTTGCGCGCGCGCCTGCGCCGCCGTCGGGGACCGCGGCGCGTTGGCGATGGCATCCTTGTGCGCCTGCCGCCCAGCGTCCTGCATCGCCCGCTCAAGGGCCTTCTGCACCACCGGAAGACCCTTCCGCAGCGCCACCGCGAACTGCTGCAGCGTGAGGCTCACCGCCCGCCCTCCTGCCCGCGCCGAAGCGCCGCCCACACCGCAAGATAGGCCCCGTCCCGCGCCGTCCCATCGTGCACCGCCGCCTTGAAGTTGGTGTAGTCGATGTCCATCGCCTCCTCCGCCACCAGCCACGCCCAGTCGACCGCCGGGAAGTCCATGCGGAACCGATAGTCGCCGTGCGGCGTCACCTGGATGGCCGCGGGGTCAAGCCCGTGCGCCGCGCACAGCCGCTCCAGGTCGCCCGCGAACCGCGCCCGCAGGTGAATCGTGCCCGGCCTCCAGGCGTGCTCCACCGCCGAGAAAAACCCGCTCTTGCAGAATAACCACATAACTCGCTCCTTTCTTGTCTTGCAAAAGTCTAGCACACCTTAATGACAGACGGGGTGAGAGGCGCGCAAAAAAACGCTTGACAGGCGGGTGGCGGAGCGTCTATCATGGTGGGCATATGAAACGCATGGTCTGCTTTGGCGTCGCGCGATGGCTCTGGCGAGGGGACTCGCCGGAACGTCTTGCCGTGTAAGCAAGCAGACAGAAGTCGGTTTCGGCGATTTGGGCAAAGGGCCTAGGTCGCCGTTTTTGTTTGGGCACACGCCGCGTCTCCGGAAGGCATTCTTCCTGGGACGCGGCTTTTCGTTTGGATGAGAGCGATGCAAGAGATCATGGATTACGGGCGGTTCGAGGCGCTGTGCGCACAGGGGCGGCCCATCGCGCTGACGGATGAGACGTTGGCGGACGTGGAGACGCCGGTGAGCGCGTTGGCGCGGGTGGCGGCCGGGCAGGGGGATTGCTTCCTGCTGGAGAGCTGCGGGCAGGGGGGGCGCTTCAGCCGCTACTCCTTCCTGGGGGGCGCGCCGCGCGGGGTGTTCACGGTGGAGGCGGGCAGGCCCTTCCTGGATGGGCGGGCGCTCGCGTGCGGCGGCAACCCGATGGAGGCCCTGCGCCCGCTGTTGGGGCGCGCGCCGGTCGAGACCGAGGGCCTGCCGCCGTTGCTCGGCGGGGCGGTCGGCTTCGTGGGGTACGAGCTGGCGGGGCGCTTCGAGCCGCTGCCGCCGCCGAAGGGGCGCGCGGAGACGCCCGAGGCCCTCTTCCTGCTGGTGGACGACCTGCTCGTCTTCGACAACCTGCGCCACACCATCCTGGCCGTGGCGACGGTGGATCCGGCGCGTTACCCCTCGCCCCGCGCGGCGTATGAGGACGGCCTGCGCCGCCTGGCCGCGCTCAAGGCGCCCTTCTTCCGTCCCCGCCCCCTCCTGCCCGAGCCAACGCCCCAGGCCGAGCCGCCGCGCCTGCGCAGCAACCTGGCCCGGGAGACCTTCTGTGAGCGGGTCGAGGCGGCCAAACGCGCCATCCGCGACGGCGAATGCATCCAGGTGGTGCTCTCCCAGCGCTTCGAGGCCGACTGCGGCACCGAGCCGCTCCAGCTCTACCGCGCCCTGCGCGCGGTGAACCCCTCGCCCTACACCTTCTTCTTCCGCCACGGCGACCTCACGCTCATCGGTTCCTCGCCCGAGACGCTCGTGCGCCTGGAAAAGGGCCGCAGCACCCTCCGCCCCATCGCCGGCACGCGCCGCCGCGGCGCTACCCCCGCGCAGGACCGCGCCGCCGCAGACGAGCTGCTCGCCGACCCAAAGGAACGCGCCGAGCACCTCATGCTCGTGGACTTGGGGCGTAACGACCTGGGGCGCACGGCCGTGCCAGGGAGCGTCCACGTGGAGGACTTCATGCACATCGAGCGCTACTCGCACGTGATGCACCTGGTCAGCGACGTCCACGCGCTCCTGGCCGACGGCTGCGACGCCTTCGACCTGCTGCGCACGGCCTTCCCCGCCGGCACCCTCAGCGGCGCGCCGAAAATCCGCGCCATGGAGCTCATCAACGAACTGGAAGACGGCCCCCGCGGCGTCTACGGCGGCGCGGTGGGCTACTTCTCCAACACCGGCGACATGGATCTGGCCATCACTATCCGCACGCTCCAGCTCAAAGGCCGCCGCCTCACCGTCCAGGCCGGCGCCGGCATCGTCCACGACTCCGACCCCGAAAAGGAATACGAGGAGACGCTCAACAAAGCCTCCGCCCTCTTCCAGGCCATCCGCCTGGCCGCCAAAGGCTTCGACCTCCGCTGAAAGGGATTGCCATGATCTTCGTCCTCGACAACTACGACTCCTTCACCTACAACCTCGTCCACCTCCTCCACGCGCTCGGCGCCGAGGTCACCGTCCGCCGCAACCGCGAGGCCACCCCCGCCGACGTCCTCGCCCTGCGCCCCGCGGGCCTCCTCCTCTCGCCCGGCCCCTCCACCCCCGACCGCGCCGGGTGCCTCTGCGCCTTGGTGCGCGCGGGGGCAGAGGCCGGCGTGCCGATGCTCGGCGTCTGCCTGGGGCACCAGGCCATCGGGCAGGTCTTCGGCGCGCGGGTCACGCACGCCCGGCGCGTCATGCACGGCAAAATCTCAGAGGTCACGCACGACGGCCGCGGCGTCTTCGCCGGCGTGCCCAACCCCTTCCGCGCCGTGCGCTACCACTCGCTGGCCCTGGACGCCCAGAGCATCCCCGCGTGCCTGGAGGTCACCGCCCGCGCCGAAGACGGCGAAATCATGGGCATCCGCCACCGGGCGCTCCCCATCGAAGGCATCCAATACCACCCCGAGTCCATCCTCACCGAGGCCGGGAAGGCCCAGCTCGCCAACTTCGTGCGGGGGTGCCGCCATGGCTGAGCTCGCCCCTGCCCTCGAACGCGCCCTCGCGCGCCAAGACCTGCCAGAGGCGCAAATGGCCGCCGTCCTCGCCGAGGTCGCCGCGGGCGAGGCCGACCCCGTCCGCTTCGGCGGGCTCCTCGTCGCCCTGCGCATGAAAGGCGTCGCGCGCTCCGAGCTCGTCGGCGCGGCCCGCTTCCTCCTCCGCCACGCCATCCCCATCGACGTCGGCCTGCGCCAGGTGGTCGACATGGTCGGCACGGGGGGCGACGGCGGCGCGAGCTTCAACATCTCCACCGCCGCGGCCCTCGTCGCCGCCGC
This sequence comes from uncultured Kiritimatiellota bacterium, assembly GCA_944389585.1. Taxonomy (GTDB): domain Bacteria; phylum Verrucomicrobiota; class Kiritimatiellia; order RFP12; family DVOR01; genus Spyradenecus. Next base: position 28,184 of record CALXMW010000010.1, read on the forward strand.
CGCGGGCGTCCCCATGGCCAAGCACGGCAACCGCGCCGTCAGCGGCAGATCCGGCGCCGCCGACGTGCTCGCCGCCTGCGGCTTCGACCTCGCCTGCCCGCCCGCGGCCATGGAGCGCGCCATCGCCGACGTCGGCATCGGCTTCCTCTTCGCCCAGCGCCTCCACCCCGTCTTCGCCAAGGTCGGCCCCGTGCGCAAGGCCCTCGGCACGCGCACGCTCTTCAACCTCCTCGGGCCGCTGGTGAACCCCGCCCACGCCACCGCCGCCGTCATCGGCGTCTACGACGCGGCCCTCACCGAGCTCATGGCCGGCGCCCTCCACGACCTCGGCGTCAGACGCGCCCTCATCGTCCACGGCCACGACGGTCTCGACGAGATCACCGTCACCGACGCCACCCGCGTCACCGAGCTCGACGCCGAGGGCGCCCTGCGCACCTACGACCTCTTCCCCGAGCTCCTCCTGGGCCGCCGCTTCCCCCCCGCCGACATCCGCGGCGGCACGCCCGAGGAGAACGCCGCGCGCCTCCGCGCCATCCTCGACGGCCGCGACCAAGGCGGCGCGCGCGCCGTCGCCGCCCTCAACGCCGGCGCGGCCATCTACGTCTCCGGGCGCGCGGGAACCCTCGCCGAAGGCTACCGCGCCGCCTGCTCCGCCATCGACTCCGGCGCCGCCCGCGCCACCCTCAACGCCCTCGTGGAGGCCAGTCATGTTGCCTGACATCCTGCAAGCGATCCTCGCCGCCAAACGCGACGCCCTCGCCGTCGCCAAGGCCGCCGTGCCCCAATCCGAGCTCGCCCGCCGCTGCGCCGACCTGCCGCCCACCCGCGGCTTCGCCGAGGCGCTCGCCGCCCCGGGTCCGCGCGTCATCGCCGAGACCAAAAAGGCCTCCCCCTCCAAAGGCCTCATCGCCCCGGCCTACGACCCCGCCGCGAACGTCCGCCGCTACGAGGCCCTCGGCGCCGCCGCCTGCTCCGTCCTCACCGAGGAGCGCTTCTTCCTGGGTGCCCTCGCCGACCTCCGCGCCGCCCGCGCCGCCACCGCGCTCCCCCTCCTGCGCAAGGACTTCCTCTTCGACGCCTACCAGCTCTTCGAGGCCCGCGCCGCCGGCGCCGACGCCGTGCTCCTCATCGCCGCGATGCTCGAGAACGCCCGCCTGGCCGACCTCGCCGCCCAGGCCCACGCCCTCGGCCTCGACGTCCTGGCCGAGGCGCACGACGCCGAGGAGGTCGACCGCCTCGCCGCCCTGGGCCTGCGCGTCATCGGCGTGAACGCCCGCGACCTGCGCACCTTCCGCACCGACCTCGCCGCCGTCCGCGCCCTCATCGCCCGCGTGCCGCGGGGGTGCCTCGCCGTCGCCGAAAGCGCCATCGCCTCCAGGGCCGACCGCGACGCCACCGGCGCGACGCGCTTCCTCGTCGGCGAGGCCCTCATGCGCAACCCCGCCCTGCTCCCGGAGCTCCTGAAATGAAGGTGAAGCTCTGCGGCGTGACGACCCCCGAGGACCTCGCGCTCGTCGACGCGGCGGGGGCGGACTTCGCCGGCTTCGTCCTCTGGCCGCGCTCCAAACGCTTCGTCGGCCTCGGGCGCCTGGCCCAGCTGGCCCGCGTGCCCGTCCGCCTCCGGCGCGTCGGCGTCTTCATGGACGCCACGCCGGCGGAGATCGACGAAGCCGTCCGCGTCGGGCGGCTGGACGCCGTCCAGCTCTACCGCTGCGCCTACCGCCGCGCGGGCGTCGCGGTCTGGCGCGCCACGCCGGGCCCCGCCGCGGAGGCCATCGTCCTGGACGCCGCGCCCGGCCAAGGGGTGGTCGGCGACTGGGCGCGGGCCGCGCGGCTGGCGCGCCGGGCGCGGGTCGTCCTCGCCGGCGGGCTCACCCCGGGCAACGTCGCCGCCGCAGTCCGCGCCGTCCGCCCCTGGTGCGTGGACTGCGCGGGCGGCACCGAGTCCGCCCCGGGCCACAAAGACCCGGACAAGGTTTACGACTTCATTCGAAAGGCAAAGCAACCATGACCCACATAGGAGAATATGGCGGACAATACGTCCCCGAAACCCTCATGCCCACCCTCGCCGAGATCGACGCGGCCTTCCGCGAGGCCCTCGCCGACCCCGCCTTCCAGGCCGAGTACGCGGCGCTCCTGCGCGACTACGTCGGGCGCGAGACCCCGCTCTACGAGGCCCGCCGCCTCTCCGCGGCCCTCGGCGGCGCGCGCCTCTTCCTCAAGCGCGAGGACCTCAACCACACCGGCGCGCACAAGGTCAACAACGTCCTGGGGCAGGCACTCCTGGCCCGCCGCATGGGCAAGACCCGCCTCATCGCCGAGACCGGAGCGGGGATGCACGGCGTGGCCACCGCCACCGCCGCCGCGCTCCTCGGGCTGCCCTGCGTCGTCTACATGGGCGCGCTCGACGTGGAGCGCCAGGCCCCGAACGTCGGGCGGATGCGCGCCCTCGGCGCCGAGGTCGTGGCCGTCCGATCCGGCTCGCGCACGCTCAAGGACGCGATGAACGAGGCCATCCGCGACTGGGCCGCCACCGCCGAGGGCACCTTCTACGTCATCGGCACCGTCGCCGGCCCCGCCCCCTACCCCGAGATGGTCAAGGCCTTCCAGGCCGTCATCGGCCGCGAGGCCCGCCGCCAATGCCTCGAGCGCCTCGGCAGCCTGCCCGAGGCCGCCATCGCCTGCGTCGGCGGCGGCTCCAACGCCATGGGCCTCTTCGCCGGCTTCCTCGACGACCCGGGCGTGCGCCTCATCGGCGTCGAGGCCGGCGGCGAGGGCCTGGCCACCGGCCGCCACGCCGCCAGCATCAACGGCGGTGCCACCGGCGTCCTCCACGGCGCCAAGACCAAGCTCCTGCAGACCCCCGAGGGGCAAATCCTCGAGGCGCACTCCGTCTCCGCCGGGCTCGACTACCCCGGCGTCGGCCCCGAGCACTGCCACCTGGCCGACACGGGCCGCGCCGCCTATGCCGTCTGCGACGACCGCCACGCCATCCACGCCTTCGACGCGCTCTGCCGGTGCGAGGGCATCATCCCCGCGCTCGAATCCGCCCACGCCCTGGCCGAGGCCATCCGCCTGGCCCCCACCCTCCCGCGCGAGGCCGTCCTCCTCGTCAACCTCTCGGGCCGCGGCGACAAGGACATGGACAACGTCGCCGCCTGGAAGGCCGCCCACCCCGACTACCGCTACGAAGGCCCCGCCGCCCCCGGCGGCGGCACCCCCCAGCCCGACGCGGCGGGAGCCAAAGGGGCGGCGCCCCGGGCCACGCCACCCGCGCCAAGCGCCGTACGCCCCGCGCCAAGCGCCCCGGCGGGCGGGGCGCGCCTCCGCGCCGCCTTCGCCCGGGCCAAGGCCGAGGGCCGCGCCGCGCGCGTCCTCTACATGCCCTGCGGTTTCCCCTCGATGGCGGAGAGCGAGGCCGTGATGGAGGCGCTCATCGCCGGCGGCGCGGACATCCTTGAGCTGGGCGTGCCCTTCTCCGACCCCATCGCCGACGGCCCCGTCATCCAGGCCGCCGGGCAGCGGGCCCTCGCCGGCGGCGTGAACCTGTCGGCCATTCTGGCCCTGGCCAAACGCCTCCGCGCCAACCATCCCGAGACGGGGCTCGTCCTCTTCTCCTACCTCAACCCCATCCTTGCCCACGGCCCTGCGCGTCTCTGCGCCGAGGCCGCCGAGGCGGGCATCGACGGCCTGCTTGCGGTCGACCTGCCGCATGAGGAGGAGGGCGAGCTTCGGCCCTTGGCCGAAGCCGCGGGGCTCTCGTGGATCCCCCTTGTCTCCCCCGCCACGTCGCCCGAGCGCGCGCGTGCCCTCACCGCGGGGTGCGACGGGTTCGTCTACGTCATCACCGTGCGCGGCATCACCGGCGAGCGCAAGGCGCTCCCGCCCGAACTCGCCGAACGGCTGGAGGCCCTCCGCCAAGTGACCGACCTGCCTTTGGCCGCGGGTTTCGGAATCGCCGATGCCGTGGCCGCCCGTGCCGTGGCCGCCCATGCGGATGGCTTCGTCGTCGGCTCCGCGGCCGTGCGCGCCGTGGGCGAGGGCGGGCTGCCGGGGCTTGCCGGGTTCCTTGCCCGCCTCCGCGGGTGAGGCCTGGGGCGGCGGGCGCGGGTGGGGTGGACGGCAACAAAAGGCCCCCGGCAATTCGCCGGGGGCCTTTTGTTGGGTTGCCGCAGGGCGTCTTAGTAGACGTTGAGGGCGGCGAGGGCCTGGAGGTAGTCGTACTTGCGGGAGTAGAACGCGTCGGCCTCGGCGAAGAGGAGCTTGGCCTCCTCGGGATCCATCTTGGCGAGCTGCTTGAAGCGGTTCTCGGTGGGGGCCTGAGCCTCGGAGAACTTCTTCGTGGGCGCCTTGGAGTCGAGGGTGAGGGGGTTCTTGCCCTGCTTGGCGAGATCCGGGTTGTAGCGGAACAGGGGGAAGTGGCCGGTCTCGACCGCCATCTTCTGGTGCTCCAGGCCGGTGGCCAGGTTGATGCCGTGCGCGATGCAGTGGGCATAGGCGATGATGAGGGCGGGGCCGTCGTACTCCTCGGCCTCCTTGAACGCCTTGACGGCGGCCTCGGGGTTCATGCCCATCGAGATCTGCGCGACATAGATGTTCTTGTAGGTCATGGAGATGGCGGCGAGGTCCTTCTTCATCTGCGGCTTGCCGGCGGCGGCGAACTTGGCGACGGCGCCGATGGGCGTGGACTTGGAGGCCTGCCCGCCGGTGTTGGAGTAGACCTCGGTGTCAAGGACGAGGATCTTGACGTTGCGCCCGGTGGCGAGGACGTGGTCGAGGCCGCCGTAGCCGATGTCGTAGGCCCAGCCGTCGCCGCCGAGGATCCAGACGGAGCGGCGGACGAGGAAGTCCGCGACGGTAGCGAGCTTCTTGCAGGTGGGGCAGTCGCACTTCTCAGCGAGTTCCTTAATCTTGGCGACGCGGGCGCGCTGGGCCTTGATGTCGTCGTCGGTCTTCTGGGCGTCGGCGGCGTCGGCGGCCTCCTGGAGGAGGGCCTTGACGTCGGCGGGGGCCTCGGGGGCGGCGACGATCTTGGCGATGAGTTCCTTGGCGAAGGCCTTCTGCTTGTCGCGGGTGATGGCCATGCCCAGGCCGAACTCGGCGTTGTCCTCGAAGAGGGAGTTGGACCACGCGGGGCCCTTGCCCTCGGCCGTCTGGCAGTAGGGCGTGGTGGGGAGGTTGCCGCCGTAGATGGAGGAGCAGCCCGTGGCGTTGGCGATGCAGAGGTGGTCGCCGCAGATTTGGGTGAGCATCTTCACGTAGGGGGTCTCGCCGCAGCCGGCGCAGGCGCCGGAGAACTCGAAGAGGGGGCGCTTGAGCTGGGAGGTCTTGGCGTTGAGGGGCACGCCGGTGAGGTCGGTCTCGGGGAGGCCGAGGAAGAAGTTCCAGTTGGCCTCGCCGGGCTTGCGGAGCTTGTCTTGGTCGTAGTGGACCATGGTGAGGGTCTTGCCGGTCTTGGGGAGCTCGGGGCAGACCTTGGAGCAGAGGCCGCAGCCGGTGCAGTCCTCGACGGCGATCTGGATGGTGAACTTCTTGCCCTTGAAGGGGGGCTTGGCGTCGGCGGTCTTGAAGCCTTCGGGGGCGCCGGCCAGCGCGGGCTCGTCGACGACCTTGGCGCGGATGGCCGCGTGCGGGCAGACGGTGGAGCACTTGAGGCACTGGATGCAGGTGGCGTTGTTCCACTCAGGGACGTTGATGGCGATGTTACGCTTCTCGAACTGGGTGGTGGCGGTGGGCCAGGTGCCGTCGTCGGGGATGGCGGAGACGGGGAGGCTGTCGCCTTCCTGGCGCATCATGACGGCGGTGACGTCCTTGACGAACTGCGGGGCATCGGCCGCGACGGTGGCAGGCTTGCGGAGCTTGCCCGAGGGGGCGGCGGGGACGGCGACCTCCTCGATGGCGGCCTGGGCGGCGTCGATGGCGTCCCAGTTGAGCTTGACGACGTCGTCGCCCTTCTTGCCGTAGGCTTTCTTGGCGGCGGCCTTGAGGAGCTCGATGGCCTTGTCGACGGGCTTGATGATGCCGGAGATGCAGAAGAAGGCCGTCTGCATGATGGTGTTGGTGCGGCCGCCGAGGCCGAGGCCTTGGGCCACCTTGACGGCGTTGACGACGTAGAACTTCAGCTTCTTGTCGATGATGACCTGGGCGACCTCGTCGGGGATGTGATCCCAGACGGTCTTGGCGTCGTACTCGGACTGAAGCAGGAAGGTGGCGCCGACCTTGGCCGCGGAGAGCATGTCGTACTTCTCGAGGAAGGAGAAGTTGTGGCACGCCACGAAGTCGGCCTTGGTGCAGAGGTAGGGGCTGTGGATGGGGTTGGGCCCGAAGCGCAGGTGCGAGACGGTGAGGCCGCCGGCCTTCTTGGAGTCGTAGACGAAGTAGCCCTGGGCGTAGTTGTCGGTGTTGGCGCCGATGACCTTGATGCTGTTCTTGTTGGCGCCGACGGTGCCGTCGGAGCCGAGGCCGTAGAACATGCACTCGGTGCAGCCGGAATCCTTGAGCAGGAAGCTGGGGACGTCGATGGAGGCGCCGGTGACGTCGTCGACGATGCCGACGGCGAAGTGGTTCTTGGGCTCGGCAGCCTTCATGTTGTCGAAGACGCCCTTGACCATGGCGGGGGTGAACTCCTTGGAGCCCAGGCCGTAGCGGCCGCCGTAGGTCTTGGGATAGCGGATGTCGAGCCAGCCGTTCTGCATGGCGTCGCCGATGGCGGTGCGGACGTCGGTGTAGAGGGGCTCGCCGACGGAGCCGGGCTCCTTGGAGCGGTCGAGGACGGTGATTTTCTGGACGGTCTTGGGGAGGGCGGCGGCGAAGGCCTTGACGTCGAAGGGGCGGTAGAGGTGCACCTTGACGACGCCGGTCTTCTCGCCTTCGGCGTTGAGCTCCTCGACGACTTCCTGGACGGTCTCGGCGCCGGAGCCCATGATGACGATGACGTTCTCGGCGTCGGGGGCGCCGACGTAGTCGAAGAGGTGGTACTGGCGGCCGGTGAGCTTGGCCAGCTTGTCCATGTTGGCCTGGACGATGGCGGGGACGGCGTCGTAGTATTTGTTGACGGTCTCGCGGCCCTGGAAGTAGACGTCGGGATTCTGGGCGGTGCCGCGCATGGTGGGCGCCTCGGGGTTGAGGCCGCGGGCGCGGAAGGCGTTGACGGCGTCCTCGTCGATCATCTCGCGGATGGTCTCCTGCGGGATTTCCTCGATCTTCTGGACTTCGTGGGAGGTGCGGAAGCCGTCGAAGAAGTGGACGAAGGGCACCTTGGCCTGGAGGGTGGAGGCGTGGGCCACGAGGGCCATGTCGGCGCATTCCTGGACGCTGTCGGCGCCGAGGAAGGCAAAGCCGGTCTGGCGGCAGGCCATGATGTCGCCGTGGTCGCCGAAGATGGAGAGGCCCTGCATGGCGAGGGCGCGCGCCGACACGTGGAAGACGGCCGGGGTGAGCTCGCCGGCGATCTTGTACATGTTCGGGATCATCAGCAGCAGGCCCTGGGAGGCCGTGAAGGTGGTGGTGAGCGAGCCGGTGGTGAGCGCGCCGTGGACCGCGCCGGCGGCGCCGCCTTCGGACTGGAGCTCGACGATCTGCGGGATGGTGCCCCAGATGTTGGTCTGCTTGTGGGCGGCCCACTCGTCGGCGAACTCGGCCATGGGCGAGGAGGGCGTGATGGGATAGATGGCGGCGACTTCGGAGCAGGCGAACGCGACGCGCGCGGTCGCTTCGTTGCCGTCACACATGATGAACTTGGCCATTGGGTTTCTCTCCTTAGATAAGAAAACGTTTCGGGGGCGCCCGTCTCTCTCAGGCGCCCCCGGGGGTCTTGGTCAGGCGTTCGCCTTGCAGAACGCGCGCGCGTCGTCGAGCTGGCCGGCGGAGCCGAGCTTGACGTTCTTGGCGGCGATGAACTTGGCGTACTCCTCCATGAAGATCTTGCCGATGGGGCGCAGGTCGAAGTTCTCGGGGTGGTCGCGGAAGTATTCGCGGTGGACGCGGCACCAAACCAGACGGCCGTCGGTGTCGATGTTGATCTTGGTGACGCCCAGCTCGGCGGCGCGGCGGAACTGGTTGTCGTCGACGCCCTTGGCGCCGTCGAGCTTGCCGCCGGCGGCGTTGATGCGCGCGACCTCGTCCTGCGGGACGGAGGAGGAGCCGTGCATGACCAGCGGGAAGCCGGGGACCTTCTTCTGGATGTCGGCGAGCACGTCGAAGCGCAGGCCTTGGGTGCCGGTGAACTTGAAGGCGCCGTGGGAGGTGCCGATCGCGCAGGCGAGGGAGTCGCAGCCGGTGGCCTCGACGAAGCGCTTGACGTCGTCGGGGTTGGTGAGGCAGGCGTCCTTTTCGTCGACCGCCACGTGTTCCTCGACGCCGCCCAGCTTGCCGAGCTCGGCCTCGACGACGAGGCCCTTGGCGTGGGCCAGGTCGACGATCTTCTTGGTGATGGCCACGTTCTCGTCGAAGGGCTTGGAGGAGGCGTCGATCATCACCGAGCTGTAGAAGCCGGAGTTGATGCAGTCGATGCAGGAGGCCTCGTCACCGTGGTCCAGGTGCACCGCGAAGACGGCCTCGGGGAAGATCTGGTCGGCGGCGCGGATGACGTTCTCAAGCATCAGCTTGTCGGTGTAGGCGCGCGCCCCCTTGGAAATCTGGATGATGAAGGGGGCCTTGCTCTCGATACACCCACGGAACAGCCCCATGCACTGCTCCATGTTGTTGATGTTGTAAGCGCCGACGGCATACTTGCCATAAGCGTGCTTGAAGAGTTCCTTCGTCGTAACGATCATCGTTCTGACTCCTGTTCGGGTTGATTGATGGCCTTTAGTATAGCACTTGCCCCACCAATCGGCAAACGCAAAGTGGCGCCCGCCCTCTCACGGCGCGAAGGGCGGCAGGGCCGCGATGAGGTTCTGCGACTCCACCGCGAGCGTCACCAGGCGCTTGACGAGCGCGGGGATGTAGCGCGGGTTCTCCGGCGCCCACAGGTTCGGGTCGTTGACGATGCCGCTGGCCTTGTCTTGGCGCACCTGATAGCGGTCGACGGCCCACTCGATGGGGCTGCGCCCATTCACCTGATAGCCGAAGGCCTCCGCGGGGATGCCGCGCAGGGTCAGCGTGCCGTTGACGACGAGGGTGGAGCGGTCTTTGCCGCCCTTCCCGCCGAAGCGCATCTTCACCACGCGCGTGTCGGAGAAGTCGCCCACCTCCTCCAGCGGATAGGGGTCAAGCGCCTCGTAGTTCAGGTGCAGCGCGGCCAACCGTCGCCCGATGTCGGAGGTCTTCTTGAAGTCCTCGTAGCGTTCCACCAGCGGAAGACGCGGCAGGGATTTCTTCAGGTCCGCCGCGAAGGCCTTCCGATAGCCCGGCTGATGGAGGAAGCCATAGACGTAGTAGAAAATCTCCTCCTTCGTCACGTCCGCCCCATAGCGCCGCCGCGCCTGATCCAGAATCCAGTCGCTCACCCCGTCATACCGCACCAGCGTCCGCTTCCCGAAGAGGTCGATGTCCTTCTCCTCATACCAATACAGCGGGAAACATTGGCAGTCTCCCACGAAATGGAGGTCTGGCGTGACATCCGCGATAAGCGCCGAATCGCCGCTCACGCAAATCACCACATTCTCCCCGCGCTCCCCCGTGGGGAAGAGCTTGGGGATTTGGTAACGACGCTGGTTCCACTTCTTGTCGTAATAGAGCCACTGGTTACTGAATGGACGAAACGCGGCCATGCGCACCTTCTCGTCATGGAAAGCGGCTGTTTCTCCCATGAGTTTTGTCATTGTTGTTTGCAAGAAGTCCTTCTTGAATTGATAACATGAGGCATCTGCACCACTCTTGAGTCCACTGCTATTGACGACAAAGAAGCTTTGCCCCTCGGCGAATTTCTTCCCCGGCTCAAGTGGGATATAGGCGGCGAAGGTGTCGTTGCGCTGGTTGAGCCAGTCGCCGTGGGCGTCGGGGGTGAGGGTCTGGGCGCCGTCGAGCCATTCCTTGGAGAGGAAGGAGCGGTACATGATGAGGTCGTGGAGCTTCTCCTCGCGGGTCTTGTAGTCGCCGATGTCGCGGTAGTGGATGGCGGCGTTGCCGCGGTGCTGGCCGTCGGGCAGGCGGACGAGGAGGAGGATGGAGATGCCGACCTTTACGTTGAAGATATTGCCACCCTCGGCTTTGTTGAAAGCGTTGACGTTGCCGCGGAGGTTGTAACAGTAGATTTCGTCGAACTCTTGGACGATACACCTGCGGACACCGGCGCCGGCGCCGGTGTCAAGCCACCCGCCGTTGGAGATGAAGCAGAGGATGCCGCCGCGCGGGTTCTCGATGATGTCGGAGGCCCAGCGGAAGGCTTTGATGTAAGAATCGTAGAGGGAGTTCTTGTTGGTGGCGGTGGAGTTGGCAACGTAGGTTTCCGTGACGCGCTTGTCGAGGGCGGGGTAGGCCTCGCCCTTGGCGACGGCGTAAGGCGGGTTGCCGACGATGACGGAGATGGGGGCGTTGTTTTGGGCGAGGATACGCTCGGAGTTGGGGCGGAGTTCCTCGTCGTCGAGGAGGTCGTCGGGTTTGACCTCGCGCATCCGGAAGGTGTCGCCGAAGACGATGCCGGGGAAGGGGGCGTATCTTTCCTTTCGTCCGGCGCGGTCGTGGAAGACGTTCTCGATGTTGACGGCGGCGATGTAGTAGGAGAGGAGGACGATCTCGTTGGCGTGGAGCTCGGCGGCGTATTTGCGGTAGAGGTCGGCGTCGCGGATGAGGGCGAGGTCTTTCTGAAGGAGGCGGGCGATGAAGGTGCCGGTGCCGGTGAAGGGGTCGAGGATGTGGACGCCTTTGTCGGAGAGGCGGCGGCCGAAGTGGGCGCGGAGGGCGTCGTCGGCGGAGCGGAGGATGAAGTCGACGGCCTCGATGGGGGTGAAGACGATGCCGAGCTTATCGGCGATGTCGGGGAAGGCGGCGGCGAAGAAGGTGTCGTAGAGGGTGCGGATGATTTCAAGCTTGCCGTCTGCGCTCTGGATATCGCCGACGCGGGTGCGGACATCCTCGTAGAAGCGGGCGAGGGTCTTGCGGTCGGCCTCGGTGTTGAGGGTGTCGAGGAGGTCGGCGGCGTGGTCGAGTGCTTGGGAGACGGGGTTGTGGGCGGTGAAGCCGTTGTCACCGAAGAGGGCGTCGAAGATGGGCCCGGTGAGGCGCTGCTGGACGAGCATAAGGCGGGCGTCCTCCTCGGAGACGGCGGCGTAAACGGCGGTCTGGAGGAGTGCGTGGAAGCGGCGGAAGGTGTCGGCGGCCTTGGGGTCGGCGGCGCAACGAGCCTTGAGGGTCTCGGCCAGGCGCTTGGCGATTTCGGCGACCTCGGCGGCCCAACGCTCGAAGTATTTGCGGTCGCCGCAGTTTTTGACGATGCGGCCGTAGAGGAGGGCGCGGTATTGCTCCATCTTCTCGGGGAAGCGGAGATCGAAGGCTTCTTGGACGGCGCCGGGTTCGCCGGGGGAGGCGGGGAAGGCGCTTTCCTCGTCGCCGTTGAGGCCGGAGGAGAGGGTGATGGCGGGCGGCTCGGCGGGGTCGTCGCCGTCGATGGGGGCGACGGGGTCGACGGTCCGGTTCTGCGGCTTGTCGAAGCGGAGTTTGTTGATGATGGCCTCGAAGCGGTCGTCGTGGGCGCGGAGGGCGTTGAGAACGGTCCAGACGACGCCGAAGGTGTCGGAGTTGTCGAGCTCGGCCTTGGGGTCTTTGTCCGCGGGGATGACGACGGGGATGACGATGTAGCCGTAGCGCTTGCCTGGGGCGGTGCGCATCACGCGGCCCACGCTCTGCACCACGTCGATCTGCGAGTTGCGCTTGGAGAGGAAGAGGACGGCGTCGAGGGAGGGGACGTCGACACCCTCGGAGAGGCAGCGGACGTTGGTGAGGAGGTGGCAGGCGCCGTCGCCGCCGTCGGCCTTGAGCCAGGCGAGGGCGTCGTTGCGCGCCAGGGCGCCCATCTCGCCGTCGACGTGGCGGGCCTCGACGCGCAGGGGGGCGTTGAAGCGCGGGTCGGCGGCGAACTTCCGGAAGAGGGCGGTGGTGGCCTTGGAGGTCTTGATGGTGCGGCAGAAGGCGACGGCGCGGCGGGCGGGCACGCCGTCGGCGGCGGTGAGGAGGGGGGAGTCGGCGAGGCGCTTGGCGAGGGCGTTGATGCAGCCCAGGAGCTTGACGGCGGTGGTGCGGCCGTCGTCGTTGCGGCTTTCGAGGGCCTTGCGCTCCTCGTCGGTGAGCTGTTCGTAGGGGGAGTCCTCGGGGAGTTCGCCCTCGGGGAGGGTGAGGACGAGCACCTTGTAATCGGCCAGGCAGCCTTTGGCGACGGCCTGCCCGAAGCCGATGCGGTAGATTTCCTCGCCGTAGAGGGCCGCGTTGTCCATGGAGCAGAGCTCGATGGAGCGTTCCTTTGCCTTCTCCTTGGCGCTCTCGGCGTAGAGGCGCGGGGTGGCGGTCATGTAGAGGCGGCGGCGGGCGAGGACGTGGGCGTCGTCGTGGATATAGGTGAAGGCGGGTTCCTTCTCTTCCTTGGCGATGGCGCCGGTGGTGCGGTGGGCCTCGTCGCAGACGGCGAAGTCGAAGGCGAAGGCGTCGCGCCCCAGTTCCCGCTGGGCTTCTTCGACGACGGCGATGGATTGGTAGGTGGAGAAGACGACGGTAAGGGCGTCGGGGAACTTCTTGCGGAGGTAGCGGATGCGCTTGGCGAGAAGGTCGGGGCGGGTGGTGGGCGGCAGGGCCAGGGCGTTGGGGTCTTCCTCGGGGGCGTCCTCGCCGCGTTTGGCGCGTTGGTTGGCCTGGGCGTCGGAGCAGACGCAGACGGCGTGGAGGGGATTGGCGGCGTCGTCGCACCAGGCCACGAGGGTTTGGTTGAGGAGGGCGATGGAGGGGACGAGGAAGAGGACGAGGCCTTTGCCGCCGGTCTCTTGCTCGACCAAGCGCAGGGAGGTGAAGGTCTTGCCGGTGCCGCAGGCCATGATGAGCTTGCCGCGGTCGTGCTCGGCATAGTGGGCGGCGGCGGCCGCGAGGGCCTCCTGCTGGTAGTCGCGGAGGGCCTTAGGGGCGACGGCGGGGCCGGGGGTGAAACCCGCGAGCGCCTCCCAGTTGGCGTCGAGGGCCTTGAGGCGCGAGAGGGTCATCACCTGCACGGGGATGGGGCGGTCGGCAAGCGTCCGTTCGGCGTTGTCGCCCCAGGCATCGGTGGTGGAGAAGATAAGGCCGTGGGCGAAGGCGCGCTTGGCGCCCTCGAAGGGAAGGTATTTGCCGAGCGTGGCCAGGAAGGTGTCGATGTCGGGCTTGGAAACGACGTGGCCGTCTTCGTAGCATTTGGCCTGGATGCCATAGAGCGCGCCGTGGACGTCCTCGGCCACCAGGTCAATGCCCGTGTCTTGGCCAAGGTTGAGCTCCGACCAAAGCCAGACGCGGGTGAATTGCGCCTGGTAGAGCGGCAGGCTCGTGAGCAGACGTTTCACCAGATGCTCGAAACACTCCCCCAACGCGGTTTTGTTCCCCTGCGCCTCCTCGCGGAAGCGCGCCAACACCTCATCCAACGTCATGCCCATGGCCCGGTCTCCTCCGCGCCTTGGGCCGAGGCCGCAAAAAAGGCGCGCATCCTTTCACGCACCTCACTGAGGCCTTGGAACGTGCCCGAACCAGATACGTGAAAGGAGGCGCGCCGATATCGGCGCACCTCGCCAAACACGTTGCCTGATTCCGAAGTGTTCCAAGTTTCAGTGAGACAACCTGTTTGCGCAAAGCGCAATCAGCGCCACGGCTCTCCCGTGGCGTGGGCGTATTGTAGCATAAGCGGGGGCGGGCAGGGAGTGTGCTATAATAAGCGATATGTTGCGGCGAAGGACGTTTTTGGGTCTGTTGGGCGGGGCGGCGGCGCTCCGCGCGGGGGTGTGCGCCGCGCAGGAGGAGGGGCGGGGGCTGGTGTTGTCGCCGCCGACGGCGGGTCAGCCGGTGCTGGACGGCTCGCGGCGCGCGGGGGTCTTCATGGACACGGGGACGGGGCGGCCAGAGAGCGGGATGTTCGGCAACGTGCGCCGGTTCGCGGACGGCTCGCCGCGTTTCCATGAGGGCATCGACATCGCGCCGGCGCAGCCTTGGCGGCGGGACGAGGCGCCGCGCGACGTGGTGCGCGCCGCGGCGGCGGGGATGGTGGCCTACGTGAACCGCCACGCGGCGAACCCTTCGCTTTACGGGAACTACGCGGTGCTGACGCACGCGGCGCCGGGCTTCGGCACGGTCTACACGCTCTACGCGCACTTGGCGCGCTTCGCGCCGGGGTTGCGGGCGGGGGCGCGGGTGCCGACGGGGGCGCCGCTGGGGGTGATGGGGCACACGCCGGATTTCCCGTTGGCGCGGGCGCACCTCCATTTCGAGATCGGGGTGGTGATGAACGTGCATTACCCGCTCATCGACCCGCAGCACGGCATTTGGAACGGGGCGAACCTGTACGGCATCGACCCGTGCGACGCCTTCCGCGAGCAGGGGGAGCGGGGGTTCTTCGACGTGGGCGCGTATGTGCGGGGGCGGCCGGCGGCCTACGCGCGGCGGGTGGGGGCCGCGGCGGGGGAGATGGATTTCTTCCGGCGGTATCCCTCGCTCTGGCGGGGGCCGCGGCCGTCTGGCGCGGAGAGCTGGGTGGCCTTCTCGCGCGAGGGGATCCCGGTGCTGGGGCGGGCGTGCGCGGGGGCGCCGGCGCCGATGGCGAACCGTGCGGTGCTGCGCACGGGGCGCGATTGGTCGGCCCCGGCGCGCTGGGAACTGCTGTTGGACAATCTGACGGTCTCGCCGACGAGGCCGCCCAAGCACCCCGTCCGCGCGGGCGAGGTGGGATAAGGAGGGCGCCATGCGCATTCTTTTGGTGGACAATCTGCTCATCCGGCGTTACGGCAAGCTGCGCATGGGGCCCGGGCGGGCGCTCGCGTGCGGCGCGGTGCGCGGGAACCATCGGCTGTGCGAGTTCTCGGACCGCGACCTGGCGCGCTACATGGGCCTGGGCATCCGCGCGCTGGGCGAGCGGCTCGTGAACAAGGCGCTCCTCAAGACGGCCCGGAACTTCCGCCCCGAGGCCGTGCTCCTGGGCCACTGCGACTTCATCCGCAACGAGACGCTCGAGGCCATCCGCCGCGCCGTCCCGGGCGTGCGCATCGCCCACTTCAACGTCGACCCGATGTGCGACGCGCACCCCCAGGCGCAGATGCGCGAGCGGATGGGCAGCTGCGACGCGCTCTTCGCCACCACCGCCGGCGAGCGCTGGCTCAAGCCCTTCGCCACCGGCAAAAACGTCGTCGCCTACATGCCCAACCCCTCCGACCCCGCGCTCGAGACGCTCGACAACAGCCTCCGCGCGGCCGACGACTTCTCGTGCGACCTCTTCTACGCCGGGCAGCCGCGCCAGGGCGACCCGCGGCTGGGCTTCATCGAGCGCCTCGCCGCGGCCGTGCGCGGCACGCCCCTGCGCTTCGCGCTCGTGGGCATGGGCGGGCGCCCCGCCGTCGTCGGCGGCGCGGCCTACGACGACCTGCTGGCCGGCGCCAAGATGGGGCTGAACATCAACCGCTACTTCGGCATGAAGTGGTACTCCTCCGACCGCATCGCCCACCTCATGGGCTCGGGCATCCTCACCGCGCTCTACGACGGCGACCAGATGCAGCGCTTCTTCTCCGACAAGGAGGCCCTCTTCTACCACGACGTGCCCGACCTGCTCGAGCGCCTCCTCTGGTTCCACGCGCACGACGACGCGCGCCGCGCCGTCGCCGCCGCCGGCCGCGCCGCCTACCACGCCAGGTTCGGCGGCGAGCGCGTCCTGCGCTTCATGCTCGAGACGCTCTTCGGCCGCCCCCACACCGAGCCCTACGAATGGGCCGAGGAGACCTACGCATGATCCTGAACTCCCTCGACCGCGTCCGCGTCGCCGAATGCCCCGCCGCCCACGCGCGCCTCTCCCTGGCCAACGTCACCGACACCGCGCGCACCCTCGAGCGCAACCACCTCTGCGGCCCCATCGCCGGCCTCGTCCAAGCCGAGCTCGCCTGCTGCGCCGCCCTCATGGGCCAAGACCGCCTCGACGCCCCCGGCCGGACGCTCGCCCTCCGCGTCGCCCTCCCCGGCGGCGCCCTCGGCGGCGCCCACCTCGAATGCGCCCGCACCCCCCAGGGCCTGGCCATCCGCGGCTACACCCGCCAGAAGGTGCTCCCCGGCATCGACGACGGCGACGCGCCCGACGAGACGCTCTTCGACCGCGCCATGGGCCGTAGCGCCCACTGCGCCGTCGTCACCGCCGCGGGCGACTCGCACTTCGACCTCGCCTTCGACGACCGCCTCACCGTCACCGACATCCTCGAGGACTACTTCGTCTCCGCCCTCGGCCGCAACGCCCTGGCCCAGGTCTCCGCCGCCAGCAAGGTCGGCTACGTCGAATGCGCCCACGCCCTCCTCTGCGAGTTCCACCCCGAGGCCGACGACGAGGCCTACGAGCGCGCCCGCCAGGCCTTCGACGACGGCGCCGTGCAGGACGCCCTCGACGGCGGCGCCGACCTCGCCGCCATGGCCCGTCTGCTGGGGCTGGGCGCGCCCGAGCCCGTGGCCGACGTGCCCGTGCGCTTCGCCTGCGGCTGCTCCGCCCAAAAGGTCCTCGCCATGCTCCGCGCCCTGCCCCGCGCCGACCTCGCCGCCATGGCCGCCGAAAACCGCCCCTCCGACATCTACTGCCACATGTGCGGCAAATGCTACACCGTCACCCCGGAACAGCTCAAGGCCCTGCTGTGAAACCGCTCAACATCCTCTACGACCGCAACATGGAGCTCGGCGGCGCCCTCTTCCGCCGCCTCGGCAAAGCCCGCGCCGTCGACGGCCGCAAGCTCACCCGCGCCGACCTCGCCGACTGCGACCTCCTCTTCGTCCGCTCCACCTGCCGCCTCACGCGCGACCTCCTCGAGGGCACCCCCGTGCGCTTCGTCGGCAGCGGCGTCGCCGGCACCGACCACATCGACTTCGCCGCCCTGCGCGACCTCGGCATCCGCGTCGAGACCGCCCCCGGCTGCAACGCCGAGAGCGTCGCGGACTACGTCGTCGCCGCCCTCCTCGCCCTCGGCGAGCGCCAAGGCCGCGACTGGCGGGGCGCCACCCTCGGCGTCGTCGGCGTCGGCCACGTCGGCACCCTCGTCAAGCGCTTCGCCGAGGAGGCCCTCGGCATGAAAACCCTCTGCTGCGACCCCCCGCGCAAGGACGACGGCGACCCCCGCGCCCGCGACTTCCTCAGCCTGGAAGCGCTCCTCCCGCAGGTCGACGTCCTCACCCTCCACACCCCCCTCAACGAGGCGGGCCCCTACCGCACCCGCCACCTCATCGACGGCCCCGCCGCCCGCCGCCTCAAGCCCGGCGCCACCCTCCTCAACTTCGCCCGCGGCCCCATCTGCGACGACGCCCTCCTGGCCGCCATGCTCGAGACCGGCCTCCTGGCCGACGCCGCCATCGACTGCTGGGAGGGCGAGCCCGACTACCCCGCCGAGCTCGCCCGCCTTGCCGCCCTCGCCACCCCCCACGTCGCCGGGCACGCCTTCGAGGGCCGCGCCAACGGCACCCTCGCGGTCTACCGGGCCGCCTGCGGCTTCCTCGGCCTCGACCCCGGGCCCACCCCCCGCTTCCCCCGCGCCCCCGTGCCCGCGCTCACCCTCGACTGCGCCGGGCGCACCGACGCCCAGATCCTCCGCGAGGCCGTCCGCGCCGCCTGCGACATCGAGGGCGACACCGCCCGCTTCCGCGCCGCCTACTCGCCCGACGAGGCCGAGCGCCGCGCCCGCTTCGACGCCCTCCGCCGCGAGTATCCCCACCGCCGCCTCTTCCCCGCCACCAGGCTCACCCTCCTGCGCCCCTCCCCCACCCTCGCCCCCAAGCTCGCGGCCCTTGGCTTCCCCGTCAAGACCAAGGGGAAATGAGAGGGGGGAATGCGAAGGGCCCCGGCCGCGCGGCCGGGGCCTTTTCTTCTTTTCGGGCGGGGGCCTGGGCGGGCCTCCCGCTTCCCGCCGCGCCGGGGTCAGGGGGCGGCGATGGCGGAGAGGAGCGGGGTTTGGGGGGTGTTCTCGGGGTCGGCGTTGGCGGCGGCGTCCTCGGGGGATTCGTCGGCCCAGCCGCCGCCGAAGGCGCGGTAGAGGGTGATGGCGTTGGAGAAGAGCTGGGCGCGGTGGGTGACGAGGGCCTCTTGGGCGGTGAGGAGGCCGGATTGGCGGGAGAGGACGTCGTCGACGGTGATCTCGCCGTTCTCGTAGAGCTGGTCGGCGATGCGGAGGGCCTCGGCGCTGTAGCCCTCGGCGTCCTCGAGGTCTTGGGTGCGCTCGGCCTCGCGGCGGCAGGCGTCCCAGGCGGCCTCGGCCTCTTGGTAGGCGTTGAGGACGGTGTCGCGGTAGTCGGCGAGGGTGGCCTCGAGGGTGAGCTTGGCCGATTCGACGCGCTTGCGCCAGAGGCCGAAGCCGAAGAGGTTCCAGCTGAGGGAGGGGCCGAGGGAGAGGCTGCGGGTGTAGGAATCCCAGGGGGAGAGGTCGGGGGAGGAGAGGCCGACGCTGCCGCCGAGGGTAAGGCGGGGGTAGAGCTCGGCCAGGGCGACGCCGACGGCGGCGGTCTGGGCGCGGACGTCCTCCTCGGCCATGCGGACATCGGCGCGGCGGCGGAGGAGCTCGTTGGGCAAAAGCTTGGGGGAGAGCTCGGGGAGGGACATGAGGTCGAGCGTCTCGCGCATCCGGGCCTGGGTGGCGTAGGGGGCCTGGCCGGTGAGCCAGTCGAGGCGGAGCTGGGCGGCGATGAGGTTCTTGCGGAGGGTGGGGAGGGCGGCGCGGGTGGTGGCGGTCTGGGCCTCGGCGGCGACGACGTCGTAGCGGGGGACGATGCCGGCGTTGGCGCGTTGGCGGATGACGGCGGCGGTCTTTTCCTGAAGGGCGAGGTTGGCCTCGGCGATGTCGACCTGCGCGGCGTATTGGCGGACCTCGACGTAGGCGAGGGCGATTTCGGCGGCGAGGGAGACGCGGACGTCCTGGAGGCTGTAGGCGAGGCGGGCCTCGGCGGCGAACTGTTGCTCGACGGCGCGGCGGACGCCGCCGAAGATGTCGATTTCCCAGGCGGCGTCGCCGCGGGCGGAGAGGCCGTCTTCCCAGCCGGTGGCGCCGCGGCCCCAGGCGCGGCCCCATTCGTAGGCGCCGGAGGCGGTGAAGTGGGGCCAGAAGTCGGCCTCGGCGCTTTCGCGGAGGGCGCGCTGGGCGCGGAGGTTGGCGATGGCGGCCTCGACGGTGGGGGCGTTGGCGAGGCCTTGGTCGATGAGCTCGGCGAGGAGGGGGTCGTTGAAGCCTTCCCACCAACGGGCGAGGGAGGCGTCCTCCAGGCCGTCGCCGGCGAAGAGCTCATGGGGGGCCTCGGGCGCCTCGGGGGGGGCGTAGTCGGGGCCGACGGCGGCGCAGCCGGCGAGGAGGAGGGCGAGGGCGCAGGCGGCGGGGCGGCGCTTCATGGGTCAGGCCCGGGCGACGGACTCGATGACGATGGGCGTGTGGGGGACGTCTTGGTGGCCGGCGCGGATGCCGGTGGGGGCCTGCTCGATGTCGTCGACGGTGTCGAAGCCGGCGGTGACGCGGCCGAAGACGGCGTAGCCGTAGGCGGAGGGGTTGGGGGCGCGGAAGTCGAGGAAGTCGTTGTCGGCGGTGTTGATGAAGAATTGGGCGGTGGCGGAGTGGATTTCCGGCGTGCGGGCCATGGCGATGGCGTATTTGACGTTCTTGAGGCCGTTGGGGGCCTCGTTGCGGATGGGCTCGTGGGTGGGCTTTTGGGCCATGTCTGGGGTGAGGCCGCCGCCTTGGATCATGAAGCCGGGGATGACGCGGTGGAAGATGAGGCCGTCGTAGAAGCCCTCGTCCACGTAGCGCAGGAAGTTGGCGACGGTGACGGGCGCGGCCGATTCGTCGAGCTCAAGGGTGATGTCGCCTTTGCTGGTCTTCATGATGACGGTCGTCATGGGGGGTCTCCTTTCCCCTTATTATCGCACAAACGCCCCCGCGCCGCCACCCGCCGCGCCGGGCGGTGCATACGCCCATACGCGCCGCTCAGGCGAAGTCGCGCAGGTGCGCCAGGAGGGCGCGGGCGGATTTGAGCAGGTGCCCGGGGTGCGCGGCGGCGCGGGCGGCGGCGCGCAGCAGGGGGCGGGGCTGGAGATGCCCGCGGTAGGCGGCGGCGACGAGGGCCTTGGTCTCGGCCTCGGTGAGGGGGCAGCGCATGACGGGGCCGCGCATGTCGTAGGCGTCCCAATCCTCCGTCAGCAGACCGCCGGAGGCCTGGAGCTCGCGGAAGAGCGGCGTCCCGGGATAGGGGACGAGCCAGGTGGCTTGGAGGGTGTGGGCGTGGCCGCGCCGGAGCAGCTCGCGCCCCAGGGCGACGGTGCGCGCGGCGTCCGCCGCCGTCTCCCACGGATAGCCGAACATGAGCGTGAGGTGGACATGGAGCCCGGCCTCGGCGGCCAGGCGCGCGCCCTCGCGGATCTGCCCAAGGGAGAGGCCCTTGCGCAGTCGATCGAGCGTCGCCTGGTTGGCGGATTCGACGCCGAAGAGCACCATGCGGTAGCCCGCGCGGCGCATGAGCCGGTAATCCGCCGCCGAGAGCGCGCCGAAGCGTTGGTTGCAGTCGATTCGGACGCGCCGGGCGTAGCCGCGCGAGAGGAGGCCCTCGCAGAAGGCGCGGAGCCACGCCCCGGTGGGCTGGCTGCCCGCGTCGTCCATGATCTCACGCGCGCCCAGGCCGATGAGCCCGCCGACCTCGTCCAAGACGTGCGCCACGGGGCGGACGCGGTAGGCGGGGTAGAGCGCGGCCCACGAGCAGAAGGTGCAGCGCCCGTGCCAGCAATCGCGCGCCGACATCAGGTACGCGCCGGGCGTGCGCAGGAAGTTCCCGTTGCGATAGGCGTAGTCGCGCCACCGCGTCAGCCCGCGGTCGATCTGCGGCAGGGCCGCGAGGTCCACGGGGATCTCGCGCCCCTCGGCCCACCCCAGCAGGGCGAAGTCGTAGTCCCCGCCCCGGAGCGCCACATCCACGGGCGCGTTGCGGAGCGTCTCCTCGGGCAACGCGCTCACGTGGTCGCCCGCCAGGAGGAGCCTGCACCGCGGCAGGCGGCGCTTGAGCTCGCGCGCCCAGGCCCAGTGGAACTTCACCACCGGCGTCTTGGTCTCCACGAAGACGGCGTCCGGCCCCCACCCCTCCAGCTCGCGCCAGAAGGCCTCCGGCGAGAGGCCGCGCGCGATGCCGTCCAGCCACAGCACCTCGTGCCCATGGGCGCGCAGGAGCGTCGCGGCGGAGGCCGGCACCACGGGATAGATGGCCGTGGGGCGGTTGAACCACTGGAACTGCCGGTTCTGGCTGAGCAGCGGCGTTCCCTTGGCCGAGGGGATGGGCGGGTAGCAGATCGCCAGCCTCATTGGCGCACGGCGGCCTCCGCGGCGGCCAACAGGCGCCCCAACGCCGCGCGATCCTTGGCCTCGGCGGCCAGGCGGAGCACCGGCTCGGTGTTGGAGGGGCGGGCCCCGATCCAGGCGTCCGCCCACTCCAGGCGCACGCCGTCGATGTCGATGCGGCCCTGGGGCGGCCCCATGAGCGCGGTGACCGCGGCCTCCACCCGCGCGACGGCGGCGGGGGGATCCCCCACGCCCGGCAGGTTGACCTCGCCGGAGGAGACGTACCGCCCCACGATGGGCGCGAGCAGCTCGGCGAACGTGCGCCCCGCGCGCTTGGCCTCGGCCGCGATGCCCAGGACGAGGAGCGCGGCCAGGACGCCGCTGTCGTTCCAATGGAACCCGCGGAAGTAATAGTGGCCCGCCACCTCGCCCCCGCAGATGCCGTCGCCCTCGCGCAGGGCCGTCTTGGCGAAGGCCGCGCCCACCTTCACCATCCGCGGCTCGAAGCCCCGCTCGCGCAACGCCTCGATGACGCCGCGCGAGGTGCGCACGTCGTGCACCACCACGGGCGAGGCCTCGGGGCAGGCAGGGCGCAAGGCCTCGGCCAACAACGGCAACAGCGCGTCCGGCGGGACGAACGCGCCCGAGGCGTCCACGAAGCCCACGCGGTCGGCGTCGCCGTCGAAAAGCAGCCCCAGATCCAGCCCGCCCTCCCGCACGCGCCGGGCCAGCTGGGCGCGGTTCTCGGCCTCGAGCGGGTTCGGCCCATGGTGCGGGAAGGTGCCGTCGGGCGTCGCGTTCAGGAGCGCGTCGGCCTCGCCGAAGAGCGCCCGCGCCAGGACGCCCGCCGCGCCGTCCGAGCAATCCACCGCGAAGCGCAGCCCCGAGAGGTCGGGCTTGCGCCCGCGCATCCACGCCACGTAATCCGGGAGCAGATCCACCTGCCGCACCGCGCCTGGCGCGGCCGCCGGCGGCGGCAGGGCCCCGGCCTCGACCCACGCCTCCGCCTGGCGCAGGCCCTGGTCGTAGCCGCACGGGCGCGCCCCGGCCTTCGAGACCTTCAGGCCGTTGTACTGCGGCGGGTTGTGCGACGCCGTCACCATCACCGAGGCGCCATAGCCGCGCGCCGCGTTGAAGAAATAGGTCATCGGCGTGGTGCAGAGCCCCATCTCGTCCACGTCCGCCCCCGCCTCGGAGAGGCCCTTGACGAGCGCCGCGGCGAGCGCGGGCGAGGATTGGCGGGCGTCCCACCCCACGAGCACGCGCGCCGCGCCGAGCAGGGCCGGCAGGCAGCGCCCCACCTGGTAGGCGAGCGCCTCGGTCACGTCGGCGCCGAAGACGCCCCGGATGTCATAGGCCTTGAACGCTTTCATCGTCACTCCACATGGCAAAACAAGCCCTTGAGGTAGAACCCCTCGGGGAAATCCAGCGACTCGACGTGGTCGGGCGCCTGGCGCAGCTCGCGCAGGATCCTGACGCGCCGCCCCGCGTCGCGCGCGGCCTCGGCCACCACCATGCGGAAGGTCGCCGGGTCGATGGCGCCCGAGCACGAGAAGGTGGCCAGCGCGCCGCCGGGCGAGACGAGCTTCAGCCCCAGCAGGTTGATGTCCTTGTACCCGCGCAACGCCTTGGCCGCCTGCGCCTTGGCGTCGGCGAACTTCGGCGGGTCCAGCACCACCAGGTCGAACGACCGCGCGCGGTCGCGGAAGGCGCGCAGCTCCTGGAAGACGTTGCCCTGGATGAACTCGGCCTCCGGCAGGCCATTGAGCGCGGTGTTGCGCCGGGCCTGCCCCAGCGCGGGCGCGGAGAGGTCGACGTGCGTCACCGCCGCGGCCCCGGCCAGCTGCGCGGCCACGCCGAAGCCGCCCGTATAGCAAAAGGCGTTGAGCACGCGGCGGCCCCGCGCGGCCGCGGCCACCAGGCGGCGGTTCTCGCGCTGATCCAGGTAGAAGCCCGTCTTGTGCCCCTCGCGCACGTCCACCTCGAAGCGCACCGGGCCCTCGTGGATGACGACGCGCCCGGGCGGCTCCTCCCCCGCGAGCAGGCCCACGGCGGGCTCCAGGCCCTCGCGCCGGCGGGCGTCCACGTCGCTGCGCTCGTAAACGCTTTTGGCGCCCGTCCGCGCCAGGAGCGAGGCGACGATCGCGGCCTTGTTGCGCTCGGCCCCGGCGGTGGCGAACTGGCCCACCAGCACGTCCCCGTAGCGGTCGACCGTCACGCCCGGCAGGCCGTCGGCCTCGGCGTTCACCAGGCGCAGGGCATCGGTGTCGAAGCGCTCGGCCATGCCCTCGCGCACGGCCAGGGCGGCGGCCACGCGCGCGTCGAAGAACCCGTCGTCCAGTGCGCCCCCGGCCTCCTCGCCGAAGGCCCACAGCCGCACGCGGATCTGCGAGGCGGGCGACCAGGCGCCCAGGCCCAGCGCGCGGCCCTCGGCGTCGGCCACGAGCACCGTCTCGCCGGGCTCCGGCTCGCGCGAGACGGTGTCGACGGCGCCGGAGAAGATCCAGGGATGGCGGTGGCGCGTGGGACGGTCGCGCCCGGGCTTGAGGCGGACGAGCTTCATGCGTCCCTCCCCAGGGCCTGCGCCTGGGCCTTGAAGAGGGCGGCGCAACCCTCCTTGGCCAGCGCCCGCAGCGCGTCGAGCTGGGCGTCGGTGAAGGGCTCGTGCTCGGCCGTACCTTGGAGTTCGACGAAGCGGCCGTCTGAGGTCATGACGACGTTGAGGTCGACGTCCGCCGTCGAGTCGTGCGCGTAGTCCAGATCCAGGGTCGGCACGCCCGCGCAGATGCCCACGCTGACGGCGGCCACGCGGCGCCTGATGGGGTTCTCGGCGAGCGTGCCCGCGGCCAGGAGCGCGGAGACGGCGTCTTCCAGCGCCACCATGCCGCCGGTGATGGAGGCGCAGCGCGTGCCGCCGTCGGCCTGGAGCACGTCGCAGTCGATGGTGAGGGTGCGTTCGCCCAGCTTCGCCAGGTCGACGCTCGCGCGCAGGGCCCGGCCGATCAGGCGGCCGATCTCCACGCCGCGGCCGTCCTGCCTCAGCTTCTTGATGTCGCGTTCCTTGCGCGTGAGGGTGGCGGAGGGCAGCATCGCGTATTCGGCCGTCACCCAGCCCGTCCCGGTGCCGCGGAGGAAGGGCGGCGCCTTCTCCTCCACGCTCGCGGTGCAGAGCACCCACGTGTCGCCCTGCTTGATGAGCGCCGAACCCGGCGCGTGCTTCGTGAACTTCCGGCAGATCTCAACGCTTCTCATGGCGCCTCCTTCGCCCGCCAGTATACCAAACGCCGCGCCGGGCCGCCCCGAAACGTGCTACAATGGCGCGCATGAAACCCCGCGTCCACAACTTCTGCGCCGGCCCCGGCACGCTGCCCCCCGAGGTGCTCGAGGCCCTTCGCGAGGACCTCGCCGACTGGCGCGGCCTGGGCCGCTCCGTCCTCGAGGTCTCCCACCGCACCGAGGCCTACCGCGCGCTCCACGACCGCGCCGTCGCCAACCTCCGCGCCCTCCTCGGCCTGGGCCCGGACTACGAGATCCTCCTCCTCCAGGGCGGCGCGAGCGGCCAGTTCGCCATGCTCCCGTGCAACTTCCTGCGCGCCGGGCGCTCGGCGGACTACGTGGTGCGCGGCTATTGGGGCGAGAAGGCCGCCCGCCAGGCCGCCCGCGTCGGCGCCGTGCGCACCCTGCGCGAGCCCGGCGGCTGGACGCCCGGCGCCGCCTACGCCCACGTCACCACCAACGAGACCATCGCCGGCACCCGCCTGCCCGAGGCCTTCCCGCCCCCCGAGGCCCCCCTCTGCGCCGACATGAGCAGCGACATCCTCGCCGCCCCGCGCGACTACCGCCGTTACGCCCTCCTCTACGCCGGCGCGCAGAAGAACCTCGGCGTCGCGGGCCTGGCCGTCGTCGCCGCCCACCACGACTTCCTTTCCCGCGCCCGGCGCGACCTCCCCGCCGTCTTCTCCTACCTCGAGCACGCCCGCGCCGGCGGCCTCTACCACACGCCCAACGCCTTCGCCGTCGACGCCCTCGCCCACGTCACCGCCTGGCTCCTGCGCGAAGGCCCGCAGGCCGTCTGGGAGCGCAACGCCCGCAAGGCCGAGCGCCTCTACGCCGAGCTCGACGCCTCCGCCTTCTGGCGCCCCCTCGCGCCCAAGGCCGAGCGCTCGCTCACCAACGTCACCTTCCGCCTGCCCACCGCCGAGCTCGAGGAAGCCTTCCTGGCGCAGGCCGAGGCCGAGGGCCTCGTCGCCCTCCGCGGCCACCGCGCCCTCGGCGGCATCCGCGCCTCGCTTTACAACGCCCTGCCCGAGGCCGCCGTCGAGGCCCTCGTCGCCTTCATGCGCCGCTTCGCCAGGGAACACGCCTGAACACCCCCACCAAGGAGCCCCCCATGGCCATCGAAAACGAAGTCTACGCCGACGGCGTCTATCAGATCCACATGCTCGAGCAGACCATCCGCCTCGACTTCATGCGCCTGCAGCCCAACCCCGAGAACCAGACCCCCGTGCCCAAGCCCTTCGAGCGCGTCATCCTCACCCCCCAGGGCTTCCTGCGCACCTACGAGGCCATGGGCCAGATCGTCCGCAAGCTCGAGGAGCTCGGCCTCATCCGCCGCAACCCCAACCCGCCCGCCGAGCAGAAGTGACCCCGCCGCGCCCCGCCCCGGCCCCGGCGCGCCCCCGCGCGTCGGGCGGCGGGCTTTCGCGCGCACGCCAAGGAACGCCACGATGAACGAGACGAACCCCGAGAAACCCTTCGTCGTCTGGATGGGCTGGCTCCGCCTCATCGCCCTGCTGATGGTCTGCCTCTGCCATGCGTGCGACCCGCTTTCGGCCTTCGGCACGCAGGAGGAGCGGCGCTGGGTCGTGGCCATCGGCTCCTTCATCCGCCCCTGCGTCCCCCTCTTCGTCATGCTCACCGGCGCCCTGCTCCTGCCCACCCGCGAAAGCTTCGGGGGGATGGCCCGCCGCCGCGTCTCGCGCCTGGTGGCCCCCTTCCTGCTTTGGACGGCCGTCTACGCCGCGCTCCCCTGGCTGCTGGCCACCTGCGGCGTGGCCGCGGACGCCATCCAGCGCGTCTTCTTCCCCTTCGCCGCCCCCCTGCACACCGACGCGCCCAGCATCGCGCGCACCTTCCTCCTCTCCCTCATCCAATTCAACCAATACGCCGTCCAGCTCTGGTACCTCTACCTCCTCGTCGGCCTCTACCTCTTCATGCCCATCCTCTCCCCCTGGCTCCGCCAGACCACCCCCCGCGCCAAGCTCGCCTTCCTGGCCCTTTGGGCCGCCGCCCTGGCCCTCCACCACTGGCCCCTCCTCCTCGAGGCCCTCCGCCACACCGCCTGGGGCGCCCCCCTCGTGGCCGACTACCTCGTCCGCTTCGCCGCCCCAGACGCCCTCGCCCAAACCGCCGCCTGGGACGCCTACCCCATCCTCGGCGCCTGCGACTGGAACACCTTCGGCGCGCTCTACCCCTTCGCCGGCTTCGTCGGCTACCTCGTCCTGGGCCACCTCCTGCGCGACCTCCGCCTCGGCCTCGGGCGCACCCTTGCCATCGCCCTGCCCCTGCTCCTCGCCGGCTACGCCGCCGTCGCCCTCGGCACCCGCTGGCTCTGGGCCCAGCCCGGCTGCACCGCCAAGATGTTCGAGTACTTCTGGTGGTACTGCTCCCTCCCCGTCGCCATGATGAGCGCCGCCGTCTTCCTCCTGGTCAAAAAGCTCGACCGGGCCCCCCGCCCCCTCCGCTTCCTCCTCAAAGACCTCACCCGCTGCGGCCTCGGCGTCTTCTGCGCCCACTACGTCTTCGTCACCGGCGCCTACTACCTCCTCCAAGGCCACCTCCCCATCCCCCTGCTCATCCCCGCCGCCGCCACCCTCGGCCTCGCCGCCGCCTGGGCCCTCGTCTCCCCCCTCGAGCGTCTCCACCCCCTCGTCCGCCGCCTCCTCGGCTGACGCCCAGAAAAGACTTGCCAAAAGGGCGTGGGAATGTGCTATCTTATTCTCACGCCGTGGGAGAGCCGCGGCAACGCTTCACTTTGCGTGAACCCGATTGCCTCCTGAAACCTGAGAAACTTCATGACAAGGCAAGATGTTCAGCGAAGTGCGCCAGCCTGGCGCACTTCCTTTGCATGTACCTTGTCAGGGCTTCTCAGGGCCTCAGGAGGAACGGCAAAAGGCGGTGCGCCTTTTTGTGGGGTCGCGCCCAAAGTGGGGCGGGCGCACACGGGCGCGTGCCCGTGGCGCACAAGCCGAAGGAGCCCCACTTTCCCGCCCGAGACCCTCCGGCCACGCCCGGGGCGGGAAAGGAGAAATCCGACAACATGAAAAAAACACTCCTCACCGCGGCCCTCGCCGCACTCGCCCTCGGCGCCGCCCAGGCGGTGACGTTGGACTGGAACGCCATCGACAAAGTCAAGGGGTATACCGACCTTGGCACCAAAACGTCCGCCGGTTCCCAAGCGGCCGCTTTGGGCACGAAGTGGTCGGTTTACTGCTTGGTCAATGTCGTCGGCACGCCCGCCACCTACACCGACGACGACAGCGACAGCAAATGGCCCTCCATTCTCGGCGTGACCACGTCCGCGACGGGCAGCGGCAGCGCCGGGCAACAAGGCAACGCCTACCGTTTCAACATGAACTGGGGCCCTGACGGCACCGGCGGGATTGGCGTCCAAGGCGGTACCGGCGAGCGTACGACCACCACACTTGAGAACGGCAAGGCCTACGAGTTCGTCATCTCCTGCGACAATGGGACGATGACGTTCTATCTCGACGGGCAGTCGATTGGCACGGCCTCTGTTGGCAATGACGACTTCGCCTATGTCGTTTGGGGGAAGCAAGGCGTTACGGCTGACAACCAGACGCTCTTCTATGGCGGTAACGCCTCCGGCGTCTATGACCTGACCGTCGGCTATGCCGCCGGCATGACCTACGGCGAAGTCCAGACGGCCATCGAGGCCTTGCCCGAGCCGACGGCGCTGGCGCTGCTCGCCCTCGGCGTGGCCGGCGTGGCGCTCCGCCGCCGCGTGGCCTAAGGCGTTCGGCAAGCAAGCCAAAGGCAACAAAAAGGCCCCCCGAGGCGACTCGGGGGGCTTTTTCGTGGCGCCCGTTCATCAAGGGAGGGGCGAGACGCGGACGTCCGCGGGGGTGAAGGCGCTCGGGGCAAAGCCGTAGACGGCGGCGCGCCCGGCGGGGACGGCGGCGGCAAGGAGGTTGGCGACGTAGGCCTTGGCCGCGCGGATGGCCTCGGGGAGGGGGCGGCCCAGGGCCAGGCCGGCGGCGATGGCGGCGCTGAGGGCGCAGCCGGTGCCGTGGGTGGTGAGGGGGGCCTCGACGCGGGGGGCCTCGAAGGCCAGGCACGCGCCTTCCGGCGCGGCGAGGAGGTCCAGGCTGGCGCGGGCGGCGGCGTGACCGCCTTTGAGGAGGACGCGCACGCCGAGGCGTTCGGCAAGGGCGCGGGCGGCGGCCTGGGGGGCGGCCTCGACGGCGGGAAAGGGGCGGCCGAGGAGGGCGGCGGCCTCGGGGAGGTTGGGGGTGAGGAGGGTGGCGCGGGGGAGGAGACGCGCGGTGAGGACGCCGACGGCGGAGTCGTCGAGGAGGCGCGCGCCGCTGGTGGCGACCATGACGGGGTCGACGACGAGGGGGAGCGCGGGGTGGGCCTCGGCGAAGTCGGCCACCACGTCGATGAGGACGGCGTTGAGGAGCATCCCGGTCTTGGCGGCGCGGAGGGCGAAGGCCTCGGCCACGCGCGCGAGCTGGTCGCGCAGGACGGCGGGGTCGGCGCCCTGCACGCGGCCGACGCCGAAGGGGTTTTGGGCGGTGAGGGCGGTGAGGGCGGCGCACCCGTGGACGCCGTGCGCCCAGAAGGCGCGGAGGTCGGCCTCGATGCCGGCGCCGCCGCCGCTGTCGCTGCCGGCGATCGTCACCGCCGCCGGGATGTTCTCTGCCATGAGGCCTTCCTTTCCGTCGCGCAGGGCCAACCTCCGCCCGGGAGCCCTAGGTAGGGTTCCCCGAGAGCCCTATATAGGGTTCCATGAGAGCCCTAGATAGGGCTCCTGCGGGCGGGGCCTGCGTCTGGGGCAGAGTATAGCACAGGCCTTGGCGGTTTGGTAGAATAAGGCCATGTTCACCGGTCTGGTTCAGTGCATGGGCGAGGTGTTGGGGCTGCGGCCGCGCGGCTCGGGCGCCGTGCTGGCCGTGCGCGCGCCGCGCCTGGCCGCGCCCGGCGACCCCCTGGCCCTGGGCGAGAGCGTGGCGACGGACGGCGCGTGCCTGAGCGTGACCGCCGTGCGGGGCGACGCCTTCGAGGCCGAGGTGCTGGAGGAGACGCTCCGCTGCACGATGCTCGGCGACCTGCGCCCCGGCGACCGCGTGGACTTGGAGCGGGCCCTGCGCGTGGGCGACCGCCTGGGTGGGCACCTCGTCTCGGGGCACGTGGACGAGGTGGGGCGCCTGCTCGCCAAACGGCCCGAGGGTGCGGATTTCCGCCTGCGCTTCGCCTGTTCGCCGGCCTTCGCGCGCGGCACGGTGCGCAAGGGGTCGGTGGCCGTGGCGGGGGTGAGCCTCACCGTCGCGGCGCTGGGCGGGGATTGGTTCGAGGTGGCCGCCATCCCCACCACCCTGCGCGAGACCGTGCTGGGCGCGCTGCCCGTGGGCGGGCGCGCCAACTTGGAGGCCGACCTCATCGGCGCCTACGTGCGCCGGGCGCTCGGCCGGGATTCCCTTTCGCTTGAACAACTCATCGCCGCGGGTTTCGCGGACTAACGCAAGGACAACGCCATGGACATCGACACCGCCGAACTGCTGGAAGGCCAAATCGAGAGCAAGGCCCTCTCCCTCAAGGAACTCTTCGCCGAAGACCCCCGCCGCGCCGAGAAGATGACCGTCTCCGCCGCCGGCTGGACGCTCGACTATTCCAAGAACCTCGTGGACGAGCCCACCCTCAAGCTCCTCCTCAAGCTCGCCGAAAAGGCCGACCTCAAGGCCGAGATCGAAAAGATGTTCACCGGCGAGCACATCAACAAGACCGAGAACCGCGCCGTCCTCCACACCGCGCTGCGCGCCTCCAAGACCGCCGGCCTGGTGGTCGACGGGCAGGATGTCTACGCCGACGTCCACGCCGTCCTCGCCCGCATGGCCGACTTCGCCACGCGCATCCGCACCGGCAAGTGGCGCGGCGCCACCGGCAAGACCATCCGCTACGTGGTGAACATCGGCATCGGCGGCTCCGACCTCGGCCCCGCCATGGCCTACCAGGCCCTCCAGCCCTTCTCCAAGCGCGCCATCAAATGCTTCTACGTCTCCAACATCGACGCGACGCACATGGCCGAGACCCTCCGCCAGGTCAAGGCCGACCAAACCCTCTTCATCGTCGCCTCCAAGACCTTCACCACCCAGGAGACGATGACCAACGCCCACACCGCCCGCGCCTGGCTGGTGGGCAAACTCGGCGAGGCCGCCGTCCCCAGCCACTTCGTCGCCGTCAGCACCAACGCCGCCAAAGTCAAGGAATTCGGCATCGACGAGGCCAACATGTTCGGCTTCTGGGATTGGGTCGGCGGCCGCTACTCCCTCCCCTCCGCCATCGGCCTCTCGCTCATGATCGCCATCGGCCCCGCCAACTTCCGCCGCATGCTCGCCGGCTACGAGGCCATGGACAAACACTTCCGTACCGCCCCCCTCCGCCG
The DNA here is from genome assembly GCA_944389585.1 of uncultured Kiritimatiellota bacterium. Taxonomy (GTDB): domain Bacteria; phylum Verrucomicrobiota; class Kiritimatiellia; order RFP12; family DVOR01; genus Spyradenecus. Next base: position 59,285 of record CALXMW010000010.1, read on the forward strand.
CAACCTCCCCGTCCTCCTCGCCCTCATCGGCATCCTCTACTCCAACGGCTACGGCGCCGACTCCTACGCCGTCCTCCCCTACGACCAATACCTCGCCCGCCTCCCCGCCTACCTCCAGCAACTCGACATGGAAAGCAATGGCAAGAGCGTCGACCGCCACGGCAACCCCGTCGACTACATGACCGGCCCCATCGTCTGGGGCGAGCCCGGCACCAACGGCCAGCACGCCTTCTACCAGCTCATCCACCAAGGCACCCGCCTCATCCCCGCCGACTTCATCGGCTTCTGCCGCTCCCACAACCCCATCGGCGACCACCACGACAAGCTCATGGCCAACTTCTTTGCCCAAACCGAGGCCCTCGCCTTCGGCAAGACCGCCGAGCAATGCCGCGCAGAAGGCGTCCCCGAAAACCTCATCCCCTACAAGACCTTCGAGGGCAACCACCCCACCAACACCCTCCTCGCCGACGAGCTCACCCCCCGCACCTTCGGCGCCCTCATCGCCCTCTACGAGCACAAAGTCTTCACCCAAGGCATCATCTGGGACATCTTCTCCTTCGACCAATGGGGCGTCGAGCTCGGCAAGGTCCTCGCCGGCAAAATCCTCAAGGAACTCGCCGACCCCTCCCTCCCCCTCGCCCACGACTCCTCCACCAACGCCCTCATCGCCCGCTACCGCGCCGCCAAGGCGTAAGCGGAGACTTGGCAGTTTGGAGGCTTGGAGGCTTAGCCTCCGACCTCCCGGGGTGGGGTCAACGGCCCCACCTCCTTATTTTATGAAAAGAGGCCTTATGAACGACTATGGCTACAAAGACTTCGCGCTTGATGTGCTGAGTGTCGCGCCAAATCCACTCACCCCAAAGGGAATCTGGGATCTTGGTGTCAAACTTGGGCTTGACAAAAAACTTCAATCCCCCGCCAAGGCTCCTTGGGAATCCCTTGGCGCATGGCTATATACGAAGTCGTCCAACTTTGGCATCGTCCGAGAAGCAGGGTCTCCGGCACGCTTTGGATTGCCCACGAACCCCCAAGCGAAGCCTGTTGGGCCTCAAAAGAAGTCTCAACCCGTCGTGCAAGAACCAGAACCGCCCTCTTACACTTATCTGCAATGCGCGGAGATGGTGTTGGATCAATTCGCGGAAACGGATATGCTCGGGCACAAACAGCCAATGCACGTTGCGGAGATTACGAGGATTGCGATCGAGAAGCGTTGGTTGGTCGTCGCAGGGCTTACGCCGATAAATACGATGTCTGCCCAATTGGGCATTGCCATCCGCCGTGCGCAAAGTCGAGGCCTGGAACCAACTTTCTTCAGAGCGAAGAATGGTTACTACGGACTCACCAAGTGGAACGTCGTGCGTGATCCGCTGGACGACCTGGTTAGAAACCATACGAAAGCGTTGCGCCAGAAGATACGCGAGCATCTTGCGACAATGCACCCACGGGATTTTGAGAAACTGATAGCCATATTGCTTAGTCGCATGGGCTTCATGGATGTTCAATCCACTCCCTATTCTCATGATAAAGGCATTGATGTCTACGGCGTCTGGAATATCACGGAGGGCGTGGAGCAGACCTATGCGGTTCAGGTCAAACGGCAAAGAGCAAATGTTGGGCACCCCATTGTCGCTCATCTCGCCGGCAGTCTGCAAGGAAACGACCGGGGGATGGTCATCACGACCAGTGATTTCGTGCCAGGGGCAAAGGAGCACGCAAAGACTAAGAACATCGCACTCATCAACGGAGAGCAACTGATTTCCTTGTTGATTGAGCACGACCTTTTCGTAAGTCGCGTGTCGGAGGAGCAGGCGCAGGAGATCGACCGTCTGAAAATCCGTTTCGACGCCAATAAAGATGGCATCTCTAGTGAGTATGAACACGAGGGGAAATGAGAGGAAATCACCCCTTGAGCAAAGCAAATCCCGCTATGTTTACGCCTCTCTATACGCGCGCCGCCAAGGCGTAAGCGCGCAAAGGATGAGATTATACAAGCCCGCCCCGCATAGGGGCGGGCTTTTTTTGTGTCTCGCACAAGGGCGCAAAGCGCAGAAGCCCCACCAAAAGGGTGCCCGGACGCCACCCCTCCCAGCCCCTCCGCCTCTCTCTTTACCCCAATCAGCCGCCACCCCCAAACGACTCAGCCGCCAAGTCTCCGAGCATCGGCGGCTGACGCACCAAGACTCGGCCGCCAAGCCCGGGAGACTTGGCGGCAGAGGCATCCATCGCCACCTGCCAAGACGACTAGGACGACTGGGATTTCTGGGACGACCGGGACGGCGACGTATGGGGCGGATGTCCCGGTTGTCCTAGAAGTCCTAGTCGTCCTAGACGTTCCAGCCACTGTTTCAAGAAGAAAGTCCTTCGGGTCCTTTTTGTCCTTCTGGTCCTTCAAGTCCTTTTCCGCCAGAAGGACCTGAAGGACATGGGGGACCTGAAGGACGTGAAAGACGGGACATTGCCCAGAGGTGGCCGCCGCCATCCAGAGTCTCAGCCGCTGATCCAAGGAGACTCAGCCGCCAAGTCTCCGAGCATCGGCGGCTGACGCACCAAGACTCGGCCGCCAAGCCCGGGAGACTTGGCGACCGAGGCATTCATCGCCACCTGCCAGGACGACTAGGACGACTAGGCCAACTGGGACTTCTAGGACGTCCACTTTGTGCGCAGGCGTCCCGGTTGTCCTAGAAGTCCTAGCCGTCCTAGAGGTCCTGCCCGCTGCGGCGTGCCGAAAGGCGCGTCCGCAGGACGCGCCCGGGGGTGCAGGGTGCCTTGCACCCTGCCGGGGGAACTGGGGGCGGCGCCCCCAGCCCCCCAAAACGCCCCAAGCTGATCCCTCCCCCAATCCTGCCTTCCCATTCCCACCCCCACCGCCATCTCCCCAAGTCTCAGCCGCCGATCTACCGCGACGCAGCGGCCACCACCCCGAGTCTCAGCCGCTGATCCAAGGAGACTCAGCCGCCAAGTCTCCGAGCATCGGCGGCTGACGCACCAAGACTCGGCCGCCAATCTTATGCAGACACCTCTCGGGGACGTGCGACAACCGTTGAAAATCTTGGTGAGAAAGCCTATACTGACAGGCACAAGGAAGGCACTGGGAGGAACGGACTTGGGCGTGCGTTGGCGGGAACGTTCTCGGTCGCTCGCCTCTGCCTTGGCTCTCTTTATTGAAGGAACTGACCCGATGATGACGACACTCCCCTTCGACGAGAACGGCATCGCCCAGGCCCAGGCCGTGTTGGCGCGGGGCGGGGTGGTGATTGTGCCGACGGAGACGGTGTATGGCGTGGCGTGCCACCCGGATTTCCCGGAGGCGTTGGAGCGGATCCGCGCGATGAAGCACCGGGACAGGGACAAGCCGTTCCAGCTTTTGGCGGCGGAGGCGGCGGCGGTGTGGGCGGATGGGGCCGTGCGTTCGCTTGGGGCGGAGCGGGCGGCGGCTTTGTGGCCGGGGGCGCTGACCCTTGTGCTCCCTACCGTGAAAGGCCACACCGAGGGTTACCGCGTGCCGGATTTGCCGCTGTTGCGGCGCCTCATCGCGCGGTGCGGGGGGCTGTTGCGGTGCACGAGCGTGAACCTGAGCGGGGAGCCGCCGGCGAGGGACGCGCGGGAGGCTGCGGCGGCGTTGGGCGAGGCGGTGGATTTGGTGTTGGATGGCGGCCCGGCGCGCCTGGGCGTGGCTTCGACCGTCGCGGCGCTTGGGGCGGAGGGGGCCGTCACGATCCTGCGCCAGGGTTCCGTGCGGCTTTGAGTTCGGCGCGGGGCCAAAAAAAGAAGCGCCCGTTGGGGCGCTTCTTTTTTTGGCCGGGTGGCCGTCAGTCCTCGACGACGACGCGGAAGCCGACGTTGTAGGGGTGCTGCCATTGCGGGTAGCCCCAGCGGTTGGCGGAGGAGGCGCGGATTTGGCGCTGGTACCAGGAGCCGCCGCGGATGACCTTGAGCTCGGGATTGGCGCCGTCGAAGCCGGGGCCGCCTTCGTAGGAAACGAAGGGCGAGGTGGTCCATTCGGCGACGTTACCGTGCATATCGTAGAGCCCAAAGGCGTTGGGGAGGTAGGAGCCGACCTTGGCAAGGTGGAGGACGCCGTCGTTGAAGCGGGGATCCTTCTTCTCGTAGTCCATCCATTTGTCGGGGTTGCGGATGGGCTGCGGGTCGACGCCGCGGACGGCGAGTTTCTTCATGGTGACGTCGGCGAGGTTGGCGTGCTTGCCGAAGTCGGCGTTGAAGTCGCCGTAGTTCATGGGCGTGTCGGTGCCGGCGCGGCAGGCGTATTCCCATTCGGTCTCGGTGGGGAGGCGGACCTTCTTGCCGGTCTTCTTGGAGAGCCAGTCGCAGAAGGCCTGGGCTTGGTCGTA
>CALXMW010000011.1 GCA_944389585.1 uncultured Kiritimatiellota bacterium
AGCGACACGCCGCCGGGCCTTTGGAGGTGAAGTGATGGCAGTTTCAATTCACGCTCCCGCGGGGGGAGCGACTCTTTGGCAACAGTCCGTGACTGGCTCGAACGCGTTTCAATTCACGCTCCCGCGGGGGGAGCGACTGGCAGGGAATAAGGCGTGATTGGTAGACGGATTATTCCCTGTTTTGCGCAGAGTATAGCATAGATTGAGTTGTCAAAGATCGGGAAAATGACGGAGCGATTGGTTTTGTTTATGGAAGAGAGGGTTGTGGGATGCGCGAAGGGGGTGGGGTTTGGGTGTGTGCTTGGGGTTCGCGCATGGTCAGAGGAGGAGGTTGGTGAAGTCGAGGGCGGGTTTGGCGCCGTGGTGTTCGACGCGGCGTTGCCAGTTGGCTCCGAGGAAGTAAAAGCGGAGGGAGTCGGTGGAGGGGTTGATCTCGGCTAGAAGTTTGGCGCGGAGGGTGGCCCATTGGGCGGGGTCGACCTCGCATTCGAAGACGGAGAGTTGGACGCGTTGGCCGTGATCGGAGCAGTGTTTGGCGATGTGTCGGAGGCGGTTTCGTCCGGCTTTGGTGTCGGTGGAGACGTCGTAGGAGATGAGGATGAGCATGGGTTATCTCCAGATGAAAGGGGGGTAGTCTTCGAGGTCGCCGCGGAGGTGTCGGGCGAGGAGGGTGGCTTGGGTGAAGGGGATGAGGCCGAGGGGCTGGGTTTCTTTGTCGTAGGGGTGTGTGATGGGGGTTTTCTTGCGTTCTTGCCAGGCGGTGAGGATGGTTTTGCGGGCGTCGTCGGTGAGGCGGTGGGCGTGGGTGGGGTCGACGGTGAAGTCTTTTGGGGTGATTTGTTTTCGGTTGAGGAGGGCGATGGCGAGGCGGTCTGCGAGGAGGGGGCGGAGTTCTTCCATGAGGTCGAGGGCGAGGGAGGGTCGTCCGGGGCGGTCGCGGTGGAGGAGGCCGATTTGGGGGTCGAGGCCGGCGGCGATGAGGGCGGCGGCGCAGTCGTGGGCGAGGAGGGTGTAGAGGAAGGAGAGGAGGGCGTTGGCGGGGTCGGTGGGGGGTCTTCGGACGCGGCCGGGGAAGGGGATGCCGGAGGGGGTGAGGAGGTGGCGGAAGACGGCGAAGGCGCGGGCGGCGGCGTCGCCCTCGATCCCACGGAGGGTCTCAAGCGGGGGCGGCGGTTGGGCGGTGATGGCGCGGAGGTGGTGGGTGATGAGGTCGGCGGCGTCGTTGAGGGGCCGCGCGGCCTCCGGGCGTTCGCGCGCGCCGCGGCGCAGGATCGCCCGGGTGTTGGCGAGCTTGCCGGCGAGGAAGCGGGAGGCGAGACGGGCGGAGGCCTCGGGGTCGGCGCTGAGGGTGTGCTGTCTGCGGCGGAGGAAGACGTTGCCGCCGGGGCCGCCGCCGATTTGGGCGAGGAACGCGCCGTGCTCGGTGAGGCAGGTGATGGGGACGTGGTTGCGGACGCAGTGGCCCATGAGGAAGGGGGTGACGATGACGTTGCCGAAGGTGACGATGCCGCCGCCGAGGAGGTGGATGGGGAGGAGCTTTTTGCCGGCTTCGGTGCGGAGCTGGACGCATTCGCCTTCTTTGGAGAGGTAGGTGCCTTGGGTGAGGACGTAGAGGGTGTTGAGGCGGGTGAGCATGGGTGGCGGCGTGGGGCTTTTGGGGGTGGCGGCGGGACCTTATAAGGGTCTGGGGTGGACCCTTATAGGGGTCGGTGGCGAGACCCTATAGGGGTCGGTGGCGGACCCTTATAGGGGTCGGCGGGGAATCCTTATGGGGTCTGATCGGGGGCTTCGGCGAGGGCTTGGCGGAGGTAGTCGGCGACGGGTGGGTAGGTCTTGCAGTATTGGGCGAGGGAGCATCCGCGGCAGCGGTCGTTGGGGGTGGGTGGGGGGATTTGGCCTTGGGCGAGGAGGGCACGGATGGCGGTGACGGCGGTTTCGACTTCGGCGCGGAGCTGGGGGGTGAAGGGGACGTCTTGGCGGCGGCGTGTGGCGCCGTAGAAGAGGGCGCCGGCGGGGATGGTGACGCCGAGCATTTCTTCGAGGCAGAGGGCCTGGGCGCAGAGCTGGAGGGCGTCGGCGTTGTCTTTCTTGGGTCGTCCGTGCTTGTATTCGACGGGGAAGGGTGGGGCGTCTTGGCGGAACTCGACGGCATCGGCCTGGCCAACGAGGCCGAGGCGCTTGGAGATGAGTTGGAGGCCGCGGCAGGTGCGGACGCCGTCGCGGATTTCGTCGCTGGCCTCGTGGACGCGCTCGTGCATGAGGCGACCTTCTGCGGTGAAGCGGTTCTCTTCCCAGACGCCGGCGATGTGGATGAGGGCGCACTGGCGGGGGCAAACCCGCCAGTGCTGGAGTGCGGAGAGGGGGATGCTCTCCAGGTCGGTCATTTGCCGAGCTCGCTTTCGGGAACGAGGGTGATGTTGTTAAAGGCTTCGCCCTCTGTCCACTCCTTGGTGCATTCCTTGTCTTGATACACCTTGACCGTGTAATCCGAATAAGCGCGAGCAGGCTTCTTCTTGTCTTCATCATTGCCCGCGCGCTCGATTTTGACACGCTCGAAGAGTTCGGCGGCTTGGGCGTTGCCGAGGGGGGAGGCGTGCCTGAAGACGATGATTTTGCGGACGGTCATAGTGCCGCGTGCGGCGGAGGGGTCGTCGACGAACATCATTTTGAGGGCGTTCCAGAAGACGTTGAGGTCTTCCTCGGAGAAGCCGGTGCGTGCGGCGAAGGAGGGGACGATGAAGCCGTGGGCCTCATAGAGGCCGTAGGGGACGGTGTTCTTGCGGCCCATGGTCTTCGGGGCACCGGGGCCGGTGGCTTGGGCGGTCGCGGCCATGCGGGTGATGGAATGTTCGAGGGTGACGATGGGGTCGACGGAGCGGGCGAAGGTGAACTGGACGGGGCCGCGGACTTGGCCGCCGGAGTAGTCAGTCTTGCTTTTCCCGCGGGCATTGGTGGTGAGGACAGCGCCGAAGGTGCGGATGTCAAAGAAGGTTTTACACAGACGTTCCGTTCGGTCTTTGATGCCTTTGAGCTGTTCTGCCGTCGTTGCTTTGTCCGGGGTGCCGAGGTCGGGGTCTGCGGAGCCGGTGGCGACCATGACATCGTTGAGGATGGCGCCTTCTTGGATGAAGATGTCGTAACCGAACTTGGGATGGCCGTCTTTTTCCTTTTGGGAGAGCTGGACGCGGTTGCGGATTTTGCGTTTGAGGCAGACGTCGGTGACGAGGCCGTGGCCGGTCTCGGGATCGATGCGGGGGAGGTTGCCGGCGTCGGGGTCGCCGTTGGGGTTGCCGTCGAGGACGTCGAAGAGGAGGACGAAGTCGTAGCGGTTTTGGATGGTGGGGATGGGGACAGACATGGTGGGGGTCCTTTAGTTGTTGGTGGGGAGGTCTTCTTGAATGGCGCGCGGAGCTTCCGGCTCTTCGGTCGGGGTGGTTTCGGGTTTCTCCTTCTTGGTGAAGAAGTCTTGACGCTGGTGGTAGTAGCCGAGGGCGAAGCGGGCTTGGTCGGCGAGCTCGAGGTGGGCGGGGATGTCGGCGAGGTGGCCGAGGATTTCCATTTTGAGGCGCTCGAGGTTGATGCGGCGGCCTTCGGAGAGCTTACCTTCGTGGTGGGTGGTGTTTCGGAGGAGGGTGCCGAAGACGGTGGCGGGGTCTGCGGAGGCGGTGGCGTAGAACTTGTCTTTGATGGTGGCGTTCACGTTCCCGAGGGCTTCTTGCTGGGTCTTTTCGAGGACAGCGAAGAGGCGGCCGAGGCAGTAGCCGGGGTTGTCGTTGTCAGGGTCGAGCATGGGGGTGGGTTTCCTTTCGGGTTGAGTGAGGGGTTTTCGGGTGAGCCACGCTTTGAGGAGCGCGGCGCGGATGAAGGTGACGTCTTCGCTTTTGAGCCGACGAAGGACGGCTTGGGCGATGCTGTCTGGGAGGGGTGTGGCGCGGAGTGCGGCGGAGAGGAGTTCGCCGCCGAGGCGCGGGGGGAGGTTTTTGACGTCGCCTTGGGGGGAGAGGGAGGCGAGGAGGCGATAGATGGGGATGGGGCGGCCTTGCTCCTTCGGGGGTTTGGCGACGTCGAGGTCGGCGAACCAGTCGCGCAGGTGCTCGGCGGTCTGGGTGGGGGTCTGCTCGACCCAGAGGCGGACGGCGATGCGGGCGGAGACGGGCTGGAGGAGGAGGAGCCAGAAGCGCTCTTTGTCCTCAAACCCAGGCATTTGGCCCTTTTGGGCGGCGGTGAGGATGCCTTTGAGGGCGATGGCGCCGGAGTCGTCGTCTTCGTTGGCGTGATACCCGAAGAGGTCGGCGAAGGCGTCTTCGACGGGGTTGGGTTCGCTGGACCAGAAGAGGAGGGTGTCCTCGCCGACGTTCATGGCATGGTCATTGGACTGCAGGAGGTTGGTCAACGCGGCAGAATACTTGAGCGTGGTTACCTCGGAGATGGGGGCATTGCCGCCTTGCTCTTTGTGGTAAGAGTCGAATCCGCTGTTTTTCTGGAAGGCGACGAGGCGGCATCCACTGCTCTGCCCATTGCGCAATGCGACTGGGGCTGTGGTCTTTGTGATGGTGCCGCGCTCGCCGCTGACGATGCACAGGGAGTCTCCTTGGACAAGAGCCGCCAATTGTTTGTCATAGGCTTCGCGAACGTCTTCACGGGCGCAAACGACGTCGCCATCGCCCATCAGGCGGAAGGTGATGAGCGTGCTGCTTTTGGGCTTCTCCACCTCTTGCATGAAGGCGTGGAATTGGTCGGGGGAGCATCTTTCGAGTTCTGCCAGTTTGTCTTCGTTTCCCAAGAAGCGGACAATGGGGGCGAGCGGTTCGCAATTGAGGTCGGCGATGCGCTGGGCGAAGGCGGCGCATTTCGCCTTGGCGTCTGCTTGCTTTTTCTTTTCTTTGTCTGTGTCTGTGTTGTCTTTCTCGATTTTGGGGATGGCGAGGGCATATTCGGGGTTGTCCCACAGCAATCGGGGGTTGATGCCTTGCTTGTGTTCGCCGGCGGGTACGCGGAGGCGTTTGGCCACTTCTTCGGCGTGCGTTTTCCCGTTTGAGTCGGTGCGTGTGACAGTTTCGTAGGTGCCGGTGAAGGCCTTCACGCTGCCATCTGGATTGAGGTAGACGACCCAGCCGATTTCCCTGTAGGTCCATCCGAGCGGGGCGATTTCGCCTTCGCGGGCGAGGCGGTCGTAGTAGGCGACGAGTGCTTGGAGGATCATCGTTTGACCTCCTCGCTGTCGGGGGCGGGGACGGTGATGACGCCCTGGGTCATTTTGGCGTGGTAGAACATGGGCTGGGGGTCTTTGGGGTTGGAGAAGTCGAGGTCGTAGAGCATGAAGCCGAGGTCGCGATCTTCGGGGATGGGTTGGTCGGGCTCGGCGGCGGGGTTGTCAATGAGCTTGAAGTCGGCGGCACATTCGCGGCAGCCGAGGTAGGGGCGGATGAAGCACTGGCCCTTGCGGGCGCGGCGCTCGAACATGGCGGCGTATTTGGCGGGCTTTTCATCCGGGCCGGCCGCGCGGATGAAGGCGGGGTCTTTGTCTTCGGGGCGGAGCCAGTCGGGGGCCTCGGCGTAGACCTTGGGGCGGTCGGCAGGCAGGATGAAATCGAAGTGGGCGTGGATGCGGTAGCGGACGTCGCGGAGCATGAGGGAGGCGCGTTGGACGCGGTTGTCGACGGCGTTGATGGGGGTTTCTCTGCCGACGGCGCCGACCTCGTTTCGGCGGATGTTGATCCACTTGATGGGGGCGAGGACGTCGATGCGGTCGATGCGCCAGAGGATGGCGGGTTTCCAGAGGATGGCGGAGTAGATGGCGCGTGCGGCGGAGGGGGTGATGACGTCGTAGCTGACGCGCTCGACCTTCATCTCGGGGCGGGTGAAGCAGGCCAATGGGCCTGAGACTTCCAAGCAGAATCCAAAGCGTCCCATGTCGTTCCTTTCTCAGTTGTCAATCAAATCGTTCGTGCTCACGGCCTCGAAGGCCACCTCTAGCCCGGTCTCTTCCGAGTAGGCGCCCTCCAGAGCGGGGAGGGCATAATAAGGCGATCGTAGCTCTACACCTGTCCGCTTGTCAAACACTTTGAGCGGGACGAGCATTGGCTCCAGCTGCGCGAAGCAATGGCGCCGCACCTGCACACGGGCCCCACGGAGGGCGCGGAGGCGCTCCTTGGTAAGGCCGAGCTCGATGGCGTCGGTCAAGCTATCCTTGGCTTCGCCGTAGGGGACGAAGACGGTCTCTTCGCCTTCGCCGGGAATCATCCGGAAGTGCTCGGAGACATCGCGGAAGCGGAGGTTCGCGGGGTTTTGGAGTTTCTTGAGGAGGTCTTCGCCGCGGTCGTTGAGGCCGTTGAAGTATTCCTTGAAGAAGGCGGTGAAGGCGGCGGGATGGTGGGGGGCTTCGTCAAGGCCCTCGGGCAGGAGTCCGGCGGCAAAGATGGCCTTGCGAAGGGTGCCCATGGCGCAGGGCTTGGGCTCTTCGAAGAGGTAGACTTGGCCGTGGGCGGGGGTGCCGTCGGGGTTTTTGAGTTTGCCTTCGCGGTTGCAACGGCCAGCGGCTTGGGCGAGGGAATCGAGGCCGGCGAGGGCGCGGAAGACGGCGGGGAAGTCGAGGTCGACGCCGGCCTCGATGAGGGAGGTGGAGACAACGTAGGTGGGGGTGCCGGCCTTGAGGCGGTTGCGGATGGCGGTGATGACGTCGCGGCGGTGGGCGGGGCACATCCAGGTGCTGAGGTGGAAGGTGTCGCCGGGTTTGCGTTTGGCGAGTTCGGCGTAGAGGTCGCGGGCGTCTTGGCGGGTGTTGACGACGCAGAGGGCGCCGGTTTCTTGGGCGATGCGTTCGGCGAGGTCGGTCCATTCCATGCGGCCGAGGAGGTGGTAGTCCACGCGGCGGAGGGCGGCATAGAGGCCGTCGACGTCGGGGGCGAGTTCTGTAGCCTCCTTAAGGCCGAAGGCCGAGAGGTCAGGCTGGGTGGCGGTACAGAGGACGACGGTGCAGCCGTAGTCGGAGACGAGGCGGCGGAGGAGCTCGGCGCAGGGGGCGAGGAACTTTTCGGGGAGTTTCTGGGCCTCGTCGAGGATGATGACGCTGTTGGCGACGTTGTGGAGTTTTCGGCAGCGGGAGGATTGGGCGGAGTAGAAGGATTCGAAAAATTGGACGTTGGTGGTGACGACGACGGGGACGCCGGCCCAGTTCTCGGTGAGTTGGCGGAGGGGAACGGCGATTTTGTCTTCGTCTTCGCGCCATTTGGCCTCGGCGTGGTGTTCGAGGACGTTGCGCGCACCGAGAACGTCGGAGAGGGTCTTGGAGGTCTGCTCGATGATGGTGGAATAAGGGATGGCGTAGATGATTTTGCACTTCTCATTGGCGACGGCGTGCTCGAGAGCGAAGCCGAGGGAGGCGAGGGTCTTGCCGCCGCCGGTGGGGACGGTGAGGGTGTAGAGGCCAGGGGCGTTTTTGGCCTTGGCGAGGACGGATTGAAGGATGTCGGTGCGGAGTTTATTGACGGGGGTGTCGGCACGGAAGGTCGCCATGTGCGCATGGTAGCGGCCGAGGAGCGTGTGGAGGTCGTCGAAGGTCTCGGGGCGGTCGGCGGCGCGCTTGGGGTCCATGAAGCGCTCGGTGTCGAGCCAGTCGGCATCAACGAGGCAAGAGTAGAGCATTTTGACCCAGAGCCAGAGCTTGCGAGGCACTTCTTCGCGGTCGCCGTTTTTGATGAAATCGGGCAGAAGCGTCCGCACATCCTTGGGCGGCTCAACTTTGACACCCTGCGGCTCCTGCGCTTTGCAGAGGTGGGAGGTCAGCGAGGTGGCGTCGCCCACGCCGTCCGGGAGGCCGGCGTGGTGGCCGTCGACGGCGTAGGCGAGGAGTCGGCCGAGGGTGGGGATGTGGGCGTCGAGCCACTTGGCGCCGTCGGCGGCGTGGGGGTGGTTGCGGTTTTCGCCGCGCAGGTGGGCCTGGAAGTCGGGGTGGGTTTTGCCGGCGTCGTGAATCCGTCCGATAAGGCCTGCGGCTTCTTGGGACGCGAACGGTTCGGCGAATTGCTCACACAGCTTTTGCACGCCTTCCGCGTGCGCTTGCAACGTCTGCCACTCTAATTGAGGCACTCCGTCGCGTGAATGCGCAAAATAGACATCCCACAATGTTCCCATTCCACAATCCTCACTTTATACCCCTATTTTATCCGTAATGGGGTGGGATTGCAAGGGAAATGAATGCTCGCGGCGGCTTTGTGGGCGGTTAGGGGGTGAGGAGGGTGTGGGCGGCGGCGCGGGCGGCGGCGAGGATGGCGGGTTCGTCGGGGTGGCGGCCGCCGCGCAGGAGGAGGCGGCCGGCGCAGGCGACGGTGTCGACGGCGGCGGTGTCGGCGGCGTAGATGAAGTTGGCGTCGGGGTCGCCGCCGCCGGCGAAGGCGGGGGTGTCGAGGTTGACGAGGATGAAGTCGGCCTGGGCGCCTGGTTGGATTTTGCCGACGTCTGGGAAGCCGAGGGCGGCGGCGGCGGTCTCGGTGGCGGCGCGGTCGAGGTCGGCCAGGCGGAGGGCGTCGGGGGCGGCGGCGCCGAGTTTGGCGGAGAGGGCGGCGGCTTTGGTTTCGGCGATCATGGAGAGGGCGTTGTTGGAGGCGGCGCCGTCGGTGCCGATGGTGATGGAGACGCCGGCGGCGGCGGCTTTGGCCCAGGGGAAGACGCCGCTGGCGAGCTTTTGGTTGGATTGGGGGCAGTGGGCGACGTGGCAGCCGCGCTTGGCGATGCGCTCGAGGTCGGCCTCGGTGGCGTGGCAGCAGTGGGCGAGGAGGGTGCCGGGGCGGAGGATGCCGCAGGCGTCGAGGTAGGCGATGGGGGTGTCGAAGCCGAAGCGTTCTTTGGCGATGGCGGTTTCGGCGGCGGTTTCGGCGGCGTGGATGTGGAGGGGGAGGCCGAGGGCGTCGGCTTGGGCGGCGACGCGGCGGAGGAGGTCTGGGGTGGTGGTGTAGAGGGCGTGGGGGGCGAGGGTGAGGCCGAGGGTGGGGGGGAGGGTGTCGCGGAGGGTGAGGGTGGCGTCGTTCTCGATGTGGTCGCTGACTTGATTCATGTACATGAGGCCGACGCGGGCGCGGACGCCCATCTCGGCGGCGGCGCGGAGGACGGCGGGCTGGTGGAAGTACATGTCGTTGAAGGCGACGCAGCCGCTTTTGAGGCCTTCGAGGATGGCCAGGCGGGTGCCGGCGTAGACGGCCTCGGGGGTGAGGCGGGCTTCGCGGGGCCAGATTTCGCGGGTGAGCCAGTCCATGAGGGCGCAGTCGTCGTCGATGCCGCGCAGGAGGGTCATGGCCTGGTGGGTGTGGGTGTTGTAGAAGGGGGGGCGGAGGAGGCGGCGGGCGCAGTCGAGGCGTTCTTTGGCCTGGGCATGGGCGAGGGTGCCGGCGGGCTCGAGGGCGGCGAAGCGCGTGCCTTGGACGGCGACGTCGACGCGGTGGCCTTTGTGGAGGGCGTTGTCGAGGATGAGGTCAAACATGGTCGGCTCCTTGCGCGGCCTCGAAGGCGGCGAGTTCGTCGAGGAGGGGGCGTGGCAGGGTGGCGAGGAGGGCGGCTTCGTCAGCCGGGGAGGGCGGGTGGAGGCCTGGGGCGGGGGCGCCGCGCGCGAGGGTGAGGGCGGCGAGGTTGTGGAGGGCCATCGTGGGGTCGATGTAGCGCATCCGGGTGGGGTCTGGGAGGGCGAAGTTGAGGGGGGCTTTGGCGTTGAGGACGCGCGTGGGGGGGATGGCCGGGCCGAACTCGTCCTCGACGCCCATGTTCGCGAGGGCGGCGTGGGAGGCGAGGAGGTCGGCGGCGTAGGGCGCGGCGGCGTCTTTCACGCCGGTGGCGGTGACGACGAGGTCGGCGGCGCGCAGGAGGGCGTGGGGGGCTTCGGCGTGCGCGACGCCGTGCGGGGGGATGGGGCGTGCGGGGTCGATGACGAAGCATCGCGCGCCTTCGCGCGTCAGGCGGAAGAGGATGCCGCGGCCGACTTTGCCGCAGCCGAAGACGACGGCGGTTTTTCCGTGCAGGGCGCCGTGGCCGAAGCGGCGGAGTCCGCGGATGAGGCCGTCGCCGGTGCCCAGGGCCGTCTCGAAGGTTTTGATGCGGCTGTGGTCGACGTCGATGACGGGGCACGCTTTGGCTGCCTGGCGGTAGCGGTGGGCGCCGGAGCGGGTGAGCTCGGCATAGCCGAGGCGCGCGGGGACGCCCGAGAAGGCCGCGGCGCAGTCGAGGACGACGTCGAACCCCGCCTTCAGGCGCGCGTCGTCCGGGATGTGCAGGCCCAGCGCGCGGGCCATGTCGAGGGCCTCCGGGTCGAAGGGCATGGCGCGGCCGTAGCCCACCCAGACCTCGGCGCCGGCGTCTCGGAGGGCGAGGTGTTTGACGAGGGTGTTGCGGAAAAGCGGCGTGGCGTCCAGGAGGGTCAGCCCCGCCAGGGGGCGTTCCCGTGCCCAGACGCCACGCTGGCGGGTGAGGGCGGGGCAGTCGCCGGGCGGGTAATCCCGCGCCAACGCCGCTTCCGCCTCGCGCCGGGTCATGTCAGTCTTTCTTGAACATGTCGCGGAGGCCTTTGACGGCCTCGCCGACGCTTTCGGAGCCGGAGGAGAGGGCTTTGCCGACGGACTCGGCGCCGGAGGAGAGGGCGGCGCTGGCGTCTTTGGCGCCGTCGCCGATGAGGCCGGAGGCGCCGTCGTAGAGCTTGGAGGCGCCGTCGCCGATCGCGCCGAGACCCTTTTTGACGCCGTCGACGGATTTTTTGACGGTGTCGGAGACGGCTTCGAGGCGGGTCTTCAAGTCTCTGGAGTCGATGTTCTCAAGCCGCATGGCCGGCAGGGGGATCGGGATGCTGATGCCGCTGCGGATGGTGACGATGTTGTCCTCGAAGTCAACCACCGCGATTTGGATATCCTTGGCCTTTGCGGGCTTTGCGGGCGTTGCGGGTTCTTCGGGCGCGGGCGCCGGCTCTGGGGAGGCCGCCTCGGGCGCGGGTTCGGCGGCGGGTTTCGGGGGGACGAGCTGGGCGATGAGGGCGTCGACGTTCGTGGTGTCGTTGGCGAAGGCGTAGAGGGCGCGGATGCCATGGATGCGGATGAGCTCGACGGAGATGGTGTCGGTGAGGAGCGAGGGGACGTCGACGTCGACCTCCGCGAGGCCGAGGGCGAAGAGCTCGTGCTGGGCGTAGTAGTTGTCGGCGGCGAAGGTGTCGGGGTTTTCCACGTGGATGCCTTCGATGCGGACGTAGCCGGAGAAGGGCGCGCAGTCGAGGAGGGTGAGGCGGACGAGCGGGGCGTCGGTGCCGATGCGCGGGGAGTCCTTGGTGTCCAGGCGCAGGTCGGCGATGCGGACGGTGTTGGCGAAGGGGCAGATGACGCAGGTGCCGATGGAGAGGCGGTAGCCCATCGTGGCGGCGATCGGCGGGGCCGCGAGCTTGACGATCGGCCCGAGCACGCCCGCGCCGATGAGGATCACCAGCCAGACGATGACGCAGGTCAGCGCGAAGACGACTTTGCGCACGACGCGCAGGGGCTTGCTGTCGTAGGCGCGGCCCACGGCCCCGGAGAAGGGCAGGCGCGCCCAGGGCTTTCGGAGCCAGCGGAAGCACCAGGCGATGCCGTAGCCGACCCAACGAATCGGCAGGGCGAGGATCCAGACGAGGCCGCGAAGGGCGCGGCCGATGAGGTTGAGGGCTTTGCGCATGGATGTGTCCTTATCTTATCTTAAAGGGTGGTGACGAGCAGGCGCGTCGGCGCCAGCGGGTGGAGGGAGATGTTCTGGCGCGCGGGGATGAGCACGCTGTCGCCGGGCAGAAGGGTGATGGGGTGGGGGCCTTCGTGCTCGAGCGTGGCCTTGCCTTCGGCGCAGAAGAGGATCATGAGGCTTTGCGCGGTGGTGTGGAGGGTGCGCCCGTGGGTGAGGGCGAGCGTGGCGAGGGCGAAGTCCGGCGTGGTGAGGCGGGGGCAGAGGTCGCGTTTGGTGGGTTTGGCGCGCAGGGGGGCGGTCTGGAGGGCCGGCTTGATGGCTTGGCGCGCGGCCTCGGGCTGGGTGGGGCGGCCGCGGCCCCAGTCGTGGACGCGCAGGGTGGTGTCGCTGGGTTGTTGCACCTCGTAGACCAGGTTGCCGGGGCCGATGGCGTGGACGAGCCCCGGGGGGACGTCGAAGACGTCGCCGGGTTGGGTGGGGTGCGCCACGAGCGCGTCGTCGCCGAGCGCGTCGAGGTCGGCGTCCGGCTGGAGCCCGGCCCAGAGCTTGGCCCTGGGCGCGGCGTCGAGGAGGAACCAGCATTCGTGCTTGGGCGCGCCGCCGAGGGCGCGTGCGGTGACGGCGTCGGGGTGGACTTGGACGGAGAGGCGGTCGTGGACGTCGAGGATTTTGGTGAGCAAGGGGAAGATTTCCGGGTGCGGGGCTTTGGCGCCCACGAGGTCGCGCCCGAAGGTTTGCGTGAGGGTGCCCAGCCCGATGCCCTCGAAGGGCCCGTTGGTGACGACGCTCTCGGCGCCGGGCAGGCCGCT
The DNA here is from genome assembly GCA_944389585.1 of uncultured Kiritimatiellota bacterium. Classification (GTDB taxonomy): domain Bacteria; phylum Verrucomicrobiota; class Kiritimatiellia; order RFP12; family DVOR01; genus Spyradenecus. Next base: position 12,489 of record CALXMW010000011.1, read on the forward strand.
GACCTCCCAGCTTTCGGCGCAGGGGCGCGGGGTGTTGGCGCGGTTGTAGCGCGTGGCGATGGCGTCCCCGCCCCAGAGGTGGTCGCGGTACTGGGGGCGGAAGGTGAGCGGGTAGAGCGGATGGGTCTTCATGGCTGCGAAAAGCGGGCGACGGTTTCCTCGGCCCGCCGGACGATGGTCTCGAAGGGCGCGGCGCCGGCGGCCAGGCCTTCCTCGATGACGGCCGCGATGCGGTCGGCGGTGATGCGGCCGTCGAGGAAGGCGCGCACGGCGACCTCGTTGGCCAGGGTCAGGATGGGGTGCGTCCATGCGCCGCGCGGCAGGGCCTCGAAGACCAGGCGCAGGCAGGGGAAGCGGCGCAGGTCGGGCTCCTCGAAGGCAAGCCCCTGCATTTGCGCGAGGGTGAGCGGCTCGACGGGCGCGTGATCGGCGCGGTCTGGCCAGGTGAGTGCGTATTGGATGGGCAGCGCCATGTCCGCCACGCCCAATTGCGCCAAAAGCGCGCCGTCGCGGAAGCGGACGAGCGAGTGGACGATGCTCTGCGGGTGAACCCACACGCGGAGCTGGTCGGGGCGGAGGTTGAAGAGGTGGAGCGCCTCGATGAGCTCCAGGCCTTTGTTCATCATGGTGGCGGAATCGACCGTCACCTTCGGCCCCATGCGCCACCGCGGGTGGTTGAGCGCCTCGTCCACGGTGACGCGCCGCCAATCCAGCGCCTTGCGCCCCAGGAAGGGCCCGCCGCTGGCCGTGAGGATGGCCTCGGCCACGCGCTCCTCCGCCGCGGCCTCGCCGGGGGCCCGGACGCACGCGGGGCGGTAGGCCTCGCCCTGCAGGGCCTGGAAGAGGGCCGAGTGCTCGGAATCGAGCGGCAGGAGGCGCACGCCTTTGGCGGCGCGGCGGCGCATGACCTCCTCGCCGGCCATGACGAGCACCTCCTTGGTGGCGAGGGCGACGTCGTGCCCGGCCTCGATGGCCGCGAGGGTGGGGGCATAGCCGGCCATGCCGGCGATGGCCATGACCACGAGGTCGGCCTCCGGGAGCGCCGCCAAGTCGCGGAGCGCCCGTTCGCCGTTGGGGATGCCCGCGTCGTTGGGCTGGGCCAGGGCCAGATGGCGCACGCCGAGGCGCTCGGCCAACGCCTTCAGGCCCGCGGCGTCGCGCCCGGCGGCCAGGCCCACCACCTCGAAGCGGTCGGGGTGGGCGGCGACCACGCGGAGCGTGCTCGCCCCGATGGAGCCCGTCGCGCCGAGGATGACCAACCGCTTACGCATGGCTCACAGGGAGAGGAGCGCTTGAAGGCCCGCGCCCAGCACAATCATGAGCGTCGCGACGGCCGGGATGAAGATGAGGCTGTCGAAGGTGTCGAAGAAGCCGCCCATCGCCGGGAAGAGCGCCGAGGAATCCTTCACGCCGCACTGCCGCTTGAAGAGCGACTCCAGCAAATCCCCGCAGATGCCCACCGTCACCAGCACGGCCACCGTCAGGAGCGCCCAGGCCAGCCCGAACCATCCCGCCGTCAGCTTGCGCACGAGGGCCAGGCACGGGGCGTCGGGCCAAATCCGCGCCGCGGCGATGACGCACCCCGCCCCGATCAGCGAGAAGGCGTAGCCCCCCGCCGTCCCCTCCCAGCTCTTGCCGGGCGAGAGGCGCGGGCACATCTTGTGCCGTCCGAAGGCCGTGCCGATGAAATAGCCGCCCGTGTCCGAAAGCTTCGTCACCAGGATGAGCGCGAAGGCCAGGAAGACGCCGGCCGAGTGAGAATCCCCCGCCGGCCACATGGCGATGGGCAGGAGGAAGGCGAGCATGAAGGGGATGTAGACGAAGGCCCCCACCGTCAGCGCCGCCGTCTCCATCGGCTTCCGTACCCGGCTGTCCAGCAACACCCGGAAGAAAAGCGCCGCGACGATCACCGCGAAGAGCGCGAGCGAGACGAAGGCGCCAACGATGGCCGACGGCCCCACCGCCGCGCCATCTCCAGAGAGTCCGGCGAGCCGCCACAGGCACGTGTAGACATAGGCGAACCACTCCGCCGTCGCCGCCGCCAGCCAGCCGATGGGCAGCGCGTAGCCCGCCTTCCGCAACATCGCGCACAGCTCATACAGGCAGACGATCGCCGAGAGCCCCACCAGCCCCGCCAACGCCCAAATCGGCAACAGGAAAATCGCGATCAGCCACACCGCCGCCACGCACAGCCCGCAAACCACACGCGCCTTCTTGGAATGCTTGGCCGGCGGCGCCCCCGCAGGGGGCGTCTGCTCCAACACCTTCGCTGTCCCTTCGCTCATCTCCTAATCCTCCCTGCAAGGTTTCCCCCATGATACCAGAATACCCTCCCAAAAGAAAGCCCCCGCCGCATCCCATGGGGGCGGCTCAGCGGTCTGGGAGGGTGTCGCGGAAGGCCTGCCACTCGGCGCGGAGGGAGAGGAGGTCGGGGTCGGCTTGGTCGGGGAGCGTGCCCAGTCGGCGGAGCTGAAGGGTCGCGGAGGTCTTGGCGCGCCCCGGGGCTTTGGCGGCCTCGCGGCGGAGTTTTCCCAAGGCCAGGCGGGAGGCCGCAAGGGCCTTGGTCTGAGGGTTTTGCGCGAGGGGCTCGAGCTGGGCGCGGAGCTCGGCCATCTGGGTGGGGAGGGTGCGCAGGAGGGTCTGCCCCTCGGCAAGGGCGAGGGAGGGATGGGGCTCCAGATTGTCGAGGACGCGCCGCTTGGCGTCCTCCGCCCACCGCTGGCAATGGCGCAGGAGCGTGGCGGCCTCCTCGCCGGCCTGGCCGCCGCGGCGGGCGCGGGATTGGAGCTGGCGGAGGGCACCCTCGATGTTTTGGCCGACCATGAGGCGTCCGGCGAGGTCGCGGTTGTGGCGGAGGTCAAGGCCGTCGGCGAGGGAGCCCGGGAGGGGCTTGGGCGCGGCTTTGACGGCGTCGCGGAGGGCCTTCTCGAATCCTGCGAAGTCCTCCAAGGGGCTCCCGGCCCAGACAACCTCGCCGGTGTGGTCGGCCACGTAGGCCAAAGGCAGGAGGCTCCCCGCGTCCGGCGCGCCCTCGAGGGAGAGGAATTGGTAGGTGGGCAGGTCGGGGCACCCGGCCTGCTCGAGCAGGGCCTTGACGGCCTCGGCGTTCGGGCTCTGGAGGTGGGAGCCCAAGAGCAACGCGCGCGGCTCTTTGGCGAGTTCCTTGGCCAGCTTGGCGACCTTGGGCAGGCAAGCCTTGCACCGCGGGCAACGCCAGCCGAAGCCGTAGAGGGCCACGACTTTGCCCTCGGCGTCCTTGGCCTCGAGCGCCGGGCCGGCGAGGTGGTTCTCCGGGATCAGGCCGTTGACGGCGGCGAAGAGCGGGGCGACGGCGAGGGCCGCGAGCAGGGGAAGCAGGCGCATCTCAATCCTCCTCAAGGAAACAGCGCAGCGAGGTCTTCCTGAACTCCTGCGTGGAGAAGAAGACCTTGCCGGGGCGGTCCACAAGCGCGCCCAGGCGGCGGAAGGCCTCGAAGCCCGCCCGCCACGAGGTCTTGTGGATCATGGCGTAAAGCGTGAAAGGGAAGCCGGGGCGCGCGGGGCGCGCGTAACAATGCGTCACGTCCACGTCGGCGGCCAGGCGGCGGCCGGCGGCGTCGCACGCCTCCTGCGGGACGTCCCAGCAACACATCCCGTTGGCGGTGAAGCCCCCCGCGCGGTGGCGGAGCAACAGGGCGAAACGGCGGAGGGTGCCCTCGGCCTGCCAGGCGCGGAGTTGGGGGAGATCCTCGGGGCGGAAAGGGGCCTCGGCGGCGGGGCAGTCGTCCTGATAGCGGCGGACGACGGCCCGGAGCGGCTCGGGCGGGAGCGGCTCGGGCGCGGCGGCCCCGGGCGCGGCGTATTCGGTGCGCTCGTCGCGGCCTCGGGTGCGGGGGTCAAAGACGACGTCGATTTTGTAGCGCGTGGTCGCGGGGAAGGCGATCGGCGCGAGGTCGGCCAAAGCCGCGGCCTCGGCCTCGAAGCGGTCGGCGCGCGCCGAGAGGGTGAACCAGATGGCGGGATACGCGGCATAATCCGCCGCCGTCACGCCGTCGAGCGCCACGCCCTCGGGCCAGCCGCGGCGATAGCAGTGCGTCACCCCCGGGAGCGCGACGACGCGGGCGACGGCCGCCGCCTCGGCCGCCGGGTCGGCGAAGGGCGGCAACGCGAAGAGGCAACTGCGGTAGCCCAGGCGCCGCGCGTCGAAGACACCCCCGACGCGCCTCACAAGCCCCTCCGCGCGGAGCCTGCCGATGAGCGCGGCGAGGTCGCCGGGATGTGCGCCGAGACGCTCGGCAAGGGCCTCGAGGGGACGCTCGACGAGGGGCCACGGGCGTTGCAGGGCGTAGAGCCAATCGGCTTCTTGGGGGGTCAATCGCATGGGGCGGTGGGTTCCGTGAGGGTTTGCAGGAGCGGGTTGCCGTAAGCGCCGATGGCGGCCGGGAGCGGCGCCGTGCCGAGGTCGAGCATCGCGGAGACGGTCTCACGCAGGGCCTGGAGCGTCTCGGCCTCGCCCGCGGGGTCGGCGAAGGGGTCGAGAATGGCGGGGCCTTCGGGCGGCAGACGGAAGTAGGCCAGCTCGAGGGGCTCGCCCTCCCGCAGGCCCAGGGCGCGGCGGGCGAGGATGCGGTAAAGCGGCAGTTGGAAGCTCTTCCAGACGAGCCCGCCGTCGCGGGGCCTGGCGTAGTGCGCGGCCTTCGCGGAGAGGCTCTTCGCGCCGGTCTTGTAATCGATGATGCGCCACCGCTTCTCGCGCGGGTTGTAGTCCACGCGGTCGATTCGGCCATACAGGGTGACCGTCCGCCCGCCGAGGTCGAGCGGCGCCTCCCACGCGGCACCCTCGGCCTGTCGCGTCTCCCATCCCTCCAGACGCAACCGGCTCTCCAGCCGCGCCGCGGCGCGGAGGCGCCGGCGGGCGGATTCGCGCATGGCCAGGAGCTCCACGCCGGGGCGCGTGCCGTACTGCCCGCGGAAGGCCTCGTCATAAGCCGCCGCGAGCGCGTCGGCAAGGGCGTCCGGGGCGGTTCCCTTGACCTCGCGCAGGGTTTCGAGGGCGCGGTGGAGCAGGGTGCCGAAGGTGTCCGCGCCCATGCCGTCCGGGAGGTCGTCGGTGTCGGCCAGGCCCAGGCGATAGGAGAGCCAATAGGCGAGCGGCGAATCGAGGAAGCTCGTGATGGCCGAGGCGGAGAGGCGTGTCGGGGCGGGGCACGCGGGCCAGCGCGCGGGGTTCTCGGAGAAGGCCAGCCCGGTGCCCGGGGGCGGGCTGGGCGGCCGCGGCGCGGGATCCAGGAAGAACGCCTTGGCGCGGCGCGCGTGGGCCTCGGGGCCGCACCGGAAGAGCAGGCGCGAGGGCTTGAGCCAGTCGCCGCGCGCGTTGGTTCGGGCGCAGGTCAGGAGGACGTCGCCGGGCGCGCGCCAGGCCGTGGCGGTGGCCAGCAGGTAAGCGTCGCGGGCGGCGCGGGTGGCGTCGTGGCGCAGGCCGAGCGCGCGGCGGAAGGCGTTGGGCAGGAAGGCGTCCTCGAAGGTGGTGTCCGGGAAGAGCCCCTCGTTGAGGCCGACCAAGGCCAACAGCGGCGCCCGCGACCAGAGGATTTCCAGGCGCCCCTCGTAGGCGCAATCCGCGTCGCCGCGGACTGGCTGGAGCGTCTCGTCCGCCAGGCGCGCGGCCAGCAGGTCAGGATCCGCCGCGCCGCCCACGCGCAGGTCGGCCAACTCGTCGAACAGCCCGCGGAGCGCGTCGAATGCGGCGAAGCGGAGTGGTTCGCGCACGGGGTCGAGCGTCTGCGCGCCGTAAAGATCGGTGAGGAAGGCGCGCCCCCCGGCCACGGGGTCGGCGCGGAAAGCCTCGGCCCACGCCTGGCACCGCAGGAGGAAATCCCGAAGCGGCCCGTCGCCCTCGCCTTTCAGGAAGCGGAGGGCCTCGCGGCGGGAGTCCGGGCGGTGCGCCTCGAGGAGCGCGTCGTAGGCGGCGCGGAGCGTGGCATAGTCCGTGCCCACGGCCTCGGCGGCCTCCGGCAGGCCAATCAAGGGGAGGAGCGCCTCGGGGCCGGGGTCGCGCAAAAGCCCGGCGAGGGCGAGCAGGGCGCGCGCGGGCGGCTGTTTGGCCAAGGCGATGGGCTCGGGCTCGAAGATGGAGACGCCGTGCGCGGCGAGCGCGGCGGAAATCGGCGGCATGGCCTCGCGGTCGAGCGCGCAGAGGCAGAGGTCGGCGGGGCTGACGCGCCGGTGCGCGTCGAGGAAGGCCTCGACGGCGGCGGCCTCGGCCCGCGGGGTCTCGGCGGGCGCGAGGGAGGCCTCCGGCAGGTCGAGCGCGGCGCGGCCCCAAAAGGCGGGGTCGGGCAGGCCCTCCGGCGTGAAGCGCCCGGCCTCGCCCGGCTCGGCGAGGACCAGGACGTCGCAGGCGGGCGCGGCGTCGAAGAGGCGCGTGAGCGCGGGCATCAGGTCGGGCACGCACGCCACCACGAGCCGCCATTCCGCCGCGGCCTCGGAGGGCTGGGCGACGGGCTCCCGAAGGATGGCGAGCTGGCGGTCTGCGGGGTCCTCAAGCCCCAGGCGGGCGAGCTCTTCGCGGCATTTGGCCTCGAGCGCGTCGAGGGCCGCCCACCGGCTGCGCTCGCGCTCGCCGAGGGCCTGCGTGGCCGGGTGCGCGGCGACGGCGGCGAAGTCCAGGCACCGTTCGGCGAGGGTGGCGCGCAGGCGCGTCAGTCGGCGGGCCAGGGCGTAGCGCGCGGCGGGGCGGGCCAGCCAGGCGCGCTCGCCGGGGAAGAGGCTGGAGAGGATCGCGTCGGCGGGGTCCGCGGCGCGGAGCCAATCGAAGACGCCGGCCCAGACGCGGAGCATCTCGGCGGGCGTGGCCGCCGGCGTGGCGGCGCTCGGCGCGAAGAGCGTGGGCAGGGCCGAGGGGGTGAGGAAACGGACGCCCTGGAAGGCGCCGTAGGCGTCGATGAGCGCGTCGCGCAGCCGGCGCAGGGCCAGTGAGGTGGGGACGCAGAAGACAAGCCCCGGCGGCAACCCATCCGTCCAACGCCCCCGGCACCAACGCACCACGCGGCCCGCGGCGTCGCCGTCCCTCCCGATGAAGCTGAGCGCGGGCATGTCAATGGGCGGCGGCGGCGAGCGCGGCGCCGATGAGGGGCGCGTCGTCGATGCGCAGGAGCTCGCAGTCGTAGCCGCGCGGGCCGAGGAGCGCCGCGAGGTGGCCGCGCACGCGCTCGACGAAGGGGATGCACGCGGTCTTCCAGAAGGTGGAGCCGTCGACGTTGACGCGGATGCGCCCGGAGCGGCGGCCTTTGGCACGGGCCGAGGCGACGGCCGCGGCGGCGACGTCGATGGCGGCGAAGAGGGCGGCGCGCTCGTAGAGCGGCAGGAGGAGGGCGCGGACGGCGCGGGCGTCGGCGGCGTTGCAGGGGAGGACGTCGTCACGGCGGCCGGCGCAGTAGTCGTCGAGCTCGATGTTGGTGAAGTCGCGGGCGTTCACGGCGTCGCGCAGGCCGGGGGTGAGGAGACCGGCCTGGCCCGCGCCGCGCAGGATGAGCGTGCCCAGCGCGCCCAGGTTGACGCCGGACATACACCTCTCCCAGAGACCGCGGCCCGTGCCGCTGGCGCGCTCGTAGGCCTCGTCGAAGGTGGAGCGCGGGAAGTGCGCGAAGTTGCCGCTCTCGCAGTTGATCGGGACGAGCCCGGGGGCGAGGCCGGGGCGCTTGGCGACCTGTTCGGCGCGCTCGGCGTAGGCGGTGTTGGAGCCCGTGCCGAGGATGAAGCCCACGGCGCCCGCGCAATCCTCGGTGCCGGCGAGGGCGTAGACGGCCAGGAGCGCGGCGACGGTGTCGTTGAGGATGCGGACTTCGCAGCCGGGCAGGCCGCGGTCGGCGAGGGCGGCGGCGAGCTCGTCGCGCACGTCCGTGCCCACGATGTCGTCGGCCTGGATGCCTTTGGTCCAGTAGAGCAGGCGCCCCGCCTCGTCGACGGGGTAGGAGAAGCAGTAGCCGAGCCTCTCGCCGGGGCGGACGTTCGGCGTGAGCACGTCGCAGAGGACGCGGTAGAACTCGGCGTGCGTCACGCGGCCCTGGGAGCCGGGCATATGGCCGCGCAGGAGGCCATGCACCGTGGCCGCGCCGTCTGAGCCGAAGCGGACGCGGGCCGAGCGGGTGTTCGTGCCGCCGACGTCGAAGGCCGGCACCTCCGCGTCGCGGATCGCGCCGTCGGGGAGGCGGATGTCCGAGGGCAGCATCGGCAGGCCGCCCTCGCCGCGGAGCCCCGCCTCCATCTCCTCCAGAAAGGCCTCGAGGAGCGCCTTGGCGTCGATGGCCTGGGGGTCAAGCCCGTTGTCCTGCAAGAATCCCATTGAGTACCTCCTCCGGCACGATGCAGCCGGTCTGAACGTCGCCGACGGCCCGCGGCAGGGCGAAGCGCACCACGCCGCCGGCCTTCTTTTTGTCGTGGGAAAGGTAACCGCGGAGCGTCGCCGCGTCGAGGCCCTCGGGGATTTCCGTGGGCAGGCCGAGGGCCGTGAGCGCCTCGGCGAGGGTGCGCGCCAGGCCGCCCTGGGCCAGGCCGAGGCGCTCGGCGAGGCGGGCGGCGGCCACGGTGCCGATGGCGACGGCCTCGCCGTGCGCGACGGTGAAGCCGCTGGCGGCCTCGACGGCGTGGCCGACGGTGTGGCCCAGGTTGAGCGCCGCGCGGCGGCCGGTCTTCTCGAAGGGGTCTTCCTGGATGGCGCGCACCTTCACGCCCACCGAGCGGATGACCAGGCGCGTGAGGAAGTCGACGTCCCCGCGCCGCGCCGCGAAGTCCCCGAGCATCCCCATCAGCCCGGGGTCGCCGATGACGGCGTGCTTGAGCGTCTCGGCGAGGCCGCAGCGCAGCTCGCGCTCGGGGAGCGTGGCGAGGGTCTCGGTGTCGGAGAGGACGGCGCAGGGCGGGTGGAAGGCGCCGATGAGGTTTTTGCCCGCGGGCAGATCCGCGCCGGTCTTGCCGCCGACGCCGGCGTCGACCATCGCCAGGAGGGAGGTGGGCAGGTTCAGCCAGCGCACGCCGCGGAGCCAGGCGGCCGCCGCGAAGCCGGTGAGGTCGCCCACCACCCCGCCGCCGAGGGCGATGGCCAGGCCGCCGCGCTCCAGCCCCGCCGCGAGCATCGCGCCCCAGATCCGCTCGACGGTGGCCAGGGTCTTGTGCTCCTCGCCGGCGGGGATCTCGAAGGTGGGGATCTCGCGCCCGAGGGCGGCGAAGACCTTGCCTTTGTAAAGGGGCAGCGTGTTGGAATCGCCCACCAGGAGCAGCTGGCGCGGCGCGGGCTCGAGCTTGGCGAGGACGCGCGGCAGTTCGGCGATGGCGCCCGGCGCGGCCTCCACCAGATAGGGCGCGGCCATCCCGGCCACGCGGTAGCGCCCGAAGGCCGCCAGGACGCGCGGCCAGACCTCCTGCGGGCTGGGGTCGCCCAGGAGCGTCACGTTCAGGGGGAACGAGGCGTAGTGGGCGCGGCGCTCCTCAAGGGTGCGGCGGAGGGCCTCGGCGTCTTTGGAGAAGGGGCGGCTGCCGGCTTTGCGCTCCACGCGCTTGGCGAGGACGTCCGCGGGCGTCTGGATGCAGACGATGGGGCCGCAGGCCTCGGCCATCGCGCGGTTTTTGGGGCGCAGGAGGGTGCCGCCGCCCAGGGCCACGACGGCGTCCGGCCGCTCGGCGCAGAGGGCGCGGAGGGTCTCGGTCTCGGCGTCGCGGAAGGCCTCGGCGCCGGCCTGCGCCACGTACTCGGGGATGGTCATGCCCACGCGGCGCTCCACCAGCGCGTCCAAATCCACCGCCGCCTTCCCCAACGCCACGGCCAGGTTGCGCGCGCAGGTGGATTTCCCCGTGGCGGGGGGGCCGTAGAGGAAGAGGGTGGGGGAGGCCAGGGGGATCATGGGGCGGGTTCCTCGTGGGTGGGGCGGGCCTCTGCCAGGAGGGCCTCGGCGTGGCGCCGGGCGGCCTCGCCGCCGCCGAGCATCCGGGCGAGCTCGTCGGCGCGGGCCTCGGGGGCGAGGCGCTCGATGCGCGTGACGGTGCGGCCGCCTTCCACCGATTTGCTGACGCGGAAGTGGGTTTGGCCGTGGACGGCGGCCTGGGGCTGGTGGGTGATGCAGAGCACTTGGGTGGCCTCGGCCAGGCGGCGGAGCTTTTCGCCCACGCGCCGCCCCGTCTCGCCGCCCACGTTCGCGTCGATCTCGTCGAAGACGAGCGTGGGCGTGCCGTCGTGCCGGGCCAGGATGACCTTCACGGCCAGCATGACGCGCGCGATCTCGCCGGACGAGGCGATGTCCGCCAGCGGCTGCGCCGCCTCGCCGGGGTTGGGCTCGAAGGAGAAGACGGCCCTGTCCATCCCCGTGGGGCCCGGCTCGCAGGGTTCCAGGGCGATGGGGAAGGAGGCGCGCGCGAAGCCGAGCTCGCGCAGTTCCGCGGTGATGGCGGCCGAGAGTTTGGGCGCGGCCGCGGCGCGTTTGCCGCGCAGGGCCAGGCCGGCCGCGCGGAGGGCGTCCTCGGCCTCGGCGATTTGGCCGCGGAGGGCCTGCAGGTCGCCTTTCAGCGTGTTGAGTTCGGCGAGGCGCGCCTGGGCCTTCTCCCGATAGACGAGCACGTCGGCGAGGGTGGGGCCGTATTTGCGGCGCAGGCGTTGGATTTGGCCGAGGCGGGCCTCCAGGCGCTCCAGCCCCTCGGGGTCGGCCTCGATCTGCGAGAGGCGCACGGAGATGGATTTGGCGAGCTCTTGGAGCGCCACCTGCGCGGCGGTCAGTTCCTCGCCCCAGGCTTCCGCCTCGGGCAGGAGGCCGCCGAGGGCGCGCAGGGCGCGGTGGACTTCCATGAGTTGCTCGGTGAGGGCGCCCTCGCCGTCGGAGAGGCGTTCGGTGAGGGCGTTGCCGATGGAGAGGATCTCGCCTGCGTTCGCCGCGGCCTTGTGGCGTTCCAGGAGGGGCTCGCCGTCGTCCTCGGTGGGGTTCACGGCGCGGATGTCCTCGATGGCCTCGGCGAGGCGCTCGGCCTCGGCGCGGCGTTCGCCCGGCTCGCCTTCGGCCTCGCGGAGGCGCGCCTTGAGGGTTTGGAGGGCCTCCCAGCGCTCGGCGTAGCGCGCGGTCTCGCGTTCGGCCCCGGCGTAGGCCGAGAGGAGGCGCAGCTGGAAGCCCGCGTCGAGCAGGGAAAGGTTGTCCGTGGGGCCGTGGATGTCGGTGAGCAGGGGGGCCAATCGGCGCAGGAGGGCGGCGGTGGCGGGGGCGTCGTTCACGCGGATGCGGCCGTTGCCGTTGGCTAGGATGGCGCGGCGGATGATGAGGGTGCCCTCCTCGCAGGGGGGGATTTCGGCTTCGCGCAGGATGGCGTCGACGGCCGCGGTGTCGGCCAGTTCGTAGACGGCGTTGACGGCGGCCTCGTCGGCCCCGGTGCGGATGGCGGATCGGTCTGCGCGCTCGCCCAGCACCAGGTGCAGGGCGCCCATGAGCACGGATTTGCCCGCGCCCGTCTCGCCGGTGATGACGTTGAGGCCGGGGCCGAAGCGGGCCTCCGCCGCCTCGACCACCGCCAGGTTCCTCACTGCCAGCCTCGCCAACATAGTGCCCCTTAGGATACCAAAAAGCCGCGGGCTCTGCCGCCGCGGGCGGGGTGCGCGGGGGCTTTGCGCACTTACGTGCGCGGTTTGCCTTCGCCGCCTCGGCGGCGGGGGGCGGGTTTGTGGTAAAATAAAAGTTCATTTTGGTTTCAGCGGAGTGTATCGCACGATGTCGAAGAAGCGCGAAGAGGATTTGGTTTGCTCGTTTTGCGGGAGGCCCACGGACGCGGGGCATTGCGTGGTGGGGGTGGACGGGGCGTCGGTGCTGTGCCACCGGTGCATGGCGTCGCTGACCGAGGGGATGTTGATGACGGACCCGAAGTACGCGGGGGTGCGCGAGGTGCTGATGGGCGAGGCGGGGGGGGGCCGGAAGGCGAAGGCGAAGGGGAAGCCGGAGCCGTTGACGGTGCCGCCGCCGCCGGAGATCAAGGCGTTCCTGGACCAGTACATCGTGGGGCATGAGCGGGTGAAGCGCCTGCTCTCGGTGGCGGTGCACAACCATTACCGGCGCCTGGAGCAGCAGGAGGCGGGGGCGGAGGACGCCTTCGCGGACGTGGAGATCGAGAAGAGCAACGTGCTGCTCATCGGGCCGACGGGGTGCGGGAAGACGCTTTTCGCGAAGACGTTGGCGCGGCTGCTGAAGGTGCCCTTCGCCATCGCGGACGCGACGACGGTGACGGAGGCCGGGTACGTGGGCGAGGACGTGGAGAACATCCTGCTCTACCTGCTGCAGAATTGCGGGATGGACGTGCAACAGGCGCAGCGCGGCATCGTCTACATCGACGAGATCGACAAGGTGGCGCGCAAGACCGAGAACACCTCCATCACGCGCGACGTGAGCGGCGAGGGCGTGCAGCAGGCGCTCCTGAAGATCATCGAGGGGACGGTGGCGCACGTGCCGGAGAAGGGGGGGCGCAAGCACCCGCAGGCGGAGTACATCGCGGTGGACACCTCGAACATCCTCTTCATCTGCGGGGGGGCGTTCGTGGGGCTGGACGAGAAGATCAAGGCGCGCCTGGGGAAGAAGGCCATCGGTTTCGTGGATTCGGAGGAGGCCGCGCGCAAGGAGCAGGATCGCGTGCTGGCGCAGGTGCAGCCGGAGGATTTGGTGAGCTTCGGGCTGATCCCGGAGTTCGTGGGGCGTCTGCCGGTGGTGGCGAAGATGGGCGAGCTCTCGGCGGAGGAGCTGGCGCGCATCCTCACCGAGCCGAAGAACGCCATCGTGCGGCAGTACCAGAAGCTGCTGGCGATGGACGGGGTGGCGCTGCGCTTCGACGAGGGCGCGCTCCGGGCCATCGCGGAGGAGGCGCAGAAGCGCAAGACCGGCGCGCGCGGCCTGCGCGCGATCATGGAGCAGGTGATGGCGGAGGTGATGTACGACCTGCCGCCGAAGGGCTCCGAGCTGGCCATCGACGCGGCGTTCGTGCGGGCGCGGCTGACGGCGGAGGGCTGAGCGGTGAGGTTCGTGGGCCCGCATGTCTCGGCCTCGGGGGAGCCCGCGGCGGCGGTGGCGAACGCGCTGGCGGTGGGGGCCACGGGCTTCGCGCTGTTCGTGAAGAACCAGCGGCAGTGGGTGGGCAAGCCGTTGGGGGAGGGGGAGGCGGAGAACTTCCGCGGGGCGTTGGCACGGGCGCCGTTCGCGCCGGGGCAGGTGTTGCCGCACGCGGGCTACCTCATCAACCTGGCGAACCCGGACGAGGAAAAGCACGCCAAGAGCATGGCCTCGTTGCTGGACGAACTGCATCGGTGCGAGGCGTTGGGGCTGGACAGGCTGAACCTGCACCCGGGCTCGCACCTGAACCAGATCTCGCCCGAGGCGGCGTGCGACCGCGTGGCCGCGAGCATCAACGCGGCGTTGGCCGAGACGCGCGGGGTGACGGTCGTGCTGGAGAACACGGCTGGGCAGGGGGCCTATCTGGGCGCGGCGCCCGAGCAGCTGGGGCGGATCGTCGCGGGGGTGGAGGACAAGGCGCGCGTGGGCATCTGCCTGGACACGGCGCACGCCTACGGCGCGGGCTTCGACCTGGCCGCCGAGGCGGGGCGGGAGGCCTTCTTCGAGCGCGTGGAGAGGGCCGTCGGGCTGAGGTATCTGCGCGGGATGCACCTGAACGATTCGAAGGAGCCGCTGGGCTCGCGCCACGACCGGCACGAGTCGCTCGGCAAGGGCTATTTGGGCTGGGCGCCCTTCCTGGCCATCGCGCGAGACGCGCGGTTTGAGGGAATCCCGCTGATCTTGGAGACGCCGGACGACGCGCTTTGGCCGGAGGAGACGCGGCGCCTGTTGGAGGCATGAGGGGCGGAAGATGTTGGAGACGATGAGAGTCACGCGCCTTGGCAACGGTATCCAGGTGCTGTCGGTGGCGCGGCCCGAGGCCGAGGGCGTGCAGGTGGCCATCTACGCGCGGGTGGGCAGCCGCAACGAGACCGAGGCGCTCAACGGCGCCAGCCATTTCATCGAGCATATGCTCTTCAAGGGCACGCCCACGCGCACGGCCAAGCAGATCTCGCAGGCCGTCGAGGGCCAGGGCGGCGTCCTCAACGCCTACACCGACCGCGACGCGACGTGCTATTACGCGCGCGTGCCTTATGACAAGGCCGATTTGGCGCTCGAGGTGCTGGGGGATTTCTTCTACAACGCCGCGTTCGACCCCAAGGAGCTTGAGCGCGAGCGGCGCGTCATCGCCGAGGAAATCCGGATGTACGACGACCACCCGGATTACGTGGCGATGGATCGCCTGGCCGCGCAGCTGTGGTCTGGCCACCCCCTGGGGCGGCCCATCGGCGGGACGGAGCAGGGCGTGCTCGAGATGCCCCGCGCCGACCTGCTGGCCTACCGCAAGGCCAACTACGCGCCCAGCCGCACCGTCTTCGCCTTCTTCGGGCGCGTGGAGCACGAGGCGTGCGTGGCCAAGGTGGCGCGGCTCGCCGGGCGTTTGCGCGACCCCAAGGCGTTGCGCGAGCCCGAGCCCTTCACCCGCGCCATCCCCCTTGACCCGTTCTCGCTGACGCGGCGGGACATCCAGCAGACGCAGCTGGCCTTTGGGTGGCGCGTGCCGGGATTCGAGGATCCCAAGGCCCGCACCACGCTCGCCTTGCTTTCCGGCCTGCTCGGCGAGTCGATGATGTCGCGCCTCTTCCAGAGCATCCGCGAGCGCCGCGGCCTCTGCTACAGCGTGAGCAGCGACCTGTCGTCCTACGTCGACTGCGGCGCGCTCATCGTCACCGCGGGGTGCCACCCCGACAAGGCCCTGGGTTGCGCCAAGGCCATCCTCGCGGAAATCCGCCGCCTCATCGAACGGCCCGTCGGCGCGGCCGAGCTCCGGCGCACGCGCGATTACCAGTGTGGTCGTTTCCGCCTACGGATGGATTCCTCGCCCGCCAGCTGGGCCGCCAACCGCCTGCTCTTCGGCCTGGATACCGACGCCGAGGCTTCCCTCGCGGCCACGCGCGCCGTCACCGCGGAGGATCTCCGCGCCGCGGCCGAGGCCTTCCTGCGGCCCGACGCGCTGGCGATGACCGTCGTCGCCCCGTCCAAGGCCAAGCACGGCGCCGCGGAGTGGGCCTCCGTGATGAATTATTGAGGGCATGACCATGAACGACCTCTTGCAAATGACCATCCTCGCCGTGATCCAAGGCCTCACCGAGTTCCTGCCCGTGAGCTCCTCCGGCCACCTTGCGCTGGGCAAGGCCATCCTAGGGTTTCAGGCGCTCGAGGGCCTGGGCGTGGAGGTGCTGCTGCACGGCGGCACGCTTGTGGCCGTGGTGCTTTACTATCGGCGGTTCATCGCCGAGACCTGCGTGGGGCTGGTGCGGCGAGAGGCGGCGGCCTGGCGCTTCGCGGTGGCGGTGCTTGTCTCGATGATCCCCGCGATCGTGCTGGGGCTCCTTTTCGAGGACGAATTGGAGCTGGCGGCGGGGAGCCCGCTTTTCGTTTGCGGCGCGCTCTGCTTCACGGGGTGCCTGCTCCTGGCCACGCGCCTGTGGGGGCGGGATAACCTGGGGCGCGAGGTCACGCCCCTGCGCGCCTTGCTGATGGGCCTGGCGCAGGCGGTGGCGATGCTCCCGGGCGTCTCGCGCAGCGGCAGCACCATCGCCATGTCCCGCTTCTTGGGCATCGGCACGGACAAGGCCGCGGCCTTCTCCTTCCTCATGGTGGTGCCCGTCATCCTCGGCGGCAACGGCCTTTACCTCTGGCGCGCGCTGGCAAACCCCGAGGAGCCGAGCCCCTTCGCGGGGATGAGCTGGGCGATGGGGCTCGTGGGCTTCGGCGTCTCGGCCGTCGTGGGTTACCTCAGCGTGGCGTGGATGGTCAAACTCCTGGGCCGCCACGGCTTCTGGCGCTTCGGCTTCTACTGCCTGGCCGTCGGCATCGGCGGCGGGGCCTATCTGCTCTTGCGCTGAAGATGGACGCGCCTGGCGAGCAAGCCATCGAGAAGGCCTGGCGCGACGTCCACAAGCGCCTGACCGCCCTCGACCGCGGCTGGGACAAGCCCCGCTTCCGCGAGGCCGCCGTCGCCGACCTGGCCCGCTTCCTGCGCGAGCGTTGCGCCGGCGTGCCCCATTTGGCCGACCTGGCGCGCCTCTGCCGCCCGGGGATGACGCGCCAAGACCTCTTCGCCCTCTTCGCCCCGTGCGAGCGCTTCCTCAAGCGCGTCAAGGTCACCGACGTCGAGATCCTCTCCGCCGACCGCCCCGCCCTCGCCACGCCCGCCCCGCGACTCCCGCTCACCGTCATCGCCGACAACTTCCGCTCCGCCATCAACGTGGGCACCCTCTTCCGCGTCTGCGACTGTTTCGGCGTCTCCGAGGCCGTCCTCTGCGGCTACACCCCCGCGCCCGACGACGGCCGCGCCAAGGCCGCCGCGCTCGGCGCCGAGGCCTGGGTGCCGTGGCGGCGCGAGGCGGGTACGCTCGGGGCCGTCCGCGCGCAGCAGGCCCGCGGATGCCCCGTCATCGCGCTGGAGACCGTGCCGGACGCGCCGACGTTGGAGGACTGGCGGTGGGCGTTTCCCTGCGCCGTCGCCCTCGGCAGCGAACGCTTCGGGTTGGATCCGGACGTGGTGCGGGCCTGCGACGCGGTGATGCGTATCCCGATGTACGGCCGCAAGAACTCACTCAACGTGGTGATGGCCTTCACCCTCGTGGCCCACGCCGCCCGGGTCGCCTATGAACGCGGAAAGGACGCCTCATGAACGACACCCCAAAAGCCTTGCGCCTGACCATCGCTCTCGTGGGCCGAGCCAACGTCGGCAAGTCCACCCTCCTCAACCGCATCGCGGGGCAGGACGTCGCCATCGTCTCCCCCCAGGCCGGCACCACCACCGACGTCGTCGAAAAGGCGATGGAGCTTTTGCCCTTCGGCCCCATCCTCTGGCTCGACACCGGCGGCTGGGACGACCCCACCGCCCTCGGCCCCGCCCGCCGCGCCCGCACCGAACAGGCCATCGCCCGCGCCGACCTTATCCTTGGCGTGGCGGCGGACGACGGCCAGCCGCCTGACCCCGACCTGTTGGCCTTGGCCCGCGAGACGCGCAAACCGCTCCTCATCGTCGTCACCCAGGCCGACTGCCACCCGCCCTCCGAGGCCTTCCTTGGCGCCCTCCGGGAGACCGGCGCGGCGGTGCTCGTGGCCGACCCGGGCCGAGACGCCTTCCTGAACGCCCTCAAGCCCGCGCTCGCCCGTCTCCTGCCCCGCGCCGCCAAGGCCGGCCCGGCCCCGCTCGACGGCATCGTCCCCGAAGGCGGCACGGTGCTCCAGATCATTCCCATCGATTCCCAGGCGCCGAAAGGCCGCATCATCCTGCCGCAGGTCAATGTCTTGCGCAATGCGCTCGACCGCGACTACCTCTCCGTCGTCGTCACCGAGCGGCGCATCCGCGAGGCCGTCGAGCGCCTCCGCCCCAACCTGGCCGTGTGCGACTCCCAGGTCGTCCGCCGCATGGTCGCCGAGTTGCCGTCGGGCATCCCCTGCACCACCTATTCCATCCTCATGGCCCGCCTGAAGGGCGACCTCCCCGCGTTGGCCCACGGCGCGCGCGCCATCCGCGCCCTGCGCGACGGCGACGCCGTCCTCATCGCCGAGGCCTGCACCCACCACGCCGCGGACGAGGACATCGGGCGCGTGAAGATCCCCGCCTGGATCCGTGAGCGCACCGGCAAGGCGCTCACCTTTGAGATCGCATCCGGCAAGGATTTCCCGAAAGACCTCTCGCGCTACGCCCTCATCGTCCATTGCGGCGGGTGCATGATCAACCGCGCCTTCATGTGCTGGCGCATCGACCAAGCGCGCGCCGCGGGCGTCCCCATCACCAATTACGGCGTCGCCATCGCCGAGACGCAGGGCGTGCTCGAGCGCGTCCTCGCGCCCTTCGGGATCGCGCCATGAAGCCGAGCCCGGCCGAACATCCGCGTCTGCCGCGCGGCGTGGCGTGGCGGGCATTGGGCGACGTGGCGCTCCTCGACGTGCCGCGCCTGGAGCCGGTCATCCTCTCGAGGAGCCTCACCCCGCGGGAGTTGGAGGAGAGGTTGACGGCGCTGGAGGCCGCGGTGCGTGAAGGCGCGGCGGTCGTGGGCGGCTTCGTCTCACGCGGCGAATCCGAGGCCGCGCGGCGCCTGGCCCGGCTCCCCGGGTTGAGGCTTGTCCGCGTCCTCCCCTTCCCGCTGGCGTGCTACCGCCCCGGCCCTGGCGCGGAACGGCGCATCCGGGAAGGGCGCACGCTCATCCTCTCGGCCTTCGCGGAGGGTGATGGCCGCCTGACCCGCTCCGCCTGCGTGCAGGTCAACCGCTGGGTGCTTGCCCTCTGCGGGGAACCGGCCGGCGAACCCTGCGCCCCGTTGCGCGTGGCCGAGCCAGACCCGGCGCCAGACCCCAAACCTTGCCACGCCCCCTCGACGGACGACGACCCGGGCGCCATCTTCCTTTGAGCGAAAGGCACGCCATGGAAACGAACGAAGCCCTCGAGCGCCGCATCATCAATCTGGAATCCATCATCGCCGAGCAAGACCGCCTGCTGGACGCGCTGAACGAGGAGATCCTCCGCCTGAACCGCCTGCACGAGCGCCTGCTGGGGCGGTTGGAGGCCCACGAGGCCAAACACGAGGCCGACCTCAACCTGCGCCCGCTCTCCGACGAACCCCCGCCACCCCACTATTGAAGCACCCGCCGCCGCGCCCCCGCTCTTCAGTGGCACGTAGTGCGGACTCAGCCGCATCCACGTCTTCGCCTGCGCCTCGGTCAGCAACCCGTCGGCCACCGCTCCGCGCAGCACAAAGCGGTTCATCTCGGCCAAGATGTTCGCGGCCTCTTTGTACTGCTCCGCGAAGGGGTCGCGCTGGATTTCGCGTATCACCCGCTCGGCCCACGCGTTCGTCACGCCTGAACCGGCCTCCACGCCCAAGTCGACCACCTCGCCGGTCGTGGGGTCGACCACCACGCTGCGCTCCTGTATCATCCGGTTGCGCTCCAGCGCGTGCAGGGCCAGCGCGTAGTCGTCAAACCGCTTCCTGTCCATCCCGGGCTGTGCCAGAATGGCCTTCAGCGGCTCCAGATACGCCCGCTGGAGCATCTCCTGCCGCGCCCGGATCTTGCCGTGCACGTTCTTGGCCGCCGCCTCCACGTTCAGCGCGTCCGGAGGCTCCCGCCCCACGCCCATCACCCGCCGCACCGCGTCGAACACCGGCGTCTGCGAATGCACGAACTTCCGCCGAAGCCACGTCAGCGTGCTCTCCCCGGCCTCGCGCACGTCCCCGCCCGGCTCCACGCTCGGCGCTCGCCCACCCGTCCGCTCGCCGACGGAAAAGCGGATGTCTTGAATTGCGGGGTTAAATCGCTCGCTCAGCGGAATCACGTTTCCGTTGTCGTCGTACGTCACCGGGTCAAGGCTCTTCACCTGCTCCGAGTCGAAGGCGATAATTACCGTCCTCGGTTGACTATCTGCGCCAACAATTCGATTCGCGCCAAGGTCGTAGACGTTTTCAATTCTTACGCCATCATAGCCATGCTCCTTGGCGTATTTGGCAATCTCTCTGGTCTTCCAATGTTTGCGGTTGGAACCCGGGAGTTTAAGGTCTATATGCTTCCACCCATGCCCTTTCGCGTCGACGGTCAGAAGATTGTTGAATCGGAGAGCTGTATGATAAATCCCATGTCGGGATTGTTCTCTCGCACTCTTCCATTCTGTTGAGATTAGCCTTGAGGCCGTCATTAGGCTTTCATCGAAACTAAGCGGCGGATTTTTATACATCTCCGGATATTTTTGATACATTCTCAGGTCAAATGCCGCATTGGCGTCATTGGCTTTTTCTTTCAGAATGTCCAAAAGAACGGACTCTGTGTTGGCTTGCACCCAGGTGCTTACGCGACTGAACGTTTCTGGCGTTGGAACAATAAAGGCCTTGCTTTCTCCGTTGCGTTGCGGAACGCGAAAGACAACGTAATCCCTCGGACCAACATACCGAGTGTTGATCCTTGTGTCCATGCCATTGTTTGGTAACAGGGCGGACTCGTCTTTTGAGATGGGCATGCCCGAATCATAGTGTATATGTTCGGCGCTTCCTCCGGCTTTGACGGCTGCGTCAATGGCTGCCTTCACGAAGTCGGCATCGCTTGAAAACGCGGAAGGATCTCCAAGCTCAATTGGCCTTGCTGAAGTGGAAATTGGCCTTACGGAAGTATCTTGGCTTCCAGTTGCCGCGATCTCGTTGTATGCGTAGTATTGATATGTGGCGGCCGAGATTGGGTCTGCGCCAAAGAAAAGAGAACTCTTGTCGTCGCTGAATAACGGGTCAAACACGATAAACCCAAACTGCCCCGTCCCATGAAACGCCTCAACGTCATATCCCGCCAGCCTCGCCCGCTCCTCCACCATCCGCCGCGCGGACTCCATGTCCCCGCGCCTCACCGCGTCAAGGTAAGCCGCGTCCTCCTCCGCGCTCACCCTGTCGCCCCGCTCATGGTAAGCCACCACCGTGCCGTCCTCGCCCACGGAAAGGGCAGTGTTGGCGCTTCCATTCCCAAGCCGGTTTGCTATAATACGGGCGAGCGAGGCAACCATCTCTTCCGAGCTTCCGTGAGGAACCGATGCGCGAGTGGCCGACCGGAAATTAGCATTGGCCTTCTCTTCCTCGCTTTCCCATATCTGAAATCCCGTTACAACTTTCTCTCCGTCTTCGTGCGTTCCGACGACGGCACGAACACCATCTTTGTCGAAGTAAGTTGTGTTGCTGGAGCGGCCAGACTTCTTCTCTCCGTTCTCCACCGCGTCCGCCACGAGCACCGCGATCGCCACCGCGTCGTCCAAGTCGTCCACGTCTCTGCGCAGACGCTGACTCACGATGTGCACGAACCCAGTCGCGTCCTTGCGTCCGCGCTTGTCGCTGTCGCTGAACGGATAGCGTACATCGCCGAACCCCTCACGGTAAAGGTGCGCGTCCTCCCCCCGCGTCAGCGGCTCCAACTTCCCGAAGAGCGCCTCGTTCACCCCGTCCAGCCTCCGCTTAAACCCATCGCCGAGGCTCAACGCCGTGTTCCCGGGGGCGGGGGGCATGTCCAGCGGCGGAAGCCCGTGCTTTGCGCGGTTCGCGTTCACATGTCCATAAAGCCTCTCTCTGATTTCAGGGATGGTTAGGCGAAAGAGTTTGAGTTTCTTGGCAATTTGCGGACGTTTCCCCACCTGTTCGATGATATTCCCGTTCGCGTCTTGGGTTTCGTTGTACCCCGAATAATCATTGGTAAGCTGATACTGGAATGTTCCGTCTCCATTGTCTAAGATGTAAACGCCGACTTTTTTCCTGTAACTCCCGTTTTTCTCCAGTGTTTGCGTATACTCCGCATAATTCATCTCCCCGTTTAGAAAGCCGACCTCAATTTCTGTCTGGTCGTCCAGAAAAATTTCAGCTGCTCTAAGGTCTTTAGATGCCATCTTCGGCTTTACATAATCTCCGCCTAAAGTCTCTTCCTTGAAATACCACTTGTAACTATTCCACCGTTCATGAATGCCATCGCCTCTGCCTCCTCGTTCCCATGAGGTTCCAAATGCTTGTGAAAGAAGTTCCCCGCTTTCATTCATTTCTGTGGACATCGACACTTCGCCAGAAACTAACTCGCCGCGTTCATTGCGAAGGCCGTAAGCTCGTGCATCGACGGCGACGGTGACGGGGATGTTGTCGTGGCTGCTGTCCTCCATGTCCCACCACTGACGATCGTCTCTGTCGTTCGACTGGAACGCAAACAATTTACCGTCCTTGAACGCCGCATTGCGCCCCGTTTTCGCGTACTCTTTCCAGTATTTCTTCGCGCTCTCGCTCACGCCGCCGCTGACCGTGGGCGTGAGCAGGCACCAGGGCGACCAGTATTCGCCGTTGGCATTCCTGCCGAGATGGCTGTTCATGATTCGCCGCATCGCAGCCTGGCCGGCCTCGCTGTCCTCCACGTCGTACACCACCACCCCGTGCCCCAAGTCCCGCTTGTTCGTCAGCTCCGGCACCGTGTCCGGGTCGATGTACGGCAACACCTGCTTCTTCGGGTTGCGCCTGTCCGCCTCCGCCAGCAACTCATCCGGCGACGCGAACGCAAACGGGTCAAGCTTGAACTTCGGCGCCACCTTCAGCGCCGAGGCAAACTTCTCCCCATCCTCCGGCAACTGCAGCCCGCCCCTCACGAACCAATGCAACGCCGCCTTCTCCCGCTTCGTGTCCCCCAGCTTCTCCACCTCCCCCATGAACCGCTCCACCTCATCGGCAGGCAGGTCAGGCCGCTTCTTCCCGATCACCGCCCGGTACTCCCGCTTCCGCCGCTCCCCGATCGAGAACGCCGTGTTCGCCAGCCACTGGCCGATGTCCGGGTAATACGCCCCCGCACGCCGCTGCCGCCCCACCTCCGCCGGGCGCACCTCGCGAAACGACGCCTCCTCCATCCGCCTCCACGTCCGCTCCCCCACGCTCAGGCGGATGTCCGGATTCCCCGCGTCGAACGTCCCGACGTTCTCCGTCGCGCTCTTGATCTGCTCGGGAGAAAAAGCGATGAATTCTTCTCCGCCATTGTTCACGCCGTCATAGCCAAGCGCGACCAAGCGTTCCCGCGCTTTCACGCCGGCGCCGTTTTGCCCTTCAAACTCGTGCAGCGAATGATAGCCGGTATTTTCGTCGGCGGGATTTCTCAGGTTCAGAAAAAAGCGGCGGACATTGGAACCGTAGCCTCGCGCGTCGTCTTCCCACGGAGAAAAAAAATTCCCCTGAATGTCCATCGTCGCCCTTGTTTTCGCCCGGTCGAACACCGTGAAATCCGCATCCGTCCCGTGATAAACCACCAGCGGCTCCCCGTTCCCGTCGACCACCTTGCTCGCGTTCTCGGGGTCGTGCTCCCAGTCGCCGAACCAGGCCTTGAAGGAGGGCGTGCGGACGAGGAGCCACTGCTCCTCGGTGAGGTTGGAAGTCGCACCGTTGGGGGCGTTCATCCACTTGTCCGTCCCCTCATACTGCTTGCGCACCTTCTCCATCTCGGCCCGCGCGTTCGCGTTCAGCCCAAACCCGCCAACGGAAAAGGCAGTGTTGGCGGGCTTCGCCTCCTTCTGTTTGAGGTGCTGCTCCATCCCGTCAAGGAAAAGTGTTTCCCACGCATCCTTCAGATTTGCTACACTAGTGGTGTTGGCGGGTTGCTCTCGTGGTGTCACAACCTGGGTGGGAGCGCCCGCCTTCTTTGCCTTCACTGATTTCAAGATTTGAACATCGCGCACCTCCAGTTTCCCGCCAAGGTCGCGTTCCGTAAACAAAACGAAGTAGGGTTCGTCAAGTCGCATTGCCGCGATTCGATAGTGCACGTCTCCAAAATCGCCCGGCACTTCGATGGAAGCATTGAACAAATCCCCAATACGAGTCACGGCGTCAATTGTTGCCTCGTCTGCGCTGTTTGCACTATGCAACAATCTGCCCTTGGCTATCTGGTGAAGTACGCCGTCTATCGCCAAGAACGTTCGCTCCTCCTTGTCGCCATCCAATTTCCTCCTCACGACATTTGACTGTTTGGAAACATTCTCAAAAGCCAAAGTTGTGACCTCTTCTTTGATGTCTTTGATTTGCGGCTTACGTTTCCCCGCTGGCATAGGCCTTTTATAAAACGGCTTGCCGTCTCCAATAACCTTCACCTTCCTGCCAAGGTCACCCCACCCGCCCGGATTGTACTGCTCACGAAGTCCCACGCTCAACGCCGTGTTCCCCGCCAACCCATCGAGGTCAGACTCCCCCTCCGCGCCGGTCTCAGGCAACGCCGTATCCTGCGCAATCGCATCCGCCGCCCGTTTGTTTCGGAACCGCTCACCCGCCCGCGCCAACGCATCCTGCGCGTCCATCACGGCCGTGGCCGGCTCCTCCTCCTGCGCCTGTGCTTCAGGCGTGGCCTCCTGCTCCTGCCCAACGGCCTGCGCCTGCGCTTCGGCCTGTTGCTTTGCCCGCCAATCCGGGTCATAGGCCAGGCCAGTCCGCGCCTCCCACGCCGCGATCTTCTGCCGGTTGGCCTCCTCGATCTCCCGCTTCTTCTGTTCGACCGCCTCCTGCGCCTGTGCCAACGTCGTCACGCGCTCCATGTCCACGGCCTTTGGATCCATCAGGATACGCATGCTCCCGCCCTCGTCCTACAGCACCAGTGCGCCATACTCCCCGTTCTCTCCCACAAGCGCCTGAATGGCCCTTTTGTCGGGAGGGCGTCGATGTGGAGCGGGGATGTTTTTGTGGGGTGCCTGACGGGGTCAGATGAGCCAGTCGTCGGTGGCGGCGGCGGGGGTGGGGTCGGCGGGCTTGAAGATTTCGGCGGGGTCGGCGGCGAGGACTTGGACGCCTTCGGGGTTGGGGAAGACGCGGATGGCTTTGACGGGGCGGATGGGGCAGGGGTATTCGCAGCTGCCGCACCCGATGCAGAGGTCGTGGTTCAGCGTCGGCACCAGGAGGCCTTCGGCGTCGGGCTTCATGCGGAGGGCGCCGGTGGGGCAGTGTTCGGCGCAGGCGCCGCAGGCGTTCGCCGTGGAGAAGGCGACGCAGAGCGAGGGTTCGAGCACGGCGAAGCCCAGGCGCGTGCGTTGCTTGGTGGCTAGGTCGAGGGGCTTGATCGCGCCGGTGGGGCAGACTTCGGAGCAGCGTTTGCAGAAGTGTTCGCACATGCCTTCGTCGAAGACCAGGTGGACGGCGCCGTGTTTGCCGCCGGGGCGGAGGACGTTGCCCATGCAATTGGTCACGCAGAGGCGGCAGTCGGTGCATTTGGAGAGGAAGCGTTGGCGGGAGCCGGCGCCGGGCGGGTAGATGGCTTCTGGGAGGAGGCCGAAGCGGGGGCCGTAGGCGGCGGGGAGGGGTTTGGCCAGGCGCGCCGCCGCGCCGAGGGCCGCGCCGCCGGCGAGGAGGGCGCCCGCGGTCAGCGCCTCGCGGCGGCCGGGCACGCGGAAGCCGGGGTTGCGGCCGTAGGCGATGGCGCCCACGGGGCAGGCGGCGGCGCAGGCGAGGCAGCGGATGCAGCGGCCGTTGTCGAAGGTGGCCGTCTTGGGGTCGAGGCAGCCGGTGGGGCAGACGGAGACGCATTTGCCGCATTTGACGCAGGTTTCCTTGAAGCGGAAGCCGAGCGGGGCCCGGGCCGCGCCGCACGCGAGGAGCGCGCCGACGGGGCAGAGGCTGTTGCAGAAGAGACGCCGCCGCCAGAGGACCAGCGCGGCGATTATGGCCAGAGGGAGCCAGGCGCCCGCGGCGATCGCGCCGAAGAGGGTGAAGGGGTCGAGGAAGCGGAGCGCGGCGGCCCATCCGCCGATGAGCGCGAGGGCCCACACCGCCACGCCGAGCCCTTTGCGCAGGGGCAGGAGGCGCGGCTGGGGGCGGTTTTTGCGCCAGAAGAAGAGGACGCCGAGCAGGTCTTGGAGGATGCCGAGCGGGCAGAGGATGGAGCAGTAGGCGCGGCCGAGCAGGGCGGTGAGCAGGAGGATGGCGGCGGCCGCAATCGCGCCGACCAGCGAGAGGCGCGCGGCGACGGCGAGGATGGCGGGGCCGAGGTTGATTTTGGCCACGGCGGCGAGGCGGAGGGCCTCTTCTTCGGTCGGCGCGTCGAGCCAGTGTTGGGCCAGCAGGGTGGCCAGGTCGACGGCGTGTCCGAAGGCGAGGGTGGTGGCGGCGAGGGCGAGCGCCGCGGCCACGAGGCGCAGGGCGCGGAGGGTTTTCCAGAAGCGGGGGCGGGGCACCGTCAGGCCTCCAGGCGCACGACCTCCATGCGCGCCTCGTCGTCGGTGCCGAGGCCGTGTTTGGCGGCGAGGGCGATGTAGCGCACGGCGGCGGGGTCGAAGCGCAGGAGTTTGGCGGCGAGCGTGTCGATGGCCACGATGTCGGCGGAGAGGAGTTGGTAGCGGAGGGTGCGCACGTCGTTGAGGCTGACGCCGCGCGGGCCGTTGGTCTGCATGACGCGGTAGGCGTCGACGACGTTGAGGTCGGGCTTGCGGTAGAGCGCGGCGTCGGCGATGCATTGGTCCAGGTTGTGCGCGTGCATGAATTGGCGATCCCAGACCAGGCCCATGAAGTTTTTGAGGGCGGCGGTGACCTTCGCGCCGCCGTGGGTTTTGAGGATGGGCACGTTGATGAAGACGTCCGCGTCGAGGATGGCGCGGTGGATGAGGGCGCTTTTCATGCTGCCGGCGTGGGGGCGGGAGACCTCGCGGTAGGCGTCGCGCTCGTGGGCGTTCACCATCGTGCCGCCTGCCTGGCGCACGGCCTCGTCGATGCCGGAGGAGCGGTAGCAGCGGTTCCAGACGTTGCAGGTGTGGTCGAAGACCTCTACTTGCGCGGCGCCGGCGGCGAGGCATTGGCGGACGATCTCGGCGACGAGGGCGGGGTTGGTGTTCGCGCCGAACTCGGGCGTGCGGTCCCAGCCGATGTTGGGCTTGACGACGACTTTTTGGCCGGGTTTGACGAAGGCGGCGATGCCGCCGAGCGCGGCGATGCCTTTGCGGAAGAGGGCCTCGGGCTCGCCGTTCCGGACGGCGACGACCTTGCTTTTGGGGGCGTCGCCTTCGGCGGCGGCGAGGGGCAGGGCGGCGAGCGCGGCCCCGGCGGCGAGGAACTCTCTGCGTTTCATCGGTTTCCCTTTCGCGGGGCCGCGCGGCGGTCTTAGTGGACGATTTCGTGGACGACGGCGGGCGCGTCTCCGGCGGTGAGGGTGAGGCCTTCGGCGTCAAAGGCGGCGGTGACGGGGCCGGCGGCGAGGATCTTGGTGTTGGCCTCGGTGGCGCCGGCGAAGGGGACGCGGACGCTTTGGCCGGCGGCGAGGGTGTAGCCGGAGGCGAGGTCGCCGTCGGTCATGGAGGCGAAGACGTTGGCGGTGGCGTCCTTGGGCACGTCGACCTTGAACTGGCGGAGGGTGACGGTGACGGGCTCCTTGGAGAGGTTGATGTAGCGCGCGGCGTTGATGCCGTCTTTGGCGTTGATGTGGCGGATTTCCATCTCGCCGACTTTGCCGTTGCCGCCGACGACGGTGGCGCGCTCGGACCAGGTTTTGCCGCCGTCGGTGGAGACTTGGACGCGGCCTTGCTTGGGGGCATCGGCGCTTTCGAGGATGAAGTGGACCCAGGTGGCGGAGACGCCTTCGGGCAGGCGGATGCCAATCCAGTCGTTGGGCTGGAGGGTCTTGGGCTCCATCACGCGGGGCAGCTGCACGAAGGTGCCTTTGCGGCTGACGGTGAAGTGCTTGAGGCTTTCGACGTTGGTGATGAAGTCGTAGAGTTTGGCCTGGGCCTTGGGGGCGGGCTTGCCGGTGGTCTCGCGCCAGAGGCGGTCGTAGAGGGCCTCGCCCATGCGGTTGGCGCAGGGGGTGAGGACGCGGCTGGCGACCTCGATGCCGGCGCCTTGCTGGTAGGGCTTCTGGCCGTTGCGCTTGGAGAGGAGGGCCTGTTCGGCGCGGTAGGCCAGGAGGCGGTTGAGGGCGGCGTCGGGCGTGCCTTTGCCGGCGAGGGCGGCGGTGAGGGTGGCGCCGGTGTCGCCGAAGGAGCGGAAGAGGGTGATCCAGTCGGAGACCTCGCCCATGAAGAGGTTGTTGGCGCATTTGTCCAGCAGGTCGGCGCCGGATTGCTCGATTTTGGCGAACTCGGCGGCGAGGGCGTCGAGGTCGGCCGCGGCGGGGGCTTGGCCGGCGGCGAGGGCCTTGGTGACGCGCTCGGCGGTGGGGGCGATGGCGACGGATTCCTCGCGGCGGTAGCCGTGGCCGTTGGGGCCTTGGTCGGAGTTGTGCTCGGCGAAGACCTGCATGGCGCCGGCGACGTAGGGGAATGTGCGGCGGATGCCGTCGCGCCAGGCTTGGTCGGAGTCGAAGTCGTCCGGGTTCCAGGCGTAGGCGGCGACGCCGAAGAGGGGGATTTTGGAGGCTTCGGGCTTGTCCATGGGGTTGGAGACGAAGCCGGCGTAGCGGGGGCCGTTGGTGGGGTCGTTGCCGTAGCAGCGGCCGAGGAGGAGGTGGGCCTTGCAGTAGTCGCTTACGGGCCAGTTCCACCAGATGTAGGGTTTTCTGCCGACCTTGCCGATGAACCATTCGGTGGTGCCTTTGGTGATGTTGGTGCAGACGGAGTCGCCCGTCCACATCACCTGGATGTCGGGGTCGAGGCCTTTGCCGAGGATGTCGAGGTAGGGGCCGCCGGCCCAGGCTTTGTTGTATTGGGTGGGGCAGAGGAGGAGGGGGGTGACGTCGCCTTTGGCGCGGACGAAGTTGCGGTTGACGTAGTTGAGGAGCTCGACCTGCTTTTCGGCGCGGGCGCCTTCGCCGCCGATGTCGTCGAAGAAGACGGCGAAGGAGCGGACGCCGAGCTTGTACATCATCTCGAACTTCGCGACGCAGGCGCGCATGTCGCTGTCGTCTTTCCAGTGGATGTCGCGCCCGGGATGGACGGCCCAGACGAAGTTGACCTTGTTGGCGTGGGCGGCCTTCACCAGATCGGCGATGCGGCGGGCCTCGGCCTCGGGGTAGGGGTCGCGCCAGCGGTTGGAGAAGCCGTGGAAGGGGTCGTCCTTGGGGCCGTAGATATAGGTGTTCATCTTCGTCTGCCCATAGAAGCGGAACTGGCTCTTGCGCGCCTCAAAGCTCCAGGGGAGGCCGTAGAAGCCTTCGACCGTGCCGCGGAAGGCCACGTCCGGCCAGTCTTTGATCGCCACGCCCTGGTAGGTCTTCGAGGCCAGGAGCTGGCGCAGGGTCTGTACGCCGTAGAAGAAGCCCGCGCCGTCGGCGGCGGAGAGCGTCGCGCCGTCCTTGCCGAGCGTCAGGGCGTAGCCTTCCTTGGGGAGCGAGGCGTCCGCCTTCCAGGCGAGGGTGAAGGGCGCGCCGGCCTTGACGGGGGCGATTTCGCCGAGCGCCGCCAGGGCGTCGGCGTCGAAGCCTTCGGTGGGGGAGAGGGCGATTGCCGCGGGGCGGTCGAAGGCGCCGCCGGCGAGCGTCACCTCTTGGGGCGTGGGCCACACGCGCATGGAGGCCGGGAGCGTGTCGGCGCCGACCTGCCAGGCACACATCGCCGCCGCGACGGCACAAAGCATCTGTTTCATGGAATGGCCTTTCTCTTTCGTTGACTTTCCATTCTCGTATCCATGCATTATATCAAATCGCCGTGCAACGGGCACGAAAAAGCCCCGGGTAGGCCGGGGCTTTTTCGCGGGGTGGCGGGCGGGGCTCAGCGGAGGCCTGAGCCGGCGCGGAAGAGGCGGAGCTCCGTCCAGACGCCGGTATCGCCCGCGGAGGCGCCTTCCTCGCCGGTGAGGGTGAAGCGGAGCTGCTTGGCGCCGGCGGGGATGGCCACGTCGATGAGTTGCTTGACGTCCTCGGGCTTCATGCCGACGCGGGAGAAGATTTCCTTGCCGTCGGCGAGGATACGGAAGGTGACGGTGCCGGCGTTGGCGTTGCCGCTTTCCATGCCGGCGTGGCCTTTGACTTTGTCCCAGGTGCCGTCGAGGTCGAGCGTCCAGTCGGCGCCGACGGTGTCCTTGCGGCAGGCCGCGTAGTCGACGCCGTCGACGGTGAGGGTTTCGTCGCCGATGTCTTGGGTCTCGTCGGGGAGGGGGGCGGCGTCGAGGTCTTGGAGGATTTCGATCTCGGCGGCGGAGGCGTAGTCCTTGCCGTTCTGGGAGGAGGTGAAGGTGATGCGGAGGTGGCGGGCCCAGACGGCGTCGAAGGCGATGGCGCGGGGCTCGGCCTTCTCGAACTTCTCGAACTCGCCCTCGGCGACGGTCTGGAAGCGGCCGGGGAAGCGGGCGGCTTCGACCTTGTAGCCTTTGACGACGCCGTTGCCGAGGTTGGCGCGGGGGAGGTAGGTGACGGCGTTGACGGGGTAGAGGCCGTTCATGTCCACGTCGATGACGTAGGGGAACTCGGTGGGCTGGGCCTTGTCGTCGCGCCAGTAGGAGTGCCACATCGTCTCGGGGGTGCCGTCGAAGGCGGCGGAGACGAGGCAGTCGCCGGCTTGGGAGTTCGCGGTGACGGTGAACTCGGAGCGGTCGAGCTCGTCGGTGATCTCGGGCACGGGGTAGGGTTCGGTGGGCTGGATGGAGGAGAAGGGCTTGGTGATGACGGCGAAGGCGCGGCCTTCGTCGAGGGGGGTGCGGGCGAGCTTCACGCGCAGGGTGCCGTGTTTGTCGGCGGGGTCGTAGTGCCACGCCTGGCGGCTGTTGGCGTAGGCGGTGGCGGCGTGTTCACCCTCCAGCTTGAGGATTTCCTGGCCGGCGGTGCCGTCGGGGTTGAGGAAGAAGACGGAGGTGGGTTCGACGGGGCAATGGATGGCGAACTCGTAGGCGCGGGCCTCGGGCATCCCGTCGTAGCCGTTGCCCTCGGCGGGTCCGAGCGCCACCTGGATGCTGCCGAAGTCCGAGGTGGAGAAGACGGAGGCGGAGATGTCTTGGGTGGTGTAGGCGTCGTATTTGCGGAAGGCCTGGGTCTCGCCGTCGTCCTCATAGAGGGTGAACGTGGCGTCGCGGCCGCCGAAGAAGTCGGGGTAGACGTCGAAGGTGATGGGGTCGTAAGGTTTGTCGCCGAGGACGAGCATCTCGGGGTACATGGGGATGATGGAGCCGGCGCGGACGAAGACGGGCTGGGTGGCCAGGGTGATGGGGTAGGCCGCGAGGGTGGTGGGGCCGGTGACGCGGCGGCCGTCGTTGTAGTCATACCACGTGCCTTCGGGCAGGTAGATGTCCTTGCGCCAGCCGCGGTTGAGCTTCATGGAGGTGTAGACGGGGGCGACGAGCACCTCGTCGCCGAGCATGAATTGGTATTTGGCGGCGTCGCCCCAGGTGGCGCGGTCTTCGGGGAAGTTGTAGACGAGGGGGCGGACGATGGGGGCGCCGGTGTCCCAAGCCTGGCGCATATAGGAGTAGACGAAGGGGACGATGCGGTTTTTGTGGAGGAGCGCGGCGCGGTTGAGCGAGCGATAGGGCTCGGGGTAGCTCCAGGGGCTCTTGTTCATGTTGCTCCAGCCGTTCATGGCGTAGATGGCGGTGGTCCAGCACTTCCACTGCAGGTCGCGCAGGTAGGTCTCGTTGGAGCCGCCGAAGATGCCGTCGACGTCGGTGGTGGCGTAGGCCTGGCCGCTCATGGAGGAGCCGGTGAGGGTGGGGATGTGGTAGCGGATGAGATCCCAGGAGCCGGATTGGTCGCCCGTCCAGCAGATGCCGTAGCGCTGGGTGCCGGCCCAGCCTTGGACGGTCCAGACGAAGGCGCGGGCGTCGGCGTTGCGCTCGATGCCTTCGGCGGCGACCTTGTTGCATTCGAGGGCGTGCTGGTAGGCGGGGCTAGACCAGGCGACGTCGATTTTCTGGACGCGGCTGCCGGCGTGGCCGACCTCCCAGTTGATTCGGTTGAGCGCGCCTTCGGTCCAGAGGCCGGTGTGGAAGCCCAGGCCGGCGAGCGCGTCGGCCACGTAGCCCAGCTGCATATGGTCGCAGCCGTAGCCGTCGTTCACCAGGAGCCAGCCGCAGGGCATGTCGTGCTCGCGGTAGGCTTTGGCCACGCGCACGGCGTCGACGGGGGTGATTTCTTTGTAGGAGCCGTCCTCGTCCTGGGCGGGCTCGCGGGTCTCCTTGTCGCGGGTGATGTAGGCGTCGGCGTCGCCGAGCTGGAGGCCCCAGCGGGGGATGAGGTTCGGGCGACCGGTGAACTGGGTGTAGAGGTTCAGGTTGCCGGCGAAGTCGCCGCCGACGAAGTAGAAGGCGTCGAAGCGGTTCTCGCCGTGCGTCGTGCGGATTTCCGTCTCGCCGGAGAAGTCGTATTCGCCGGTGGCGAAGGTGTGGCGGAGCACGCCGTAGCCGGTGTTGGTCTGGTAGAAGGGCGCGGGGTTGGGGTGGCCGCCCTCGTTCCAGTTGCCGTCGGCGACGATGGCGATGGCCTTGCCTTTGTGGGCGAACTCGCCGTTTTGCTGGCCGCCGCCGTAGAAACATTCGTCGGGGGTGGTGGCGAGGGTCTGGGTGGTGCCCTTCTCGGCGTCGAGGTCAAGGGGCTTGGCCTCGGCCCAGATCGTCCGGCCGGAGAGGCGGTCGGTGAGGGTGAAGCGGCAGTCTTCCTTGGCCACCGAGAGGGTGAGCAGGGAGGTGGAGAAGGTGTAGGCGCCGGCCTCGCGGTCGTCGGCGAAGACGACGCGCGTCTTGTCCTCGGGCACGCCGACGAGGATCTGCGCCTTCTCGGGGTCGTTCTTCGGGTCGGAGAAGTCCGCCGAGACGTAGGTCTTCACCTCGCCGTCCTCGTCTTTCACTGGGTTGCCTTTGCGGTCAAGGACGGGCTCGAGCTTCTGCGGCGCGGCGAGGATGCGGAAGACCTGCGGCGAATAAAATTGCACCCGCACGGTGATGCCGTTTTCCGTGATAAGGTCAAAGCTCTTCGACGTGCCGCTCTGCGGCACCATCTTCAAGACCTTGCCCGGCGTCACGGCCGCCGCCGCCCCTGCCAGCGCCAGCGCCACCAAACCAAAAACCGCGTGCTTCATGCGAACTCCCTGTAAAAAGATAACGTGCGCCTATTGTAGCAAAGCGGCGGGGGCGGAGGCTCCCGGGCCCCGCGCCGCCGCCGTCCTGCGCACAAGGGAAGGCAGACGGCCCGCGCGGCGTCAGCGCGCCTCGGGGCGGAGCTGGAGGAGGGTGCCCAGGTCGCCCTTCCCGCCCAGGAGGGTGGTGGGGGCGCGGCCGTCCCAGCGCTCGATGGCCTTGAGGAGGAGGTATTGGTTGCCGCCGTTTTCCTTGATGACGTCGGCCTGGAGCTTGATGGCCTTGGCCTCGGCCTCGGCCAGGAGCACCTTGGCGGCGGCCGTCGCGTTCGCCTTGGCCAGCTGTTGCTCGGCCTCGGTGCGGACGCGCTCGAGGACGTTCTTGGCCTTGAGGGCCTCCTGCTCGGCGATCATCTTCTCCTCGATGGCGTTGTTGAAGCGCGCCGAGAAGTTCAGGTCGGCGATCTGCAGCGAGTCGAGCACCACGTTGTAGCGCGTCAGCAGCACCTGGAGGCTCTGGAAGATGACCCCGCGCACCTCCTCGCGCTTCGTGATCAGCTCCTCGGCGTTGAACTTCGAGACGGCGGACTTGACCGACTCAAAGATGGCCGGGATGACGATGCGCCGCTGGAAATCGTCGTAGCCGAACTTGCTGTAGGTCTCGACCACCTTTTCCGGGTCATAGTGGCACTGCGTCGTCACCGAGGCGGAAATCTCCTGCAGATCCTTCGACGAGGCGTTCATGTCGCGCGTCACCACCGTCTCCGTGCGCACGTTCACCGTCTTGATCGTCTCCACGAAGGGGATCTTGCCGTAAAGCCCCGGCGTCGCCACCCGCACCGGCTTGCCGAAGCGGATGACGATGCCCCGCTCGCCGGCCTCGATCTTCCCGCACGACAGGAAGGCCACCGCCACCGCCGCGATCGCGACCCCGGCGGCCACCATCAACCGCGTTTCTTTCGTCATCTTTTCCATCGTCATGGTTTACTTCTCCTTTCTTCTGCAATTGGGTTCGTGGGCGGGCTCAGCGGCGGCCGTCCCCGTCGCAGGAGCGGCAACGCGCGGTGTGGGCGGGGATCTCGCGCCGGGCTTTCACCTCGACGGTGCCGCGGCCGTCGCACCGCGAACAGACTTTTGCCAGCCCGGAGCCCTTGCATTTGCGGCAGGGGAGCGCGCCGGAGCCGCCGCACCCCTCACAGGTGCGTCTTTCCTCGGCGACGACCCGCACGCCGGTGCCGTCGCATTTGCGGCACTCGTCCTCGCCCAAGCCCAGGCAACGGTCGCACCGCTTGGGGAAACGGGCGGCCAAGTCCGCGCGCGCCTCGGGGGAAAGGGCCGCCTCGGCCTTGGCCTCCATGAAGCCCGCGCCGACGGGCATGCGTCGCGCGGCGCGGTGCTCGCGGTCGTAGGCGACGAGGAGGCGCTGTTGGAGGGCGTGCCGTTCGGCGAGGGGGGCGGGGCGGACGCGCCGGCCCGTGGATTGGCACCGCCGGCAGGGGACGCGCAGCCGCTCCCTCTCGCCGCGGCTGTCCGTGATGCCGGAGCCATATTTGGAGTCGGCCTTGCCGGAGCCGCCGCAGTCCGGGCAGGCACCCTCGAGGGCGCGCGGGACGAGGGGAGGCGGGGGATAGAAACCCGCAGGCGGCCCCGCCTCTTGGGCAAGGGCCAGGCAAGGGAGGAGGGCCAGGAGGGCAAGGCGTTTCATTTGGCGGCTTCCAGCCCGTAGGTCTTGATTCGGCGGTAAAGGGTGCGCAGGGGGATGCCCAGGCGCTTGGCGGCGGCGGTTCGGTTGCCGTGGGTCTCGAAGAGGGCGCGCCGGATGAGGGTGGCCTCCTCGGGCTCGGCGGGGGCGGCGGCGGCCTCGGGGGCGGGGGCGGCGGTCGCGGCGCGGCCTTCGCGGATGTTGCGGGGGACGTCCTCGAGGGTGAGGTGGTCGCTGTGCGCCAGCACCATCATGCGCTCGATGGCGTTGCGCAGTTCGCGGACGTTCCCGGGCCAGGGATAGGCGGCCAGCGCGGCCATCGCATCCGGGGCGACGCCGAGGATGCCGCGCCCGAGCTGGGGGTTGAACTCGCGCACGAAGGCGTCGCAGAGGAGGGGGAGATCGCCCTGGCGCTCGCGCAGGGGCGGCAGGTTGATGTCCACCACGTTGAGCCGGAAGTAGAGATCCTCGCGGAACTTGCCGGCCTCGACCCAGGCGCGGAGGTCGCGGTTGGTGGCGGCCACCAGGCGGATGTCCACCGGGACGGGGGTGGCGGAGCCGACGGGCTCGACGGTGCGCGTCTCGAGCACGCGCAGAAGCTTGACCTGGGTGGCCAGGTCAATCTCGGAGATCTCGTCGAGGAAGAGGGTGCCGCCGTCGGCGATCTCGAAGCGGCCCTTGCGATCCTCGGTCGCGCCGGTGAAGGCGCCCTTGACGTGGCCGAAGAGCTCGCTCTCCAGGAGCGAGGGGGCCAGGGCGGCGCAGTGGACGGCCACGAAGGGCTTGTCGGCGCGCGGGCTGAGGGCGTGGAGGGCGCGGGCGACGAGCTCCTTGCCGGTGCCGCTGGGGCCTTGGATGAGGACGGTGGCGGGGGTGGGGGCCACCTGCTCGATGCGTTCGCGCACCGCGAGCATGGCCTCGGAGGAGCCGATGATGCGGTCGAGGGCGGAGCGGCCGGCGAGCTGGGCGCGGAGGCGGGCGTTCTGGCGCTCGAGGTTCTTCTGGCGCAGGGCGCGGCGGACGACGAGCTCGAGGTGGTCGAGGTTCACCGGCTTGGTGAGGAAGTCGACGGCGCCGTCGCGCATGGCCTCGACGGCGCTTTCCACCGAGCCGTAGGCCGAAAGGAGGATGACGGGGAGCCCGGGGTGCGAGGCGATGATGTCGCGCAACAGCGAGAGCCCGTCGCGCCCGGGCATCCGCAGGTCGGTGAGGACGAGGTCGACGGCGTTGTCGGTGAGGGCGCGGAGGGCGGCCTCGGCGTCCGCGGCGGTGAGGACGGCGTGGTCGCGCCCGAGGGCGAGGGCGAGGCCCTCGCGGGTGGCCTTGTCGTCGTCGACGATGAGAATCTTGCTCATGGCGTGGCCTCCGGGGCTGCGTCCCCCCGGCCCAAGGCGCGGACGCGGCGCTCGGCGCGCGGGAGGCGGACGGTGAAGCAGGTGCCCTCGCCGACGTTGCTGGCGCAGGTGATGGCGCCGCCGTGATCCTGGACGATGCGCTTGACGATCATCAGGCCCAGGCCGTTGCCCTTTTCCTTGGTGGTGACGTAAGGGTCGAAGATGCGGCCGAGAAGCTCGGCGGGGATGCCCGCGCCATCGTCAAGCACCGAGACGTTCACCCAGGCGTCGTCCACCGTCACGGTCACGCCGATGCGCCCGCCGTCGGGCACGGCGTCCATGGCGTTCTTGACGAGGTTGAAGAAGACCTGCTCCAGCTGCTGGGCGTCGAGGAAGATCTCGGGCACGTCGCGGGGGATGGTGCGTGCCAGGGCGATGCGGCGGCGCTCAAGGTCGGGCGCCAACAGGCGGAGCGTGGCGTCGATGACGTCGCGGACGTCGCCGCGCGCGAGGGTGGGCTTGGTGGGGCGGATGGCCGCCAGGAAGCGCCGCAGGATGCCGTCGAGGCGCGTCACCTCGCGCGCGGCGACCGCGGTGAGGCCGCCGAGCGAGGCGCGCAGGGCCTCGTCTTGCACGCTGCGGAGCTCGCGCTCGAGGAGCTGGAGGTGGATGGTGAGGGCGTTGAGCGGGTTGCCGATCTCGTGGGCCACGCCGGCGGCGAGGGTCTTGACGGCGGCCAGGCGCTCGTCGGCCAGGGCGTTTTCCTCGGCGGTGCGCTCGCGCGTCACGTCGCGGAGGATGAGCAGGAGCTCGGTGCGCCCCTCATAGGCCACGGGGCGCGCGTAAAAGGCCACCACGCGCCGCTCAGGGTAGGCCAGCTCCACCTCGCGCGTCTCAATCCGCGCCCAGTCCCTGACCTGCTGGCGGAGCAGGCCCTCGACGCCCCAGTCGCGCAGGTAGCGGCCCAACGACTTGCCGCGGCGTTCCTCGGCGTCGAAGCCGACCATGCGCTCGGCCGCGCGGTTGGCGTAGAGCAGGCGCATCCCGTCGCCCACCACCACGAGCCCCTCGTCGATGGATTGGAAGAGCGTCTCCAGGAAGCCGCGCTCACGCGCCAACTCGGCGATGTGCGCCTCCGCCACGGGCGCCTCGATCCGGTCGAGCCGCGAGACGAACTTGTCGAAAAAACCCTGTCGCATGGCCCCATTATACCGCAAATGCGCTCAGCGCGGGGGCAAGCGGTAAAGCGCCACCGAAAGCCCCCGCCCCAGGCGCAGCGTGGCCAGCGCGCGGACGCCCGGCCGTTGGGTGGTGACGACCACCGCGGCCTGCGCCGGCGTCTCCGCCAGCGGGATGCCCTGCCACCGGCAGACGGCCCGGAGACGCGACCACCCCAGGGCGTCGTAGAGCGCGGCGCCACGCGGCACGGCCCGCGTCAGGGCGTTGTGCGCGAGGTCCAACGGAAAGACGTAAGGCCGCGCCACAAGCGCCCCGCAGAGCGCCGCCGCCGCCGCAAGGGGCAGCGCCGCCCGCGCGCCGAAACGCCGCACCGCGCCCTCCGCGCCGATCCCCGCGAGGATGGCGACGGCGAAGCCCGTGAGGTGGAACCACTTGGCCGGCGCGCGGATCTGCTCGAGGATGGGCAGCTCCGCCACGAGGCGGTAAACCGGCGTGTAGCGTCCCAACGCCAGCACGAGCGCCGCCACGGCAAGCCCCCACCAGAACCACAGGTCGCGCGCCTCGGGCTCCCGGCGGCGCAGGAAGGCGAGCAGGGCCAGCGCCATTGCCACCCAGCCGATGTGGATGGTGTGCTGGCGGAGCACCTGGGTCTCAGACCCCATCCGCCCCGTGTAAGGCTCCGGGTCGAAGGGATAGGACGTGTGGCCGTGGATGCCCGGCACCGCCAGCTCCGCCAAATCCTCGGGCGGCAGCGACCACCCGGTGATGAACGCCCACTGCGCCTCGGGGGTCGGGGCGGCCTCCGCCGCCGGGGTGGGGGCCGCGGCCTCCTGAAGCTGCGCCGCGCGCGTGGCGCGGGCCTCGACGAAGGTGTGCCGCAGGGCCGGCCAGCCCACCGCGCCGAAGACCGCCGCCGCCACCGCCGCGCCCACGAGCACCCGCCGCCACGCCGGCCGCTCGGCCCACAACAGCCACGCGCCGTAGGCCCCCACCGCGCAGACCACGAGGAACCAAACGTCCGCCTGCGAGCCCAGCCCCAGCGCCGCGAACAGCCCCAGCGCCGCCCACCACCGCAGGCGCCCCGTCCGCACCCCGCGCAACAGCGCGCCGAAGCAGAGGCATGTCACCGCCAGCGCGTCCACCACGCCCCGGTGCCCCGCGCAGAACAGCGTGAAGAAGTACCCCACGAAGGCCGCGCAGAGCCCGCCCACCCACGCCGCGCCCCACGACGACCCCCGCCCGCGCAACAGAAAGACGGCCGCCAGGCACATCACGTAGCCGTCCACCCAGAACGTCCCCTCGTAGGCGAACTTGTAGGGCAGGAGCAACACCAGGTTCTGCACCGTCGGCAGGGACAGGAAGCGCCGCCACTCCGCGCCGAACGGAAGCGGCTCGATGGGCGCGTCCGGCGCCACGAACACCACGTCCGCCCCCAACGTCTTCCAAAAGCAGAGCGCCACACCCAGCGCGTAAAGCGCCGTCATCGCGCCCGCCAACAGCCACGGACTCAGCCGCCCGCCCGTCATCGCGCACTCCCGAAAGGCAACACGCCCCACTTCGGCTCGCCCTCGCCCACCGGCCACGAGCCGCTCAGGCGCCCGTCCGCGCCGAAAAGCAGCCGCCGCCCTCGCACCGCCGTCGCCGTCCGCCCCAGGCGCACGAACTGGATGCCCCAGAAACTCACCGCGAAAGCCCCGCCCTCGGTCGCCGTCCCCGCCCAAACAGCCTCCGTCCCGCCCCCCGGCAAGTCGCGCACCGACGTGGGGTTGCCCAGCGCCGCCACCGCCTCGCGCAACGTCACGGGGCCCGTCGGCGCGGCCTCCTCCGCCACCGCGTAGCCCATCCGCTCGGAGATGCACCCCGCGCCCGCCGCCAACGCCAAGGCCAGCAACGCCGCCCTCATGCGCCCTCCCCGCGGAAATCCAGCACCTCCACCGCGCCCCCGCGCCGCCGCGTCCGCGACACCTGGCGCACGCGCCCCGCCTCGTCGAACCGGATCAGCACGTCGTCCGCCGCCACCGTCCGCGACCACCTGAAGATGGGCGAGACGATGTACCCCACCTTCAGCTCAAACGTCTTCGTGTCCGTCGAAAGCCAATGCAACGCCTCCGCCGAGACATACGCCGGCGCGTCGTCCGCCCGCCCCACCGGCGGCGGCATCCCCAGGCGCTCCGCCACCTCCCGGAAGGTCGTCTGCCCCGGCACGATCCACCCCGTCTCCAGCTCCGCCACCTCCGGGTTCGTGCGCACCCGCGAGAACG
Source organism: uncultured Kiritimatiellota bacterium (assembly GCA_944389585.1). Taxonomy (GTDB): domain Bacteria; phylum Verrucomicrobiota; class Kiritimatiellia; order RFP12; family DVOR01; genus Spyradenecus. The sequence continues at coordinate 51,473 of CALXMW010000011.1, forward strand.
AACACCCCGCGCACAGTGCCACCGCCAGCAACCACGCCGCGCGCATCGTCACGCTCCGAAGGGCCAGGTCTCCCACGCCGTCTCCGGCGCCGGCGAGGCCTCCACGTGCCGCACCACCCCCGCCTCGTCCGTGAAGACGTAGACCGCTGAGAAGGCCGAGTTCGTCTTGCTCAGGGTGAAGAGGATCAGCGTGAACCCCTCCGTCTTGGCGTCGCCGTACGAGAAGGCGTAAATCAACCGCCCGTCGCGCAGCGGGATCACCGAGGTCGGCACCCGCCCCATGATATCAGGCAGCTCCTCGGCCCGCGTCTGCCCCGGCACGATCGCCTCGGCGCGCGCCGCCACCCCCGCGTCGTTCACCAACGCCCGGTTCCAAATGCACCCGCCCAACAGCGGCAAGGCAGCCACCAACAACAAAAGACGCTTCATGCTCCTAGTATACCACACCCCGCCCGCGACGGCTCCGGGGACCTTCCAAAGCCGCTTTATCCGTTCTACCTTTATTGTCGTTTTTGGCGGAAGCGTTCAGGCAATCTCGAGCGCACCCGTGCCAACACAAACTGCCGCTCTTCCGCGTCAAGCACCACGAACCAGACCAACGGCAGGAAAATCGCCTCCGCCACAAGCGTTGTCACCCCAATGCGCCAGATGGAGGGGCCCATGAACAGGTGCGGCAACACCGCCATCGCCCCCGCCGCCGCCGCCGCGACACCAACGGGAAAAACCACGCGGAAGACCCAATGACGAAGCCCCATGCCGACCAGAAGGCGTGCGAAGAAGGCACGCGCACCCGCATGAAGAATGGCGATGAACGCATAACTGAAACCGATGGCATAGACGCCCCATCCATTGGCGACCAGAAGCCACGCCAGGAAGAAGGTCATGAACATGACGCTGCCGGCGACAAGTTGGAAGTCACGGATTTTGCCGTTGGCCAGGACGGCGGACATCTGCCCGATGGAGATGGTGTCCGCCAGCAGCCCCACCATCATTGCCAGGCAGAGGCCGACCGTGTACGCGGGGGGCTCCCGCAACCAGAGCTTGATGACGTGCTCCAATTCCAACGACAACGGCAGGAGGAAAAGCAAGGAAAGCACCGCACCCAGTTTGCACGCGCGGAAGGCCATCTTTCGCATGAGCACCCGGTCGCCCGCGCCGCAGGCTGTGGTGATGGCGGGGAGCAACGCCCCTGTCATGGCGGACGAGAGGGTGTTCGCATGCCCATTCACCGAATTGGCCACAGACATCGCCGCATTGACCTGCGGGCCAAAGAACTTGTTGACGAGCACCGCGATGCCTTGGCCGCGGAGGAGGTGGGCAAGCGCGCCATAGAGTTGCCATCCCGCGAAGTCGCCCAGTTGTCGGAAGTGTCGCCAACTCCAACAGTAGCAGAGCCTGAAGCGGCACTCCGGGAAGATCGCCCGTGCCCGAAGGCAGATGATGACCTGCGGCACCACCGAGAGCAGACAGGTCCAGAGCGCGTAGCGCGTCAGCCAATCGCCGGGGTGCGACACCATGAACCAGAGGAAGGCCACGTTCAGCGTCGTCGTCACGAAACTGTAAATCGTCAGCTCCGCGATGTATTGCTTGGCCGTGTACATGGCCGTGTAGGGCACATTCACCATCCCCACGAAACAGGAGACGCAGACAAAGCGGAAGACCCACTCGCAGGCCTCCACCCGATCTGGCGGAATGGTCAGCCATTCGCGCACCGCCCACATCCCCAGCGGGTAGCCCACCACGATCAGCGCACATGGCACCGCCGTGTGGATGAGCACCGCGATGCTGAACCACCGGCGGCACTCCTCCAGTCCCTCTGCGGGCCGCGTCTTCGCCATCCCAACGGAATAGGCATAGAAGCGTGAGATGGAATAGGAGAGCCAACTGTTGAAGAAGGCGATAAAGGCGGTGAGCCCGCCGACCACGCCCATCAGGCCGTAATCCGTCTGGCCCAGGGCCATGAGCACCCATCGCCCCGCAAAGAGCCCACAGACCAATGCGTAGACCGACCGCCCATAGGTGGCCAACGTGTTGAGGATGATGCGTTTGCTTTCCGTCATGGGCAGCCTGCCTCGTACTCCTCAGCCACCTCCACTGCGCCCCGCGTGCCACGGAACTGGTTGACCACCGCCTCATTCTCCATCACCAGAAGTTCCCGCTCTTCGGGGTCGATGAGCTGTCCCAACAGCGTCGGCACCGGAACCGTCCGCGCCACGCCATCCGCCCCCACCACGGATTTGAGCACAGAGAAGGACATTCGCGCAATGGACTTGTCCGCCCGGCTCACCCACACGTGCAACGCCACGGAATACTCCGCCAACACGTTCGGGATGAACCACCCCACGCCTGGCGTGTAGGTGAAGTTGCCCAGCGCATAACTCACCCACGTCCCATTCGGGAGGCGCTCGAGGCAAAGCGGCTTATGGGCGTGCTCCGCCAAAATCAAATCCGCCCCGGCCTCCGCAATCCACCGCACCGTGGCACGCTCGTACTGGCCTGGCGCGGGATTGTACTGTCCCCCCACGTGCGCCATCACCACCACAAAGTCCGCGACCTCCTTGGCGCGGCGGATTTTCTCCGTGAACGCGCGGATGTACGCCTCGTGCGCCGCCGCCCCCACTTCCCCTGCAGGCACATTGTCCGGCACCGGGCGCAGATCCGGCGGCCGCGGGAGCCCATGCCGCAATACGGACAGCGCTTCGCGTACCCGTCGCGGCGTTACCTTGCGCATGGCCCGGCGCCACAACGGCCACGGCCTCCCCGGCGGCGGGTTCGGCGGTTGCGGCCGCAACAGGCTTACGCGCCACGTCTCCCCCTCCGGCAAGCACATTCGCCCATATTCCGAGTTCGTGCCATACGTCGCGCACAGGATGGCGACGCGCACGCCGCTTATCTCTTTGACGAAGACCCGCCCGGCGTCCGCCTCCGTCAGAAACGTTCCGTCGTGGTCAAGCCCCAGGGTGTCCAAGTTGCGGATGGTCGCCTCCAACCCCGCCACCCCACGATCCAGGCAATGGTTGTTCGCCGTCGAAAGGAAGCCGACACCCAGTGTCTTCAACGCCTCGGCGAAGGCCGTCGGCGCGTTGAAGACCGGCTCCGCCCCCCGCGCCAACCCCAAGGTCTCCCCCGCCAACGGGGTCTCAAGGTTGGCGAGGACGTAATCCGCCCCCCGCACGACCGGCGCGGCGGCTGCCACGGTCTCCGCATACGTTTTGCCGAGGGCGTGCAGGCGCCCCATCTGCGCCCCATAGCATAGGCAATCCCCTAGGCACGTCAGCCGAATGCAATCGTTCATCGGTATCTCCCTCAGAGACGCTTCCGGCCCCTAAGCCGTTCGAGAATGGGGTGGACGCGACGGCGGAGCCACTCGATTTTGGCGAGGCGGATGTAGCCTTCGCGGGCGATGGCGTGGAGTTTTTGCCCAAGGGGGATTTCGTCTTTGAGGGCGTCGTAGACGGGCTCTGTCATGGCGTCGCCGTCGGCGCCGATGTGTTGGCCGTAGAGCCAGCCGAGGTTTCGTGCGCGGCGCGCCTGGTAGGCCAAGACGTCGAAGACGTTGTCGAAGCGTTGCAGGCAGCCCAGCGCGTCGAGGGCGGTCAGAGTCCGCAGACATTTGCTGCAGTGACCGCAGTTTGGGCCGGTGTCCATCGTGCAGACGTGGAGATACTTCTGCGCCGGCGGCCAATCGGCCAGCTCCCGCTCCTTCTCAAAGCGCGTGATGGCCATACCTTCGGAGTAAATCTGGAGCGTGCGGGTGGAGAAACAGTCCAGGGAAAGCAGTTCGTAGTGGTCCGAGGAGTGCCGCTCGTTGTCCCTGAGGGAGAAGGCCTCCTGAAGGTCGTACCCCGCCGAGGCGTAGAAGTAGACCTTCCAGAGCTTCTGCAGGGCGTAGATGGCGAAGCAACTGGAATAGGTGTGCGTGAGCAGGTGGTTCTGCTGGAAGGCCGCGGCCATGTTGGAATTGGAGACAATCAACTCAATGCCCATCTCCTTCGCGAACTGGCGCGCGTGCTCCGCCTGCCAGGTGTATTGCCCCTTTCCTTCGATGTAGGCCCCGACGTTGTTCAGGCAGAGATGCGTCAGGGAAAGACCGGGATAGGGCGAGTGGGCGTAGTTCTTGACGACGTGGAGCGAATCGACCCCACAGGAGATGCCCGTGCCGACCCCACCCGCGTTCGCCATCGGCGCGTCGTCCATCGGCGCCTCGATGCGCGTCTCATGCATCGCCTTGCTGTTGCGAGCCAGGGAGGGGATAAGGTAGGTGCGGATCTGATAGAGCAATTGCGCGGAGACGGGGGCTTCGCAGACAATGTCCAGCCACTCGCGCTGGGCGAAGTTCAGCAGGCCGATAAGAAAGGCGTCCGACCGCTCCGCGCAGAGGTATTGCCCGTATTTCTCTTCCACCTCGAACCACAGCGGCCGCACGTCGCCCTCGCCGATGCGGATTTCCGCAATCAGTCGGGCCCGCCCGTTGCGGCATTCAATACGCGGTGAGCCGATTCTCATCGTCCGCACCTCCCGGGGCTCCCCCAGTTTCCTTTTGGCCATAATAAAGCACGCTCCCTTTCATCTATCTACCCTGCGGCCTTAGGACAGCCTTGAACGGATACATGAAAGGGAACGCGCCAATGGATGGCGCGCTCCGTCAAACATGGTGCCGTTCATGAAAGGTCCTAAGTTTCAGGGTAGCAACCTTGTTTGCGCAAAGCGCAAGAAACGATGGCTCATCCCATCGCGTGCCGGACATGATAGCAAACCCCGCGCGGCGGCGCACGGGGTGGGGGTGGGGAGGGTGGGGCGGCGTCAGGCGTCGAAGGAGCCGGAGCGGAAGCCCGCGAGGTCGAGGGCGACGTGCCGGTAGCCGAGGGGGCGGAGGGCGGCGAGGAGGGCCTCGCGGCGCTCGAGGGCCAGGGGGAGCATCTCGGCGGGCACCTCAATCCGGGCAAGGCCGGCGTGGTCGCGCAGGCGCAGGTCGCGCGCCTCGGGGAGAAGGCCGCGGAGGGCGTCCTCGCCGGCTTCGACGCGGCGGAGGGCCGCTTCGTCCAGCCGCGTGCCGTAGGGGAAGCGGGTGGCCAGGCAGGGGGTGGCGGGGCGGCCCGCCGCCGGCACGCCGAACGCGCGGCCCACGGCGCGGACGGCCGCTTTGCCGAGGCCCAGCTCGGCGAGGGGCGAGCGGATGCCCAGCTCGTCGAGGGCACGGAGGCCGGGGCGGTTCGCGGCGCGGCGGTCGTCGGCGTTGGTGCCGTCGATAAGCAGGGCGAACCCTTCGGCCTCGGCGCGCAACCGATCCATCATGAGGCGTTTGCAGGCGTAACACCGCCCGGGGGCGTTCGCGGCGACCTCGGGCAACGCCAGCGGGTCGGCCGGGACGTCCCGCCACGGCACGCCTAGGCGCATGGCCAAGGCGCGGGCCTCCTCCCCTTCGCCGCGGCGTTGGAGGGGGGTGCGGAGGGTGAGGGCCAGGCAACGGAAGGGACTTTCGCGGCGGAGCGCGGCAAGCGCGCCCAAGAGCGCGGCGCTGTCCGCCCCGCCGGAGAAGGCCAGCGCCACGCCGCCGGCGGCGTGCGGGCGGAGCCAGGCGAGGAGGCGCGTGGCGTCTTCAGTCATGGTGTTCCCGCGCGGCGGCCTGGGCCAGGGCGAAGGCCTCGGGGAGGGGGAGCCCGGCGGCCTGGGCGGCGGCGCGGACGCTGTCGCATTCGGGGTAGACGCGCACGACGCCCGCGCCCTCGCACCGCTTCGCGGCGATGTCCCCGATGGGCGTGGCGAGGGTGACGGGGCGGCGCGCCATCACCGTCCGCGCGACGGGATAGGTGCGCACGCCGATGGTGGTGGTTTCGCGGAAGAGGGCCTGGGTGAGGGCCGGCACGCGCGGCGCGTCGGCCAGCGCCTTGAGGATGTAGGCGGGGCGGCCTTTCTTCATCAGGCAGGGCACGAAGCAGACGTCGCGCGCGCCGAGGGCCAGCAGGCGCTCCGCGGCGGCGGCCATGACCTCGCCGGTACAGTCGTCAAGGTTCGCCTCCACCGCCACGATCTGCCCTTCGCCGGGCCCGTCGTCGCGGATGATGAGGGCGCGCAGGGCGTTGGGTGCGCCGAAGTCGCGCTTGCCCAGGCCCACGCCGACCCGCTCGACCACGAAGGGCGCGGGGAGCGCGGTGTGCGTGCGCAACGCCGCGGCCAGGGCGATGCCGGTGGGGGTGACGCGCTCGCCGCGCACGGCCGTCAGCTCCAGCGCGATGGCGTGGGCTTGGGCGACGTTGAGCGTGGCGGGCACGGGCACGGGGAGCTCGCCGTGGGCGCAGGTGACGGTGCCGGAGCCTTCGCAGAGGCGCGTGACCACGCAGCCGTCGAGGCGCAGGTCGTCGAAGAGGACGGCCGCGCCGACGATGTCGGCGATGGAGTCCAGTGCGCCGACCTCATGGAAGTGGATGTCCTCGACGGGGCGGCCGTGGGCCTTGGCCTCGGCTTCGGCGACGATGCGGAAGGCGCGCTCGGCGAGGGTGCGCGCGCCCTCGCTCATCGGCAGGTGGGCGAGCACGTGCGCCACGTCGGCCAAATTGCGGTGTTCGTGGTGATGGTGGCCGCCCGCGGGGTGGGGGCGCCCGGGCAGGCGCACGTCGAAGTCGCACCCGGCCAGGCCGTGCGAGGTTTTGCGGGAGACTGCGTAGGCGAGGCCCTCGCGGGCCAGGGGGGCGAGGGCGGCGTCGAGTTTTGCGCGGTCGGCGCCGAGGTCGAGGAGTGCGGCCACGGCCATGTCGCCGCTGATGCCGCAGGCGCCGTCGAGGTAGAGGAGTCTGCTCATGGGGTTCGCTTTCGTTGGGCCAGGCGGAGGATGCGGCAGGCCATGACGGCGGCGCCGAAGCCGTTGTCGATGTTCACCACGGCCAGGCCTTCGGCGCAGGCGTTGAGCATGGAGAGGAGGGGCGCCAGGCCGTGGAAGGAGGCGCCGTAGCCCACGGAGGTGGGCACGGCCACGACGGGGGCCTCGACGAGCCCGGCCACGACGCTGCCGAGCGCGCCTTCCATCCCGGCCACGGCGATGACGACGTCCGCCGCGCGCACCTCGCCTAGGCGGCCGAGCAGGCGGTGGAGGCCGGCCACGCCCACGTCGTAGCAGCGGGTGACGTCCGCGCCGAGGAAGGCCGCCGTGCGGGCGGCCTCCTCGGCCACGGGCACGTCCGCCGTGCCGCCGGTGAGGACGATGACGCGCCCGAGGGTGGGCGCGGCGGGGCGCCCGAGGAGGAGCGTGCGGGCGGTGGCGTCGTATTCCGCCGCCAGCCCGGCCTCGGCGACGGCGCGGGCCTGTTCGGGCGAGCAGCGCGTGCCCAGGACGCTTTGGCCGGCCTTGGCGAAAGCGCGGAGGATGTCCACGAGCTGCCCGGCGGTCTTGCCGGGGCAGTAGACGGTCTCGCCCATGCCGGTGCGGCGCGGGCGCGAGAGGTCGAGGCGGGCGAACCCGAGGTCGGCGTCGTCGTTCATCTTAGGGTTGGGCGGCGGCGCGTTCGAGGGACCATTCCAGGCCGTCCGGGGCCGTGGAGGCGAGGGGGGCAAGGGCGAAGATCAGGAGCGCGGCGCAGACGGCGAAGCCGGCCGTCAGCGTCTTCCAGGAGAAGGCCCGCGCCTGCGCCAGCGTCAGGAGCATCCCCGTCAGCAGGCCTTCGCCCAGGCCGATGGCCAGGTGGATGGGCTGCATCGCCGTCAGGAAGTCGCCCAGGCGCAGGGCGCTGACGCCCGAGAGCGCGACTTCCGCGCAGAGCGCCAGGGCGCCCAGTTGCAGGGCCGCGACGGAGGCCGCCAGCGCCAGGAGCATCGTCGCCAGCGGGGAATGGGCCTTGCCGCGGAAGGCCGTCGCCCCGCAGAGGCAGCCGATCAGGCCCATGTTGAAGAGGTTCGCGCCGTAGGCCAGGAAGCCGCCGTCGTCGAAGCCCAGGCATTGGACGAGGAGGATGGCCGCCATCGTCGCGAAGGCCGCGCAGGGCCCCAGCAGGGCCGTCAGGAAGACTGCGCCCACCAGGTGCCCGCTGGCCCCGGTGGCGGGGATGGCGCAGTTCAGCATCTGCGCGCCGAAGACGAAGGCGCCCGCGCCGAGCATCAGGGGCAGCTTTTCTTTTTTGATTTTGGGCAGGGCCGCGCCCAGGGAGGTCCCGGAGAGCCCCCACATTGTTGCGCCGACAGCCGTCGAGACCAAGGCGGATTCCATGTGCATGGACAGGTTCCTTTCTTTATAAAACAGCCTCATACTATAAACTTTCGAGTATACTCCACGTCAAGCCTTTTCTTTGGCGGGTGCCGTGCGGCGGGGGGTGGACGAAAAAAGCCCCGGCGGGTGGCCGGGGCTTTTTGGGGTGGCGCGGGGCGCTTACTTGTCTTGGCCGGGGCGCCATTCCTCGGAGGCGGCGAAGGCTTCCTCGAAGGCGTTGGCGAAGGAGCCGAGGGGCGCGGTGTGGCTCTCGGTCTCGGCTTCGGCCTCGGCGGTGAGGCGGGCGACCTCGCCTTCGTCCATGCCGACGGCCTTGATGGAGAGGCCGATGCGGCGCTCGTCGCGGTCGATCTTGACGATGCGGGC
>CALXMW010000012.1 GCA_944389585.1 uncultured Kiritimatiellota bacterium
CTGAAAGGACTCACAGCCTATGAAGCCATTTCAGCTCTATCCTAAGTCCCTGGCGCATTTGGCTTGCAAATCGCCTTTTTTTGCGGTTTGCTTTTCTGGCCTTACCGGAGGCGGGGTTGTAGGTGGCCTGTTGATAACTTTGCACCACAGGGTGGTCGTCTGGGAAGTGCTGCCGCCTTCGTGGCCGACCACTCTGTGGGCGGGGCTGTCAGAGGGAGAGGGTTTCGCCGTCGGCGGGGATGAGGAGGCGTTCGGAGAAAGCGTTGTCCTCGGCGAAGGCGCGGAGGGTGCGGCGGGTGAGGGTGGCGTGGCTGACGGCTTCCATGTGGGTGGCGATAAGGGTGGCCCAGGGTGCGGCCATGGCGACCTGCCAGACGTCGTCCGCGCCCATGATGATGGGGCCGCCTTGGGTGAGGCGTGCGCAGCAGGCGTTGAGGGCGACGATGTCGGGGCGGAAGTCGCGGAGGGTTTGGGCGACGCCGTCGAACCAGACGGTGTCCCCGGCGAGGTAGAAGGTGGGTTCACCGGGGGCTTGAAGGAGGGCGCCGCAGGCGGCGTAGCGGACGTTGAGGCGGGCGTAGAGGTCGGCCATCCAGGGGCCTTGTCCGTGGAGGGCGGGGGTGCGGGCGAGGGTGAGGCCTTGCCAGGCCAGGGGGGAGCCGTCGGGGGGAAGGGGGCGGACGTCCGTGAAGCCGTGGGCGCGGAGTTCGGCGGCGTCGGTCTCGTCGGCGCAGAAGAGGGGGAGGTGTTTGGGGAGGCGGCGGAGGGCCTCGCCGTCGAAGTGGTCGTAGTGGAGGTGGGTGGCGAGGATGGCGTCCACGTCGAGGAGGCGTTCGACGGGGCAGGGGAGGGGTGCTGTGGGGTTGCGCAGGGTGGGGTCGGCCGCGAGGGGGAGGGCGGGGAGGGCGAAGCGGTCGGCGAACATGGGGTCGATGAGGATGCGTTTGCCGGCATAGCCGAGGAGGGCGGTGGCGTTGCGGATTTGGGTGAAGTGCATGGGGGGCTCCTTTGTGTTAAACTGGCACCATGATAGCGAATGCGAAGGCGAGGCGGAAGGAGGCACAAAAAAGTGCCTTGGCCGTGCGGGCGCGATTTTCGCGCGGGGCGTTGCCGCCGTGCCCGGTGGCGGTGACGTTGCGGGTGGTGGGGAACCGGTGGCGGCCGCTGATTTTGCAACGGCTGGGGGAGGGGCCGCTGGGCCATGCGGCGCTGTTGGGGGCGTTCCGGCCGTTGCTGACGCAAAAGGTGCTGACGGAGAACCTGCGGGCGTTGGAGGGGTATGGGCTGGTGTCGCGGACGGCGCATTCGACGAACCCGCCCACGGTGACCTATGCGTTGACGGCGCTGGGACGCACGTTACTGCCTGTGCTGGGGGCGATGGCAGAGTGGGGGGAGCGTTTCCGGGGGGCTTCGGGGGGATGATGGAGGGGCTTCCGGCAGGGTTTTATGCGGGGGACATCGTGCGGGTGGCGCTGGAGGTGCGGGTGATGGTACCGAAGGGGGCGTAGTCGTAATGGGCGGCGATGCCGTTCTGCGGGGCGTGGTAGAAGACCTCCGCGACGTTCTTGTTGCCGTCGTGTGAGTAGAAGAGATTGAGACCCCAATTCTTGGCGCGCAGGACCAAAGGCCGCGTGGCGACGGGTTCCGTCGGATCCCACACGAACTCCGTCCGCACGGCGTTCCCCTGCGTCGCGTCCAACCGTTGCACGCAGAGGTAGCCGTCATAGACGAAGCGCTCCTCCTTGGTCACGGTGTCGCCCTCGCTTTCGCGCATCCACACGCGGCGACCCAGACGGTCAAAGGCCATCTCGATGACGGTCTCGCCCTGCTCCCAACGAATGGGGCGGTTCTCAGCGTTATATCCCACCGTCCACACGCCGGTCTCGGTCTGCACCTTCGTCTGGTTGCCGTCGGCGTCGTACTCCGGCGCGAAGTCGTCAATCGCCGTGTATTGGTTGAGGTTGTTGGCGACATAGTCGCGCCCCTCGGCCTCCGTTCGGTTTCCGATGTCGTCGTAGACGTAGGTGCGCCCTTGGCCGGAGAGCAGCTCGTCGCGCTTGTTATACGTATAGGCCTGCGTCTCGTCCTGCGCCATCATGGAGCCGGATTTGCCGATGGCCGTGCGGCGGCCGAGGAGGTCGTTGGTGTAGTCGTACTGCGAGGTGACTGCGCCGTTGACGGTGTTTTTCTCCTGCGTGAGGAGGTCGCGGTGCGGCTCATACGTCCACTCCGCCGTCGCGCCGTTGGGATAGGTGAGCGTGGACTTCAGGTCGCTGCCCGGCAGATACTCCCACGCAAAACCGTCCATCCCCGAGAGATGGCCCGTTTCTGCGTCGTAAGCCAACGTCCGCTGGCGCACGCCGTCAAGGGAATAGCCCACGTCCCGCCCGAAGGCATCGGTGTGGCGGGTGAGCGTTTTGTCATACCCGCCCGAGACGCACTCCGAGACCAACTCGCCGTATTGCCCATAGGTGAAGGTCGTCGTCCCCGCCGCGTCCGTCGCCTGCGCCTGGCGCCCCAACGCATCGTAGGCATAGGTCACCGCCGGCGTGCCGTCGGAATAGGTTTGCGACACGAGGTCGCCATAGAGATTGTAGGCATACGTCGTCACCACGCCGCGGGCGTCCGTGCGCGTCGCCGCCTGGCCCAGATCCGTCAGCGTGTAGACCGTCCCGCGGCCGTCGGCATAGGTCTTTGAGACGACCGCGCCTGTCGCCGCGTCGTAGGCCCATGCGGTCACGTCACCCTCGCCCTCCTCGTCCCGGAAGGTCGTCATCTTGGTGCGGTTCCCGTAGACATCATACTCATATCGGACAGGATACACCGCGCCTCCCGCGCTTGTCAAACGCCCCCGCACGTCATAGGCATAGACCGTCACGTTGCCGAGCGCGTTCGTCAGCGTGCACACCCGTCCCGCCGCGTCATAGCCATAGGCCGTCACGGCCTCCGCCTCGTCCTCCACCGAAGCCAAACGCCCCAGTGCATCGTAGGCCCGCGTGACCGTGTTGCCGCGCCCGTCAGTCTCCGCGACCAATCGCCCATAGACGTCATAGGTCATCGAGCGGATGGCGTTCGCCGTATCCACCGTCATTTCCGGCAAACCGTCCAACGCCCACTCGATTTCCGTGTTCGCCACGCCTGGGCGCCGCACCGTGGTGGTGCGCCAGGCGCCGCTGTCCACGACGCTTGTCTCCGTCTCGTTCCCGCGCACGTCGACGGCCACCTGGCGCTCCCCCTCCGCGTCCACGCGCACGCATTCCGTCAATCCCGCCACCGTGCGCGTCGTCTCCTGCCACGGCTCGCCGTCCACAAGAATCCACTCCGTCTCCTCCGTCAGCGCGGCGCGGTCACCCACCTGCGTCGAGACGCGGTCGCCCCAGTCGTCATAAGCATAGGCCACCGTCGCTTGGCCCGTCCGCGCCACTTGGACGAGCTGCCCCTTGGCGTTGTAGGTGTTCACCGTTGTCAGGACGCTTCCGTTCGCGCCGGCGCGTTCCTCGCGCACCACCCGGCCCAGGCTGTCCGTGAAGGTCTTCGTCCAGCGCGCCCCATGTTCCTCGCCGTAATGCACCAGCACCCAATCCGGCCCATAGGTGCGCCACTCCGGCGTCACCGCCGAGCCTGTGACGGAGCGCACCCGCCCTGCCGCGTCCACCGTCACCTCCCGCGTCCCACCGCCCGGGAGCGTCGTCACGGTCGTCCATTCGTCAGGGTAGGCATAAGCCGTCGTCCGTCCCTGCTCATCCGTCTCCGAGATCAAACGCCCGCTGAGGTCATAGGCCGACGCCGAGGCCAGGGCCCCGCGCGCCGTCCCCGTCACCCGCCCCGCAGCGTCGGTGGCGTACGTCGTCGCCAGTGCCCCCCGCGGGCCATGCCGTGTGCTTGAGACGCGCTGCTTCAGCGAATTGTAGACGTTCGTCGTGGCGATGCCCCGTTCATCCACCTCCCACAGCGGCCCCGTGCAGATCCACTTGGAGGCGGTCTCCTTGCCGTTCGAGAAGGTCGAGCCTGTGTGTTGGTGGGCCGCGTTGTAGGCCCGCGCCTCCCACGTCAGCGGCACCCAATTTTCCCCGATGAGCGCCTGCCGCTCCACGCGCACCGCGTTGCCGCGCGCGTCCCATGTCGTCAGCGTCCGCGTGCTCTTGCCGGGGATTGCCTCGAACGTCCCGTAGCCATCCGCGTCGAGCCCTTCGGTGGCCGTCTCCAGGAAGCCGCCTGCGTCGTCCGCCGCATACGCATAGGCCGTCATCCGCTCATCCGGGCGTACCGTCGCGCGCACCCGTCCCGCCGCCACGCGGTTGGCCTCGTCTGCCGGGTAATAAAAGGTCGTCGTCGTCAAGCCGCACGTCGAGGTCGCCTCAATGAGGCCGCCGTCCACCCCCGTCGCCTCCATGAAGGAGACAGTGCGCACCGTCGTCCCATCCACCGCCTCCGTCGTCAGCCACGGCCGCCGATCCAAAGGGTCTGCCGTGTAGACGTGGCTCGTCACCCGCGTCCGTCCCGCGCCCGTCTCCGTTTCCGTCAGCGTGCGCCCATAGGCATCGTAGGCATAAGCGCGCACCAATCCCCGCTCGTCCGTCTCCGAGGCCTTGCGTCCCAAGCCGTCGCCCGCCTCCACCCGCGTGGCCGAGAGGGTCGTGCGCCCACCCACCGAACGCCCCACCACCGCGTTGCCGTTCTTGGCGTCTATGAGCTGCGTCTCCGCCGCCGCGACGACCCCGGCGCGCGAGGTCTGCTTCGCCACACGCACCGTCTCGCCGGCATACGCCACCGTCCGCGCTGTCGTCGCCGCCTCGTCGCCCTCCCCCAAGGTCATCGCGAAGTCGCGCGCCTCCGGCACCCACCGCCAGCGCACCGGGAAGGGGCCGTCCATCAGGAGCAACGTGTCCTCCCCCTCTTTCGCAAACGCGAAGGACTTCTCCCCGCCCCCTCCGCGTTCGTCCATGAGACCGTGTAGGCTGTCGGTGAAGTCACCGCCACCTCCAGCGTCCCATCCGCCACGGATTCCACCCGCGCGATGTTCCCCGCCGCGTCCCGCTCCACCGAAATCCCCAGCTCATCCACCGGCACGCGCACCCCCCGCGGCGAAATCAGCGCCGAGACCTTGCCCGCCGCGTCATACGCCACGCGCGAGCGGTCGGCGAAGACCTCCTGTGTCTCGCTCGCCACCTCTTCCAGCCTGCTGTCCAACGCCACGTCCGTGTCGATTGGGAACCCGTCCGCGCCATACGCGATTGTCCAGCCCATCGGAGTCGTCACCAGCCGCGTCTCCGGATCCAGCCGTCGCATCATCGGGTGGTCATACCGCAATGCCGCCGGCGTGAACAATGCCTCGTCAAACACTTCCTCCTCAATCGCCAGCGCCCCCACCGGCATCCCCGCCAACAGCGGCGTCCGCCCAAACGCCTGGCGGAACGAGACGCACCCCGCGTCCACCTTCGTCTCCGTCCCCTCCGCGCAATCGCAACAGCTTCCCGCCTCGGCCTCCGCCTTCACCTTCGAGGAGACCTCCACGCGCACTTTCAGCGTTGCCGTCCCAGAGGCCACCTCCACGCCCCAGCCGGAAACGCCCCCGTCATAATACGCCTTCCAGCCCACCTGCACGTCAAACGGCTCCGGCGGCTTTCCGCCCTCCCGCAACAAGTCCTCCACCAGCGCCGTCAGCCCCGGGCCCGCGGAGACGTTCAGCCCTTCAATCGAGACCAACCCGGACGCCGAGCCCGCAATCAGCTCATACCGCAGCGCGCCATGTTCCCCGACCCCAACGGCCGGCCCGGAAGCCCCGGCGGGTGACACCGTCAAAACCCCGGGCTGGAACGACAGCGATGTCGGCGCCGGGCGGATCTGCACCGACGCCCGCTCCGTATGCGTCTGCCCCTCATCCGTCTGATCCCCGCTGAACTGCACCGTCAGCGGCTTCGCCCCCGCCCGCAGAAACGCATCCCCCAATCGTCACCCGCGCCGTATCATCCGCCCCCGCCTGAAACCGCGTCCCGGAAGGCACAAGCAACTCACCTTCGACAGACAACTTGAATTGCCACTTCCCATACCCAGGCGCCTCCTCCAGCTCATCGCTGTTCACCAACACATCCTTCAACGAAGACACCGTCCGTATCGGGTTCTCCATCGACATCCCCGCCACCACCACCTCCGGCTCGCTCGTCTCCAACTTCGCCACCCCTTCCCCCGGAATCACCCTCACCACGAACCCATCCCCGGAACCAGCCCGCGCCGCGGCCAGCCCCGCCTTCGTTCCGGTGCCCCCGGCGGCCTGCCCCCCGTCGACCCGCGAAGAGACCCGTCTCTCCGCCGAGAAGTCGGCGCCATCCACCCCATAAAACGCCACCGTCCGTACCCCCTCCCAGCGTGACAGCGGCACCCACATCCCCATCCCTCCGCCAAGCGGCGCCCCTGCGGCGTCGAACGCCTCATAGCCCACTTCCGCCCCCTCCGGCAACCCCACAAAATCAAACCGCAAATCCGGCGCATCCTCCGCCACTTCCACGCGCAACGTCTCTCCCACACGCTCACACCCCTCCACCCACGGGCCTTCCGCCAACACCATCGGCGGCTCCCGCCCCACGTCAATCCCCACCCACAGCGCCCCCAATGAGGCCGCCGCGAACGCCAAAAACCCAAAGGCATTCATGCTTGCCGCTCCAGATACCCTCTCAGCTTGGCGTTACTTTACCTTATCCCCGCTTCCCTGTCAATCTGCGTTTGGCTTCCACGTCCCAAGAGCGTGACCATCTACAATGAGACCGAGTTCCTCAATCAGAGTGGCTCGAGAAACACCTCGAGGGCCCCGTCTGCTACACCCACGCCTACGCTTCCTACGGGAAAGGCACCGTCGAGCAACCCAACGGCCTCCTCTGCTTTTGGTGGGATAAAGGCCCCGACCTTTCCTGCGTGCCTCCCTTGAGGTCGCGTTCATTGGCAAAGGGGCGCGTTTGACTTTGGTGAGACGTGGATTGTGGTAGACTTTTGGCATGAACGTGCTTCCGGCTGGGTTTTATGCGGGGGACACCGTGCGCGTGGCGCGGGCGTTGCTGGGGAAGCTGTTGCTGCGGCGGTTGGAGGGGGCGTGGGCGGCGGCCGTGATTTGCGAGACGGAGGCGTATGTCGGGCGCTGCGACAAGGCGTGCCATGCGTATGGGTATCGGCGGACGGCGCGGACGGAGACGTTGTTCGCCGCGCCGGGGACGGCGTATGTGTATTTTGTTTATGGGATGCACCATTGTCTCAACGCGGTGACGGAGCCGGAGGGGGAGCCTTCGGCGGTGTTGATCCGTGCCGCGCGGCCGTTGTTGGGGCATGACGCGATGGCGATGCGCCGGCATGGGGTGGTGTGGGGGGCGCTTTCGCCTGCGCGGCGGCGGGGGTTGCTGAATGGGCCGGGGCGGTTGTGTCAGGGGTTGGGGATCGATCGTTCGTTTGATGGGGCGTCGCTTGTCGAGGGGCCGGAACTGCTTGTCGCGGAGGAGGTGCCGGAGCTGGGGTTGCGTGCGTTTCGGCCGCGCGGCGTCCGCGCCGGGCCGCGCGTCGGCATCGATTACGCGGGGGAGGCGCGGGCGTTCCCGTGGCGGTTCGTGTGGGAGGGCGCGGCGGGGCTTTGAGGGGGTGGGGGATATGACAACGCCCCCGCGGCGGTGGCGTCGCGGGGGCTTTGTTGTGTGTGGCGCTTAGGTGAAGAGGGCGCCTTTGGTGGAGCCTTCGGCGGGGACCCACCAGGCTTCTTGCTTGGTGGAGATGCGCTCGATTTGCTTGGGGGTCATTTGGATGCCTTTGGAGGCGGCGGCGGTGAGGCGGGCCTCGGCGGGGGAGAAGACCTGCTGGGTGATGCGCTGGTTCTTCATGTATTTGTATTTGACGTAGATGGCCTCTGGGGTGCCTTTGCAGAAGAGGAGGATGGTGGCGCCTTCGGGGATGAGGGCGTAGTCCTTGTTCATGATCATGCCGCCCCAGGTGAAGCGCTTGAAGTAGGTGAAGCCGTAGATGGGCTCGTAGTAGACGCAGGTGAAGACGTCGTCGCGGGCGTAGAGGCCGACGTCGAAGAAGCGGATGGGGGCGCGGGGGCGGAGGGCGTCGAGCCAGGCGTGGCCGGGGGCGTAGGCGGCGTCGACGAGGAACTTGTCGGGCGGGGGGATGAAGCGGTACCGGCCGTCGCTCCAGAGGATGTAGAGTTTGTCGAGGCTGGAGCAGGGGAAGAGGATTTGGCCTTGCTTGACGTCGTGGCCGAGGTAGCCGTCTTCGGAGAGGCGGAGGGTGAGCTCGGTGGAGGTGAGGGCGCGTTCGTCGATTTGCTGGAAGCCGTCGGCGATTTGGGTGAGGCGGGGGTATTGGGGGGTGTATTCTTTGATGAGGGCCTTGAGGTATTTGACGGCGTAGCGGGGAAGGTGGGCGAGGTCGTCGTTGATTTGGGCGTACTCGGCGCGGAGGGCGTTGAGCTCGTCGTTGTGTTTGTTGATGTCGTAGAGGGAGATGCGGCGGATGGGGATTTTGAGGAGGTGGTCGACCTCGTCGTCGGTGAGGGGGTGCTCGAGGAGTTGGGCGTAGGGCTCGAAGCCTTTGCGGACCTCGGCGGAGACGGCCTCGGCGGTTTTGACGCCTTCGATGCGCTTGTAGATGCGTTTTTCGATGAAGAGGGCCTCGAGGGTCTTGCGGAGGATGAGCGCGTCGATTTCGCGGAGGCGGACTTGGAACTCGCGGCGGAAGATGTCCTGGAGGAGCTCGGCGTGGCGGGCGAGGACCTCGGAGACGGTCATCTCGCAGGGGCGGTTTTGGGAGAGGACGACGATGCGGCTGGGGATGCGGCGCTCGCAGTCGGTGAAGGCGTAGAGGGCCTTGCGCACCTTTTCGGGGTCGGAGCCGGGGTTGAGGGTGAGCTCGATTTCGACGGCCTCGGCGGTGAAGTTGTCGATGTGCTTGATGGGGAGGCGCTTGGATTTGATGGCCTTCTCGATGGATTCGGCGAGGCGGTCGGTGGTGACGCCGTAGGGGACGGAGGTGACGAAGAGTTTGTTTTTCTCGCCTTTCCGTTCCTCGATTCGGGCGCGGACCTTGACGGAGCCGCGGCCGTCGTCGTAGTCGGAGGCGTCCATCTCGCCGCCGGTGATGAAGTCCGGCAAGAGGGTGGGGCAGGGCTTCTTTTGGAGGATGGCGATCTCGGCCTGGAGGAGCTCGATGAAGTTGTGGGGGAGGACGGCGGTGGAGAGGCCGACGGCGATGCCGTCGACGCCGAGCATGAGGCAGAGGGGGATTTTGGCGGGGAGGAGGGTGGGCTCTTTGTTGCGGCCGTCGTAGCTGGGGACGTATTCGGTGATTTTTGGGGAGAAGAGTTGCTCGCGGGCGAGCTTGGTGAGGCGGCACTCGATGTAACGGCCGGCGGCGGCTTCGTCGCCGGTGAGGATGTTGCCGAAGTTGCCCTGTCCTTGGATGAGATAGCGTTTGTTGGCGAGGGTGACGATGGCGTCTTTGATGGCGGCGTCGCCATGCGGGTGGTAGTGCATGGTGTTGCCGACGACGCCGGCGACCTTGGAGAAGCGGCCGTCGTCCTTTTCCCACATGGCGTGGAGGATGCGGCGTTGGACGGGTTTGAGGCCGTCCTCGACGGTGGGGAGGGCGCGGTCGCAGATGGAGTAGGCGGCGAACTTGAGGAAGTTGTCGTCCATCAGGCGGCCGAAGGGGCCGCGGTCGCGGATGTCCGGGGCGGCGTCGGCCTTGGCGTCGCCGTCGGCGGGGGCTTCCGGGGCGGCGGGGGTGGCTTCGGGTTCGGGGGGTTCGTCGAGGGTGGCGAAGAGTTCGTCTTGGGGGTCGTCGGGGTGGGGCATGGTAGGATGGTGTCAGGCTGCGGGGGTTGTGGTCTCGGGGGCCGGCTGGGGCTCGGGCTGGGGCGTTGGCGCGGGTTCGGGGGGCATGACGTCGTCGTAGTAGACTTCGACGGTGCGCCCGGGGAGGGGGGCTCCGGTGCGCATGGCGTCGGCCAGCTCGCGGGCGGAGTCTGGGTCGTACCACCAGTAGACGGGGACGGAGAGTTCGTCGCCGTATTTGCCGAGGACGGTGTCTGGGGTGCCGAACTTGTTCCAGTAGAGGAGGCGGGTGGAGTCGGTGCTCCAGGTGAGGATGTGGGGGACGGCGGCGGTGGCGATGGCGTCGATGCGGCGCATGATGTCGTTGCGCTTGTCGAGGGAGAACTCGGTTTTTTGCTGTTCGACGAGGCGGTCGACCTCGGGGTCGCGGAAGCCGGGGTGGTTGATGCCGTTGGGGACGTCGGCGTATTGGCTGGACCACATGGCTTCGGGGTCGCGGAAGAGGCCGCTGGAGAAGGCCGAGAGGGTGACCTCGAAGTTGTAGTTTTCCATCTCGCGCATCCAGGTGGCGAAGTCTTTCTGGGAGATTTCCAGGCCGATGCCGAGGCGCTCGAGGGCCTCCTTGAAGAGGGCGAGGTAGACGGCGTCGCCGGTGGAGCGCGAGAGGAGGTGGACGGTGAAGGGCACGCCGCCGCGCTCCATCTTGCCGCTCTCTGGGTTGAAGCGGAAGCCGGCCTCGGTGAGCAGGCGCAGGGCCTCGTCGGGGTCGTATTCGAGGTCGGCGTTGAGGCAGGGGTGCTTGGCGTCGTAGAGGTCGGTGCAGTAGGAGCGGAGCATGAAATAGGAGTTGTACATCAGCGAGCGCACCATGCGGCGGCGGTCGAAGAGGTGCGCCAGGGCCTTGCGCACGCGGATGTCGTCGTAGGGCGGCTTGCGCAGGTTGAAGGCGAGGCCTTGGAAGCCGATGGGCGCGTGGTTGTGGACGTTTTGCTTGACGATCCAGTTCTTCTCGAAACGCTCGCCCACGCTTTCGGCGTTCCAGATGCGCGCGGAGTAGACGGCGTAGACGTCGACCTCGCCTTTCTTGAAGGCTTCATAGGCGTTGTTTTGGTCCATGAAGAAGCGGATTCGGATGCGGTCGAAGTTGTAGACGCCCCGGCCGCTGGGCGTTTGGAAGCACCACCAATCCGGGCGGCGCTTGAGGGTCAGGTAACGCCCCTCCTTGTGCTCGGCGACGAAGTAGGGCCCGCCGACGATGTGGAGGTTGAAGTTGAGGTCGTTGAAGGCGAGCGCCTCGTCGCGCCCTTCCGCGCGGCATTTGGCCTTGGCCTCGTCGATGAGTTTCTTGGGCAGGATGTTGAGCGAGCCGCCGATGTTGCCGAAGTTGCGCCAGTGGACGGCGGTGCAGGTGAAGTGGACGGTGCGCGCGTCGTCCGGGTCCACCTCGGCCTTCTCCACGTCTGCGAAGAGCACCTTGAATTGGCCGGTGAGGCTCTTGGGGTTCTTGATCTCGTCGAAGGTCGCCTTCACGTCATGGCCCGTCACGGGCGTGCCGTCGCTCCACTTCGCGCGCGGGTCGATGTGGAAGGTGTAGCGCTTCTTGTCATCGCTGATTTCCCACCAGTCGGCCAGGCCGGGGCCATAATCGCCCGTGCGCGTGTCCAGGTTCAGCATCGCCGGGTAAAGCAACGCGAAGACCATCGCCGTGAACGTGTTGTTGTCCAAGTAGCCGTTGAAGCTGTTGGGCGGGATGCTGCCGGCGTAGACCAGCGTGCCGCCTGGCTGCGCGTAGGGCGAGGCGCACGGGTCGGGCAGTTCCTTCCACTCCGGCCCGGGAAACCGTTCCGTCGCCGCGAGCGCCCCCGCCGCGACGATCGCCAGCATGGCAAGAAGATGTCTGCTCATTCCCGGGGCTCCTTTCGTCGGCTCCTGAAAAACTCGGTGAACTGCCCGCGGCAACGCGCCTCGAGCGCCCCCGCGAGCAATCTCGGGCGATGGTTCGTCCGATCGCTCGATAGTATACCAAAAGCACTCTCCCCGCCGCGCTCCAAATCCGTCAGCCCCCACACCACCAGCGCCGGGCGCGCCCACACCAGCGCCCCCGCGCACATCGGGCAAGGCTCCTTCGTCACATAGACGGCCGTCCCCTCGAGCCGCCAGTCCCCCAAGGCTGCGGCCGCCGCGGTGATGGCGATGGTCTCGGCATGGGCCGTCGGGTCGCGCAAGAGCTCGGTCTGGTTGTGCGCCCGCGCCAAAATCCGCGCGCACCAAGGGTCGTCAAGCGGCCTGGGGCGCGCCACGCCTTTCTCAAAAGACCCTTCCGGCAGGCGCACGACGACGCACCCGCACGGCACCTCGCCCGCCGCGGCCGATTGTTCCGCCTCGCGCAAGGCTAGCGCCATGAAGTGCTCATGGAAGCGCCGCTCCGCCTCGGGGAGCGCCAGAAAAGCCTCTTGCGCGGGGGAGACGCCCATGTCGGCCTCAGGGGATTGCGACCAGCTCGCGGGCGACGCCGTAGGTGGCGCGCGCCGCGGCGCCCCAGGAACGTTCCGCCGCGCAGGCCTCCCCGCGCGCCGTGAGGCGCTCGCGCAACGGCGCCGAGAGCGAGAGGCTGACGAAGGCGCGCGACCATTCCGTCGGGTCGGTGGGGTGGACGCGGAGCGCGGCGTTGCCGTAAAGCTCGTTGTTGGCCGCGTCCGCCCCGCAGATGACGGGGGTACCACAGGCCATGCTCCGCAGGATGGCGGGGCGATACTCCGCGCCGTTCGCGGGCTCGAAGGTCGCCACCGCGCCGCTGTAGAGCGCGGAAAGCGCCTCCAGGGAGATGGCCGCCGCGTCGATGAAGCGCACCATGCCTTCCAGGTGGCAATCGCGGATCGTCTCGCGCAGGGCCGCCGGGAGCCGCGCGTCCCCCACAATCACGCAGGTGACGGACGAGACCTCCTCGTTCTGCCCCAGCGCGCGCAGCGGCACGGCCAGATCCTTCGCGAAGACCGAATGCCCCGCCATCATCACGTAGCGCCGCGGCACCAGCCACGCCCGCCGCGCCGCCAAAATCTCCTCTTCCGTGTGGCGCCGGAAGAGCGGGTGGACGCCGTTGCGGATGACGCGCGCCCGCCGTCGCGCCCGCAGGCCCAGCCGCGCCACCAGCCGCACCGCCAGCGCATGGCTGGGGCAGACCAGCGCGTCCGCCAGCAGGATCCGCCGGTACACCGTCAGCTGGCGCCAGCTCCGCGCCACCCAGCGGATCAACCCGTTCGCCGAGGGGCGCGTCAGCGTTTGGAAGGCATAGACCACGCGCAGGCGCCTCCGCTGCCACGGCGTCGCCGGCACGGCCACCGTCGGATCCGCCCCCCAATAGACGCCCGGGCGCGTTTCCCGCACCAACGCGGCCAGCTCGTGCGCCCCTTGGCGCGAGCGGGCCGGATGGGCCAGCGTGCGATAGGCGATGTTCGGGTGCTCGATGCGCTGCAGGGGGAAGGGCTCATCCGGCGGCAGCGCCACCGTCGCGCGGTTCCCTTCCAGCAGCGCCGGCAACAATCCGTCCACCAACGCCAAGAGATAGACCCGCGCAGGCGGCGTCAGGGTGCCGAGCGTGCGCAGGTCAAAGAGGATGTGGACGGGTTGCGGGGCGCTCACTTGCTCAGCAGCGTGAAGGTCTCGCGGGCGATCATCAGCTCCTCGTTCGTCGGGATGACGATCACCGGGATGGCGGAATCCTTGCCGGAGATGGTCGCCTCAACGCCGCGCACGTGGCGGTTCGTCTCCGCGTCCAGCGTGACGCCCAGGCCCGAGAGCACCTTCAGGAAGGCCTGGCGCGTCTCCCAGCTGTTCTCGCCGATGCCGCCGGTCAGGATGATTGCGTCCGTGTGCCCCAGGAGCGCCACGTAGCCGCCCACGTACATCGCATAGCTGTGGACCAGGCGCGCCAGGGCCACCTGCGCGTTGTGGTCGCCCTTCTCGCACGCCGCGCAGATGTCGCGCATGTCGCTGGAGCCGCCCAGCGCGCACACGCCGCCCTGCTTGTTGAAGAGGGTGTCCACGTCCTCGGCGCTGTAGCCGTTCTTCATCAGATAAAAGGCGATGGCCGGGTCCACGTCGCCCGAGCGCGTGCCCATCACCACGCCCGCGAGCGGCGTCATCCCCATCGACGTGTCGAAGCACTTGCCGCCCTTCACCGCCGTGATGGAGGAGCCGTTGCCCAGGTGGCACGTCACCAGGTTCACCTGGTCAAGCGGCTTGCCCAGCACCTCCGCCGCCCGTTCCGTCACGAAGCGGTGGCTCGTGCCATGGAAGCCATACTTGCGCACGCCCAGCTTGTCGTGCAGCTCGCGCGGCAGGGCGTAGAGGTAGCTTTCCTCGGGCATCGTCTGATGGAACGCCGTGTCGAAGACCGCCACGTGCGGCACCCCGGGGAGCACCTGCTCGCACCCGCGGATGCCTTGCAGCGCGCCCGGGTTGTGGAGCGGCGCCAAAGGCGAAAGCTTCTCGATTTCCGTCAGCGCGTGCTCGTCCAGCTTCACCGGCTGGGAATACTTCTCGCCGCCGTGCACGATGCGATGGCCCACCGCGTCGATGTCCGCGAAGCTCTTCAGGCACCCGCCCTTCGCCGGATCCGTCAGCGCGTCGCACGCCAGGCGGATCGCCGCCGCGTGGTCGGGCGCCTCGCACGGGCTCTGCTTCTCCGCGAAGCCCTCCGTCGAGAAGGTGAAGAGCGCGTTCCCGATGCCGATGCGCTCCACCTGCCCCTTGGCCAACATCTGCTCGCTGGCCATGTCAAACAGCATGAACTTGAGCGAGGAACTCCCGGCGTTGACGACGAGCACGTTGCGGATGACATCAGACATGGCAAATCTCCTAGTGGAAGAAAGAAAGTTCCCACAGTATAACGCTTCCCGCGGCCAAAGTCAAAGCCTAACAAGAAGCTAACGCCCCGCCCCGCGGCACCTGCGGCCCCCGCCGCGCCCGTTTGACAGCGCGGGGAAAATGGGGTATTTTGCTGGTACATAGCTTATGCGGCGGGAGACTGCCGCGCAAGCGCCAAACGATGCGTCAACGCATACATTCGTTCATCGGAAACTACCACCTTCCATACAGAAACGAATGCACGCGGAAGTGCGTCGGGATATCCCCGGCGTGCTTCCGGCTGTACGATTTTCTGTAGGGCTGTGGTAGGCCTCCGATGAGATCGTCGGTCGGAGGCACGCCTTTTTATGCCCTTGTTGGGGGAAGTCGACATCCTCGAGGATGACCTGGTGAAGGTCGTCCCCGGCGTCCTCGACCTGCTCCTCAAAGACCGCACCACGGGCCGCAACATCCTCTGGGGCACGGAGGATTACGCCGCGCTTGGCCACCACGCGCAGGACGAAATCCGCCTCGAGGCCATCACCGGCGTGAACGGCCGCGTCATCCGCCCCCGCACCGCCAAAGCCGCCCACGTCCAGCGCCGCCGCTCCGCCGAACGCGCCGAGGTCTTCACCCCCGCCTGGGTCGTCAACGCGCAAAACAACCTCATCGACGCGGCCTGGTTCGGCCACGACGCCCGCTTCACCCTCCCCCTTCCCGGCGGCCGCCGCTGGGAGCCCACGCAGGCACCCATCCGCTTTTCGCCGGACCGCTCCTGGCGCGATTACGTGCGTCTGCCGCGCCTCGAAATCACCTGCGGCGAGGCCCCTTACCTCACCACCCGCTACGACGCCGCCACCGGCCACCCCATCCCCGTCCCCGAGCGCGTCGGCATCCTCGACCGCAAGCTCCGCGTCGTTTCCGAGAACACCCGCCGCACCAAGGACTGGCTGGCCTGGGCCAAATGCGCCCTCCGCGCCACCTATGGCTACGACTGGCAGGGCGACAACCTTCTCCTTGCCCGCGAGAACCTCCTCGCCGCCGTCATTGAGGCCCGCCGCGACCGCTTCCTCAAGGCCGACGAACTTCCCTTGGCGGACTGCCGCGCCCTCGCCGAGATCATTTCCTGGAACGTGTGGCAGATGGACGGCCTCCGCTTCGTCCCACCGGGCGCCGACTCCGAACCCGACCTCCTCGACAACCGCGAGCCCGCCTACTGCCGCATTCTCGACTGGGCCGACCCCCGCCGCCCCAAACCCGTCCTCGTCAAAACCCTCTTCCAAAAAGGTTGATCCCATGTCTGTGTCCGTCATCGAAAACCCCTACTCCTACAAACTCATCTACGTTTTTGCCATCCCGGACAGCGACCACGCCGGCCTGCTGAAGGTAGGCGAGACAACCGTGCAGTGCGACCTGCCACTCATGGCGGCGCGCGCGGCACTCTCCCCCAATTGCCAAGCACTGAACAATGCCGCGAAGAGGCGCATCGACCAGTACACCAAAACCGCCGGCATCGCTTACGCCCTGCTTCACACGGAGTTGGCGACAGGCTCCGCCAAAGTCATCGGTGATATCAATGTCCATCACGTGTTGGTCAACTCCGGGCATCCGCGCGTGAAACCCAGAAAGGGGGCCGGGCGCGAGTGGTTCCGCACAAATCTGGAGACGGTCAAAAAGGCCATCCGTGCGGCGAAGGAGGGGCGGGTCTCTCTTTCCGTGAACGAGGTCTCCCACGCGCAGGAAATCATCCTGCGCCCAAGCCAGCGTGAGGCGGTCGACCTGGCGAAACGCCGTTTCAAGGCCGGCGTCCCGGCGGTGCTGTGGAACGCGAAAATGCGTTTCGGAAAGACCATCGCCGCGTTGACGCTGGCCAAGGAGATGGGGTGCTCCCGCGTCTTCATCCTCACCCACCGCCCGGCGGTCGAACAGGATTGGCGCGACGACTTCAACAAGGTCTTTCCCGGGACCGATTTCTATTTCCAGACCCACCACACGACGGGCTTTCGACCCGAGCTCAAAAACATCGTCTATTTCACCTCGCTGCAGGATATGCGCGAAGCCGAGGCCGTGAACGGACGCTACAAGAAGAATGATGATGTCTACGGCGCGGAATGGGATTTGCTTATCGTCGACGAGGCGCACGAAGGCACGCAGACCGACTTGGGGAACGACGTCCTTGACCGAATCCAAGCCAAGCACCGGCTGGCCCTCTCCGGAACGCCCTACAATATCGAGAGCACCTTCCCGACCGAGAACGTTTACACTTGGGACTATATGGCCGAGCAAAACGCCAAAGCCCGCTGGGCCGAGGAGCATGGCGGCGACAGCAACCCTTACGCCGGGCTCCCGCAAATGCGCCTCAATGTCTACGACCTCAGCGACTACTTCCGGGGCTCGGAATACGCCGAGCGGACACTCGAGGGCCATTGCTTCAGTTTCCGGGAGTTCTTTCGCACGTGGACCGGCGACCAAGAGCGTGACCTCGGGAAGATGCCCGCCGGTGCGCGGATTGGGGAGTTCGTCCACGCGGCGGAGGTGCGGCGCTTTCTCGCCTTACTCCATGGCGCGGATGAAAACCGCGACTTTCCCTTTGCAACAAAGGACTATCGCGAGGCTCTGCGGCACACCGTCTGGAAGGTGCCCGGCGTGAAGGAGGCCAAAGCGTTGGCGGAGACGCTCCGCCAAGACCCCGTCTTCCGTCACTTCAAGGTCGTCAACGTGGCCGGTGATGGGGACGAGGAGCGTGACAGCGATAATGCTCGCAAGGATGTGGAAGAGGCCATCAAACACCATCCTTACACCATCACCCTTACCTGCGGCCGGTTGACCACCGGCGTCACCATCCCGCAATGGACGGGCGCATTGATCCTTGCCGGCGGCGAAAAGGTCGAGGCCATCACCTATCTGCAAACCATCTTTCGCGTGCAATCACCCTACACGGATGAGGAGGGGCGCGTCAAAGAGTTATGCTACGTCTTCGACTTTGCGCCCGACCGCGTGTTAAACGTACTCCCTAAACTTTGCATGAACTATACGGGCCCCACCGGCGTGACTGGCGGAGGCCAAGGCGGTTTGCGTGGACAATTGAACGCCCTGCTCAAGAACTTCCTGCCTGTGCTGGCCTTCAAGGGCGGCAAGATGAGCCCGGTCGACCCCAACCACGTCTTCCGTCATATCCGGCGTGCCGAGGCCGAGAAGGCCATCCGCTCCGGCTTCTCCGACGAGAGTATCTACAACGCCGCTATGCTCAGCGCGAAGCACATCGACCCCGCGCTCTTCAACGGCCTCCGCGCCAAAATCGGCCGCACGCAGAAGGGCGCCCCCGTCGGAGATTTTACACTTTCTGAGTCTCCCCTTACCGGCCCCGAGAGGGAAGAGGCCAAGAACGCCGAGAAAAAGCCGAAACATCAACTCACCGATGAAGAAAAAGAGAAGCTCCGCCGCCTGCGCGAGGAACGCAAACAGCGCGAGAACGCCATCGCCATCCTGCGCGGCATCAGTATCCGCCTGCCGCTCCTCATCTACGGGGCCGATGTGGACTACAGCCAGGACATCTCCATCCATGATTTTGTGGACTTGGTGGACGATGTCTCGTGGGCGGAGTTCATGCCCGCCGGCGTCACCAAAGAGGAGTTTCTGCGTTGTATTCCCTATTACGACGAGGAAACCATCCGCGTGGCCGGCCATGAAATCCGTGCCCTCGCCAAGGCCGCCGATGAGCACGCCCCGATGCAGCGTGTCCGCGCCATCGCGCGCATTTTCGGTTATTTCCGCAACCCCGACAAGGAAACCGTGCTCACGCCGTGGCGCGTGGTCAACCGACATCTCGCCGAAACGGTCGGCGGTTGGTGCTTCCTGGACGAGGCCTACGCGGAACCGCTGGAAGAGCCGCGCTGGGTCGAGCAAGGGGAAATTACGCAGAAGACCTTCGGGGAGGGCAAGGCCCGGGTGCTGGAGATCAACTCCAAATCCGGTCTCTATCCACTCTACGTCGCCTACACCCTCTTCCGCCGCCGGCTTGATGTCCTGCAAGTCAAGGGCGAGGAGTTGACGCTGGAACGGCAATGGCAGGTCTGGGATGCCGTCGTCCGTGAGAATCTCTTTGTTATCTGCAAGACGAAGATGGCCCTGACCATTACGCGCCGCACGCTTTTGGGTTATCGCTCCGGAACGGCCAATCTGGAGTGTTACAACAACCTCATCCACGACCTCCGACACAACCAAGACAAGGTCGTCCGTAACCTGCGCAACCCGGCCTCCTGGGGCCTTAAAGGGAACGAACCCATGCACTTCAACGCCATCGTCGGGAATCCGCCCTACCACGTCGCAGACGGCGGCGCAAAGGCCAGCGCGCTCCCGCTCTACAACCTCTTCTTCAACCTCGCCAAAACCGTCGAGCCGGACTACGTCTCAATGATCATGGAGGCACGCTGGATGATTGGCGGGCGCGGACTCGATGAGTTTCGCGCGGAAATGCTCAAAGACCATCAGCTTGTCGTCCTCCATGACTTCATGGATTCGCGCGATTGCTTCCCCAACGTGGACATCAAGGGCGGCGTCTGCTTCGTTCTCTGGGAACGCGGCGCCGACAGGCCTTGCCAGATTTACACCTACAAGGGTGGTAAGCTCATCGAAGTGAGTGAACGCTTCCTCTCCTATGAAGGCTCGGAGGTCTTCCTGCGTATGGAAGCCGTCATCCCCATCATTGAAAAGGTTCGAGCCAGGCAGGAAACGCCTTTCTCCTCCATTGTCTCCCGACAAAAACCTTATGGCTTGCGCGGCGATTTCTTCGCCGACCCAGGAAAGTACGGTCTCCCTGCCGTCTCTTCCGAACCCATCAAGGGTGGCTACGCGATTTGGGGGCTTGATGGAAACCGAAGAACCCAATGTTACATCCCCAAAAGCTATCCGTTGCCCAAGGTTGGATTGCTCGAGGATTACAAACTCTTCTTCAATTACAACTATGGGAGCGGACTATTCGGAGAAATGCCTCCGTCGGCAATTGTCGCCAAGCCTGGCATGCTCTGCACAGAAACCTTCTTGGAAATGGGTCCATTCACGGACATCGAGCAGGTCAAACATTGCGATGCCTACTTACGCACCAAGTTCGCCCGTCTGCTTGTCGGCGCGAAGAAGGCTACACAACACGGAGCCAAGGGCGTCTACGACTTTGTTCCCCTGCAGGACTTTTCGCGGGAATGGACGGACGCGGCGCTGTATGAGAAGTATGGGCTGACGGCGGCGGAGGCGGCGTTCATCGAGCGGACAATCCCGGACGCGGCGGCGAAGCCGCAAAAGGGCGCGTCAAGGGGCGGCGCGAAGACCCGCGGAAGGCCCGCAAAAAGGCGCTAGGCGCACACGCCGTCAGCGCTTTCAGGGTAGGGTTTCGACGGCGGCATCGGCGAGGGCGTTGGCGGCGGGGTCGAAGGCCAGGCCGATGAGGTGGACGGTTTTGCCGGGGCCGCGGTAGGGCGCTGCGTAGCCTTTTTCCTTGATTTGCGCGAGGGCTTCCTGGGCGGTGCCGTCGACCTTGAGCTCGAAGACGTAGACGTGATCCATGGCCTCGGCCACGAGGTCGGCGCGGCCTTGGGCTTGGCGGTCTTCGGCCGTGACGCGCAGCCCGCCGGCGGAGAGGAGGCCGTAGAGGGCGCGTTGGTAGGAGGCTTCGTGGACGGGCTTTTCCTTGGCGCCGTAGGGGAGGTGGGCGTAGAAGGCCTTGAGGCGCTCGAAGAAGCCGGGGAAGTCGCCGGTGAGGAGGGCCGTGCGCAGGCCGTCGCGCGTGTCCTCGGCGTCGGAGCCGAGGGCTTTGTTGAGGAGGAGTCCGTTGAGGTCTTGGCGGACGTCCTCGTCTGGCACGCCGAGGGTGTAGCCGAGGAAGGGGTTGAAGTCTTTGATGGTGAGGTAGCCGGCCTGGTAGAGCACCGTTTCGGGGCGGAGTTTGCCGAGGTCGTAGCTGTCGAAGACGTCTTTGGAGGTGGCGGGCAGGCGGGTGTAGTCGCGGTCGGCCAGGTCTTCGCGCGTCAGGTAGCGCATGAGCGCGGAGGCGTGGCCCGTCTCCGACCACGTGGTCTCGAAGTAAGGTTTTTGCCGTGACAGGGCCCGCGCGACGGCGACGGGATTGTAGACCGTCGTCCTGTGGTCGGGCGAGAAGCGGTAGCCGTTGTACCAGCGGCGGAGCTCGGCGCGGTAGACCTCGTAGGACAGCCCCATAACCGCGGCGTGGGCGCGGAGGGAGGGCGCGAAGTTCGCCTCCAGCTCGTCGTCGGTGTAGCCCAGGAGTGTGGCGAAGTTCCCGTCCAGCGTCAGGTCGGTGAGGTTGTTGAGCGCCGAGAAGACGGAGAGCTGGGTGAACTTCGTCACCCCCGTCATCATCATGAAGCGGAGATCGGCGGCGTTGTTCTTGATCTCGCCGTAGAAGGCGGCGAGGCGGTCGCGGATGGCCGTGGCTTTGGCGACGTCGTCCATCGCGCGGCTCACGGGCGAGTCGTACTCGTCAATGAGGACGACCACAGGCTTGCCCCACGTCTTCGCGAGCGTTCGGATGGCGTTGGCGAAGTTGCCGCCCGGCGTGCCCGCGGCGTCGTACTCTACGCCCGCGTCGCGGAGCGTCTGCCCCACGCGCTCCACGAAGGCCGTCTGAAAGGCGTCGAGGGTCTCCGTGGCCATCGTGGCGAAGTTGAAGCTTAGGATGGGATAGTCTACCCAATCATAGCCCAGCGTGTCGATGGCCAGGCCCTTGAAGAGGTCACGCTCGCCGCGGAAGATGGATTTGAGCGTGGAGAGCATGAGCGACTTGCCGAAACGTCGCGGCCGGGAGATGAAGAAGAGGGAGTCGCTCCCCCGCGTGAGCAGAGGGGCCAGGTGTGCCGTTTTGTCCACGTAAACGTAGCCGTCCTCCCGCAACCTGCGGAAGTCGTACACGCTCTGCGCGATTTTCTGTTCCATGCCGTACTCCTTGCCAAACAGTATAGCAAAACCCAGGCGATGGTCTGGAAGCCCGCATTCCACTGGCAATCGCGCGGGGCAAGCGTGTCACGCTGACGGCTTTGGCGCTGCGTCAAGGCCTCCGCTTCGCAAGTGGTTTCTGGTTGGGGTTGGGCTGGGGGTATGAAAAAGGCCCCGGGGTGCCGGGGCCTTTGTTTGGGGTGGGGGCTTCCGCCTCAGTTGGCGGCGCGGCCGCCGACGCCGGCGGCGGTGGCGGCGTTGGCCTTGGCGCCTTCATGGGGGCGGAGGGAACGGACGGCCTGGCCGGCACGCCACATCTCGCTGTTGCGGATTTTGGCGAGCTTGGCCTCGAGGCGCTCCTTATAGTCCTTGCGGCCGCAGTCGCGGACGACGGCTTTGGCCTCGGTCATGTCGGCGACGGATTTGTAGAGCTTCTCGAAGACGGGCTTGGTGGCCTTCTCGAACTCGGGGGCCCATTTGAGGGCGCCGTGCTGGGCGGTGGCCGAGCAGTTGGAGTACATCCAGTCCATGCCCTTTTCGTCGACGAGGCGGATGAGGGACTGGGTGAGCTCCTCGACGGTCTCGTTGAAGGCCTCGGAGGGGCTGTGGCCGTGCTTGCGCAGGACGGTGTACTGGGCGTTGAGAATGCCCTGGAGGCAGCCCATCAGCGTGCCGCGCTCGCCGACGAGGTCGGAGGTGACCTCGCGCTCGAAGGTGGTGGGGAAGAGGTAGCCCGAGCCGACGGCGATGCCGAGGGCGAGGGTGCGCTGGAGGGCCTTCTTGGTGGCGTCCACGGCGACGGCGTAGGAGCTGTTGATGCCGACGCCTTCGAGGAAGTTGCGGCGGACGCTGGTGCCCGAGCCCTTGGGGGCGACCATGATGACGTCCACGCCCTCGGGGGCCTCGACGCCGGTGAGGTCGCGGTACTGCCAGCCGAAGCCGTGCGAGAAGTAGAGCGCCTTGCCGGGGGTGAGGTGCTGCTTGATCTGCTTGAAGACGGGCTTGATGGAGGCATCAGAGGTGAGCATCATGACGATGGTGCCGCGCTTGGCGGCCTCCTCGATCTCGAAAAGGGTCTTGCCGGGCACCCAGCCATCCTTGATGGCGCGCTGCCAAGAGCTGTTTTTCTTGGCGCTCTTGCGCTGGCCGACGATCACGTTGATGCCGTTGTCGCGCATGTTGAGGGATTGGGCGGGGCCTTGGACGCCGTAGCCGAGGACGGCGACGACCTCGTCTTTGAGGACCGTCTGGGCTTTGGTGAGCGGGAACTCCTTGCGGGTGGTGATGTTCTCGATCTCGTCGGCGAATTTGATCTTTGCCATGATGTGGTTCCTTTGTGTCATTCTCCGGGAATGAATAACGCTATAGTATAGGCGCGTCGCCGCGCCAGGTCAAGCCTTTTGTGCGCGCCCGCGCCTTCCCCGGGCTTCCTTCCGGCCGGCGGGTTTGCTATCATGTGGGCACGCGATGGGACGAGCCATCGCACTTGCGCTTTGCGCAAACACATTGCCCTCGGCGAAACTTACGAACTTTCATCTCTCGGGCAATCGGGTTTTGTGCGGGCGTGCCGTGTCTGGCACGCTCCCTTTGCTTGTGACCGAGAGAGGTTTCCTAAGACCGCGCCGAGGCAGAGCAAAGGGAGCGTGTTTTATGGAAAGAATCTTGCGGGGCCTTGCGGCGGCGGCGGTTTTCCCGCCGACGGCGATGGCGGTGACGGCGCTGGGCTTTTTGGTTGGGCGCGGCGTGCCGGAGACGGCGTGGGCGGCGTGGTGGCTGGGGGTGGCCGCGGCGATTGGGGTGGCATGGTGGCAGGGTGGGGCGCGGGGGGCCGTCGCCGCGTTGGCTTGGGGGGTGGCGACGTTCTTTTGCGCGGATTTGCTGTTGTATGGGCAGATTGGGGATTATTTTCACTACCATTATCCGCAGGCGTTGCTGTTGGAGGGGGGATGGAACCCGGTCTTTGCCTCGTCCATGGGGGAGGCGTCCGAGGCGATGGGAGTGGCTTTGGACACGGTGCGACCGGTGCATACGTTTTGTTTCCCGTTGGCGTTGACGCAGTTCGGCGCGGTCACGGATTGGGCGACGCGGTCGTTGTGCGGGTTTGTTTGGGCGGTGTTTTTGTTCGCCCCGGCGGTCTTTTGGCTGGCGTGGTCGACGTTCCGGGGGCAGGTTTCGCCGCGCCTGGGGGCGCTGGGGTGCGTGGGGCTGGCGGTGGCGTTGCTGGTGGCCAACAGGGCGCATCCGTTTGGGTTTGTCCCGCTGGATGCCGTCATCTTTTTGATGGAGGTGGCGTTGTTGTTGTGCGGGCGGTGGATGTTGTGCGGGGAGGCGCGGTGGCCGTGGGTGTGGGCGGGGCTTTCGGCGTTGGTGTTGTTGGGGCTCAAGCAGAGCGGGGTGTTGTTCGTGCTGCTTTTCGCGGGGATGGCGATGGGGGTGTTCGCGGTGCGCGGGGCGTGGCGCGGCGTGTGGGGGGTGACGGTGTGGGCGTTGTGGGTGGCGGTGGGCGGCATGGCGCTTTGGTTCCACCCGTACCTGACGAATTGGGCCGATTACGGGGGGCCGCTGTTTCCCATGCAGACATTTTGGCCGGCGTGGGAGGGGTGGGACGTGACGGTCGATCTGGGGGCCTCCCCGGCGGCCAATCGGCCAAGCCTCGTGCGGTTTGTCCTTGCGCGGCCGCTGTGGTGCGCCTTTTTCGCGGCGGGTTGCCTGGCGTGGCGGAATGCGCGGGCGCGGGTGTGGCTGGTGTTGGCGGCACTCCCGATGGCGGTGCTGTTCGTTGGGCCGAGCAAGACTTACGCGATGGGACGGTATGCTCCGGCGTTGCCGATTGTCGGGTTGTTCGCATGCTTGGCGCTGCGAGAGGCCGGAGAGGGCTTGCGGCGCTTGGCCAAACGGGTGCTTTTGCCGGCATGGGTGTTTTCCATCGCGGCGATGTTCGCGCTGGGGGTGCCGAGATTGATCAGCTTTTGGAGCGTCGCCACGGATGTCCAGACGGTCTTTTCCGTCACGCCGGAGGAGGCGAAGGATTTCCGGATTGTCTCCACGCACGCGGTTCTTCCGAAATCCAATCCGATGGCGGCGTGCATGTTCGGGAACGCGCATGTCTACCCGCTCCGCCCGCACACTTATTTTTTGCGCACAATTTTCGCCAGGCGCGGGCTCTGTGTCCAAGAGGATTACGCCATGGGGCATGAAGAGGGGAACGGCACGTATGCGGGAATCACGGACTTGTGGTTGCGCGTTTCGCGGGAAAGCTCCGTTTGGCGGCGGATGACGCCGCGTCCGCTTAGGCTTGAGGGCATCCTCACGCAACCGGCCCGCGCGTGGCGGGAGTGGCGCCGGCGCTGGGTGGAGGGGGCGCGGTGAAGGAGGGTGTCGGGTTGCGCCGAGGGCGCATGGTTTCGTGTGAGGCAATCGCCTCTATCTGAGTTTTGGCGCCGCGACTGGCGTTTGAGCTTTCTTTCCCGGCTGCGGGGGCGGCGCGGGGGAGATTATGGTACACTATTAGGACGATTTTGGATTTAGAGCAAGGAGTTGTTCGATGGATTGCGAAGAAATCGCGCGGCAGTGGTTGGCGGCGGCGTTCGAGGCGGTGGCGCCGGGGTGCGGCGCCGGCAAGGTGGTGCCTTCAAAGGATGCGCGGTTCGGGGATTGGCAGTGCAATGACGCGATGGGGGTGGCGAAGCGGGCGGGGAGGAACCCGCGGGAGCTGGCGCAGGCGGTGGTGGGGGCGTTGCCGCTGCCGGATATCTTGGAGAAGGCGGAGGTGGCGGGGCCGGGCTTCATCAACCTGACGCTTTCGGGGAAGGCCGTGGCGGCGGGGGTGGAGGCTTTGGCTGCAGACGCGCGGCTGGGGGTGGCGCAGGTGGGGGCCGGGGAACGGGTGGTGATTGACTATTCCTCGCCGAACGTGGCCAAGCCGATGCATATCGGCCATATCCGCAGCACGGTGATCGGGAACGCCATCGACCGGATCTTGCGGGCGTTGGGGTATGCGGTGGTCGCGGACAACCATTTGGGCGATTGGGGGACGCAGTTCGGCATCCTGATTATGGGGTATCGGGCGTTCCTGACGGATGAGGAGCGTGAACACCTGACGGTGGAGCTGTTGGAGAAGGTCTATGTGCGGAGCTACAACGCCACGAAGGAGGATCCGGCGTGGTTGGAGCAGTGCCGCGCGGCCTTGGTACGGTTGCAGGCGGGGGATGGGGAGTATTTGGCGGTGTGGAAGCGTTTCATCGAGATTTCGATGAAGGAGTTCGGGCGGATTTATGACCGCTTGGGCGTGAGGTTCGATTTGTGGCGGGGGGAGAGTTTTTACCAGCCGATGCTTGGGCCGACGGTGGAGTTGCTCAAGGAGAAGGGGTTGGCCACGCAGAGCGAGGGCGCGTGGATCGTGGATCTGAAGGAGCAGGGGTTGGAGGTGGCCATCGTGCAGAAGCGCGACGGCGGCTTCAATTACACGACCACCGACATCGCGACGGTGCGCAGCCGCGTGGCGGAGTTTGACCCCGCGCGCATCATTTATGTGACGGATGAGCGCCAGCAGCTGCATTTCAAGCAGTTCTTCCACATCTGCGGGGCGTTGGGGCTGTGTGGGCACGCGCGTTTGCAGCATGTGTGGTTCGGGCTGATGCGTCTGCCGGACGCGACGTTCTCCACGCGCCAGGGGAACGTGATCAAGCTGGAGACGTTGCTCGACGAGGCGGCGGCGCGTGCGCGCGCCATCGTCGACGAGAGCCACCCGGATTGGCCGGAGGCGGAGCGCGCGGCGCTCGCGGAGGCCATCGGCATCGGGGCCATCAAGTACGCGGATCTGTCGCATGACCCGGCCACGATGATCGTCTTCACGTGGGAGAAGGCGTTGGCTTTGGACGGCAACAGCGGGCCGTATCTGCAGTATGCCAACGCGCGGCTGAACTCGCTCTTGCAGAAGTATCGCGAGGCGGTTGGGAAGGAGCCGTCGGCGCAGGCGCTGGCGGTGGGCACGCCGGCGGAGAAGGCGTTGGCCCTGCATATCCTGCAGTATCCCAACGCGGTGGCGCGCGCCGGCGAGCTGTGCAAGCCCAGTGTGTTGGCCGATTATCTGTATCAGCTGTGCCAGCTTTACAGCAGCTTCTACCAGAGTTCGCCGGTGCTCAAGGCCGAGCCGGCGGTGCGCGACGCGCGCATCCGCCTGTGCGACGCGGTCTCGAAGGTGCTGCGCGGCGGCCTGGCGCTGCTGGGGATCCCCACGCCGGAGAGACTGTGATGGATGGGCTGTTTTTGGCGGAGATGACCTCCGGGCCGGTCAAGGCCTTCTTTGATTCCGACTTCTGCGGCCAGCTGATTGTGTTGGTGCAGATCGGGATGAGCGTGGTGTCGTGGGCGGTGATGGCCGGGCGCGTGCTCCATTTGCGCGACCTGGTGCGGCGTTCGGCGCGGTTTGTGGACGACTTCGTGCGCAAGGACGACCCGTTGGCGCTCTATTACGACCGCTATCCCTTCACCGACACGCCGATGGAGAATGTGTACGTCAAGACCTGCGCGCGCCTGGCAGACTTGATTCCGGAGCGTCTGCGCGTGCTTCTGCGCAATGACCCGAGCACGCCGTTGCGCCTGGACGCCGCGCGGATGGAGTTGGTGGAAAGCACGTGCGCCCACGCGACCGACGAGGAGACCGTCGAGCTGGGGCGGGGGATGACGGCGCTCGCGGTCATCACCTCGTCCGCGCCGCTCCTGGGGCTTTTCGGCACGGTGTGGGGCGTCATGCTGGCCTTCCAGGCCATGGCCGCCAGCGGCAGCGCCAACATCGCCGAGCTCGCGCCGGGCATCTCCTCGGCGTTGCTGACGACGGTGGTGGGGCTGGTGGTGGCGATCCCCTCGACCATCTTCTACAACGTCCTGCAATCCAAGGTCGAGGCTTACACCGTTCAGATGGAGGGCTTCGCCGAGGAGCTCATGGGCAAGCTGACCTTGCAATACCGTTCGACGGAGGGCTGAAGGGTGCTGCGCCGAAGGCTCAACCGCTCCAGGGCGCGCGCCCGCAGGAAGCTCAACGGGAACATCGACATGACGCCGATTCTCGACATGACCTTCCTGCTCCTGATCGCCTTCATCATCACCTTCCCCGCGCTGCAGAACGGCGTCTCCGTGCGCCTGCCCACCGCCTCGGGCGACCCCTTGCCGGCCGTCGAGCCCCTCGCCGTGGCCATCCGCGCGGACGGATCCGTCTTCCTGGACGGTGAGCCGGTGGACGAGGCCGCGCTGGCCGAGCGCGTCCGTGCCCGCCTGGCCGCCGACCCGAACGCCGCCGCCCACATCCGGGGCGACGAGGCGCAGAGCTACGGCAAGATCATGGAGGTCATCCGCGTCCTCCGCCACGCCGGGCTCACCAAGTTCTCCCTCGTCACCGAAAGCGAGTGACCCATGCCAAAGCCCTCCCCCGCCAACCCCGCCGGTCAGCGCCCGAACGAGGCGCCCGCGCTCCCGCCCGCGCTCGTCTCCCGGCGCCGCGTGCTGGGCGTGGCGGTCTGCCTCTACGTCGTCATCGCGCTGATTGCGCTGGCCACCTACGATTGGCACGACATCTCGTGGCTCTGCAACCCGCCCTCGCCGCCGGATGGGCGGCCCGTGAACCGCATCGGCCTGCTCGGCGCGTGGCTCACCTTCTTCGGGTATGGCTTCGCGGGGCTGGCGTACCGCTACTTCGCCATCCCCTGCCTGACGGTCTTTGGGCTTTTCCTGTTGCATGGGCGCGTGCGTTACTTCCGCCTGCGCACGCTCTGGCTCCTCTGCTTCTACCTGGTGGTGGCGTGCCTCTTCCAGGCCTACGGCGGCGACGACGGCGCGGCCCTGCCGCTGTTGGCCGACCTCAAGCTCCTGCCCAATGCCGGCGGCGCGGTCGGCCAATGGGTCGTCACGGGCTGCCTGCGCGGCTGGCTGGGCGACGTGGGGCTGCTCTTGCTCCTCTGGCCCTTGGCCCTCTTCCTGCTTCTGCTGGTCGTCGGCGTGCGCAATTGCGTGCTGTTGGCCGTGCGCCTGGCCTCCGCCCGCGAGCCGCGCCCCTATGAGGAGGAGCGCCCCGCGCCGCTCCCGCCCCGCGAGCCGGCCGCCCCCGCTGGGGAGGGCTTCTTCGCGCGCCTCTTCCGGAAGCGCGAGGAGGAGGCCGTCCGGCAGACGGACATCCGCGACCTGCTCGCCGAGGCCCGCGCCGCCAAGCCCCGCCCCGCCCCGCAGAGCGAATGGTCGCCGCCCAAGCCCACGGCGGAGCCCGAGCCGCTCTTCGAGCGCGCCGCCCCGAAGCCCGCGCCAGAGCCCGAGCCGCTCATCCTCGACGCCGAGCCCGTGGGGCGCCTGCGCCCCGTCTCCCCCGAGAAATCCGTCACCGCGCCCATGCCGGCTGCCAACGACAACGACGAGGGCGCCGCGCCGGCCTTCGACCCCTACAATCTGCCGCCCATCGACCTGCTCGACCCCGTGCCGCCGCGCAAAGGCGACGCCGACGACATCCCCACCGCCATCGCCGCGATGGAGAGCGTCTTCCAGCAGTTCGGCATCGACGCGCACGTGGTGAACCACATCCGCGGTCCCGTGCTCACGCAATACGAAATCGAGCCCGGTCCCAAGGTGAAGCTCGAGAAGTTCCGGGCCTACGAGCGTAACCTGCTCATGGCCCTGCGCGCCGCCAGCATCCGCATCCAGGCGCCGATCTTGGGGCGCGACGTCGTCGGCATCGAGGTACCCAACACCGTCCGCCAATCCGTCACCCTGCGCGAGATTTTGGAGGGCGAGGTCTGGCGCCGCGCCGAGGCCCGGATGGCCCTGCCGCTGGCCATCGGCAAGCTGGCGACCGGCGGCGACCTGGTCGTCGACCTTGCGGACAGCCCGCACCTGCTCGTGGCCGGCGGCACCGGCTCTGGCAAATCCGTCACCGTCAACGACATGCTCGTGGGCCTGCTGATGTGCCGCAAGCCCGACCAACTGCGGTTGCTGATGGTGGACCCCAAGCGCGTGGAGTTCACCGCCTACGACGACCTGCCGCACCTGCTCAACCCCGTCGTGGTCGAGCCCAAGAAGGTGCTCTTCTCCCTGCGTTGGGCCGTGGTGGAGATGAACCGCCGCTACAAGCTCCTGCAAAAGTACGGCGTGCGCAACATCGCCGACCTCAACCGCCGCGCGGACAATCCCCTGCCGGGCCGCGACAACCCGCCCGCCAAGCTCCCTTACATCGTCGTCGTCATCGACGAGCTCGCCGAGCTCATGCTCACCGTCAAGGCCGACATCGAGCCGCCCATCACTTCCCTCACCCAAAAGGCCCGCGCCGCCGGCATCCACCTCATCATCGCCACCCAACGCCCCACCACCGACATCATCACCGGCACCATCAAGGCCAACATCCCCGCCCGCCTGGCCTTGCGCGTCTCGCAATCCAACGACTCGCGCACCATCCTCGACCACGTCGGCGCCGAGAAGCTCATCGGCAAGGGCGACATGCTCTTCTCCTTCGGCGGCGAGAACATCGTCCGCGCCCAATCCGCCTGGCTCAGCGACGACGAGATCAACCGCGTCTGCGACTTCATCAAGGCGCAGTCCGGCCCCGCCTTCGACAACCTCCTGGCCGGTTCCATGGATCGCATCAAAGAGGACAAACCCGTCGACGACGTCCACTCCCTCATCACTGAGTTCGTCGCCCCCGAGCCCGCCGCCGACGACGCGAACGTCGACCTCGGCGAGATCGACGACACCTCCGACGAAGGCCTCTACCAAAAGGCACTCGAATACATCCGCCAGACCGGCCGCTTCTCCACCTCCGCCCTCCAGCGCCGCCTCAAAATCGGCTACAACAAGGCCGGCCGCATCACCGACATGCTCGAGGAGCGCGGCATCATCGGCCCCGGCGGCAAGGCCGGCGGCTCCCGCGAAATCCTCGTCGACCTCAACGAGATGGCCCGCCAGGCCCTCGCCGGGACAGACGGCGAGGCCGCCGCCTTCGACACCCGCACCGACGCGGGCCCGGATGCCCCGGAGGCCGCCCCCGAGGCGCCCGCCGCCCCGGGGGAGGAAGACTTTGACCTCGGCGACCTGGACCCCGCGTCGCTCGACCTGCCCGACATCATCCACCCCCCAACCCACGAGGACCCCAATGGCACTCGGTGAGATTCTCAAGCAAAAGCGCCTTGCGCACGGCTGGACCATGCAGTACGTCGCCGAGCGCACCCACCTCATGACCCGCGTCATCGAAGCCCTCGAGACCGAGACCTTCAAGCGCATCCCCGCCCCCGTCTACGGCCGCGGATTCATCCGCCAATACTGCGCCCTCCTCGAGCTGGATCCCCAGCCGCTCCTCGACGAGTACGACGCCATCTGCGCGGGCAAGGCACGCCCCGCCGTCACCCGCCCAGCAGTCCACGACCTCCCTGCGCGTCCCCCCGAGCCCATCCACACCGGCGGCCGCAAGACCCTCCCGCCCGACCCCGACGCCGCGCCGCGCGCTCCCTCCGCCCACAAACTCGTCGAGCCTGCCGAAGCCTCCTTTACCGCCGTCCCCAAGCCCGAGGTGCTCCCCGGCGCCGCCCCCACCCGCGCCGACGCCGCCGAGCGTACCCCGCAGCCCGAGGAGGCACCCGCCGAGCAGCCTTTCACGCTCTCCGGGGATGACCTGCCTGCGCCGCCGCCGCCCAGGCGCGTCGCGGAGGAGCCGCCGGCCCCGCGCAAGCGGCATGTCAACGTCTCCGGGCGCGCCGCCTTGGCCGATCTCGGCGGCGCCTCCCTCACGCGGCCCACGCCGTTGCGGCCCGCCGCCGGGCGTTCCATCTTCGGCCCGCAGCACCCCGTGCCCGACCCGCCCAGCCCTCAACTGAGTTCCATCAAAAGGGGCGCCGCCGCCGCCACCGCAGGACTTTCGGCCCTCTTCAGGCGCCTGACGTTGCCCAAGGTGCGGCGCATGGGCGCGGGGGCCTCGGAGCCGCTTCTGTCCAAGCAGACGGTGCTTCAGATGTTGGCCGTGGCCGGCGCGCTTGTCGTGCTGACGCTTTTGGTGCTGGTCTTCCGCTATGTCTTCCGTCTCTCCGCGGAGGCCGAGCCGGAGGCGCCGATCGCCGCCGAGGCGTTCGAGCCGCGCCCGGTGGCCCCCTTGGAGGCGCCGTATTTCGCGCGTTGAGCGTTTTCTCTTAGGGACAAAAAAGAAGGCCCCGGCGGTTGCCGGGGCCTTCTTTTCGCGGGGGCGGCGCTTACTTGTCGGTGAGGGCCGCGACGCCGGGGAGCACTTTGCCTTCGAGGTATTCGAGGGAGGCGCCGCCGCCGGTGGAGATGTGGCTCATCTTATCGGCCAGGCCGGACTTCTTGACGGCGCTGACGGAGTCGCCGCCGCCGATGATGGAGATGCCGCCGTTGGCCTTGACCTGGGCAACGGCCTCGCAGACGCCGAAGG
Organism: uncultured Kiritimatiellota bacterium; assembly: GCA_944389585.1. GTDB lineage: Bacteria > Verrucomicrobiota > Kiritimatiellia > RFP12 > DVOR01 > Spyradenecus. Next base: position 32,014 of record CALXMW010000012.1, read on the forward strand.
TGCCTTTGGCGAAGGCGGGCATCTCGAAGCAGCCCATGGGGCCGTTCCAGACGACGGTCTTGGCGCCCTGGAGGGCCTCGGAGAAGAGCTTGACGGATTCGGGGCCGATGTCCAGGCCCATCCAGCCATCGGGGATCTGGGTGACGACCTGGGTGTTGGCCTCGGGGTCGAACTTGTCGGCCGCGACGTTGTCCACGGGCAGGAGGAACTTCACGCCGCGCTCTTTGGCCAGGGCGAGCATATCGTTGGCGTAACCGATCTGGTCATCCTCGCAGAGGGAGTTGCCGATCTGCTTGCCCTGGGCCTTGAGGAAGGTGTAGGCCATGCCGCCGCCGATGATGAGGGTGTCGACCTTGGTGAGGAGGTTCTTCACCACGGCCAGCTTGTCGGAGACCTTGGCGCCGCCGAGGATGGCGACGAAGGGGCGGACGGGGTTCTCGACCGCGGAGCCGAGGTACTGGATTTCCTTCTCCAGCAGGAAGCCGGAGACGGCGACGGGGGCGTACTTGGCGATGACGGCGGTGGAGGCGTGGGCACGGTGGGCGGCGCCGAAGGCGTCGTTGCAGTAGATGTCGCCGTAGGAGGCGAGCACCTTGGCCATTTCCTCGCACTTGGCCTTGAGCTCGGCCTTGGCGGCCTTGACCTGCTCGTCGGTCATGTCGTCGGTCTTCTTGACCTTGGCGGTCTCTTCCTTGTAGAAGCGGGTGTTCTCGAGCATGAGCACTTCGCCGGGCTTGAGGGCGGCGGCCTGCTCGGCGGCCTTGAGGCAGTCGGGCGCGAAGGCGACGGGCTTGCCCAGGCACTTGGAGAGGTATTCGGCGACGGGCTTGAGCGAGAACTCGGGCTCGTAGCCCTTGCCCTTCGGGCGGCCCAGGTGGCTCATGAGGACGAGGGAGCCGCCGTTGTCGAGCACGTACTTGATGGAGCCGAGGGCGCCCTGGATGCGGGTATCGTCTTTGATGACGCCGTCTTTCATGGGCACGTTGAAATCCACGCGCATGACCACGCGCTTGCCGGCGAGGTTCACGTCACGCAATGTCTTCTTGTTCATCTTCAGTCCTTCCCTGTTGTGGGTTGAAAGCATTCTTAGTATAGCACATCCCCGCCCTTTGCGCGAGCCCTTTCGGCGGGTGGCCCGGGGGTGGCCGCGCGGCGGGAAAAACAAGGCGCCCCGGGCGGTCTGCCTGGGGCGCTTGCGTGGGGTGGGGCGGGTCAGACGGCGAGGCGGGCGAGGGGGGTGAGGAGCTTCGCGGATTTGCCGTCCACCACGAGGATGGCGCGGGAGGTGCGGAAGGTGACCCATTCGCCGCCTTGGCGGATGCGCATGAGGCCGGGGGGGCAGGCGGCGACCATGGGCTCGTGGTGGGCCAGGACGCCGAGCTTGCCGACGGAGGTCGTCACCTCGACGGCGGTGATGTCGTCGCCTTCGATGAAGATGCCCGAGGGCGTCTCGATGCAGAAGTGGAAGGGGGTCTCCATGGGCGCGTCCCCGCTTATTTGTTGCCTTCGGCGGCGAGTCTGCGGGCCTTTTCGCGGACGTCGTCGATGGAGCCGGCCATGTAGAAGGCGGCCTCGGGCAGGTCGTCGCACTTGCCGTCGAGCACCTCGGCGAAGGAGCGGATGGTGTCTTCGAGCTTGACGAATTGGCCGGGGATGCCGCTGAACTTCTCGGCGACGTGGAAGGGCTGGGAGAGGAGGCGCTCGACCTTGCGGGCGCGGGCGACGGTCATCTTGTCGCTCTCGCTGAGCTCGTCCATGCCGAGGATGGCGATGATGTCCTTGAGTTCCTTGGCGCGCTGGAGGAGCTGCTGGACGCCGTTGGCCACGCGCATGTGCTCTTCGCCGACGATCTCGGGCGCAAGCATGGAGGAGGTGGAGGTGAGGGGGTCGACGGCCGGGTAGATGCCCTTTTCGACGATGGCGCGGGAGAGCTCGGTGGTGGCGTCGAGGTGGGCGAAGGTGGTGGCGGGGGCAGGGTCGGTGTAGTCGTCGGCGGGGACGTAGACGGCCTGGACGGAGGTGATGGAGCCGGCCTTGGTGGAGGTGATGCGCTCTTGGAGCTCGCCCATCTCGGTGGCGAGGGAGGGCTGGTAGCCGGCGGCGGAGGGGATGCGCCCGAGGAGGGCGGAGACCTCGGAGCCGGCTTGGGTGAAGCGGAAGATGTTGTCGATGAAGAGAAGGACATCCTGGTTCATCTTGTCGCGGAAGTATTCGGCGACGGTGAGGGCCGAGAGGGCGACGCGGGAGCGGGCGCCCGGGGGCTCGTTCATCTGGCCGAAGACCATGGCGGTTTTGTCGAGGACGCCTGCGTCGGCCATTTCTTGGTAGAGGGAGGTGCCTTCGCGGGTGCGCTCGCCGACGCCGGCGAAGACGGAGTAGCCGCCGTGGCCCATGGCGATGTTGTGGATGAGCTCCTGGATGAGCACCGTCTTGCCCACGCCGGCGCCGCCGAAGAGGCCGATTTTGCCGCCGCGGCGGTAGGGGGTGAGCAGGTCGATGACCTTGATGCCGGTGACGAGGATCTCGGCCTCGGGGTTTTGGTCGGTGAAGGCGGGGGGCTCGCGGTGGATGGGGTCGCGCTCGTCGCACTGCACCTCGCCCTGGCCGTCGATGCCTTCGCCGAGGAGGTTCATGACGCGGCCGAGGGTGCCTTTGCCCACGGGCATGGACATGGGGCGGCCAAGGTCTTTGACCTCGGCGCCGCGCACGAGGCCGATGGTGGAGCCCATGGCGATGGCGCGGACGCGGCAGTCGCCGAGGTGCTGGGCCACCTCGAGGACGAGGTTGAAGGGCTGGTCGTTGAGCAGGGGGTTGGTGGTGCGCAGGGCGGTCTGCAGGCGGGGGCGGATGCCGGTGTCGAACTCGATGTCGACGACCGCGCCGAGGACCTGGATGACGTGGCCGATGTTTTCCTTGGTGTCTGCCATAAGGTGTGTCCCTTCTCAGTTCAGCGCTTCGGCGCCGGAGACGATTTCGGTGAGCTCGTTGGTGATGGCGGCCTGGCGGGCGCGATTGCGCTGGGTCTTGAGCTCTTTGATCATGGCCTGGAGGTTCAGGGTGGAGTTGTCCATGGCCATGACGCGGGCGGCGAGCTCGCCGGTCGCGGAGTGCAACATCGCGTAGTAGATCGAGAGTTGGATCCAGAGGTAGCAGATGTTCTCGAGGAGGCTTTCGTCGTTGGGCTCGATGTTCTCGGGCAGCGGCATGGGCTGGGCCTTGACCTTGGGCACGGGCGGGCGCGCGTCGGGGAGGAGGCGCTCGGTGCGGCAGTCGTTGGTCATCGAGTTGACGAAGTGGTTGGAGATGAGCCAGATCTCGTCGTAGAAGCGCCAGTGGAAGAGGCGCATGACGAACTTGGCCACGCGGTCGGAGTCCCTCACGTCCGGATGGCTGGAGGCGGGGAGGACCTTGGAGAGGCCGGGGAACTCGTTCTTGAGCACGCCGTAGGCCTTCTGCCCGACGTAGAGGTGGTCGATCTTGGCGGCGCGCGCCTTGTGCTTGGCGTGGAACTCCTTGACGGCGCGGACGACGGCGGTGTTGAAGCCGCCGCAGAGGCCGCGGTCGGCGCTCATCACGATCAGCAGGATCTTGCTGTCCTTCTCCGGCGGGGGCTGGAGGAGGCGGTTTTTGGCGAAGCGCGGCTGGAGCACCACGTTTGCCAGGGCGAAGAGGGCGCGCGTGAAGCCTTCGGGCTTGGAGAGCTCGCTTTGCACGCGGTGGAGGTGCGAGCCGGCGACCAGCTTCATGGTGCCGGTGACGCGCCCCATGCTGGCCATGGAGGCCAGGCGTTCGTTGTACTCGCGCAAGCTGGGCATGGCCGGTTACTTCTTCTGTTGGAAGGGGGTGAGCACTTCCTTCATGAGGTCGTCGAGGAGGCCCTTGAGCTCGTCGTCGAGGACGGGGCTCTTGCGGAAGCGCGCGTCGTAGGCCTGGCCGGTGGCCGATTCGGAGAGGGCCGTGCGCAGGGCTTTGAGGGCCTCGGGCAGGCGGGTGACGGGGATGCGCACCAGCCATTTGTTGGTGCCGGCGTAGAGGACGGCCACCTGCTCGGCGACGGTCTTGGGGCTGCCGGGCATCTGGCGGATGGCGTGCATGAGGGCGCGGCCGGTGGCCAGCTGCTCGAGCGTGCCGGCGTCGAGGTCGGAGGAGAAGGAGGAGAAGGCCTCGAGCTCGCGGTATTGCGCCAGCATCACGCGCAGGGGGCCGGCGACCTTCTTCATGGCCTTGACCTGGGCGTCGCCGCCCACGCGGGAGACGGAGATGCCGGGGTTGATGGCGGGGCGCTGGCCTTCGTGGAAGAGGCCGGCCTCAAGGAAGATCTGCCCGTCGGTGATGGAGATGACGTTCGTGGGGATGTAGGCGGAGATGTCGTTGGCTTGCGTCTCGACGATGGGCAGGGCGGTCATGCTGCCGCCGCCTTTGGCGTCGGAGAGCTGGGCGGCGCGCTCCAACAGGCGGCTGTGGAGGTAGAAGACGTCGCCGGGGAAGGCCTCGCGGCCCGGCGGGCGGCGCAGGAGCAGGGACATCTGGCGGTAGGCCTGGGCGTGCTTGGTCAGGTCGTCGTAGATGACCAGGGCGTGGCCGCCGCGGTTCATCCAGTATTCGGCCATGGCGCAGCCGGCGTAGGGCGCGAGGTACTGCAACGGCGCGGGCTCGGAGGCGTTGGCCAGGACGATGGTGGTGTAGGCCATGGCCCCGGCGTCCTCAAGCTGTTTGTGGAGGGCCGCGACGGTGGAGAGCTTTTGGCCGATGGCCACGTAGAAGCAGTGGACGTCGCCGCCCTTTTGGTTGAGGATGGCGTCGATGGCGATGGTGGTCTTGCCGGTTTTGCGGTCGCCGATGATGAGCTCGCGCTGGCCGCGGCCGATGGGGGTGAGCGCGTCGATGGCCACCAGGCCGGTCTGCATCGGGGTGTCGACGTTTCGGCGCTCGACGATGGAGGCGGCGGCGGCCTCGACGGGCATCTGGGCGTCCGCGGCGATGGGGCCTTTGCCGTCGAGCGGGCGGCCGAGGGCGTCGACGACGCGCCCGGTGAGGGCGGGGCCGGCGGGCACGGAGACGACGCGGCCGGTGCGGTGGAAGCGGTCGCCCTCGCGCACGTTGATGTCGCTGTCGAGGACGGCGATGCCCACCACGTCCTCCTCCAGGTTCAGCGCCAGGCCGGCCACGCCGTTCTCGGTCTCGACCAGCTCGTTGTACATCACGCCTTCCAGGCCGTCGACGCGGGCGATGCCGTCGCCGACGGTGAGCACGGTGCCGAACTCGGTGGTGTCGATGCGCTTGTCCATCCCTTCCATGCGCTGACGCAGGAGGGCGGAGAGTTCATCGGGTTTCAGTTGGGTCTTCATCGGTTGTCAGTCCTCAAATTGCAAAGGCTTGGCGCAGGCGGCGGAGGCGGCCGGCCAGGGAGCCGTCGATTTGGGTGTGGCCCGCGCGCACGACCAGCCCGGCGCCCAGGCGCGGGTCGGTCTCGACGGTGATGCGGGTCTTGGGGCCGTAGGCCGCGAGGGCTTTCTCGCGCAGGCCGGCCTCCGTGGTGGGGGAGGGCGGCGCGGCGAAGACGAGCGCCACGTCCAGCCGGCCCTCGGCCTTGTCGGCGAAGCGGCGGAAGCTTTTCACGAGGCTGGGGACGGCCCCCATGAGGCCGTTGGCGGAGAGGGCCTCGAGGAGGGCGAGGGTGGGGGGGGCCATCGTCTCGCCCCAGAGGGCGTCGACCTGCTCACGGTGACCGGCGCGCGGCAGGCTGTGGAAGGCGCGCGCCCAGTCGCGGAAGGGTTTGGAGCCTTCCCATTGGGCGGCGAGCGCTTCCATGTCCTCGCGCACGCGCCCCAGGCAGCCCAAATCCCGGGCGGCTTGGACGAGGGCGCGGGCGTAGGGGCGGACGGCTTCCTCTTCGTTTACCATCGCTTGCCTCAGCTGAACCGCACGTCGGCGGCGATTTTGTCCTGGTAGGCCTGGCGTTGCGCGTCGGTCAGGAGGCCGGGGAGCATCCGGTCGAGCGCGGCGGCGATTTCGCCCCCGGCCTTTTCGGAGAGCTTGCGCAGGGCGGCGGCGCGTTCGTCGGCGAGGTTGGCCTCGGCGGCGCGGCGTTTGGCGGCGATGGCCTCGCGGGCCTCGGTCTCCATCTCGGCGATGTGCTTGCGCGTGGCGGCGGCGATGGCGTCGGCCTTGGCGCGGGCGTCGCGCTCGGCGTCGGCCACGGTTTGGGCGGCCTTGGCGTCGGCCTCTTCGGCGGCCTTGCGGGCGGCGGCGGCGTCGTCGAGGGAGGAGCGTATTTCCTCCTCGCGGCTCTCGATGTAGCGCAGGATGGGCTTCCAGAGGAACTTGCCCAGTACCACGAAGGCGATGAGGAAGGCCGCCCACGTCAGCCCGACGACCAGCTCGTTGAACGCCATTACGGAGGAGGATTCGGGGAGGGCCTCCTCGACCGGCTGCGTCTCGATGGCCTGCGTCTGGGCCTGGGCGTCTGGCGTCTGCGTTTCCATGCAACGCCCCTTGGTCACTTGATGAAGGCAAGCACGACGGCGAAGAGGGCCACACCTTCGACCAGCGCCGCGGCGATCAACATCGCGGTCTGAAGTTTGCCCGCCATCTCGGGCTGGCGCGCCATGCCGTTCAGGGCGCCCCAGGCGGCCAGACCAATGCCGATGCCCGCGCCAATGGCCGCAAGACCCGCACCGATTGCACTCATGCTCATCTCATGTTCCTCTCTGATGTGTGTCAGTGTTGGGGATGAACCATCATCCCGATGAAGACCGCCGCCAGCATCGTGAAGACGTAGGCCTGGAGGCAAGCGACGAAAAGCTCGAAAAAGTAAAGCAGGGAGGCGACGAGGATCGTCGGGCAGGCGTACCAGCCGACGATGGCCGTCATGGCGGCCATGATATAGAGCATGATGTGCCCGCCCATCATGTTGGCGAAGAGACGGATCATCAACGCCGCCGTGCGCGTGAAGAAGGAGATGACCTCCATCACGAACATCAGCGGGCGCATCGGCCAGGGCAGGCCAGCGGGCAGAAAGGCCGCGAGCGTCCCGCGCGCGCCGCCCAGCCACACCGTCGCCACCAGCGCCACCGCGAAGAAGACGAGCGAGAGCGCGCCCGTGACGTTGACGTTGCCGGTGACGCAGGAGAAGATGGGAATGAGCCCCAGCAGGTTCGCCACCAGGATGAACAGGAAGAGCGTGCAGAAGAAGGGGATGAAGCCGCGCCCCTGGCCCTTGCCGCCGAAGTTCGGCTCGACCATCTCGTCACGGATGAAGAGGACGTATTTCTCCATCAACAGGCCGAAGCCGCGTGGCACACGGCCGATTTGCCGCCGCGCCAAGAAGGCGATGAGGCACAAAATCAGCGTCACCACGCCCAACATCACGACGTCGTTGTGAAAAATGGCCAGCTTGGGAAGCCCCAGCTCGGAGAGCCATGAGGAGAAGGTGCTCGCATCCGGCGTTCCCTCGTGGTGCATCACGTGGTGGTTCACGTATTCCTGGAACATCAACAGACGCTCTTGCATGCGACTTCCTCATCGAATAGATATGAACACTGTACTCCTTTTCGTCCACCACCGTCAAGCCTTTTTTAGGGCGTTTTCGGGGAGGATTTAACGTTTTCTTAGCCGTGCTCTAACACTTCCCTGCGGGTTTCGGTTCTACCCTGTTTGAGGAGTATAAAAACAAGAATGCTTTATGTTGTCCGCCAGGTATGTAAATGCCTCGGGCCGCTTTGGTTCGCCCGCTTGGGCAAACAAAAAAAGTTTTCAGGGCGGCTTGCAAAGGCCCCTTGTCTTCCCAATCCATGGCCGCCCGCGAACGGTCGCCTGCGCGCCCCAGGCGGCGGAGGCCCGCGGCGTGGCCAAGGAACCTTGCCTTTTTGGGGCGCTTGTGCCATACTATTGGAAGCCTTTTCCAAGGTGGACGGGCAAGCACATATTGAAGAAAGGAACCAACATGGCTATTCGCGCAATGATATTCATCGACGGGTGCTGGCTTTACAAGGGCCGTCAGGCGCTCTTCGACAAACTCGGCGAAAAAGGGTTTGAGATCGACTACAAGCGCATCCCAGACATCATCGCCCAGGCGCTGGCGGAGATCAGCGGCCAGGAGGTGGATATCGTCAGGACGTGCTACTACGGCACGATCCCGGTGAACAAGGTGGGCTACAACCCCGCCAAGCAGAAGGTGTTCTATGATTTCCTCGGCGACCAGTGCGGCTACGAGATGGACATCACGGAAATCGACTTCCGCAAGGAGCCCAACGCGATGCCAGACGGCAAGTGGGTGAACGCGAACCTGGCTTCGGAGATGACCTACTTCGCCACCGTCCCGGGCGCCTACGACGTGGCCGTCCTGGTGGGCGGCGACGCGGACTACGTCCCCGTCCTGCGCCGTGTCCGCGCCCTCGGCAAGCGCGTCCAGCTCGTCGCCATGAACGCGGTGCGCGGCCACGCCATCACCCACAAATCCCTGCTCACGGCCAAGGGCTGCTTCGACTTCCCGCACATGTTCATGGATGAGCACGCCGCCGACTTCCGCCTCCGCCGCGAGGCCCAGCGCCGCGTCTGCATGAACTGCGGCAAGGAGGAGGAGACCACCTGGGGCGGCGAGGAGTTCTACTGCGCCGAGTGCCGCGCCAAGCGCGCCCGCCGCGTCCGCGTCTGCGACAACTGCGGCAAGGAGGAGGAGACGACCTGGGACAAGGACTTCTTCTACTGTTCCGACTGCCGCGCCAAATACCGCGCCTCCGAGGCCGCCAAGCACGGCGCGCCGGCGGTCTCCGTCGAGGGCGAGACGGCCACCATGCGCGTCTCCCTCACGCCCACCGCGCCCGCACGCTGAGCGGCGCGCGTTTTGTCAAGCGGGCGGCGGGCTTCCCGCCGCCCGCTTGCTTTTGCCGTGGGCACAAAAAAGGCACAGGCCGCGGCCCGTGCCTCGATGCGCCTTTGGTGGCGTGGCCGCTTAGCCCAGGACCTTGTCCTTGATGAGCTTGGAGACCGTGAACTTGAGGGTCTTCTTCGCGGGGATCTGGATGGTCTCGCCGGTGCGGATGTTGCGGCCGGTGCGGGCCTTGCGGGTGGCGACGGAGAACTTGCCGAGGCCGGGGAGGGTGAAGGGGGCTTTCTTGGTCTCCTTGGCCACCAGGTCGGTGAGAGCGGCGTAGACGTCCTCGACGGACTTCTTGGTGTAGCCGGTGGCATCGGCGATGGCGTCGATGATCTGGCCCTTGGTGAGGGGCTTGGCGGGGGCTTTGGTCTTTTTGGTAGCCATGTTCTGGTTACTCCTGTTTCTTGTTGTCGTGTACACGCCGGGGCACGGGCGGGCCGCGTCCCGATGCGTTTATTATTGCGTTTCCATGGGCGGAATGCAAGCGAAAAAAGCGTCCGCGCCCAACGCCCCCAGCGCCTGGCCGTGCGCGAGGCGGGGGTATGCCCCCAAACGGGCGGCACACAAGAGAAAAAAAGTTTGGCCCGGCGGTGGGGGGCGGGAGGGTTGGAAATCCTTGCGGGGGCGGCTTGCTGGGGCTAACTCCGCGAGGCTTGGCATACTAGATATTGTGTATTGACAGGCGCGGCGCAATACATCTAGTTTGACATTGGCGCAGGGTTTGGTATTCTCCCCTTGTTTTCCGCCGGGTTGTCGCAACGCCGCGTGGCGTTGGTGCCCGGGGATGAAAAGCGTTCATCAAACCGAGCCTGAACCATGATCAAGACCGTCATCAAGCGCGATGGAAGGCAAGTGCCCTTCAACCTCGCCAAGATCTCCACCGCCATCCTCAAGGCCCTCGCGCAGACCCGCGGCACCGAGAAGCTCAAGGACAAGGACGACTTCGAGCTCGAGGCCCTCGCCAACAAGCTCGCCGAGGACGCCACGCGCCGCGTCGACGTCGAGTCCCCCGACATCGAGCGCATCCAGGACGCCGTCGAGCGCACGCTCATGGACGCGGGCTATCCCGACACCGCCAAGAGCTACATCCTCTACCGCGCCGACCGCTCCCGCGCCCGCGAGCGCAACACCAAGCTGATGAAGACCCTCGCCGACATCGTCTTCTCCTCGGCCAAGGACTCCGACGTCAAGCGCGAGAACGCGAACATCGACGGCGACACCGCCATGGGCTCCATGCTCAAGTTCGGCTCCGAGAGCTCCAAGCGCTTCTACATCGACAACATGCTCCGCCCCGACATCGCCCGCGCCCACGAGCAAGGCGACATCCACATCCACGACCTGGACTTCTACAGCCTGACGATGACCTGCTGCCAGATCGACCTGGTGGATCTGCTCTCTCGCGGCTTCAGCACCGGCCACGGCTTCCTCCGCGCCCCCAAGGAGATCCGCTCCTTCGCCGCCCTCGCCTGCATCGCCATCCAATCCAACCAGAACGACCAGCACGGCGGCCAATCCGTCCCCAACTTCGACCTCGCCATGGCCATGGGCGTGCGCATGACCTACGCCCGGCGCTACAAGGCCGCCCTCCGCGAGGCCGTCGAGCTCCTCTGCAACCCCGGCCTCGCCGCCGACCTCGTCCTCCCCGAGCCCCCCACCATGGGCCAGGCCGATGACCCCGCCCTCCGCGCCAAGGAGGCCGACTTCCTCAAGGCCGCCGGTGTCCCCGAGGACAAGATTCCCTACATCCAGGACTTTGCCCGCGCCCACGCCCTCAAGGAGACCGACCGCGAGACCTACCAGGCCATGGAGGCCCTCATCCACAACCTCAACTCCATGCACTCGCGCGCCGGTGCCCAGACCCCCTTCTCCTCCATCAACTACGGCACCGACACCACCCCCGAAGGGCGCATGGTCATCAAAAACGTCCTCCTCGCCACCCAGGCCGGCCTCGGCGACGGCGAGACGCCCATCTTCCCCATCCAAATCTTCCGCGTCAGGAAAGGCGTCAGCTTCGACGAGGGCGACCCCAACTACGACCTCTTCCAGCTCGCCTGCCAGGTCAGCGCCAAACGCCTCTTCCCCAACTTCGCCTTCCAGGACGCGCCCTTCAACGCCGCGCTCTACAAAGAAGGCCACCCCGAGACCGAGATCAGCTACATGGGCTGCCGCACCCGCGTCGCCACCAACAACTACGACCCCACCAAGGCCCAGGTGTGGAAACGCGGCAACCTCTCCTTCACCTCCATCAACCTCCCCCGCCTGGCCATCCAAAGCCACGGCAACATCAGAACCTTCTACGCCCAGCTCGACGACATGCTCCAGCTCGTGCGCGACCAGCTCCTCGAGCGCTTCGAGGTCCAGGCCCGCAAGCGCGTGCGCAACTTCCCCTTCCTCATGGGCGAAGGCATTTGGCTCGACTCCGAGAAGCTCGGCCCAGACGACGAGGTCCGCGAAGTCATCAAGCACGGCTCCCTCACCTTCGGCTTCATCGGCCTGGCCGAGACGCTCAAGAGCCTCATCGGCAAACACCACGGCGAAAGCGAGGAAGCCCAGCAGCTCGGCCTCGAGATCGTCAAGTACATGCGGGACTACGCCGACCGTTGCTCCGCAGAGACCGGCCTCAACTTCACCCTCATCGGCACCCCCGCCGAGGGCCTCTCCGGCCGATTCATCCGCCTCGACCGCAAGCGCTTCGGCACCATCCCCGAGATCACCGACCGCGAATACTACACCAACTCCTTCCACGTCCCGGTCTACTTCCCCATCTCCGCCTTCCGCAAGATCGAGATCGAGGCCCCCTATCACGCCCTCACCAACGGCGGCCACATCTCCTACGTCGAGCTCAACGGCAAGATGGCCGACAACCCCGAGGCCTTCGAGCGCGTCATCCGCCACATGGCCAACTGCGGCATCGGCTACGGCTCCGTCAATCACCCCCTCGACCGCGACCCCGTCTGCGGCTACCGCGGCATCATCGACGACGTCTGCCCCAAATGCGGCCGGCGCGAGGACGACGGCGGCCCCCACTTCGAGCGTATCCGCCGCATCACCGGCTACCTCGTCGGCACCCTCGACCGCTTCAACAACGCCAAGGCCGCCGAAGTCCGCGACCGCGTCAAACACCTCTGAGCGCCCCCAAGCCCACGCGGGGGAGGGGCCTCACCGCCCCTCCCCCCTTCACGCCCGCCCCCCATGCTCACCCTGCGCATCGCCGGAACCATCCCAGAGTCCATCGTCGATGGGCCCGGGTTCCGCTTTGCCCTCTTCACCCAAGGCTGCCCCCACCACTGCCCCGGCTGCCACAACCCCCAAACCCACGACTTCAACGGCGGGCGCGTCATCACCCTCCTCGCCCTCATGCGCCAAATCTGGCAAAGCCGCATGAACCTCGACGGCGTCACCTTCTCAGGCGGCGAACCCTTCTGCCAGCCCGAGCCCCTCTACCACCTCGCCCGCTGGTGCCACCGCCTCGGCCTCGACGTCATCTCCTACTCCGGCTGGACCCTCGAGCAACTCCGCGAAAAGCCCGAGTGCCAAAACCTCCTCAACGAAATCGACTGGCTCGTCGACGGCCGCTTCATCATCGCCAAGCGCTCCCTCGAGCTTCGCTTCCGCGGCTCCTCCAACCAGCGCCTCATCCACCTCTCCCACGGCCGCGTCCTCTCCATCGAATAAGCCGCCCCCACCGGGAGCGGCCCCGCCGGGCGGCGCGGAAAGGCTCTCAGCGTGCGAGCAGGCGGGCGGCGTTGCCCCCGAAGAGGGCCTCGAGCCTGGCCTGCGGCAACCCCCACGACGCGATGAGCGCGGCGTGCTCGGCCGGGGAGGCCCACGGCCAATCGCTGCCGAAATAAAGATGCTCTTGCGGATGCTCGGCCGCAAAACGCCGGATGACGGGCTCCACGCCCGTGGCCGGCTGAAAGGCCAAATCCACGCCAACCGGCCGTCCAAGCAGCAACTCAACCGTCTCCGGATGGCGCCACGCGGCGCAATGAGCGCAGACGAGTTTCAGGCCGGGGACGGCATCGAGGGCGCGCACGATGAGGCGAGGCCCCGCGAGGTCGGCCTCCCCCGCGGTGACGTCGTGCCCGGTGTGGCAGAGCACGGGGAGCCCCGCGTCGCGGCAGAGCGCCAGTAGGCGGAGGAAGGCGGGGTCGTCGAGCGGGACGTTCTGGGAGTAGGGGTGGAGCTTGACCATCCGCGCGCCGAGGGCGACGAGCGCCTTCAGGTGCGCCTCGGCCTCCGCGTCATGCGGGTGGAGCGAGACGCACGGGATGACGCGCCGCCGGGCCTCCTCGCCCATCGCGCCGGAGCGCAGGGCGGCCAGGAACTTGGCCATGTAGGCGTGGTGTTCGGGGCGGGTGGCGATGTTGCAGATGGCGAAACGCTCAAAGCCCGCGTCGGCCTCGGCGCGAAGCAAGTCGGCCACGGTGCCGTCGCCGTGTGGGGCGAAGCCGGGGCAGGAGCGCCGCGCTAGGGCCACGAGGCCGGAAAGCACCTTCGGCGCGGCGTGGGCCGAGAAGGCGTGGGTGTGGAGGTCGATTCGGGTCATGGCTTGAGGCGGAAGGCGCAGTCGTGGATAGGGTCGCCCTTGGAGAGGAAGAGGCGCTCAAAGTCGGTCTGCTCATCCTCGGGGCGGACAAGCGGCGCGATGGGCTCGAAGCGCGGGTCGGCGGCGAGCCAGTTGCGCACCTCAAGGAAGTAGTCCTCGTGGTCGGTGGAGAGATAAAAGGCTCCGCCGGGGACAAGGATGCGGGCGAGTACGTCGCACATCTCTTTCCGGAAAAAGCGGTTCTTGTGGTGGCGGCGCTTGGGCCAAGGGTCTGGGAAGAAGAGGTAGAGGGCCTGGCAGCAAGCGTCCGGCAACAGCTCGCGCACGAAGCGCCCGGCCTCGACGCGCACGAAGGTGAGGTTGTGGAGCGCGCCCTGCCGGGCCTTTTTGGAACAGCGGCGCAGACGCTCCATCATGCGCTCGACGGCAAGGAAACGGACGCCGGGGCGCTTGGCGGCGTTGGCAGCGATGAAGCGGCCGCTGCCGCAGCCAATCTCAATCTCCAACGGCATGCCCGCGGGCACGAGGTCGCGGAGGGGGAAGGTGCGGTCGTCTTCCTTGAGTTCAAGGACGTTGGGGAGGATCTCGGTCATGTCAGAGGAGTTGTGCGAAGGGGTCGCCGAGCGCCGCGAGGCGGGCCTTGAGGGCGGCGCGCTCGGCGGCGAGCGCGCCTGGGCGTTCGGCGGCCAGGTTGTGGGTTTCGTTCGGGTCGGCGGCCAGGTCGTAAAGGGCCGCGCCGAGGGTGCGTGTGGCCGCGTCGTAGGCAAAGACGCTCTTGCGCGTGGCGGAGCGGAGGCCGCGCTTGCCGGAGGGCAGACCGCCCCCCGCCGCGCCCAAGGGGATGGGCAGGGTGGGGAAGGCGTCGTCCGCCGCGCCGCCGGCGAGGTAAAAGTAAAGGCGCGGTTCGGAGAGATCGGCGGGGGCCTGGCCCAGCAGATAAGGCGCGAGGTCGCGGCCGATCATGTGCGCGGGGATGGGCTGGCCGAGGAGGCCCAGAAGGGTGGGGGCCAGGTCAAAGGCGTCCACCAGCCCCTCGTCCCGCCCCGGGGCGATGCGGCCCGGCCAACGGATGAGGCAGGGGATGCGCACGGATTCCTCGAAGGGGTTGTTTTTCGCGGGGAGGCCGTGCGCGCCAAGGCAGCAGCCGTGGTCGGAGCAGAAGAGGACGATGGTGTCTTCGGCGTGGCCGGCCGCCTCGAGGGCGTCGAGGATGCGCCCGAACTGTTCGTCCACGCCCTCGACGGCGGCGAGGTAGAGGCCGATGTTCTTGCGGAAATGGTCGCCCATTGGGGTGCCGGCGGGCGGGTAGGCGCCCGTGGCGAGGGCCTCGGGGTCGCGCCCGGCGTAGCGGCGCTTGTAGCGTTCCGGCACCAGGTCGTAGCCGGTGTGCGGCGGATTCATGGAGACGACAAGGGCGAAGGGCCCCTTCGTCTCACGCAGGAAGGCGATGGCGCGGTCGGCCTCATGCTCGGGGCCCCAGGCATCGACGTAACGGAACCCGTCGCGCCCGGCCCCGGTGTCCCAATACATTGGGCGGAGATGGTCGTCGTAGGTGCCATAGGCATACCAGCGATTGAATCCATGGCGCCGCGCGGGCGGGCACCATTCGTTCCATTTCTTGACGCCGCGGTTGTTGGCAGTCGGCACCCAAGGGCGATGAGGCGCGTCGAGGTGCCACTTGCCGATGTAGCAGAGGTCATAGCCCGCCCGCGCCAAAACATCCGACCAGCAGGTCAGGTCGGCACGAAGCTCTGGCCCGCGCCTGTCCTCGGTGGAGAAACAGTTGCCCGTGACGCCGCTGACCCACGGGAGCGCGCCGGACATGAGAATGGCCCGGAAGGGGCTGCAGACGGGGTAATTGCTGACGGCCTGGGTGAAGACGCGGGATTGCTCGGCGAAGGCGTCAAGGCGCGGCGTGCGCACGGCGTCGCCGCCCATGAAGCCCATCGACTGCGCGCGCATCTGGTCTGGGAAGACGAGCACCAGGTTGGGCCGTGCGGGTGTCCTCCCCGCGGTTACGCAACCTGCCAGCGTCAGCCCGCACGTCGCCAAAAATGCGCGCCTGGAAAGCATTGTGCCGGCGTCGTTCAGGGCTTGTCGCCGAAGTGGAGGGTGTCGTCCTCAAAGGGGTCGCCGGAGGTGCCGGAAAGGGCGGGCTTGGCCTTTTGGCGGGCGGCCTGGAGCTCCTTGGCGGCGGCGATGGCCTCGGCGGGGGTGAGGGTGAAGTCGAGGGTGGCGGAGGCGCCCGCGGTGCCGACGGCGACGCGACGAACGAGGTCGGCGGCCTTGGAATCGGGCAGGCCGGTGAGCATGGGGAGCATCATCTGGCCGTAGAGGGTCTTGAGGGCGATGAGCTGGTCGCGCAGGAGCTGGGCGGCCTCGGCGTCGGCGGCCTCGAGGGCGATGCCGAGGCGGAAGGTACCGTCGGGCTTGAAGGAGGCGGTGAGGGTGGCGGTGCGGAGCTGGTCGAGTCCTGGTGCCTGAATGGCCAGCTGTTGGCGATCCTCGGGCGTCTGGATGAAACAGTCGACAAGCGCCTGGACGTCCGGGAAGACGATGCGGGCCCAGGGGCCTTGCGTGTTGGGCGCCTTGAGCGATTCGGCGAGGAGGCCGCTTGGGGCGGTGGGGTTGGCAAAGGCGGCGTCGGCCTTCGCGCGGTCTGCGCAAATGGCAAAGCCGAGGCCTTCGTCGATGGCGCGCCACCCAACGAAAGTGGGATCCGCCGGCGACTGGATCGTGAGCCATTCGCCGTCCATGACAAGGGCCTCCTCGTCCGCCTTGAGCCGTTTGCGGCTTAAGGCCTCAAGGGCGGCAAGGTCGACTTTCGGGTTCTCCACGGCGACGTACCAGCCGAACCCTTTGGGGCATTTGGGGCCCTCCTTGCCGAAGCTGATGAGGGCGGCGCGATCCTCCGGAAGCGTGAGAACGCAGGTGATGGACTTTGCGGACATGGTTTTGCCGTCTTCGGAAAGGCCAAACACAAGCGCCATCGCCTCATTCGTGCAGTCATCAACGAGGCGATCATCGGCGTCGCAGTCCAGGCCGGCCTGCTCGTAGGCGTCGCGCCAGACTTTGAGCGCGGCGGCGAGCGTGTCCGTGCGGTCGAGGACGACGAGGATGTCGCTTTCCGGGAGGACGCGCAGGGGGTTGGGCGCAGACCAGGCGAACGGTGCGAGGGCGGCGATCAGTGCGGCACAGACAAAGGTTTTCATGGGCGTGTTCCTTTTTCAGTCATCGAGTTCAAGCCCGTCGAGGATGGCTTTGGCCTCTTCCTCGCTCATGGGCTCGCCCTGGTCTTCGGCGGCGGGCTCGATGTCCAGGAGGGGCATGGCCTGCTGACGCGCTTGGAGGGCCTCGAGTTCTTCGATGATGGGGACGAGTTGGGCGGGGGTGAGGGTGATTGTAGCGGTGGCGACTTTGCCGTCGAGCGCGACAGTGGCGTCGTTGATGGGTTTGGCGAGGGCGGCGTCCGGCTTTTGCAGGGCCGTGGGGATGAGCATCTGCCCGAGCAGGGCTTTGAGGGTGACGAGCTGGTCGCGCAGGAGCGCGGCGCTTTCGGCGTCAGTGGCCTCGAGGGCAAGGGCGATGGCGTAGCGCTCGGCGGTGGCGGAGCAATCGTAGCGGATGGCGTTGAGCTTAAAGAGCCAGTTGGCGGAGAGCAGGAGCTGTTGGCGAGCCTCCGGCTCGTTGGCGAGGTAGCGCTCCAACAGGCCGGGGATGCCGTTGATGACGGTGGAGCACCAGATTGCGTTCTGGGCGGGGGCCTTGAAGACTTCGGCCAGTTTGTCGCCGGCCTGGAGGGTCGGGACCTTCCCGGCGAGGAAGTCGTCGGCCTTGGCCTGGGTCTCCGCAAGGGCGAAGACCCAGCCGCCCTCGACGCCGCGCCAACCGATGAAGGGGGCCTCGGGCCACTCTCCCACGGGCTTCAGGACGCACCAGTCGCCGCGCTTCTCCAAGTGGACCTTGTCGGCGGCCTTCGCGGCGATAGCCTCGCCCATGAGCCGCTCCATCGCCGGGAGGTCGGCCTTGGGGTTGTCGACGAAGGCATACATCCAATAATCCTTGGGAGCCTGGGCCTCGCCCACGAGGGTCGGCAACTTGGCGCTGAACAGGCACCCGGTGGTGGAGGAGGCGGTGAAGTCGTCGTTGTAGCCGAAGGCGGCCTTGAGGAGGGGTTGGAGTTGCGGGCACTTCTCGGAGATGTCCTGCCAGGCTTGCTGTTGTGCATCTGCGGAGACCCCGGCCTGCTCGAGGATCGGCTGCCACGCCTTTTGGATGTCCGCGGAGAGGGCCGGGTCACTGACGCCGACGCACACCAGGTCGGCCTCCGCTGGCACGCGGCCAAGGGTGGGTTGCGCCCAGAGGGGCGCGGCGAGCGCGCACAGCGCGGCAAGGGAAAAAGCAAGCTTCATGGCGGTCTCCTTTTGGGATACTCCATGAAGTCTATCAAAAGCGCCCGCGGGGTGTCCAGTTATGGTAAAATAGGGCGCATGGATTACGGCAAAGAGCTGGAACAGACGCGCAACTTTTGCATCATCGCGCACATCGACCACGGCAAGACGACGCTTTCGGACAGGATTTTGGAGCTGACGAAGGCCATTGACCCGCGTCAATTGAAAGAGCAGACGCTCGACGCGATGGATTTGGAGCGCGAGCGCGGCATCACCATCAAAAGCCACCCCGTCACGATGGCCTATACCGCCAAAGACGGGAAGCGCTACCGCTTCAACCTCATCGACACCCCCGGCCACGTCGACTTCGCCTACGAGGTCAGCCGCGCCATGGGCGCCTGCGAGGGCGCCATCCTCGTCGTCGACGCCGCCCAAGGCGTCGAGGCCCAGACCGTCGCCAACGCCTATCTGGCCATCGACGCGAACCTCGAGATCATCCCGGTGCTGAACAAGGTCGACCTCCCCAGTGCCGACGTCCCCGGCGTCATCCACCAGATTGAGGACGTCCTCGGCATCCCCGTCGACCCACCCCTGCTCATCTCCGCCAAGACCGGCGTCGGCGTCCCCGAAGTCCTCGAGGAAATCGTCCGCCGCGTCCCCCCGCCCAAGTCCGAGCACCTTTCCGGCCCCCTCCGCGCCCTTGTCTTCGACTCCGTCTTTGACGTCTACCGCGGCGTCATCACCTACGTCCGCGTCGTCGACGGCGCCATCCGCGCGGGCGACGCCCTCAAGTTCATGTCCACCGGCCTCACCACCCCCGTCAAGGAGGTCGGCATCTTCTCCCCCTCGCAAAAACCCGTCGACGTCCTTGAGCCCGGCCAGGTCGGCTACATCGTCGGCGCCATCAAAGACCCCTCCGACATCAAGGTCGGCGACACCCTCACCAGCCAGCGCGACGGCGCGCAGACCCCCCTCCACGGCTTCAAGGAAATCCACCCCACCGTCTTCTGCGGCATCTACCCCGTCAGCACCGACGAATACAACAAAGTCCGCGCCGGGCTCGAGAAGCTCCACCTCAACGACTCTGCCTTCACCTTCCACGCCGAAAGCTCCGCCGCCCTCGGCTTCGGCTTCCGCTGCGGGTTCCTCGGCCTCCTGCACATGGAGGTCGTCCAAGAGCGCCTCCGCCGCGAGTTTCAGCTCGACATCATCAACACCCACCCCGCCGTCGTCTACCGCGTCACCCTCAAAGACGGCACCGTGCAGGAGATCGACAACCCCGTCCTCCTCCCGGATCCCACCCGCATCGAGACCATCGAAGAACCCATGATCAAGGCCCGCATCATCACCATGAGCGCCTGCATCGGCGACATCATGCGCCTGGTCATGGAACGCCGCGGCGTCGTCGACTCCACCGAATCCCTCGACGCCCAGCGCGTCATCCTCACCTGCATCCTCCCCCTCAACGAAATCCTCATCGACTTCCACGACACCCTCAAATCCATCTCCCGCGGCTACGCCTCCATGGACTACGAGCCCCACGGCTACCAGGCCAGCGACATCGTCCGCCTCGACATCCTCCTCAACGGCGAGCCCGTCGACGCCTTCTCCTGCATGGTCCACCGCGACCGCGCCGTCGCCCGCGGCAAACAAATGTGCAAGGCCCTCAGCGAGACCATCCCCCCGCACATGTTCAAGATCCCCGTGCAGGCCTGCATCGGCCGCACCATCATCGCCCGTGAAGACATCCGCCCCTTCCGCAAGGACGTCACCGCCAAACTCTACGGCGGCGACGTCACCCGCAAGCAAAAACTCCTCAAGAAGCAGGCCGAGGGCAAAAAACGCATGAAAGAGTTCGGCACCGTCAACGTGCCCCAATCCGCCTTCATCGCCGTGCTCAAAGGCACCTCGGAGGACAATTGATGGACGCAGAAGAAACCCGCCTCGCCCTCGACTTCTGGCTCTACTTCCTCAACCCCTACTTCTGGAGCGGCTTCATGGGCTGGTGCGTCGCCCAGCTCATCAAGATGGCCCGCGGCGCCTTCCGCACAGGCCACCTCGACTTCACCTACCTCACCAGCACCGGCGGCATGCCCAGCGCCCACTCCGCCCTCGTCACCGGCGTCTTCGTCAGCCTCGGCCTTGGCCAAGGCTGGGCCTCCCCCGCCACCATCGTCGCCAGCGTCGTCGCCGCCATCACCATGTTCGACGCCGCCACCGTCCGCCGCGCCGCCGGCCTCCAAGCCCGCCTCCTCAACGAAATCACCCGCCAGCTCTTCCACGAACGCAAGTTCCCCGCCCGCCCCCTCAAGGAAATGCTCGGCCACACCCGCACCGAAGTCTACGGCGGCATGGCCACCGGCGTCCTCGTCGCCCTCGCCGTCACCCACCTCTGGGCCTTCCTCCGCTGGCCTAACCTCTGACCCCGCGCCCGTCCCGCCGCCTTCTCCCGCGCCGCCGCGCAGGGCGCCCCCGTCGCGCCTGACAAAAGCCTGACCGCCCTCGCCGGCGTGCGCGCCAGGCGCGCACGCCGCCATCTTCATCCCTGTACCTCCGCGCGCTTCGCCGCGCGGTCGCCCCCCTATGCCCGCGTGAGCGCTTGCGGCTCTTGGGCTTCTCGGGGCCTACCCGGGTCGGGAAGAAAAAATCAAAAAAAGTCGAGAAACAAAAAAAATTGCTTGACTAGATGGGGGGGGGTAGTATACTGGCAGTAGAAATCGGGGGGCACCCCGGCCCCGTGCCCGTGATTGCGAAAGAAAAGGAACCCGCCATGAAACCATCGTGCGTCGCAACACTCCTCACCCTCGCCGCCCTCTCAGCGGCACCACTCCTCCACGCCGCCACGTGGACCCCCACCGGTTGGGACGGCACCCTCGACCTCTCCGGCGGCTTCGCCACCGTCTCGGTTCTCATCCGCACGGACGCGAACTTTAGGGAGGAGAAATCGCCCATCTTTGAGGTCAATGACGGATTGCATACTGACAGTGGTAATACCGCATTTCGCATGGCGGATGCGGATGATGCCAATACAAATGGTAATGATATTGGCATTGTGCGGGGTAATGATGTGACGAAATGGGCGAATGGGTCGAAGACCTTTCCGACCAAACCGAACACGACCTATCTTCTCTCTTTAGTCTACGTTTATGACGGGGAGCGTCTGACGGTCACTGCCTACGTGAACGGCACTCTTATCTACACTGGCTTTTCCACGCGAAGTGAGCAAGAGGACCTAACGGCTCAAAGGTTCCAAACGTGGCCAGGCATCTCCTTTTACAGCATTGTTTCCGCGAACGGATATGACCAGGCCCTGACGGCGGGGCAGTTGGCGGCGATGGCGGGGAAGGAGACCTCGGACTTGGACGCCGTGCCGTCGTTGGATGTCCTGCAGGCGGACTTGGCCGCGCTCCCGGCGACGGGCGGGACGGTCACGCTGGCGGGGGACGTGGACGCGAGCGGGGTGGGGGCGCCCATCGTGCTTGACAAGCCCGTCACCCTCGTGGGCGGCGGCCACACCCTCACCGCCCCCGCGGAAGGCCCCCTCTTCCAGGTGAAGGCCGACCTCACGCTCGACGGCGTCACCATTGCCAACACGGCCAACACGAACCCCGTCGGCCATGCGATTGTCGTGGGCGGCGACGCGGCCGCCCACGCCGAAGGCGCGGCGGGCCAGACCCTCACCGTCACCGGCGAGACCACCATCCCCGGCGGCATCGGCGTCTATGAGGGCCAGACACTCACCATCACGGGCGCGGGCACCCTCACCGTCACCGGCGCGCCGGGCTGCGCCGCCATCGGCGGCTCCGCCGTCACCCCCGCCTGCGGCGACATCGTCATCGATATGACCGGCACCCTCAACGCCACCGGCGGTATCGAGGCTGCGGGCATCGGCGGCGGCGTGGACAACACTGTCACCGACAAGACGGCGACGGTCGCGTGGGCGAAGACCGCCGGTAAGGGCTCCGTCACCGTCAAGTCCGGCACCGTCACGGCCATCCCCGGCGAGACCTCCGAGACCTCCGGCGACCCTGCGGCTGCGGTTCCCAACACGCCCGCGGGGTGCGGCGCGGGCATCGGCGGCGGCTATAACACCGCGCTGGAAAGCATCGTCATCGAGGGCGGCACCGTCGTCGCGGGCAACGAGGACTGGGTCGAATCGCAGAGCAATCGGAATATGCCGCGTGGCGGCGCGGGCATCGGCGCGGCCTACTGCGGCTCCACCTATGACAAGTGCTTCAACACCACGGTCACCATCACCGGCGGCGAGGTCACGGCCTACGGCGCGGGCTATGCCGCGGGCATCGGCGGCACGCGCCACGGCTCGCCCGCCTCCATCACCATCACCGGCGGCGAGGTCTATGCCGTCGGCCAGGGCGGCGCGGCGGCCATCGGCGGCGGCCCCTACGGCGCCACCGTCGCCACCGTCACCATCGGCGGCACGGCCAAGGTCATCGCCGAGGCCATGCTCCACCGCGTTCTCGGGGAAGACCTCACGGAGGCGACCTCGGCCACCATTGGCGCGAGCGCGGCCATCGGCGGCGGCTACGCGGGCGTCGCGGGCGACATCCATATCACGGGCAACGCCCAGGTGCTGGCCGTCAACGCCGGCAAGGGCTCCTACACGTGGGGCACCAACGAGCCCTACATCTCGCGGGTCAATTACGACATGGTCGACCTGAGCAAGCTTGAGGGCGGTGCGGCCATCGGCACCGGGCGCATCCCGAGCCACGGCCCGAAGGACGAGAACGGCCAGCTGATCCGCGGCTCCATCACCATCGACGGCCAGGCGCAGGTCTGGGCCTACGGCGGTGCGGGCGGCGCGGGCATCGGCGGCGGCCACGATTCCTGGATCCAGACTTCCAAGCCGGACGTCCAGCTCGGCACGGCGCAGAACTACCCGCCCATCACCATCGGCGGCACGGCACAGGTCTACGCCCAGGGCGGCGTCGGCGCCTCGGCCATCGGCGGCGGTCAGGATGCCCAGCACGGCAGCGCCATCGCCATCGCCAGTACCGCCTCCGTCGAGGCCAAGGCCGGCCTGACCAAGGGTGAGGAAGGCTACACCACCCCTGCCGCCATCGGCACCGGCTCCTACAACGTGAACGACGACCACTCCGTCTCCGGCGTCGTCTCCGACACCCAAGTGGCCGAGGCCACCCTCACCGTCACCGACGTCACCCTGCCCGCAGAGGGCAACCTGACGCTCAACATCGTCACGCTGGGCGCGGACGGCACTCCCGAACACCTCACCGATTCCCCCGGCCTGATCGTCAATCTGGACGTCGCCGGTAAGACCTATATGGTGGCGGAGACCACCGGCTCCGAGGCGGGCAACCTCATCTCCGGTCTCATCCTCGATCCCGAGGCCCGCATCGGCTCCACCCCCTACGCCACCCTCGAGGCCGCCTTCGCGGCCGCCAAGGAGAATGACACCATCACCCTCCTCAAGGACATCACGCGCGACGCAATCGCGGAGACCATCACCGTGGATTTCCCCGTGACGTTGAAGGCGGAGACGTTGACGACTGTCACGCTGCCGGGTGGCGTGGAGACGCCCTATCTCACGCTCAACGCGGACCTCTCCCTCTCCAATATCCACATGAAGAGCACGAAACAGCCCATCGTCCATCCCATCGTCGTGGGCAAGAGGAAGACCGTCACCCTGACCGCCAAAGAGCAGAACCAAATCGACGGCGGCATCGGCGTCTATGACGGCACGGCGCTCACCCTCGCCGGCGACGGCCTGTTGGTGGCGTGGGGCTTCGGCCCGGCCAATACCTATGGCGACGCGGGCATCGGCGGCTCCAAGGCGCACCCGGCGTGCGGCGACATCGTCATCGCCATGGAGGGCGGCACCCTGCAGGCCATCACCGAGGCGGACGCCGCGGCCATCGGCAGCGGCATCGCAAGCGCGGTGCAGGAACCGAAGGGCTCCGTCACCATCCAGTCCGGCACGGTCACGGCCAGATCTTGGCTTCGCGGCTACTATGGCGCGTGCATTGGCGGCGGCTGGAACGTGCCCGTCAAGTCCATCGCCATCACCGGCGGCACAGTCACGGCCGGCGTGGAGGACTGGGTCGTCGACGCCGGGACAGACGGGAAGATTGCCGGCCCCGTGGGCATCGGCGTCAGCTACTGCGGCACCACGAGCGGTCGCTTGGTGGATACGTCCATCTCCATCACCGGCGGCAAGGTGACGGCCTACGGCTCGGCCTACATGGCGGCCATCGGCGGCGGGTTCCGAGTCTCCGTCAAATCCATTGAGATTGCCGGCACGGCGGCCGTCACGGCCGTCACGGCGGGCGGCGCGGCGGCCATCGGCGGCGGCCCTTATGGCGTGGGCGGGCAAGCTATCACCATCGGCGGCGACGCCAAGGTCATCGCCGAGGCACTCCTCTATCGGGAAGTCGACGAAACCATCGGTGGCGCCACCACCACCACGATTGGCCCCGGCGCGGCCATTGGCGGCGGCTACGCCGGCAAGTCCGGGACGATCGTCATCGAGGGCAACGCCCAAGTCTTGGCCACCAACGCCGGCGTCGGCTCCTATGACTACTGGGGCGACGGGCAGTATGCCTCGGTCGGCAAGTGGACGGGGGACATGACCGGCATCACCGGCGGCGCGGCCATCGGCGCCGGGCGCATCCCGAGCTACCCGAAAGACGACATGAGTTCCATCATCATCCAGGGCAACGCCCGAGTGTGGGCCTATGGCGGGCGTTGCAACGCCGGCATCGGCGGCGGCGACGGGGGATGGATTAACCCCGCCGAGCCCGATAAGATCCTCGGCGCCTCGCCGAACTTCCCGCCCATCTCCATCCTCGGCAACGCGGCGGTCGTCGCCAAGGGCGGCCTGGCGGCCTCGGGCATCGGCGGCGGCGTGAATGCGCAGGTCGGCAGCCTCATCACCATCGCCCACACGGCGGCCGTGAAGGCCCAGGCCGGCGCCACGGCGCTCGGCTACACCACCCCCGCGGCCATCGGCCTGGGCTCCTACAACGCCAACTATCAGTATTCGCCCGACCAACGGCCCTCCACCCTCGCCCCGGCCACCCAGCCGACGACGACGCTCCGCGTGACCGGCGTGACGGCCGGGGAAGGCGGCACGCTGGCGCTGAACATCGTGACGCTGGACAGCGCTGGCAACGCCGAGAACCTGACGGACTCCCCCGGCCTGGCCCTGCAGGTGAAAATCGGCGAGACGCTCTACGCCGTCTCGAAGACCGAGGGCACGGCCGATTACAACAAGGTGCTTGAGGGCGCCCTCGTGGCGAACCCGGTCTCCGGGGATATCCTGAGCGTGGCCGGAAGCGGGTCGCTCCTGCTCCCCGTCGAGGACACCTTCTACCTGGCCGATGCGGACGGCAACGTCGTGGCCCGCGTGGACAAGGTCGACGGTACTACCACCGGCACAATCACCAAGCTGGACGATGCGCTGACCCTCGCACCCCTCTCCATCTACACCAAGACCGGCAACCTGGAGGAGGTGAAGGCGGCGGACGCGGCGGCCATCCTGGGCGTGGAGGATCACGCCACATGGGTCGTCACGCAGGCCGAAGACACGCTCTCTTCCGAGCTGGCCCACGTCTACGACTTCGGCATCGCCGGCCTCACGATCGACAAGGAACAGGGCACCCTCACCGCCGTCACCGTCAAGATGACCGAAGGGGTGGATTGCGCGCCGCGCAACGTCACGCTCGCCAACGCCACCCTCACGGTCTATGCGAACGGCACCGCCATCGCCACGGTTCCCGCCCCCGTCTTCGGCGAGGACGGCACGCTGACCGTGAAGCTGGACGAGGCCTACACCCCTGGCGCCACGTCGACCCTCTCCGTCAGCCTCACGCTGAAGGAGGCGTCGGCGCCCTGACCGGTTTTCCACAGACACACACACGACCCCCGCGAGGACATTGTCCCGCGGGGTTTTTGTTTTTGGGAATGGCTTTTGGGGAAGGCGCGCGCGTCAGCGGTGCTGCCAGGGCCGGTGGTCGGAGGTGGGGCCTTTGGGGAACTCGGGGTCGGCCTCGATCCAGGCGAGGGCGAGGCCCAGGCGGATGGTGAGGAAGGTGGCCACGGAGGCGCAGAGGAGGGCGATGATGCC
>CALXMW010000013.1 GCA_944389585.1 uncultured Kiritimatiellota bacterium
CCGGGGTGGAAGGCCTCGGCGCCCGCCTGCCCCAGATAGCCGGGGATGCCCGAGGAGAGGCCGCTGTCGAAGACCGCGACGACCTCCCCCGCGCCGGTGAGCCACGCGCCCTCGCCCTGCACGGTGTCCACGCCGAGGAAACGCTCCGTGCGCGCCACATTGTTGCAGAAGCGGGCCTCATACGTCACGTCCGCGCCAAGGATGCCGCCTTCCTCCGAGAACGCCGCGGCCAACGCCTCGGCGGAGGCCTCCGCCTGAAGGGCCGGCCCCACGCGCACGCCGCCCAACCGCGTCTGCAGACGTGCCGCCGTCGCCTCGTTCGCACAGGCCAAGGCGACCTTGAGCGTTCCACCGACGGAGACGGCGCGGCGAAGGGCCGGGGTCACGGGGAGCGGCGCCAAGGTCAGGCGGCATCCTGCGGCGCGGAGTGTGGGCAGGGCGTCGCGCGGGAGCATGGTGTCGTAACCGCCCTCGGGGTTCCAGCCGAGCGCCTCGCCGCCTGCCCCGGCGATGGCCGCGCGAAGGTCACCCAACGTCGTTCCCGGGGCCGGGAAGACCGTCCGCCGCACCCGCCCGGAGGCGTCGGCGCAGTTTTCCGGCACGCTTGCCGGCAGGGCCGCGGGCTTGGGGGCCTGCGCCGGGGTCGAAGCACCGGGCGCGGGGACAGGCTGGGTGGACGGCGACGCGACAGGGGGCGCCACCTCGGCGGACGCCGCCTCTGTCATTCGCCCGCCATTATCGCCCCGCAGGGCCATCCATGCCGCCGCGCACGCGGCCAACGCCGCCGCCAAAAGCAGACCAATACGTTTCTTCATGGTCACCTTCTCCTTTAGGCAACGTTTTGGGGGTAGTATAGCACAATGCAATACGCAGGGAAGCAGAGCCTTGTTCTTGAATCTGTCAAGGGATGCCCATGAAGATGCGGGGGAGGCACTAACCATCCCACGTGAGACCCTATAAGGTTCTGGGCGAGACCTTATAAGGGTCGGGGTCGAGACCTTATAAGGGTCCGAGGTCAACCCTTATAGGGGTCGGAGGTCAACCCTTATAAGGGTCCGGGGAGGACCCTTTAGGGGGGCGGGTGGTCACTTCATGGAGGGGAGGACGATGCCGCGGAGGATGACGCGCTGGCAGAGGAGGAAGACGAGGGCGGTGGGGATGGAGACGAGGACGAAGCCGGCAAGGGTGACCCAGGGGGTGCCGGCGTAGGTCTGGCTCATCTGGTAGAGCCAGACGGAGAGGGTCCAGTGGCTTTGGCGTTGGCAGACGAGGAGGGCCCATTCCCAGGAGTTGTAGGCGGCGATGAAGGCGTTGAGGGCGTTGACGGCGAGGATGAGGGTGGTCATGGGGAGGGTGTCCCTCCTCGTCGGGCCGTCTTGTCCCCTCGGTCTTTCCGCCGCGAACTTGATGCTTTCCGCGCCGTGGCCGTGGTAAGGACATTGCGGGATTGTTGACGGCCACCGGCGGCGTTTCCCGTTTGAGAGGGTTTGTGGTATAGTATGGGGCGTCCTGCGGGAGACATCCGCAGGGCATGCGTGCGCATGCACGAATGTTTTGCTCAACACGAAGTCTGGTAAACATCGAGAGGGCCTTTTTATGGCATGGAGACGTTGGGGCGAGGCTGTCGACCGGTTGAGGGAGCCGGTCCGGCGGGCCGAGTGTGCTGTTCTGTTTTTCCCGGTCGCGGTGACGGTGCTGGCGGCGGTGGCGTTGCTGTGTGGCGGACGGGTGGCCGCGTGGCAATGGTGGGTGGCCGTGGCGGGGGTGTTTGCGTGGCTGGCGCTTTGGCGCGGGGTGGGGGTGCGGGGGCGCCTGGCGGGGTGCGTGGCGTTCGCGGCGTTGCTGGCGGGGGTTTGGGTGGCGGCCGGGTGCGTGGTTTCGCCGGGGGGCTCGGACAACGCGGTTTACCATCTGCCGGCCATCCGGCTGTTGATCGAGGGGTGGAACCCGGTCTATGCGCCGACGCCGGAGGCGTTGGCCGCCTCGATGGGGGTGGAGCCGTGGGAGACACGGCTGTGGCATCTGCTCTCCATGCCCAAGGGGGTGTGGATGTTCTGCGCGGTGGCGCATTTGTTCACGGGCGCGCCCTTTGCGTTGTTGCTGCCGCTGTGGCCGTTTCTGTTTCTGGCGGCGGCGGGGCAGGTGTGGCGGCTGACGCGGCCGATGGGATGGGGGGCGCGCCTGGCGGCGGTGGCGTTGCTGTGGGCGTGGGCGCCGGCGCATGGGGGGATCACGGACGCGGCGGTCTGCCTGGGCGGGGTGGGGGTGCTGGCGGCGATGGCGCGGGCGTTGGCGGGGGAGCGCGGGGTGGCGTTGCCGTTGGTTTGCCTGAGTTTCTGGATGATGGTGTCCAAGCAGGTGGGGTTGCTGGCCTGCTTCGTCTTTTGGGCGTGCTTCGCGGCGGTTTTGCTGTGGCGGGCGCGCTGGGCGGCGGTGCCGCGGCTGGCGGCGTTTGGCGGGGTGCTGATGGCGCTTTTCCTGGTGGTGTGCGCGAACCCGTACCTGACGTCGTGGCGGCATTACGGGCACCCGCTTTATCCGATGGTCTCGGCCGACGAGGCGCGCTTCCCGGCCCATGACCTGACGGAGGATTTCTCCATCTGCAACGCGGACGCCCAGGCGATGGGGCATGTGGGGAGCTTTGTGAACGCCTATCTTTCCCCTTGGCTGGCCGCGCGTTATTATGAGTGGCGGCTGGGGCGCGGGGACTTCGCCCCCAATCGTTACGTGTGGTGGCAGACGAACCCCGAGGCGTGCGAGGCCGCGCCGTTGCCGGCGGGGGAACGATGGGGGCTGTTGGCGGCCTTTGCGGCGGTGGCGCTGTTTGGGGGGCGGCGGCTGCGGTTCGTCTGGGTGGCGGCGGCGGTGGGGCTTTTCGCCTTCCCGGCGGTCTATTTCGGCTTTCTGCGGTATGCGCCGTGGGTGGCGTTGGTGAAGGCGCTGGGGGTGGCGGCGACGGCGGATTGGGCGGCGCGGCGTCTGCCGAAGGCAGGGCGCGCGGCGGTGTGGGGCGCATTGGCGCTGGCGGTGGGGGTGGTCGGGGGGCGGGCGGCGCTTTACGCCGCCATCCAGATCGACCAGGCGGAGCAGATGCGCGAGGTGTTGCGGCGGTCGCCGCCGAAGGTGTTGCGCATGTGCATGTATGGCGGCGACCGCTCGCTGGAGGCCGCGGCGCGGCATGGTTACCCTTCCATCGACCCGGCGACGTTTGGGGATCGCTCGCAGATCGTGTTGCTCAACCTGCGTCTGCTGACCCGGCAGGTGCCGGCGCTCCGTGGGGCGGAGGTGCGGCGGATGAGCCTTGAGGAGCTGGCGGTTTTCCCGCCGGGGCCGAACGAGGAGTTCCGGATGGGCCCGGATTACGACCCGAAGGCGTGGTCGGGCTGGGCGCGGAACGCCGCGAACCCGAACCGTCTGGCGCGCTATCTGAACTATCCGGCGCTGGTGCTGCGGGCTTATTTCGTGTCGCTGCCCGGGAACGTGCTGGCGCGGCTAGAGGGGCTCCTCCCCGGGAGGTGAGCGGCGGGAAAAAAGGCTTGCAGTGGGGGGCGGCTGTCGTGTATGATACTACCTGCAACGTTGGAACGGGCAGGAGCCCGGTGGTTTAACCGAGGATGGGACGATGGCGAAGTTCAGATTCAAGGCGGTGGATTCCCAGGGCCAAGAGGTCTCCAGCACGGTGGAGGCGGAGACGCAGCGCGACGCGATCGAGAAGATCCGCGCGATGAAGCTAACGCCGAAGGCCATCGGCCAGGTGCGCGAGGACGCCGCGCCGCCGCCCGCCGCGGAAAAGCCGAAGAAGAAGCGCGCGGGCGACATCAACATCAAGCTGCCCAAGATTTTCAAGCCCCGGGTGAAGGCGAAGGACCTGATGGTCTTCACGCGCCAGCTGGCGACGCTGGTGGACGCGGGCCTGCCGCTCCTGCGCGGCCTGCGCGTGCTCCACCGCCAGTGCCAGAACGAGACGCTGAAGGACGCGCTGACGGGGATGATCGACACGGTCGAGACGGGCAACACCTTCTCCGAGTCGCTGGCGAACTACCCCAAAATCTTCAACCACCTGTACGTGAACATGGTACGCGCGGGCGAGGCCGGCGGCGTGCTGGAGACGGTGCTGAACCGCCTGGCCGAGTTCATGGAGAAGGGCGAGAAGATCAAGAACAAGGTCAAGGGCGCGATGACGTACCCGATCGTCGTCCTGGTGGCGGCCGTGGGCATCGTGGTCTTCCTGATGCTGGCGGTGATCCCGAAGTTCCAGCAGATCTTCGACGACCTGCTCGGCGGCGAGGGGATGCCGGCGCTCACGGCCTTCGTCATCGCCTTCTCGGAGTGGGTGCAGCAGTATTGGCTTTTCCTCTTCGCGGCGATCTTCGGCGCGGTGGTGCTGCTGAAAATCTTCTTCAAGACGCCGATCGGCTCGCGGGCGTGGGATTACTTCGCCCTGCGCGCGCCCGGCTTCGGGCAGCTGAACCAGAAGACGATCGTGGCGCGCCTGACGCGCACGCTGGGCACGTTGCTGAGCTCGGGCGTGCCGGTGCTGCAGGCGCTGGCGATCGTCAAGGAGACGACGGGCAACAGCGTCATTTCCAAGGCCCTGCAGACGGTCCACGACAGCGTGAAGGAGGGCGAGGGGATGACCGCGCCGTTGGGCGCGAGCGGGGAGTTCCCGCCCATGGTCGTCTCGATGGTGGAGGTGGGCGAGGAGACCGGCGCCCTGCCCGAGATGCTCATCCGCGTGGCGAACACTTACGACGACGAGGTGGACAACGCGGTGGCGGCGATGACCTCGGTCATCGAGCCGATCATGATCATCTTCCTGGCCGTGGTCGTCGGCGGCATCGTGGTGGCCATGTTCATGCCGCTGATCTCGATCATCGGCTCCATCGGCGGCGGCGCCGCCTAAGCGAGGAGGCCTAGGATGGGACGTCAGAAAGGAATTCGCGCCCGCAGGGGCTTCACGCTCATCGAGGTCTTGGCCGTGATCGTCATCATGGCCATCCTCGCCGGCGGCGTCTTCATGATGCTCGGCGCCGGCAACGACCAGGCCAACATCGCCAAGACCACCGCGCAGATCCACGCCATCGCCTCGCTCCTCGAGGACTACCGGAACTGCTACGGCACCTATCCGCGCGTGACGAACGCCGACGACGCCGGCTACGCGCCGCTGAACTTCACCTTCAAGATCGAGGACGGCGGCACCTGCGACGAGTGCGGCAACCAGCGCGGCAGGGACGGCGTGGCCTTCGGCCTCTGCTCGCACTTCATCCCGCGCGCCAGCAAGATGTACGAGAAGGCCGCCGACACCAACATGGCCGGCCATTACGAGGATTGCTTCTCCGACCCCGCCGGGCAGGACGACAACCCCGCCTGGGAGCGCGAGCTGGGCAACCGCTCCAGCGAATGGAGCCGGGCCCAGAGCCTTGAGGCCGCCGACAGCAACCTGAACCGCATCAACCGCGCCTGGCGCCGCCTGGCCGCCGACGGCATGGTCTACGAGACCGAGACCTTCTGCAACTATTGCGAGACGCGCACCTACATCGCCGGCGCGCAGAAGGACGCCTGGGAGCGCGAGCTGAAGTACAACGTCGCCACCGGCGCCATCGTCTCCGCCGGCCCCGACGGCAAGTTCGGCACGGGCGACGACATCACCGGCGCCGGCACCGGCACCGACGAGGACGAGGACTGAAAGGGAACGCCATGAAAACCGCCTTCCGGGACAACGCCCGCGCCGGCTTCACCCTCATCGAGCTGCTGGGGGTCATCGTCATCGTCGCCATCCTGGCCTCCTCGCTCCTCATGGGCTACGGCCGCTTCATGGAAAGCGCCCGCCAGAAGAACGCCGCCGACGTCTGCGCGCAGATCGCCGCGGCCTGGACGCGCTACCACGACGACCTCGGCTTCTGGCCCGACGTCATCCGCACCTCCTCCGTCCAGGCCATGGACACCAAGATGTGCGAGATCCTCGGCGAGGCCAAGCTGCTCGACGTGCTCTACCTCGACACCTCCTCGGGCGCGGAGAACGCCGCCGGCCTGGAGCGCAACAAGAAGGACGAGCCGGAGCTGGCCTTCGGCCTCCTCGACCCCGTCGGCCTGCGCTTCTTCGAGGAAGGCCGCTCCGACAGCCTCATCCGCGACCACCTTTACCAATTCGTGCTGGACGACGACGGCGACGGCATCATCTCGCTGCCCTCCGAGGTCGGCGGCGGGGAAGTCCGCGCCGCCGCGGCCGTCTGGTGCTGGGGCGAGGACGAGGCCGACCGCCGCGACGGCGTCGTCTACGCGAAGAGCTGGCAATAAGCGAAAGGGGCGCAGGGACATGACGCAGGGTCTTCGTTTCGGGTTCGGCGGCGCCAAGCGCCGCGCGGGTTTCACGCTGGTGGAGCTGCTGGTGGTGATCGCCATCCTGGGCGTGCTGGTGGGCATGGCCAGCCTGGGCGCGGTGCGCCTGCTGCGCGGCTCGGACAACGCCGAGCGCACCGCCATGGCCGGCATCGTCAAGAACGCCATCGCCGCCTACAAGGCCGAGAACGACGCGTATCCCCTCCCCGAGGGCGTCTCCATCGGCCGCGACGACGCCTCCATCGTCTTCGGCACCGTCAACGACTCCAACCGGATCGAGCGCGGCAACGCCGAGCTCATCCTCCTGCTGCTGGGGCGCGACGCCAACGGCGGGCGCGACGACAGCCGCCGCGCCTACATCACCGATTCCTCCTCCCTCTACGTCTGCAGCGGCCGCCGCACGCAGAAGCTCGACGAGGCCCTCGCCGACGGCGGCGTCGGCCGGGACGACATGATCGGCTTCCCCATCACCATGCGCGAGACGAAGTCCTCGCGATACGGCGACCTGAGCGGCGCGCACGCCTTCGCGCCGATCCGCGTCGAGTTCGACTTCGACCTCGACCGCTACGACGTCTCCGTCCCCTCCGACGGCGACTTCGGCAAGGTCATCCGCCTGAACTGAGGCACGGAAAGGAGCCGCAGGATGCCGAGCAACGCTTTCGCTGGCCCCCTCGCCGCCGCCCGCCGGGCGCCGCGGGCGGGCTTCACGCTCATCGAGCTGATGGTGGTCGTCGGCATCGCCGCGCTCCTGCTCACCATCTCGGCCACCGCCTTCTTCGGCGCCTCGCGCACCGAGAACCTCACCCGCAGCCGCAACCAGCTGCGCGACGTGCTCCTCATGGCCCGCCAGCAGGCCTGCATCACCCAGAAGCCCCACGTCGTCGTCTGCTACAACGTGGACTCCGAGATCGAGGTCGGCGGCTCCACGCAGAAGGTCGAGCAGGGGCGTTTCGCCCTCTTCCGCTACGTCGGGCGCGTCTGGCCGCAGGGCGACAAGCTCGCCGCCCCCTTCGGCCTCCAGCGCGACCTGCTGAGCACCCTCTCCGTCCGCGAGCGCCTCATCAACATCGACAAGCCCGACCAGAGCGCCGGCGGCAGCCAGTTCATGCGCGTGGTGGCCGTCGCCCGCGACGACAACCTCCTCTCCGACGACACCGACAACGCCAACCAGGGCAACGCCATCTCGCGCCTGGGCTACGAGTATTACGACGGGCAGAAGATCGACCTCGTCTATGGCGGCAACATGAACACCGGCGCCAACAAGCTGGGCTTCTACGTGGCCGAGCTTGACCGCTCCTCCGGCGAGAGCAAGCCCTTCCCTCTGGGCGTCCGCGTCACGGGCACCTACTCCCTGCCGCGCGGCTATGCCTTCTCGGGCGGCCGCTCGGCCTTCGTCTTCACGCCCGACGGCCTCGTCCGCGAGGGCGGCACCCTCTCCGCCACGATGTCGGTGGGCGGCGGCGGCAACGCCCCCAGCTTCTCCATCAACGTCGCCACCGACGGCTCGGTCACGATCAGGTAAGGAGGGCACGATGAGCAGACTTTCCCGCATCGCCCGCGCCGGCTTCTCCCTCATCGAGGTGAACATGGCCATCTTCGTCCTCGCCGGCGGCGCGCTCGCCCTCCTGGGCCTCTTCCCCCTGGGCCTGAGGGACAGCGCCGAGGCCCGCAACGAGATGCGCGTGGCCGCCTTTGCCGACCGCTTCGTCGGCGCGTGCAGGATCGCCGCCGAGCAGGCCGCCGACAAGGGTGAGTTCGAGGATCTCCTCGCCGAGGCGATGGACGTCTCCGGCGGCCTGAAGCTCAACGACAGCGCCGGCGACGCGGACGACGACGGCTCCGACTACGACGAGGACAAGTCCGGCGTCTACTACCGCGCCTGGATGACCGAGGAAGGCCTGGGGAGCGGGGAGCTCTCCTCCGAGCACCTGAAGCGCTACCGCCTGGGCCTCCTGGTGACGGCCGAGAACCCCAAGCAGAACCCCCGCGCCATGTATTACGCCGCCGGCTACGGCCTGACCGTGACGCTCGACGGGCGGAACGCGGATTGAGGGAGGCCACAGCGATGACAACGACCCCCAACCCTTCCCCGCGCAGCGGCTTCTCGCTGATCGAGATCCTCGTGGCGATGGCCATTCTCGTGGTCATCGTGATGATTGTGGCGGGCGTCTTCCAGCAGACGAGCCTGGCCTGGTCGCTCGGCCTGCGCCGCGCCACCGAGCAGGGCAACGTCCGCGCCGTAGCCGGCGCCATCGGGCGCGACCTCTCCATGATCGTCGACCCCGCGAACCTCGCCATCGGCCCCGCCACCGGCGACGCAAGCGTCCAGGCCGGCGCGCTGGACGCGGGCCTCCCCGACGCCACCGAGCCCCTCGCCTCCAACACCGCGCTCACCTTCTGGGCGCTCATGGCCCCGGATCTCTGGGACGAGGAGCAGGACAAGGTGGCCCGCGAGCTGACGCGCGTCAGCTATCAGGCCGGCGCCAATTCCGTCACGCGCACCCTCACCACCTACGACGACGCCGGCTCCCCC
Organism: uncultured Kiritimatiellota bacterium; assembly: GCA_944389585.1. Lineage (GTDB taxonomy): Bacteria > Verrucomicrobiota > Kiritimatiellia > RFP12 > DVOR01 > Spyradenecus. The sequence continues at coordinate 8,873 of CALXMW010000013.1, forward strand.
ACCGACACCGAGAGCGTCTTCAAGCTCGGCAACGGCAAGATCGAGTTCGAGACCATCCAGGGCGTCGCGGCCGAGGACTTCACCTCGGCCTACGGCGAAAGCGGGGACGTCGCCGGCATCCGCGTGGTCGTCACGCCCGCCGGCGCGCTCTCCGTGAACGATTACGAAATCTACGTCGGCTCCGCCGGCCCCGACGGCGAATGGGGCACGGACGACGACATCCGGCCCTGGGTGGAGGGGGAGGACAAATGATGCGCGCCAAGACCAACGCCCGCGCGGGCTTCACCCTGGTCGAGCTGCTGGTGGTGCTGGCCATCATCGGCATCCTCGCGGCCACCTTCGTCACCTCCTCGATGTCCGCCTACGAGACGGCCCAGATCACCCGCGCCACCGCCGAGAGCCGCGAGCTGGGCAACGCCATCCGCCTCTACCTGCTCACGGAGCTCGACACCTCCGAGGACACCGCCGTCGAGGGCAGCGACCCCTTGCAGGAGCTCGGCCTCTCCGAGGGCACGGGCGAAATCTCCAGCGGCCTCACCACCCGCCTCACCACCCGCCAAGACGCCGGCTACGTCTACTACCAGGCCAACCAGGACTCCCTCCGCGGCGGCAAAATCGTCGACCCGTGGGGCAACCCCTACGTCATCCGCGTGCGGAAGGTCGACAACGTGAAGTCCGATTCCGACGTCCAGGACGAGGCCTACGAGATCGTCCTGCCCATCCAAGGGCGCCATCGCGCGTTGGAGCCCATCAACTCCGGCGCCACCAACTGATCGGAGGCATCCCCCATGCGACGCACCCCACGTTCCGATCGCGGTTCCGCCCTGCTGATTGTGCTCGGCCTCTTGGGCTTTCTGCTCATCAGCGCGGTGGCCTTCGCCATCTCCATGCGCACCGAGAAGAGCGCCGCGGCCTCCTACCGCACCGGCCTCCAGGCCCGCGAACTGCTGGCCACCGTCTTCGCCGAGGCCCGCTACGCCGTCGACGCCGCGCTCTCCGAACAACTCGAGGACGGCGGCGGCGACCCGCTTGCGGACGCCTCCGTGCGCACCGCCCGTAACCTCGCCCCCTTCCGCTATTCCGACGGCGGGACGGATCGCTACGCCCGCGTCCTGGCCTCCCGCGACGCCGGCAACGAGGAGAGCATCGCCTACCTGCTCGACGACGCCGTGCTCCGCCACGTGCCGCCGGCCTTCGCCTACGCCGTCTACGAGGCGCTGGAGAACAACGACGACCCCGTCGCCGGCGGGCAACGCCCCGATGCCTACAACTTCGACCACTGCGCCAACTGGAAGCAGCTCAAGGTCGCCACCCCCACCCGCGAGGTCTCCGTCTCCGGCAAGACCGAAAAGGTGCACGAAGAGGTCATCGGCCGCATGGCCTGGGCCGTCGTCAACCTGTCCGACAGCCTCGACATCAACGCCGTCGGCTCCTTCTCGCCCAAGCGCGGCATCGGCCTCACCGCCAGCGAGTTCGCCTTCAACACCGACGGCGAGGACGACTACGCCCTTTTCGAGGAGAACGTCAACGCCGAGGGCCTCCCCCTCTTCGCCTCCGGCGCCGACCTCGCGCTCTACGCCGCGCGCGCCACCTCCTCGGGCTACCTCTGGCGCGGCACGGGCGGCTTCTTCCCCTATTCCTGGGAGAACGCCATCGACGCGGCGGGGCAGGACGCCTACTCCCCCTTCACCGTCTACAGCTTCTGGCCCGACGCCGGGCGCGAGACCGAGAGCGGCAAGACCCTCTCGCAGACCACCTCCTCCGGCGGCAGCTCCGTCGAGACCATCCCCTGCAACGAGGTGAACACCGATTCCAACCTTCTCTCCCCCGGCAGCAAGCTCCAATCCTACTTCGGCACCGAGGAGGCCCTCCGCGACAACGCCGCCGCCGACTCCCTCGTGCAGATGCTCATGGATTACCTCGACGAGGACACCATCCCGAGCACCTACGAGAACGCCCCCTCCCAAGAGGCCTACAACAACGCCATCCCCACCGTCGAGCCCGTCCCCATGCTCTCCGAAATCGGCTACACCGATGACGATTGGAAGAGCGGCGCGGCCTTCGAGAAAGACCTCGAAGACGCCCTCACCAAGGCCCTCGACGGCAAGAAGTCCAAAGCCGTCCAAGACATCAACGAGCTCAAGGCGCTCAACGTGGACGAGGAGCTGACCCTCGAGCTTCCCGCGGCCAGCCTCACGGCCGCGCTGCGCACCTACTTCCCCGGCTGCGCCGAGAGCGAGCAGGGCGACTACCCCTTCCAGCTGGAAGGCTTCGCCATCGGCTACGCCGCCCTTGCCGAAGGCGAGGGGGAAAGCGCGGTGCCCAAGGCCAACGCCGTCAAGGGCAACGCCAAGGCCGCCCCCTTCGCGGCGGCGGAGGCCCTCGCCGTCTCGGGCGGCGAAGATCCCGGCGAGAACATCTACGAAGTCTCCCCCAACGTCAAGCTCACGGCCAACGGCGCCATCGGCTCCTACACGATCGAGGGCGCCGAAATCGCGATGACCGCGCCCTCGGTGGGCGGCGGCGGCCAGGGCGGCCAGGGCGGCGGCGGGGCCTCCGGCACGTCGCAGGCGACGAAGGTGACGCTCAACCTGCTCGTGGACTTCGTCTTCCGCGTCAAGGCCCTTTCCGGCGGCACGGTCGTCGACCTCTGCCCCGCCGGCAAGGGCTACAGTACGCCGCCCTCGGTCGAGGGCGCGGACTACCCTGCCACGCTCGCGCTCCGCCGGGACGCCAACCAGATGAGCGCCTACGACGGCAACTTCTTCCGCGTCTCGCGCACGCTCACGGCGACCTTTGACCTCTCGTGGGCGGAGGTTCAGGGCGCCGGCACCGCGGAGGACCCCTACACGGCCACCACCAAGGTCGAGAACTTCACCTTCGACTTCGAGCCGGAACACTGCAAGCTGACCGACGAGATTGACCTCGTCCCGGCCAAGAGCGCCGCCGACAAGGATTCCTACCAGGTCGCCTCGTCCGCCTCCGGCACTTGGTTCACCATCGACCCGCGCTACAACTGGCTCTCGCCCATGAAGGGCGTCTCCGACGAGCCCGCCCCGGCGAACTACGGCGCCGCCACCGGCAACGGCATCTTCCTGGCTGCCTTCTCCTCGCCGCACTGGCTCTTCTACGCGGGCGCGGACATGGAGCGCTCCTCCACCGAGCCCTCCGCGATCCAGCTGGCCTACGCCAAGGCGCACAACGGCGAGGACGGCAGCACGGGCCTTGTGCCGTTCTCGTGGGGCCTCGAGCCACAGGACGTCCGCTACGGCTACAACAACTCCGGCCAGCTCCTCCTCCCCGAGGAACTCGGCCTCCTGCCGGTGCCCTACACGCGCAACGACTGGACGCCCACCGGCACCTTCGACGACGTCACCTACCGCGGCGTCTCCCTCCAGAGCTACTACGACACCGTCGGCAAGGCCTCCTTCTACCGCACCATCCCTGTGACGGACTTCGAAGACGGCGCCTTCGGCGAGGCCGACTACACCCGGATGGTCAACCTCACCACGCGCTTCGGCCGCTTCGGCGGCAAGAACTTCCCCGAGGAGCACCGCGGCATCGTCAACGCCTTCGCCGGCATGGACGACTACACCTACGGCCAGCGCCTCAAGCAGTTCGCCATGCTCGGCATCCCCGACACCATCGCCGAGGCCGCCGCCAACACCTACACCCGCCTGCAAGAGGCCGTCGACGCCGCGCGCGTCTCCGACCAAATGTTGGCCGACCTCGACGTGCTGAAGCCCGAGGGCGGCGAGGGCGGCGCCTCCGGCGGCGCGCCCACGGCCTCGAAGTACGACGACTTCGTGCGCGACTACCTCTTCCCCGTCGACGCCAATGGACGCGGCGAGGTCGGCGGCGACTCTTGGGAGAAGGACTACGTCCTCGCCGAGGCCGACGAAAACGGCCAGCAGGTCACGGGCCGCCCCACCCGCCCCACCACCCTCAAGGACGTCATCCTCCAGAAGGACGCCGAGGTCAGCCTCACCTCGAAGCTCCAAGGTTACAACGGCAAGACCAGCGGCGACAAGCTGGGGCAGAACGACCTCACCACCCTCGTGGCGGTGGGCAACTCCTGCTTCGGCGACCGCCAGCAGCTCTTCCTCTACATCCTGCGCGCCGACACCATCAACTACAGCTCCAACCGAGACCTCGCCGGCCACAAGCCGCAGACCACCGCCCGCGCCGTCGCCCTCGTCTGGCGCGACGCCTACGGCGAGCTGCCCGACCGCGTCGTCTACTTCCAATACCTGCCATGACCGATCCCGAGACCCTGCCCGACGACGAGGCCGAGGAACTCCTCGACCTGCGCTACCTTGGCCAATGGCAGATCGCCTGCTCCGGCGAGGACCTGCTGGATCTGCTGAACTGCGACGCGGGCGTCGGCCCCGCGCTCTATGCCCGGCTCGGCCTCACCCCGCGCCCCGTGGAGGGCCTCGGCTTCGACTGGACGGAGTTCGCCGAGATTGACCCCGCCGCCCACTACGCCCTCGAGTTCCCCGCCGGCACGGACTTCGCCGACTTCTCCGTCGCCCAAGCCCTGCGGCTTGAGGAAATCAGCGAAAAGTGCTTTAATGATTTGCCGACGGGAGAGGAAGACGACCCCTGCGACGGCGATTGCGAACATTGCCCCCAGGACTGCGTCGGCAAAAGACCCGTCACGGATTGAACAGCCCCAGAAAGGACACACCCCCATGCGCACCAAAATCGTCGCAGGCAACTGGAAGATGAACAAGACCGCCTCCGAGGCCGGAGACCTGATCGCCGGCATCCGCGCCGCCACCAACGACGGCGACTGCGGCGTCGAGGTCGTCGTCTGCGTCCCCTTCACCGACATCCCCGCCGCCGCCGCCGCCCTCCAGGGCTCCAAGATCGGCCTCGGCGCGCAGAACATGCACTGGAAGGACGCCGGCGCCTACACCGGCGAGATTTCCGCCGCCATGCTCAAGGATCTGGGCGTGCAATACGTCATCCTCGGCCACTCCGAGCGCCGCCAGTACTTCGCCGAGACCGACGAGACCGTGAACCTCAAGCTCAAGGCCGCCCTCGCCGCCGGCCTCACCCCCATCGTCTGCGTGGGCGAGACCCTCGAGGAGCGCGAGGAGGGCAAGATGGAGGAGGTCATCGTCCGCCAAGTCTCCGCCGACCTCGCCGGCTGCCAGGAGGACTTCGGCCGCATCGTCATCGCCTACGAGCCCGTCTGGGCCATCGGCACCGGCAAGACCGCCACCTCCACCCAGGCCCAGGAAGTCCACGCCCTCATCCGCGCCACCCTGGCCAAGATGAACCCCGCCAAGGCCGACGACGTGCGCATCCAGTACGGCGGCTCGATGAAGCCCGAGAACGCGGCCGACCTGATGGCCAAGCCCGACATCGACGGCGGCCTCATCGGCGGCGCGGCCCTGAAGGCCGATTCCTTCGCCGCCATCGTCGCTGCCGGCAAGTGAGCCGCGCCGAAAGAAAAAGGGCCCGCCGGGAGACCGGCGGGCCTTTTTTGACGCTTGGCGGGGCGCTTAGGCCTTCGCCACCACCGCGTCCACGAGGCCGTAGGCCTTGGCCTCGTCGGCGGACATGAAGTTGTCGCGGTCGGTGTCCTTGAAGATGGTCTCCAGGGGCTGGCCGGTGTGCTTGGCGAGGATCTCGTTGAGCGTCTGCTTCATGCGCTGGATCTCCGCGGCCTGGATTTGGATGTCCGTGCATTGCCCCTCGGCGCCGCCGAGGGGCTGGTGGATCATGATGCGCGCGTTGGGCAGGGCGTAGCGCTTGCCTTTCGCGCCGGCGGCCAAGAGCACCGCGCCCATGCTGGCGGCCTGGCCCACGCAGTAGGTGGCCACGTCGCAGGTGAGGAACTGCATCGTGTCGTAGATCGCCAGGCCGGCCGTGACCACGCCGCCGGGGGAGTTGATGTAGAAGTTGATGTCCCGCTTCGCGTCCTGCGACTGCAGGAAGAGCAGCTGGGCGATGACCAGGTTCGCCACGTTGTCGTCGATCGGGCCGCCCAGGAAGATGATGCGATCCTGCAGGAGGCGCGAGTAGATGTCATACGAACGCTCGCCCCGCGCGGTCTGCTCCACCACGATGGGCACCAGCATATTGTTCTTTGTCTCTTTCATGCCCGATAGTGTACCACATCCGCCCCGCAGCGGCGCGGGCGGCCGCCTCAGGCCGGCTTGACGGCGCGGGCGAGGGCGTGGGGCATGGGCGGGGGCACGGGCGCGCAGGTGAAGCCGGTGAGCCCTGCGGCCTCCATCCAGCCTTTGAGCTCGGCGTCGGAGAAGACCCAGCCGTGCTCGGTGGTGAGGGCCATGTTGATGGCGAAGAGGGCGGAGAAGGGGGGCGTGGTGTGGTCGGGCCCGGTCATGAGGTCGAGGACGTAGAGGGCGCCGCCGGGCTTGAGGGCCTCCGCGGCGCGGCGGAGGATGTCGAGGATGGCCGCGGGGGATTCCTGATGGAGGCAGCCGAAGAGGGTGACGGCGTCGTAGGCGGCGGGTTCCCAGCGGTCGACGTGGTAGTCTCCGGCGTGGCAACGGACGCGGCCTGCGCAGGGGGCGGTGATTTCCTGGGCGACCTCGGCGATGGCGGGGAGGTCGACGGTGTCGCAGGTGAGGGTGGGGTCGCGCTGGGCCATGAGGAGGGCGTAAGTGCCGGGGCCGCCGGCAAGGTCAAGGACGCGCGCGCCCTTGGGGAGGCCGAGGAGGGGGACGACGGCCTGCCCGATGGCCAGGGCGCGCCCGTGCATGGCCAGGGCGAAGCGGCGCGTGCGTTCCTTGTCCGCGCCGAGGTGGAGGGCGGGGGGCTCGACGGGGCGGCCGGTGCGGGCGAGCTGGGCCAGGCGGCCCCAGGCGGGGTAGACGTCGCGGTTGTAGGCGATGGCCCGCGTCAGGTCGTGCGGGGCGCCGCGCACGAGGGTGTCGGCGGAGGCTGGGGTGAGGGCGTAGCGGCCTTCCGCCTTCGTGAGGAGGCCGACGGCGACGGCGCTGTCAAGGATGAGGCGCAGGCCGCGGGGGTCGAGGGCAAGGCGTTGGGCGAGGGCCTCAAGGGTGGGGGGCTCGGCCTCGCGGAGGGCGGTGAAGAGATCCAGCTCCAGCGCGGCGAAGAGGACGGCCGAGCCGTAGAAGGCGCTGGCGAGGTCGACGATCTGTGGGATTTGCAAAGCCATGTGGCGCTCCTTTGGCGTTATGGTAGCAAATCCCGGGCCTGCGTTCCGGGATGGGCGGTGTAGGCCGCGGTGTGGGGCGTAAGGCCGGAACGGCGCGGATGTGTTATCTTAAGAACGTGTAACGACCCTGTCGTCAGAGAGGAACCAAGATGGCCAAGATGACTGTTTCCGCATTGCTCGCGGCCTGCGCGTTCGCGCTGTTCGCAGAGCCCGTCCGCGTGTGGCCCACGCCCCAGGAGCTGACCTTCGCTGAGGGAGCCTTTGCCGTGCCCCGGGCGGTGGCGCTTGCCCCCGCCGAGGGGTTCGACGCGGATGCCCGGCGCGTCTTGGAAGAGGCCGTGGCGGTGGAGGCGGGGGCGCCCTTCACGCTGGCCTGGCGGGTGGATGGGGCGTTGCCGGCGGAAGGTTACGCGCTGGAGCTGGGCGAGCGGGGCGCGACGCTCGCGGCGGCGGACGCGCGGGGCTTTTTCTACGGCGTGTGGACGTTGCGGCAACTGCTGGCGGGGGAGACCTGCCGCCCGGCCCGCGTGCGGGATTGGCCGGACGTGCCCTTCCGCGGCGTGGTGGAGGGCTTCTACGGCCAGCCGTGGAGCTTTGAGGCGCGGCGGCGGATGTTCGGCTTCATGGGCGCGCAGAAGATGAACACCTACATCTACGGCCCGAAGGACGACCCGTACCACGGCTTCGGGCCGAAGTGGCGCGACCCGTACCCGGAGGAGAAGGGGCGGGAAATCGCCGAGCTGGCGCGCGCGGCGCGGGAGAACAAGGTGAACTTCGTCTGGGCCGTCCATCCGGGCCGGGACATCCAGTGGGCGGACGACAGCGACATCCGCGCCTGCCTGGCGAAGTTCGAGATGATGTACGCGCTGGGCGTGCGCGCCTTCGCCGTCTTCTTCGACGACATCAGCGGCGAGGGCACCCGCGCGGAGAAGCAGATCGCCCTGCTCAACACCCTCAACCGCGAGTTCGTCCGCAAGAAGGGCGACGTCGCCCCCCTCATTCTCTGCCCCACCGATTACGCCGCCGCCTGGGCCAAGAGCGACTACCTGGAGCGCCTGGGCGCGGGGCTCGACCCCGACGTCCAGATCATGTGGACGGGCGACGCGGTCTGCGCCGACATCACGCGCGCGACGGTGGAGCACGTCTCCCCCCGCATCCGGCGCAAGCCCTTCATCTGGTGGAACTGGCCCGTGTGCGATTACTGCAAGCCGCACCTGCTCCTGGGGCGCTGCTACGGCAACGACCCCACCAACGGCCCGCGCTACGGCGGCTTCGTCTCCAACCCGATGGACAAGCCCGAGGCCTCGAAGGTGCCGCTCTTCGGCGTCGCGGCCTATGCGTGGAACCCGGACGACTTCGATTCCGAGCAGGCCTGGCGCGACTCCATCCGCCGCCTCTTCCCCGAGGTCGCCGCCGCCGTGCAGACCCTCGCCGACCACAACTCCGCTCAGGGGCCGAAGGCGGAGGGCTTCAACCGCGAGGAATCCGTCGCCTTCGTCGACGTCGCCGGGCGCGTGACCCGGGCGCTCGACGCCGGCGAGGCCCCCGCGGCCGAGGATCTGGAGGCGCTCGCGGCCGAGTTCGTCCGCATCGCCCAGGCCGGGCTCGACATCCGCGCCAAGTGCGACAACAAACGTTTTGTGGAGGAGGTCGAGGATTGGGCGGATCTCTTCACCCGTTTCGGCCTCACCGGCGCCGTCGCCATGGAGGCCCTCGCCGGGAAGGTGCCCGCGGCGCAGGCCCTCGCGGCCCTCGACCTCTACCATGGCGACCAGGCCGCCATCTCCGCCCGGCACGCCAAGAAGCCCTTCTCCGAGGGCGTCGTCGTGGCCTCGCGCGTCCTCACGCCCCTGCTGCTGCGCGTGGAGGCCCACCTGCGCGGCGAGTGAGCGCCCGCGGGGCCGGGCCGGGGGGATTTGTGGTATAGTTTGGCGCATGGATCGAATCCCGATTGTGTTGGCCTCGGCGAGCCCCAGGCGCCAGGCCGTGTTGCGGATGTTGGGGGTGCGCTTCTCGGTGTGCCAGCCGCGGAGCCTGGAGACGACGTTGCGCGACGACCCCGCCGGGACGGTGGGGGTGAACGCGCGGCGCAAGGCGCTCTCCGTCGCCGCGGCGCACCCGGGCGCGGCCGTCATCGCGGCGGACACGGTGGTCTCCTTCGAGGGGCGGGTGCTGGGCAAGCCGAACACCCTCGCCCAGGCGCGGGAATGGCTGCTCTCCTACGCCGGCAAGACGCAGACGGTCTTCACCGGCGTGGCGATGGTCTTCCCGGGGGCGGGGGAGCCCTCCCTGCGCATCGAGGCGACGAGCCTGCTGTTCAAGGAGTACGACGCGCGGACGGTGGAGGCCTATCTGGCGCTGGTGAACCCGATCGACCGCGCGGGCGCCTATGACGTGAACGAGCGCGGCGACCTGCTCATCGCGGGGCGGGTGGGCAGCTTCACGAACGCGATGGGGCTGCCGCGCGGCGTGGTGGCCGATTGGCTGGCCGCGCACGGGTTCTTCGGGGAGGGGGAATGAGGCGCCTGCTCGGCTACGTCGGCGTCTGCCTCTTGGTGGCGCTGGCGCCGGGGCCGGACAATTGCTTTGTGCTGGCGCAGTCGGCGGCCTTCGGCGCGTGGGCGGGGCTGTGCGTGACGGCGGGGCTGATGAGCGGGCTGTGCGTGCACATCGCCTTGGCGGCGCTGGGGGTGGCGGCGGTGTTGGGGCGTTGGCCGCGGGCGGCGGAGGCGATTGCCCTGCTTGGCGCGTGCTATCTGTTCTACGTGGCGTGGGGGATGTGGGGCGCGGGGATGGCGGCGGCGCGGGCGGAGGCCGGCTCGCCGTTCGGCTTTTGGCTGCGCGGGGTGGCGCTGAACCTGTCGAACCCCAAGGTCATCCTCTTTTTCGTCGCTTTCCTGCCGCGCTTTCTGCCGCCGGGGTGCCGACGCCGCGCGTTGGGGCTGATGGGGCTGGGCGCGCTGTTCCTGCTGTCGGCGGCGGCGGTGATGGGGGCGTGCGCGCTGGCGGGCGGGGGGTTGGCGGCCTTTTTGGGGCGGAACCCGCAGGCGGCGGCGTGGGTGGGGCGCGCGTCGGCGGTGGCGGTGGTGGCGATCGGGGTGTGGATCTTCGTGCCGGCGGCGCGGGCGTTGGCGGGCCGCGGCGCGCGGGGATGAGAGGCGGGTGAGGAAAGAAGACCCCCGCGCGTGCGGGGGCCTTCTTTTGCGTCTCAGGCCTCGTTCGGCATGAGGATGACGCGGTCGATTTGGACGTTGGGGCCGGCGGTCTTCTGGATGCGGAGCTCGAGCTTGCCGTCAAGGAAGTCCTCCATGTCCACGGGCAGTTCCAGCCAGTAGGAGCCGTCGGGGTTGCCCTTGCCTTTGGCGTGGGGCGGGATGGTGAAGGCGCGGCCGCCGTCGAAGGTGCCTTTGGCGGTGCGGCCGTTGTTGTTGGGGTCGCGGAAGCGGACGAGGAGCTTGCCGCGGACGTTGGAGCCGTTCGTCAGGGTGAGGATGAGTTCGTCGCCGACCCAGTATTGGCCGTCTTTGTCGGCCCAGGTGCGGACGTTTTTGCCGGTGAGGGCGTATTGCCCGGCGACGAGCTCGGCGCGGTCGCGCTTCTTGTTCCAGGGCACGTCTTTGCCGCGTTGTGTGAGGAAGGCGGCGCATTCGAGGTAGACGACGGCGTCTTTGTAGCGCGCGGGGCGGGGCGCGGCGTTGGCGCGGACGTCGTGGAAGAGGGCCCAGAGGGCTTTCTCCTCGATGGCGGGCGCGGGGGCGAAGGCGTCGGAGGCGACGTAGTCGAGCAGGGAGCGGCGGAGCTGTTGGGCCTCGGGGCGCGCGGCGGAGAGGTCGACGCCCGAGACGAGGAGCCTGCCGGGGCCGACGGCGGTCTCGAAGAGGAGGCCGGCGAGGGCGGGTTTGTGGAAGTCGACGATGGGCATGGCCAGGGGGGTGAAGCCGTCCGCCGCGCCGGTGATGCGGAAGGTGACCGCGCCGTTGACGAGGTGCTGCCATTGCCAGTCCTGCCAATCCTCTGTGGGGAAGGCGGCGAAGGCGGGGCTCTTGTCCTGCACGACCATGCCGAGGGTGGTCTGGCGTTGGCCGGGGAACCAGGTGGTGCCCCAGTAGACGGGGCGGAAGGAGGAGAAGATCGTGGCGTTGGGGGCGGCGCAGCCGTGGGCGTCGAAGAGGACGCGGCCGCCTTTGGCGAGGGCGGCCTTGGCCTCGGCGGGGTCGTCGGTGAGGGTGACGCCTTGGGGCACGTCGGCGGGGATTTGGGCGGGGTAGACCCAGAGCGGCCAGCGGTTTTTGCCGAAGACGAGCTCGATTTTGGCCGGGGCCTTGACGTTGCCGAGCGAGACGGCGATCTGCCCCACCTGGCGCACGGCGCCGACGGGGACGTTTTGCCCGAAGCTGCCGCTTTGGCCGAGGGCGGGGATGGACCAGGCGAAGGGGCCTTCCAGCGGCTCGGGGCCGTAGTTGTGCACCACGAGTTTGGCGGTGAAGGTCTCGTCGGCGCACCAGACGTATTTCGGGAAGCGCGCGAGGGTGGCCACGGGGGCGAAGTAGTCCGCCACGGGGACGGCGCGCTCGGCGCCGGGCTTCTCGTCGTAGAAGGAGTCGAACCAGCCGATGAGGGCCTCGCCTTGGCCGGAGTAGTCCTGCACGCCCAGGAGCTGGAGGCCGGCGCAGGAGGGCGTGCGCAGGAAGCTTTCGATCTCGTCTTTGTACATCAGGCGGTTGGTCATGAGCGAGGCGCGGGCGTAGGCCTTGTTGAAGCGCAGGACGCCGGCCTTCTCGCTGGCCTCGCGCAGGCCTTCGAGGTTCCAGGGGCGCAGGAGCCCGGTGTATTTGGGGATCTCGCGGTCGAAGTCGGGGAAGACGGGCCATTGGCCGATCTCGTGGGCGATGGTGGGGAGCTTCGTGCGGCGGTAGACGTCCTCGTAGTCCCAATCGGTGCCGTCGCGGCGGCGTTCGCGCACCATGCCCACGCCGGGGTAGTTGTGCGTCACGAAGAAGTCGTCGCCGGCGGAGATGCGCCGCGCGGAGGAGGCGGCGTAGAGGTGGCGCCCGTCGTAGGCCTTGCACGCCTTCATCCACTTGCCCAGCAGGTCGAAGTCGGAGCTTCCCAGCTCGTTGCCGACGCTCAGCGAGAAGAAGGAGGGCGCGTTGCCGTAGGCGTCGAGGATGCGGAAGAGCTCGTTGTGGACGAAGTCGTCCACGTCCTTGGGCCCCTTGCCGATGCCTTTGAGGTAGGGATAATCCTTGGTCATCCAGCCGTCGATCCAGACGATTTCGGGCGAGACGAGCAGCCCCAGCTCGTCCGCCGCGTCATAGGCGGCTTGGGGCACGGCCCACGTGTGGCAGCGGATTTGGTTGACGCCTTGGCCCTTGAGGACGGCGAAGAGCCTCAGCCAGGTGGCCTTGTCCATGGCTGGGTAGCCGGTGAGCGGGAAGTGGCAGTTCTCGGTGTTCCCGCGGATGAAGAGCGGGCGGCCGTTCATGAAGACGCGGTTGCCCCGCACCTCGAAGGAGCGGAAGCCGAAGCGGATGCGGTGCTCCAGCCCGTTCCAGCGCAGGATGAGCGTGTAGAGGCGCGGGTCGAACTCGCTCCATGGCTTGGCCCCCGGCACGCGCAGGGTGATGGAGTCGGCGTTCGCGGCCACCTGCACGGCCGGCTCGCCCTCCACCTCGGCCGTCACGGGCTTGCCCTCGATCTGCGGGCCGGCGCCCTCGGCCACGGGGTGCGTCAGCTTCGGCAGGCGCACCGTCACCTCCTCGCCGAAAGGCGCGAAGACGCGGGCCTGGCGCAACGGGTTGCGCGGCCGCAGGACGACCTGCCCGATGACGCCGTTCCAGCGCGTCTGCATCGAGTCGCCGTAGCTGTGGCTCTTCTCGCCGATGGGGTGGATGAGGGAGTTGTCGATGGTCAGCGTCAGCGTGTGCGCCCCCGGCGTCAGCAACTTCGCCGGGATCTCATAGGTGTGCGGCGTGGCCAGGGAATCGCGCTCGCCCAACGGCGTGCCGTCGAGCGTCGCCGTGCTCTTCCACATCACGCGCTCCAGGAAGAGCTCGTAGTCGCCCGACATCCCCGGCGTCACCGTGAAGGTTTTGGTGTACGTCGCCGGGCCCACGTATTGGTGGCGCGGGGTGAGCGCGCCGTAGACGGCCTTCTCCGCCGCCGGCCCCAGCTTCGCGTCCCCGAGCGTCCCGGGCAGGGTGATGGGCGCGGCCTTGGGCTCGTTGCCCAACCGTACCTCCCACTGCCCGGCCAAATCCAACGTCTGCGGCGCGGCCAGCGCGTTCAGCGCCACGCACCCGACGATCGCCATTGCCATTCGCTTCATAAGCACCATCCTTTCGGAACCACTCTTCCCTTACTATATCACATCCCGCCCGCCCCTGCCCAACGACTGCGCCGCCGGGGGGAATGTGGTATACTGTGCGTGCTTTTCCGCGGAGCGTAGCGCAGCCTGGTAGCGCATCTGCTTTGGGAGCAGAGTGTCGTGGGTTCAAATCCCACCGCTCCGACCAACAAAAAAGGCCCGCCGGGACGGCGGGCCTTTCGTTTCGCCGCGCGGCTCAGAGGGCGGCGAGGGTGTCCTCGGCGGCCTGGAGGAGGTGGTCGACGTCGGCGTCGGTGTGGGCGGCGGAGAGGAAGCAGACCTCGAACTGGGAGGGCTCGAGGTAGACGCCGCGCGCGAGCATCCCATGGAAGAAGCGGGCGTAGAGGGCGCCGTCGCAACGCTTGGCCTCAGCGAGGTTCCGGATGGGGAGCGCGTCGGCGGCGAAGGGGGTGAAGATCGTCTCGTGGCGTTGGACGCGGAGGGGCACGCCGTGCTTCTCGGCGGCGGCGTTGATGCCTTCCTCGACGCGCTTGGCCAGGGCGGCCAGGCGGGGATAGGGCGGGTCGGCGGCCAGGCGGTCGAGCGTCTCGATGGCGGCGGCGACGGCGACGGGGTTGCCGGAGAGGGTGCCGGCCTGGTAGACGCGCCCGGTGGGGGCCAGGGCGTCCATGACCTCGGCCTTGGCGCCGAGGGCGGCGAGGGGGAAGCCGCCGCCGATGACCTTGCCCATGGTGACGATGTCCGGGGCGATGCCGGCGGCCTCGGAGTAGAGGCCGAGGCGGAAACGCCAGGCGTTGATGACCTCGTCGCAGATGAGGAGGGCGCCGGCGGCGTGGGCGGCGTCCTGCGCGGCGCGGAGGTAGCCGGGGAGGGGCGGCACGCAGCCCATGTTGCCGGCGACGGGCTCGAGGATGACGGCGGCGACGCGCCCGGGGTGGGCCTCGAGGGCGGCGCGGAGGGCCTCGGGGTCGTTGTAGGGGACGACGAGGGTCTGCGCGGCGATGGGGCGGGGGATGCCGGCGGAGGCGGGCTGGGTGCCGTCGCCGGCGGTCATGGCGCCGCTGCCGGCGGCGACGAGGAGCCCGTCGCTGTGGCCGTGGTAGCAGCCCTCGCACTTGACGATGAGGTCGCGCCCGGTGACGCCGCGGGCCAGGCGGATGGCGGTCATGACGGCCTCGGTGCCGGAGTTGACGAGGCGGACCTTGTCGATGAAGGGGATGCGCGCGACGAGGCGCTCGGCGAGCCGGGCCTCGGCGGGGGTGGCGATGCCGAAGGTGGTGCCCTTGGCCGCCGCCCGCGAGACGGCCTCGACGACGCCGGGGTCGGCGTGGCCCAGGATCATGGCGCCCCACGAGCAGCAGCAGTCGAGGACGCGCCGGCCGTCTGCCAGGAGCAGGTGGGCGCCCTGGGCGGCGTCGACGAAAATGGGCGCGCCGCCGACGGCGTTGAAGGCGCGGACGGGGGAATCGACGCCGCCGGGGATGACGCGGCAGGCTTGGGCGTAGAGGGCTTCGTGGGTCATGGGGGCGCCTTTGCGTTAGAGGCCGGTGGAGCCGAAGCCGCCCGCGCCGCGGTCGGTGGGGTCGTCGACGGGGGCTTCGCGGATCTCCGGGCGGAGGATGGGGGCGACGACGAGCTGGGCGACGCGCATGCCCGGCTCGACGCGGAAGGGCTCGTCGCCGAGGTTGACGAGGAGGACTTTGAGCTCGCCGCGGTAGCCGGCGTCGACGGTGCCGGGGGCATTGGCGACGGTGAGGCCGTGGCGGAGGGCGAGGCCGCTGCGGGGGCGCACCTGGCCTTCGGTGCCGGGGGGCAGGCGCAGGCGCAGGCCGGTGGGGACGGCGGCGCGTTGGCCGGGCGCGAGGGTGAGGGCGGCGTCGGCGCAGAGATCCAGGCCGGCGTCGCCGGGGTGGGCGTAGGCGGGGAGGGTGGCGGTGGGGGTGAGGCGTTCGAAGCGGATTTCCATGGCCCGATAGTATAGCACGTCCGTGAGTTTGCTATACTAGCGGGCATGAAACAGACGAAAGTCATCGCAGTGGCCAACCAGAAGGGCGGGGTCGGGAAGACGACCACCGTGGTGAACCTGGCGGCGGCCTTGGCCCGGATGCGCAAGACGGTGCTGGTGATCGACCTGGACCCGCAGGCGAACGCCACCAGCGGCCTGGGGCTGCGCCCCACGCCGGGCTCGAGCCTGTACGCGGCGCTGACGGGGCAGACCTTCATCGGGGACGTGATCCAGGGCACGCCGCTGGAGAACGTGAACATCATTCCCTCGGAGCTCGACCTCTCGGGCGCGGAGCTGGAGATCGCGCGGCAGGACGACCACCTGCGCGTGGTGCGCGACCTGTTGGAGCCGGTGCTCACGGCCGGGGTCTACGACTTCATCCTGATCGATTGCCCGCCCTCGCTGGGCATCCTGATGACGGCCTCGCTGGCGGCCGCCAACGGGGTGGTCATCGCCATGCAGTGCGAATATTACGCCATGGAAGGCCTGCAGGTGATCACCGACGTCATCCGCCGCCTGCGCGAGAACGGGGCCAACCCGGAAATCCACGTCGAAGGCATCCTGATGACGATGTACGACGCGCGCACGAACCTCTCCGAGGATGTCGTGCGCGAGGTGCGCAAGCACTTCGGCAAGCTGGTCTACAAAACCGTCATCCCCCGCAACATCCGCATCTCCGAGGCGCCCTCCTTCGGCCAGCCGGTGGTGGAGTACGACCCCTCGTCCAAGGGCGCGCAGGCCTACGTGGCCCTCGCCAAAGAGTTCGCCGCCCGCGCCAAGAACAATTGAAAAGGAGCGACAATGAGCACCTACCTCAAAGACTATCCTGACGAAAACGGCTTCTTCGGCCCCTACGGCGGCATGTACGTGCCCGAGCGCCTCAAGGCCGAGATGAAGAAAATCGCCGAGGCCTACTGCACCATCGGCCGCTCCTTCGACTTCGTCTCCGAGCTCCGGCGCATCCGCCGCCACTTCCAGGGCCGCCCCACGCCCATCCACTACTGCCGCAACCTCAGCCAGCGCCTCGGCGGCAACATCTTCCTCAAGCGCGAGGACCTCAACCACTCCGGCGCCCACAAGATCAACCACTGCATGGGCGAGGTCATGCTCGCCAAATACATGGGCAAAAAGCGCGTCATCGCCGAGACCGGCGCCGGCCAGCACGGCGTGGCCATGGCCACCGCCGCCGCCTACTTCGGCCTCCCCTGCGACATCTACATGGGCGCGGTCGACATCGCCAAGCAGCACCCCAACGTCGTGCGCATGAAGATCCTCGGCGCCAACGTCATCCCCGTCACCGCCGGCCAGCAGACCCTCAAGGAAGCCGTCGACGCCGCCTTCGAGGCCTACCTCGCCGACCCCGAGAACACCCTCTACTGCATCGGCACCGTCGTTGGCCCGCACCCCTTCCCCATGATGGTGCGAGACTTCCAGAAGGTCGTCGGCGAGGAGGCCCGCGAGCAGTACCTCGACATGATGGGCGAGCTGCCCGACGCCGTCTGCGCCTGCGTCGGCGGCGGCTCCAACGCCATCGGCATCTTCTGCGGCTTCCTCGACGACCCCGTCAAGCTCTACGGCGTCGAGCCCCTCGGCCACGGCCCCAAGCCCGGCGACAACGCCGCCTCGCTCACCCTCGGCAAGCCCGGCATCCTCCACGGCTTCAAGAGCTACACCCTCGAGAACCCAGACGGCTCGGCCATGCCCGTCTACTCCGTCGCCTCTGGCCTCGACTACCAATCCGTCGGCCCCGAGCACGCCTGGCTCAAGGATCAGGGCCGCGTGGACTACGTCACCGCCGACGACACCGAGGCCCTCAAGGCCTTCTTCGCCCTCTCGCGCAGCGAAGGCATCATCCCCGCCCTCGAATCCTCCCACGCCGTCGCCTACGCCATCCGCTACGCCAAGGAGCACCCCCACGCCTCCATCCTGGTCAACCTCTCGGGCCGCGGCGACAAGGACATCGACTACGTCGTCGAGCGCTACGGCCTGGGCGAGAACCTCTGACGCCGACCCGGCGCAAAAAGCGGGCCGCCCACCCGGGCGGCCCGCTTCGTTTCCCCCGCGCTCACTTCCTGGCGTGGGTGCCGGCCCACGACATCTGGTGCGCCGCGCCGAGCATGATGCTCGCGTCCGGGTCGGTGCGCACGCCGCGCGAGAAAATGCGCTGGAAACCCTGCATCATGTGGTCGGCCTTCTGCTCGTCCATGAAACCGATGTCGAGCATCGCCTGGCGCCACTTGGCCATGAGCGCGTGCTTGGTGGCCTGGGTGGCCAGGGAGACGGCCTCCTCCACGGGGCTCACGTAGGTGCCGGTGGCCGAATAGAGCTCGTAGGCCACGATGAGCACGGCCTGGGAGAGGTTGAGGCTCTGGTAGCGCGGGTCGACGGGGATGCGGATCAGGTGCGTGCACTGCGCGATCTCGTCGTTGTGCAGCCCCTGATCCTCCCGCCCGAAGACGATCGCCACCGGGGCCTGCGCCGCCAGGCGCAGGATTTCCGGCGCCAACACCCGCGGCGGCTGCACGGTGGCGCGGTAAAGCCCGCCCCGCGCGGTGGTGCCCACGACCGCGGCGCAATCGGCCACGGCCTCGCCCAACGTCGCCGTCTCCTGCCGCGCGTCGAGCAGATCCGTGGCGTGGACGGCCAGCCGGCGGCCCTCCTCCCAACCGTCGAGGATGCGCGGGGCCACGAGCGTCAGGCGGCTCAGCCCCATGTTGGCCATGGCGCGGCAGACGCTGCCGACGTTCCCGGAATAAAGCGTGCCGACGAGGACGATGCGGATGTTGTCAAGCGGGTTCATAAGGCAGGCTCAAACAGGGTTCGCGCGACGGCCGCGACGGCCGCCGGCCAGGCCTCGAGGTCGGCCACGGCGCAGGTCTCGCGCGGGGAATGGTTGCCCTCCGTGGGCAGAAGCAGGGGGATGACCGGGCACGTCGCGCCGTGCGTGGGGAAGGCCCGCGCGTCCGTGCCGGAAAAGTTGTAGACCTCCGTCTGCAACGGCGCGCCGCACGCCAACAGACGGTCGCGCAACGCGGGCGGGAGGATGCACGAGGCGTCCGAGAGCGTGAGCACGGGCCCCCGGCCGAGCGCGATGCCCTGCGCCGCCGCCGCGTAGGTCGCGTCCAGCACGATGACGGCGTCGGCCTGGACGTGTTGGGCCAGGATGGCCGCGCCGAAGCCGTTCACCTCCTCCATCGCGGTCGCCGCGACGACGACGTTGAACCCCGGCAGCAACTCGGCGAAGCGCCCGTGCCACGCCGCCACGAGGGCGCACCCCGCGCGGTTGTCCAGGAAGGGCGTGGTGAGCCGCCCCTCCCGCGCTTCCCAGAAGGGCGCCCAGCACAGGCGGTCGCCCTTGCGCAGGGCGGGGCAAGGCCCCGGGAAGGTCACGCGCAGGGGTAGGCCACGGAGCCACGGCGCGGCGGGGGCGGGGGGGCGCTCAAGGCGCGCGGGGCGGGGGCCGTCGGCGCATTTCAGCGTCAGGTCGGCGGGCTCGCGCTGGCGGATTCCGCCCAGGGGGATGACGGTCGCCTCGCCGTCGGGCTGCACGCTTTCGACGGAAAAGCCGGGGCTGTCGGCGTGGGCCACCAAGAGGAGCGTGTCGCTCTTCTTGCGCTCGCCCGGCTGCGCCAGCACGGCGTAGCGGCCCAGGGTGCGGACGTCCAGCCCCTGCGCCCGCCAATCGGCGCGCAAGGCCTCGAAGACGGCCTCTTCGTCGCCGGGCGTGGCGTGGAGCGAACAGTAGCGTTTCAGCGTCTCAAGCATGGTTGCCTCCCAATCTCAGCACGCGGTCGAAGCCCGGCGGCACATGGTCGGCCCGGTGCGCCACGCACACCACGGTGAGCGCCGGGGCCTCGTCGAGGAGCCGCCCGATCAGCCGCAACAGGCGGTCGCGGTCGCCGTCCTCCAGGTTCATGCACAGCTCGTCGAGCAAGAGCAAGTCCGGCGCGGCGACGAGGGCGCGGACGATGAGCGCCAGGCGCGCCGTGCCGTCGGAGAGCGTCCCTAGGCGATCCTTGCGGTGCTCGTAGAGCCCCAGCTCGCGCAGGAGCGCCGCGGCGCGCTTGCGTTGGGCCGGGGTGGGGCGCACCCGCTGCCCTTCGCGATCGAAGAGCCCGGAATAGGCCGCCGCCTCCACCGTCTGGCCCGGGTCGGCGAAGGCCTGCAGCTCGGGCGAGACCAGGGCCATCCGCGCCCGCGCCGACCAGAGCGGCACGCCGGGGCCGAGGCGCTCGCCGAAGCGCGCGATGTCGCACGCATACGCCATCGGGCTGTCGCCCAAAATCAGGGAGAGGAGCGTGCTTTTGCCGCTGCCGTTCGGCCCCACGAGGAGCCACCGCTCGCCCGCGTGCACCTCCCAATCCAGCCCGCCGAAGAGCTCGCGCCCCCCCATCTCCAGGCGCAGATCCCGCACGCGGAGCACCTCGGGCGTCGCCGCGGGCGGCGGGTTTTTGCGGAAGACCATGCGCCGCTGGGCCGCGCGGCGCCTGCGGAAGGGGCCCTGTTCGACCACCCGGCGCGCCTCCAGGCGCAGGCGATGGGTGGCGCAGGGGGGGATTTCGTCCTCGTTGCGCACGGCGATGACCAAGGTGCGCCCCTGCCTGGCGAGCTCCCCCAACGCCTCGCGCAGCGTCCGTCGCATGGCCGGGTCGAGCCCCGCGAAGGGATCGTCCAGCGCCAGGACGGGCGTCTGGCGCAGGATGGCCCGCGCGAGCATCACCCGCCGTTGCTCGCCGTTGGAGAGCGCCAGCGTCCGCCGTTCCAGGAGCGGCCCCAGGTCGAGCGCCCCCCGCACCCAGGCGAAGGTTTTGTCGAAGGCCGCGCGCGCGGCCCGCTCCGGCCCGCGCACCTCGAAGGGGCTGATGTCGTTCACGCCCTCATACGTCAGCGTCTCGGCCACCGTCGGCGAGTCGTAGCCCACGCTGGCGTACCACCGCGCGCCGGCCCAATCGGCCCCCGCGGCGGCGGCCTGCGCCCCGAAGGTGACGAGCGCCACCTCGTCTGGATAGCGCCGGGCCAGCTGCGCGGCCACCCACGTCTTCCCGCTGGCCGCCGGCCCCGTCACCACCCACTGCTGCCCCGGCGCGACCGCCCACGCCACGCCGCCGATGTCCAAACCCAACGTCTTCATGCCGTCAACGCTTCCAAGATTTTCTGCCCCACCGCCGAATTGTCCAGATAGGCGAAGAAGCCCTTGGCGATCATCTGCGCGGCCATGGCCATCAGGATGACGCCCGAGACCTTCGAGAAAATGCGGATGACGCTCTTGCCGAAAATGCGCTCCAGCGCCTCCGCGAAGAAGAGCAACGTGCCCAGCGCCACCGTCGCCCCGATGAAGCCCACGAACCCAAAGAGGAAGGCGAACCAATCCCACGCACCGCCTTCCATCGCCTGCGTCAGCGCCTCCGCCCCGATGATGATGATCGGCGAGACGCACGCCGGGCCCATGATGATCGGGATCCCCAGCGGCACCACGATGATGTCGTCGATATTCCGCGGCCGATCCTTGGCCGTCGGCGTCTCATGGCCCAGCGCCAACTCCTGCGCCATGATCAGCAACAAAATCCCCGCCCCGATCCGGAACCCCTCCAAATCCAGCCCGAACAGCTTCAAGAAGGCGTTCCCCGCGAAATACGACACCGCCCCCACGATCACCGCCACCACCGTCACGCGCAACGCCACGTTCCGCTTCCGCGCGCTGCCCGCCCCCTCCGTCAGCGACAAAAACATGTTCAGCACGAAGAACGGGCAGAACAGAAAAAACAACTTCACGAAGTTGCCCCAAGCGAACACCAGCGCATCAATCATCACGATCCCTCACGTCAAGGCCCCTAGTATACCACACCACGCCCCGCAAGGCGCGCCCTTCCCCATGCGCCGCCGCGCACGCCGAGGGGGCCGCTGGCACGGGACGTGGCACGCCCGGTGGCAGGGCG
Organism: uncultured Kiritimatiellota bacterium; assembly: GCA_944389585.1. Taxonomy (GTDB): domain Bacteria; phylum Verrucomicrobiota; class Kiritimatiellia; order RFP12; family DVOR01; genus Spyradenecus. The sequence goes on from CALXMW010000013.1 coordinate 30,301, forward strand.
GGTGGCAGAGTTGGCACGGTTTTGGCAGGGTGGGGGCGCGGGCGGGCGGTTTTTGGGCATGTCGCAGGTTTGGCACGGGAGTTGCAAGGGGAGGTGTCAGCTCGCGGTGAAGCCCGCGCAGAGAAAGGAACCGACTGATGAGCAAGATTCTTGGAATTGACTTGGGCACGACGAATTCGTGCATGGCCGTGATGGAGGGCGGCGAGGCCCGCGTGTTGGAGAACGCGGAGGGCCAGCGCACCACGCCTTCGATCGTGGCGTTCACGTCCAACGGGGAGCGTCTGGTGGGCCTGCCGGCCAAACGCCAGGCGGTGATGAACCCCAAGGGCACGATTTACTCCATCAAGCGTTTCATGGGGCGCAAGTTCGATGAGATGCAGAAGGAAATCGCGATGGTGCCGTATGAGGTCGTCCGCGCGGCGAACGGCGACGCGGCGGTGAAGGTGGGCGACAAGACCTTCTCCCCGCCCGAGATCTCCGCCATGATCCTGGCCAAGCTGAAGGCCGACGCGGAAATGCGCCTGGGCGAGCCCGTCACGCAGGCCATCATCACCGTCCCGGCGTACTTCAACGACTCCCAGCGCCAGGCCACCAAAGACGCCGGCAAGATTGCCGGCCTCGAGGTGCTGCGCATCATCAACGAGCCCACCGCCGCCTCGCTGGCCTACGGCCTGGACAAGAAGAAAGACGAGAAGATCGCCGTCTACGACTTCGGCGGCGGCACCTTCGACATCTCCGTGCTGGACATCGGCGACGGCGTCTTCGAGGTGAAAGCCACCAACGGCGACACGATGCTCGGCGGCGACGACGTCGACCAAGCCGTGATGAACTGGCTCTTCGCGGAGTTCAAGAGCCAGACGGGCATCGACCTGAGCAAGGACACCCAGGCCATCCAGCGCGTGAAAGAGGCCGCCGAAAAGGCCAAAATCGAGCTCTCCAGCGCGCAGACCAGCGACATCAACCTGCCCTTCATCACGATGGACGCCTCCGGCCCCAAACACCTGAACATCCAGCTCTCCCGCGCCAAACTCGAGCAGCTGGCAGACGGCCTCGTGGAGCGCACCGTCGAGCCCTGCCGCAAATGCATGGCCGACGCCGGCATCTCCGCCGTGGACGAGGTGGTGCTCGTCGGCGGGCAGACCCGTATGCCCCGCCTGCAGGAAAAGGCCAAGGAAATCTTCGGCAAAGAGCCCCACAAAGGCGTCAACCCCGACGAAGTCGTCGCCATGGGCGCGGCCATCCAGGGCGGCATCCTCAAGGGCGACGTGAAGGACGTGCTCCTGCTGGACGTCACCCCGCTCACCCTCTCCATCGAGACCCTCGGCGGCGTGGCCACCCCGCTCATCGACCGCAACACCACCATCCCCTGCCGCAAGAGCGAGGTCTTCTCCACCGCCGCCGACAACCAGCCCGGCGTGGAAATCAAAGTCTACCAAGGCGAACGCAAAATGGCCGCCGACAACAAACTGCTCGGCCGCTTCACCCTCGAGGGCATCCCCCCCGCCCCGCGCGGCGTGCCGCAAATCGAGGTCACCTTCGACATCGACCCCAACGGCATCCTCAACGTCTCGGCCAAGGACAAAGGCACCGGCAAGGAGCAGAAAATCACCATCACCGCCTCCTCCGGCCTCTCCAAGGACGAAATCGAGAAAATGCGCCAGGACGCCGAGCGCTACGCCAAGGAAGACGAAGCCCGCAAGGCCGCCGTCGAAAGCCGCAACCAAGGCGAGCAGATGGCCTACCAGGCCGAGAAGCTCCTCAAGGAAAACGGCGACAAAGTCCCCGCCGACACCAAGGCCAAGGTCGAAACCGCCGTCAACGAACTCAAGGAAGCCCTCAAAGGCACCGACGACGCGGCCATCAAGGCCAAGCAGGAAGCCCTTATGCAGGTGCTCCAGAGCGCCGGCGCGGCGATGTACCAGCAGCCCGGCGCGGGCGCGGCCCCCGGCGGCGACGCCGGCACCCAGCCCAACGAAGGCGCCAAGAAAGACGACAACGTCCAAGACGCCGACTTCAAGATGAACTGACCGCCCCCGCCGGGGCGCCCCGCCCCGGCGGAAACCCCAACCCTTTAAGAAAGGATACACCACCATGTCCAAGAAACCCGCCATCCGCCCGCTCGGCGACCGCGTCCTCGTCCAACCCAAGGAAGAGAAAGAAGTCACCCGCGGCGGCATCATCATCCCCGACACCGCCAAGGAAAAACCGATGGAAGGCACCGTCATCGCCGTCGGCACCAAGCGCGACAAAGACGGCAAGGAAGTGCCCTTCGATGTCAAGCCCGGCGACACCGTCCTCCTCCCGAAGTACGGCGGCACCGAAATCAAGCTCGACGACGTCGTCTACCAAATCGTCCGCTCCGAGGACCTCCTCGGCATCCTCGGCTAACACCCATTTCCCGAAAGGAGAACAACTGTCATGTCTGCCAAGCAAATGAAGTACGAAGGCGACGCCCGCCAGGCCATCCTCTCCGGCGTGAGCAAGCTCACCAAGGCCGTCGCCACCACCCTCGGCCCCTCCGGCCGCAACGTCATCATCGACAAGAAGTTCGGCTCGCCCCAGATCACCAAGGACGGCGTCACCGTCGCCAAGGAGATCGAGCTGCCCGACCCCTTCGAGAACATGGGCGCCCAGATGGTCCGCGAAGTCGCCTCCAAGACCAACGACGTCGCCGGCGACGGCACCACCACCGCCACCATCCTCGGCGAGGCCATCTACCGCGAAGGCCTCAAGAACGTCACCGCCGGCGCCAACCCGCAGGCCGTCAAGCGCGGCATCGACAAGGCCGCCCTCGCCGCCACCGAAGCCATCGCCAAGCTCGCCAAGAAGGTCTCCACCACCGAGGAAATCGCCCAGGTGGCCACCATCTCCGCCAACAGCGACGCCGAAATCGGCAACATCATCGCCGACGCGATGGACAAAGTCGGCAAAGACGGCACCATTACCGTCGAGGACGGCAAGACCACCGAGACCACCAGCGACGTCGTCGAAGGCATGCAGTTCGACAAAGGCTACCTCAGCCCCTACTTCGTCACCGCCGCCGAGAGCATGGAATGCGTGCTCGACAACCCCTACATCCTGATCTACGAAAAGAAGATCAGCAACCTCAACGACATGCTGCCCCTGCTCCAAGGCGTGGCCAAGAGCGGCCGCCCGCTCCTCATCATCGCCGAGGACGTCGAGGGCGAGGCCCTGGCCACCCTCGTGGTGAACAAACTCCGCGGCACTCTCCAAATCTGCGCCGTCAAAGCCCCCGGCTTCGGCGATCGCCGCAAAGAGATGCTCAAGGACATCGCCATCCTCACCGGCGGCCAGGTCATCTCCGAAGACCTTGGCATCAAGCTCGAGAACGTCACCCTCGAACAGCTCGGCAAGGCCAAGCGCGTCACCGTCGACAAGGAAAACACCACCATCGTCGAAGGCGCCGGCAAGTCCTCCGACATCCAGGGCCGCGTCGCCGAAATCAAGCACCAGATCGAGACCACCACCTCCGACTACGACCGCGAGAAACTCCAAGAGCGCCTCGCCAAGCTCGCCGGCGGCGTCGCCGTCATCAAGGTCGGCGCCCAGACCGAGGCCGCCATGAAGGAGAAGAAGGATCGCGTCGACGACGCCCTCCACGCCACCCGCGCGGCGGTCGAGGAAGGCATCGTCCCCGGCGGCGGCGTCGCCCTCGTGCGCTGCCAGAAAGCCGTCGAGAAATGCGCCGACACCCTCTCCGGCGACGAGAAGATCGGCGCCGAGATCCTCGGCCGCGCCATGGAGGCTCCTCTCCGCCAGCTCGTCAGCAACGCCGGCCTCGAGGCCGCGCTCATCGTCGAGAAGGTCAAAGGCGAGAAAGGCAACGTCGGCTACAACGTCGCCAGCGGCGAATTCGTTGACCTCGTCAAAGCCGGCATCGTCGACCCCGCCAAAGTCACCCGCACCGCTCTGCAGAACGCCGCCTCCATCGCCGGCCTCCTGCTCACCACCGAGTGCATGGTCACCGAAATCCCCGAGCCCAAGACCCCCGCCCCGGCCATGCCCGACGGCGGCATGGGCGGCATGATGTAAGCCCAACGACCCAACCCAAACAAAAAGCCCCGACCTTACGGCCGGGGCTTTTTGTTTGGAAGTTTGGAAGCCTAGAAGCTTGGTGTCATGGGAACTTGGCTACTTGGAAGTTTGGAAGCTTAGAAGCTTGGAGAGTTGGAAACTTGGACGTTTGGCTCACGCCGGAACCGGCCTCCACGCCCAAGTCGACCACCTCGCCGGTCGTGGGGTCAACCACCACGCTCCGCTCCTGTATCATCCGGTTGCGCTCCAGCGCGTGCAGGGCCAGCGCGTAGTCGTCAAACCGCTTCCTGTCCATCCCGGGCTGTGCCAGAATGGCCTTCAGCGGCTCCAGATACGCCCGCTGGAGCATCTCCTGCCGCGCCCGGATCTTGCCGTGCACGTTCTTGGCCGCCGCCTCCACGTTCAGCCAATCCGGCGGCGTCACCCCGCGCCCCATCACCCGACGCACCGCCTCGAACACCGGAGACTGCGAATGCACGAACTTCCGCCGAAGCCACGCCAGCGTCCCCTCCCCGGCCTCCCAAACGTCCCCGCCCGGACGCACCTCCGGCGCCCTCCCGGGTCTCTCCCCAACGGAAAAGGCAGTGTTGGCGCCAAGCTCGTGGATGCGCTCGTTCAGCTCGTCGCGGCGATTTGCAAGCCAAATGCGCCAGGGACTTAGGATAGAGCTGAAATGGCTTCATAGGCTGTGAGTCCTTTCAGG
>CALXMW010000014.1 GCA_944389585.1 uncultured Kiritimatiellota bacterium
GCCTCGGCGAACTGCTCCTCGTCGAAGGAGCCGTCTTTGTTCTGAAAGCGCTGCGCGAGCTCGGCCTTCTGCGCGTCGGTGAGCACACCGCCGTCCCGCGCGATTTGGAGGATGTTGTGCCCCAGCTCGTGCCCGATAAGGTGGGTGGCTAACAAAAAACTTACATTCTTGGCGGACTTTTTCCTTGCCGCCCTGAGGGGTGCTGTGGTAAAATGAGCATGATTTTTTGGTGGCGGCGTGCGCCCCCAGAATCTTCCTAGAAACGAGGTCCGTTATGCTTCAGCAAGGTCTGGTTCTTCTCGTCGCAGGCATGGGCATTGCCATCCTGTTCTTGTTTGTCCTTTCGTTGGTGACGACCGGCATGAGCGCGTTGTTGCGCGCGTTCCCGGCGTTGAACGTGTTGCCGGATCCGGAGCCGAAGAAGGCCGCGGCGCCGAAGGCGGCCGGTTCCGAGGAGGCAGCCGTGGCGGCGGCCATTGCCATCGCGTTGAAGCGCAAGTAACCACTTTTCCCCCACCCCACAAGAAAGTTCAGGTCTCAGAGCAATGAGCAAGAAGATCAAGTTCATGTGCACCGCGTTCCGCGACGGGTTCCAGTCCGTGTACGGCGCGCGCGTCCTTTCGAAGGATTTCATGCCCGCGGTGAAGGCCGCGTATGACGCGGGCATCCGTTGGTTCGAGGCCGGCGGCGGTGCGCGTTTCCAGAGCTGCTACTTCTATTGCCGTGAGGATGCGTTCGACGTGATGGACGCTTTCCGCAAGACTTGCCCGGACGCGGACCTGCAGACGCTTTCGCGCGGCGTGAACGTGGTGGGGTTGGACAGCCAGCCTTCGGACATCATCAAGTTGCACGCGGACATGTTCAAGAAGCATGGCATGACCACGATCCGCAACTTCGACGCGCTCAACGACGTGAACAACCTGAAGTGGTCGGGCCAGTGCATCCATGACGCGGGCCTGAAGCATGAGGTGACCGTCACCATGATGGGCCTGCCCCCCGGCGTGGACAACAAGGGCGCCCACACCCCTGAGTTCTACGCCGAGCGCATCAAGCAGATCCTGAAGGCCGAGATTCCTTTTGACCGCGTGTGCTTCAAGGATGCCTCCGGCACCACCCCGCCCCGCGTCGTCTACGAGACCATCAAGCAGGCCCGCAAGCTGCTGCCCAAAGGCACGCACATCCAGTTCCACTCGCACGAGACTGCCGGCAACGGACTGACCTGCTATCTGGCGGCCCTCGAGGGCGGCGCCGACGGCGTTGACCTCTCCTTGGCGCCCGTCTCCGGCGGCACCTGCCAGCCTGACGTCATCACGATGTGGCACGCGCTCCGCGGTTCCGAGTTCGACCTGGACATCGATATCGAGAAGGTGCGCGCGGCCGAGGAGACCTTCAAGGAGTGCATGAAGGATTACTTCCTCCCGCCCGAGGCCGTCCACTCCAGCCCCGTCATCATCTGGTCGCCCATGCCCGGCGGCGCGCTCACCGCCAACACCCAGATGCTGCGCGACAACAACCTGATGGACAAGTATGACCAGATGATTGATGAGATGTACGACTCCGTCCGTTGCGGCGGCTTCGGTACCTCCGTCACCCCCGTCTCGCAGTTCTACTTCCAGCAGGCCTTCAACAACGTCATGTTCGGCAAGTGGAAGAAGATCGCCCCCGGCTACGGCCAGATGGTGCTCGGTTATTTCGGCAAGACCCCCGTCGCGCCCGACCCTGAGGTCGTCAAAATCGCCGCCGAGCAGCTCGGCCTCGAGCCCACGACCAAGACGGTCATCGAGAACAACGACGCCAACCCCAAGAAAGGCCGCAAGGCCGCCGAGAAGATGCTCGCCGACGCGGGCCTGCCCGTGACCGACGAGAACGTCTTCATCGCCGCCTCCTGCCTGGAGAAGGGCATCGCCTACCTCAAAGACCCCGCGAACGCCCCGCTCGGCATCCGCCTGAACGAGAAGCCCGCCGCCAAGGCCGGCAACGGCCCCTGCACCGTCACCCTCAACGGCAAGCCCTACGGCGTCGAGATCAAGGACGGCAAGGCCATCGTCAACGGCAAGGCCTATGACTTCTCCGTCGCCGACGGCATCGCCGCGGCCCCTGCCGCGGCCGCCGCCCCCGCCTCCGCGGGCGACACCCAGATCACCGCGCCCGTCCCCGGCCTCATCCTGCGCATCACCGCCCAGCCCGGCACCGCCGTCAAGGCCGACGACGAGATCCTCGTCATGGAAGCCATGAAGATGGAGATGCCCATCAAGGCCCCCAAGGACGGCATCGTCGCCTCCATCCCCGTCGCCACCGGCGACAAGGTGAACACCGGCGACATCCTCGCCACGATGTAAGCGACCGAAGGAGAACGCTCCATGTTCAAGCACATCACTCTGGCCCTTGCCCTGCTGATGGGGGTCTGCGCCTTCGCGCAGGCGCCCCAGGCGGCGAAGGCCGACAAACCGAAGGTGACCTACGACAGGGACGCCGTCTATTACCTGGACGGCGAGCCCTTGACCGCCGACGAGGCCGTCACCCGCGTCAAGCGCGCCATCACAAAGGCCCAGGCCGACCTTGAGTTCGTCAAGGACGCCATCGCCGCGGGCCAGACGACGGCCACCGACGGGACGCCTCTCAAGAAAATCAAGACGAAACTCGAAGTGCAGCTCCAGCTCTGCGAGGACTTCCTCAACAGCCAGGCCAACTCCTTCGAGGGTGTCAACTCCATCGTCCAGCTCGTCAAGATGCGCCGCCAGGTGCTCCAGGCCAACGACAAAGCCGTGGCCGCGCCCAACGACTCGCACATCCGCCTGCACGGCTCCTACATCCACATCACCAACGGCTTCATGACCACCGACGACACCCCCGGCGCCGTAAAGGAGGAGTACGAGCCCTACAACTACTACGTGAACGACAACGGCGTGCGCCAACTCAAGTTCCCCGACCTCCTCGGCAAGCAGATCGACCTGCCCACCGTCAGCGGCGTCATCCACTCCCACCAGGTCGGCGACTGGCAGCTCATGGTCAAGCGCATCAAAGACCTCTGGAGCTCCACCGGCATCATGGGCTTCACCCTCAAAGACCCTGACCCGCCGCGCGCCAACCCCGACCCGCTCCCGGCCGCCCACCCCGACACGGTTCTGCCCTTCGGCATCAGCCAGCTGGTCATGATTGCCATCTGCCTGTTGCTCATCTACCTGGCCATCGTCAAAGAGTTCGAGCCCCTCCTGCTCCTGCCCATCGGCTTCGGCGGCCTTCTCGCGAATATCCCCTACGCCGGCATCACCGCCGGGCCCCTCCTGGACACGATGGGCAACGTCGTCGAGCCGGGCGGCTTCCTCTACTACACCTTCGACTTCGGCGTGAACAGCGGTCTCTTCCCCATCCTCATCTTCATGGGCGTTGGCGCGATGACCGACTTCGGCCCGCTGATCGCCAACCCCCGCACGGCACTCCTCGGCGCCGCCGCCCAGCTGGGCATCTTCACGGCCCTCCTCGGCGCCCTCGCCCTGACGCTCTGCTTCGACAGCATCAACTTCTTCATCACCGACGCCGCCTCCATCGGCATCATCGGCGGCGCCGACGGCCCCACCGCCATCTGGCTGACCACCAAGCTCTCGCCCGACCTGCTCGGCGCCATCGCCGTGGCCGCCTACTCCTACATGGCCCTCGTGCCCGTGATTCAGCCCCCGATCATGAAGCTCTGCACCAACTCGAAGGAGCGCCTCATCAAGATGAAGCAGCTCCGCCCCGTCTCCAAGATGGAAAAGGTGCTCTTCCCGATTACGGTGCTCCTGCTCTGCGCGGCCTTCCTCCCCTCCGCCGCCCCGCTCATCGGCGCGGTCATGCTGGGTAACCTCGCCAAGGAATGCGGCGTCGTCGACCGCATCTCCGACACGATGGCCAACAGCCTCATCAACATCGTCACCATCCTCCTGGGCCTCTCCGTCGGCTCCAAGCTCGCCGCCGAGAAGTTCCTCACTTTCGAGACCCTCGGCATTCTCCTCCTCGGCGTCATCGCCTTCGGCGTAGGCACCGCCGGCGGCGTCTGGATGGCCAAGTTGATGAACCTCTTCGTCAAAGACAAGATCAACCCGCTCATCGGCTCCGCCGGCGTCTCCGCCGTGCCGATGGCCGCGCGCGTCTCCAACAAAGTCGGTTTGGAATACGACAAGACCAACTTCCTGCTGATGCACGCGATGGGCCCGAACGTCTCCGGCGTCATCGGTTCGGCCGTCGTCGCCGGCGTCCTCTACTTCTGCTGCCGCTAAACACGCGGAAGCCTCAAAAGGGCCGCCCATCCGGGCGGCCCTTTTTTGTCCCCTCCCCCACCCTAAAGCAAAAAAAGACTTGCCCGAACAGGTTGGGTGTGGTACGCTAACGGTGTTTATTTCCTACACACAGACACACAACCCCACCAATACAAGATATAAATCAGCCCAGCCGGGCAACCGGCTGGGCCTCTTTTTCGTGTGCCCCGCGCGTTTATTGTTTCTGGGAAAGCCCGCCGTAGCGGCGGTCGCGCTTGGCAAAGGCCTCCAAGGCCGCCTTGAAATCCGCTTCCGCGAAGTCCGGCCACAAAGTCGGCGTCACGTACAACTCGGCATAGGAGGCCTGCCAAAGAAGGAAGTTGCTCAAGCGAAGCTCCCCGCTGGTGCGGACGATGAGGTCAGGATCCGGCACGTCCGGCAAATAGAGGTGGCGGGCCACGGCGGCCTCGTCGATGGTCGCCGGGTCAAGCTTGCCCTGGGCGGCAAGGGTGGCGAGCTCGCGGGCGGCATGGGCGATTTCCGTGCGCCCGCCGTAGCTGAGGCAAAGGATAAGCTGGCACTCGTAGGCCGCGGTGGCCTGCTCGACGCGGGCGAGCTCGGCGTCGACCGCCGGGGGCAGATCGCTCCGCCGCCCCATAATGCGCAGGCGGACGCGGTTTTCGTGGAGCATCTGTTCCTCGCCGGAGAGGTAAGCCACGAGCAGGTGCATAAGCGCGTCCACCTCTTCCTTGGGACGCGACCAGTTCTCGACCGAAAAGGCGTAGAGCGTAAGGTATTGGATGCCCGCGTCTCGGCAATAGCCCAACACACGGCGGACGGTCTCGCCGCCGGCGCGGTGCCCCTCGGAGCGCGGCAGGCCGCGGGCCTTCGCCCAGCGGCCGTTGCCGTCCATGATGATGGCAAGGTGACGGATCATCAAATGCCGACGCGGAGGGTGGATTCGCGGGCCGGGCCGATGGAAAGGATACCCAAGCGCCCGCCGGAAAGCTCGATAAGGCGCTCCACATAGGCCTTGGCCTTGAGCGGAAGCTGCGCGAGGTCGGTGATATGGCTGGTCTCCTCCATCCATCCCGGCATCGTCTCATAAATCGGCTTGCACCGAGCGAGCTGCGCGGCGGAGGCCGGCATATCCTCGATGCGCTGGCCATCCAGCTCATACGCCACGCAAATCTTGATCTCCGGCAACGTGTCCATCACGTCAAGCTTGGTGAGCGCCCAGAAATCCACGCCGTTGACCATCTGCGCATAACGCGCGACGACGGCGTCGAACCACCCACACCGGCGCGGACGCCCCGTGACGGCGCCGAACTCATGGCCGCGATCGGCGAGAGTCTTGCCGATTTCCCCGAAGTCCTCGGTAGGGAAAGGCCCCTCGCCCACGCGCGTCGTGTACGCCTTGATGACACCGACCACACGGTCGATGCGCCGCGGGCTGAGCCCCGATCCGACGCACGCGCCGCCGGAGGTAGGGTTCGAAGAGGTCACGAAAGGATACGTGCCAAAGTCGATGTCCAGCATCGTGCCCTGCGCGCCCTCCAGCAAGATGGATTTCCCGGCGCGGTCGGCGGCATGGATAAGGGGAATCGTGTCGGTGATGTACGGGCGGAGGCGCTCGGCAGCCTCGATGTACGTCTTGGCCATCTCCTCGGCGTCGAGCGGCGCGGCGTTGAGCGCGGCAAGCTTGCGGTTGGTCTCCTCCACCTGCTCGCGCACGATATCGGGGAACTCCGGCAGAAGCATGTCGCCGCAACGCAGCCCGGAACGCGAGACCTTCGCGGCATACGCCGGCCCGATGCCGCGCCCGGTGGTGCCAATCTTCTTGCCCACAGGGCGCGCGGCCTCATCCGCCTTGTCCAACGCGCGATGGTAAAGCATCACCATATGGGCACGTGTGGAAATGAACAGGCGCCCCCTGCACTCGATGCCCGTCTTGCGGAGCATCTCGATTTCCTCGATGAGGTCAAGCGGGTTCATCACCACGCCGTTGCCGATGACGCAAGTCTTGCCCTCATGCAAGATGCCCGAAGGCACCAAGCGCAAAACACGCTTCTCCCCCTCCGCAATGACCGTGTGCCCGGCGTTCGAGCCACCCTGATAACGCACAATCAAGTCCGCCTGGGCGGTGAGCACGTCGATAATCTTGCCCTTGCCCTCGTCGCCCCATTGCGACCCAATCAACACGGTGTTCGCCATCTTCTGTGGTTCCTTGCGTTCCTGCGCCCTTCCATGGGCGCAACGTGTGATAAGGATACCACAATCCACCGCCCCACGCAATTTCACGCCGCCGACGCCATCACCTCCTCCCTCCTCTCCTTCCTCCAAGCCAAGGCCGCCGAGGCCGCGGCCAAACTCGCGCGCATACAGGCGTCCAACCTCTCCAACGCGGGGACGGATTGGACGAACTTGGACAACGCGGAGAAATTGCGCCGTATCCGCGCCACGCGCACCATCCCCATCTCTATGCCTACCGAGGGAAGGTCGCAGGCTTGCTTGCCGCGTACAAGGCGTGCGAACCCGGCTATCGGCAACGCATCATCCAGTGGGCCATGAATGGCCAAGTCTCACGCACGAACGCCAATCCTTTCATCGGCGACATTGAAACCTCGCGTTCCTCTATCCGCTCCATCCTGGCGCATGGGCACGGCCCGCTCAAGTTCCTCATCATTCAGCACCTTGACGAGGTGCTGGAAAACTCGGTCCCATACTCGACGGGAAAGGGGAAAAAGCCGCACCTCCGCTTCATCAACCTCGCACACAACATAACGTTTGAGGGAAAAGCGTTCATCGCTTACGTCTCCATCCAGGAAGACGCAAACGGGAACAGAACCTATGACGTTGAGTTTGGCGACGAAAAAAGATTGTCGAGAGAACTGCCAGCAGGCGCCGGTGCTGGCAAAACCGCCCACGCTAACCCGGGTTCTCTCGAAACCGCTACTATCCCACAATCCGGCGCGGAAGTCAATACCCGCGAGGAGACGCGCGTGGCCGCCGAGCGGAAGTTGCAGGAGGCGGAGGACACGATGGACGCCGCGCTCCGGGAGTCCGCCGTGGCGCGCGACGAACAGGCCGCGCGTCAGCTCTTCGCCCTGCGGGGCTACCTCGCCGAGGCCGACAGCAGGGACCCCGACCCCAAGGCAACCATCCCGACCCTCGCCGACTCCTTCGCCACGCTCTGCCGCCAGCCCCTGCCCGAGGAACCCGCCGCGCGCAACCGCGCCCTGGCCGACCGCCGCGCGGCGTTGAGGAAGTGGCGCGACGCCAAGAACCGCGAGCTCGGCCTCCTCAAGCTCCGCGCCGCCCTGGGCGTCGACCCGGGCGCGCGCCGGGAGTATTGCCTCGCCCGCGAGAACGAGGCCTTCCGCCTGCAGGCCCGCGAGGCGCGCGCCGCGCTGGACGCCGAGAAGGCGCGGATCCGTTCCACCCCCGTCGCCGAGGGCGACGCGCTCCTGTCCAACACCCGCGCCATCGGCCACGTCACCGTCGAAAGCCGCGAGAGTTACCTCAAGCGCAAGATGGCCGAGAACGGCTGGAGCCGCAAGACGGCCATCGCGCAGGCCACCCATCTCTATCCCGAGGATATGCAGGGCCTCGGCGAGCCGCCGTGGGCAAGCCGGCAGCTCTATGGCGACCGTTCGTCGGAAAGTCCCGACACCGCCGCGCAGACGCTCTATAACGACGGCCTCATCCAAGAGCCCACCATGGACGCCTTCTGGGAGGCCGTCCGCGGCGACATCGAGACCGTCTCTCGGGCCAAGCAAGTGGAGATCGACGCCGCGGAATACGCGGCCATGCAGGCCCTGGAATACGGCCTCGCACAACATCGCGCCGCCCTCGCCGACATCGAACGCCGCGACGCCGAGGGCACCCTCGGCCTTCCCCGCGAGGACGACCCCCGACGCGAGGTCGCCGCGCAGGGCAACGCCACCACCGTTCCAAGCGCTGCTATCTCCACCAACCGCGCACTCGAACTTTTGGCAGACCAAGAAAACGAGGTCTTTATCAATATCAAGCAAGGTGCCAGCGCGTCTATCAATAAGCCTCAGCGGAACAAACTCGTCAGCGACGCCGCCAGGGCGAAGAGCCACCTCAACGGTTTCATGGACGATGAGCACCTCAACGCCGCGGTCAAGGCCGGGGAACTCTTCCGGTATGGGCACCTTGTCGAAGACAGGCCCGGCATCATCGCGAAGGGAAGAGAGAAGGGCAAGGAAGACCCCAACGTCAGAATCCAACGCTATGCCACAAGCGTTGTCATTCAACGCCGGGACGGGCCCTTTGTCGCCGTCGCGCATCTCACCGTCAAGGTGTCCACGTCGTACAGAAGACCCAAACCAAATCAAAGCGAGCAGACCCCCGGAAGGATCTACTCGCTTGAATTGCTGGAACTGGGGGACTTGAGGCTAAAGGGTAACGGACTCGCCAGCAACGTCGAGCGCCGCTACGCTCCCAAATCCACTGACACTGTCCCACATCCCCGCGCGGAAGTCAAGCCCGCCGCCGACCCGCAGGCGGCCGGAAAGTTGCACGTGCAACTTTCCAAAAACCAGGATTGGCAAAGAAGATTTGCACGGTTTAAGGAGATGTGATAGCATTACACAAGCATGAGTGCAAGGTGCTGAGACAAGGAGTTCGGTATGTGGATGAGGGCGTTTGTTTGTGCGGGGATGGCGGGGGTGTTCTCGGCATTGGCGGGGGCGCAGGAGGGGGAGGTTTGGGCGGCGTTGCGGGAGTTCCCGTGCCATTGGGAGCGCGCGGGGCTTTATGATGAACAGATTGTGGAGGAGGGCGGTGCGTCGTCCGTCGCGGTGGCTGGGGCGGCGGTTTTGGAGTTTTTCAGGATGCCGACGGTGCTTGACGGGAAACAGTTGGCGTGGGATCGTCTGGGGCCGGGGCTCCAGCCGCTTGACGCGCGGGGGCGAGAGACGGCGCAAACGGTTGTTTCTGAACTTCATCAGCAGGTTGGCGAGGATTTTGGTGCGCTGGCGAAGGTGCTCAGAGAGACATTTGGTTATGCCAGTGCGACAGCCGTCGAGGTGGGGCCAGGCGAGGCGGAGGCGTTGGTCGAGGCATCGGTGCGGTGCGGGTCGCCCGTGGTGTTGAAGGTGGCCTCCGGCGCCGTCGTGGCGTGCGGTTACCGCGAAGTGGAGGGCAATCGCGAGGCCTTGCTCGTGCTCGGCAACCACACGGAACCTGCCTGGCATCCGCTGACGGGCGAGTATGCCGTCTCGGCCGCCATCGTCAACATTGTTCCCTCGCGCCCCGAAGGCGTGGACGCGGCCGCCGGCGCCATCCCCATCCTTGGCACCGTCAAGGATGAAGCGGACAATCCCGTCCCGCTCACCACGGTCACGCTTACAGCGAAAGGGGGCGCGCTTGGCGAGACCGCCACTGACATGGAGGGCCATTTCGCCCTCTGGGGTTGGGAAGGTCTTTCCATGACCCTCACCTGCGGCGGCGATAGCCAAAGCTATGACGGCGAACCTTTCCTCTTCACTCTTCCAGGCTCCGCCCAGCCCACCATCCACACCGACCTCGAGACCGCCCTAGCCGCCGCCCAAGCCGCCTCCGACAAAGACCTTAAACGCATTCTTTGCCTCAACAGCGAAAGCCCTGCCCTTAAAGCACGTTTCCTCGAACAGGCCGACAAATGCACCCTGCTCTACGCAGATCCCCGCTTGCCCTCGCCCTTCCCCGAAGCCGCCTCCCGCCCCGACGCACTCTTTTTTCTGCTCAATGAGAACGGTGAAATCGAGGGCTTTCATGTCAAAGAAGACCCGACCAGTTTAGACCTCTTCATCAAATCCCCAACCCGCGTCTTTTATACCTCTTATTCTTCCACGGGCGAACCGATCGCGTGGGACAATAACATGAATGGGGCGGACATCAATGTGGGGCTTACCATTTCATCGGACATCCTGACGGTGACAGTCGACACGGCGTGCCGTTTCGGACTCCTGACGCTTAAAAACGACCTCATTCTCACTGGGCAAGGAACTTGTTCCTGGGCCACGCTTGACCAACAAGGCGCAGCGTCCCTCACGCTCGACGGGCCGAACTTCCGTTATGTGCCGCCCTATGTGGACGGGAGAAGCTCGGCTATCAAAGGCGACTTCACCGTCCGGAACGGAGCGGAGCTTTTCTTCGTCAACGGAGACGTCTCGGGATATACCTACGGCCGCTATTGGGGCTCCATCATCATTGAGGAGGGCGGGATTTTGTGCGTGGCCAAGCGCGACACGCTCCGGCGGGCGCTCGTTCTCGCCGGCGGCACCGTCCAGCTTGGCGACAGCGAGGCGGACGGCGGTTCGCTTGACCTCCTTTCCACGCCTATCTCCGTGACGTCGGCTTCCACCGTCGAGGCCCTCTCCGGCGCGGTCAATCCCCGGCTGAAGATACGCGCAAAAGGCGACGACCCCGTGACCGTCACCTTCGAGGACAACGCGCGCCTCGACGTTTCTGTCCCTGTGGTCGCGGAAGAAGGCGCCGCCCTTACGCTCAAAGGCACTGGCACGGCGGCCTTCCGCGACACCGTCAGTGCCTCAACCGTCGTCAATAAAAACATCCGCCTCGATGGTGGCACCTTCACCGCTGGGCTCACACTGAACGAAGGCGCCATCCTCACCACCGAAGCGCCCATCACCGTCGCGGGTGCCGTCTCCGCCACCGGCGTCGCGGTCGAAGGCGGGGCCGGGGTCTTTCTCACGGGCGAGGTCGCCGCGCTCGATGCCTCCGGCTTCCTCCCGCCGGAGGGCTTCCTCGTCAGAAAAGGCGCGGCCAGCTTGAGCCTCGTCCCTGTCAATGCAGCCTTTGTCTCCGCGACGACCGGCGAGGCGCTGACGTTCTCCGACACCGCCGCCGGGAAACTCACGGCTGTCGCCACAAACCTCGCCGGCCCCATCGCCGTCGCGGCCCAAACCGCGGATGGGCGGCCCCTGCCTGCGGAAACCGCCGGGGACGCGCTGGACAGCCTTTCTGACTTGAAGCCGGAAGTCGTTGGGGGGCAGGTCGTCGTGGCCTACGACTTCGGCATCGTCGACGCGCGCATCGAAGGCGACGAGGTAGTGCTGACCCTCGCCGCACGCGGCAAAGACGGTTCGCCGCTGACCTTCGCCGAAGGCGCCGTCTGTGCCATCGAAGGCCTCGAAAACTCCGAACAAGCGGCCGCCGGCGGCGCCTGCCGCCTCCGCATTCCCCGCTCCGCCGCCAACCGTCCCCTCCGCCCGCTCCTCTTCCCCAAGGCCCCCTGACCGCGGCGGCCGAGGGTGGGGATTTGGTATACTTCGGGGCATGATTTTCGGTTCACCCAGAGTTGGCGGAAGGGGGCGCGTGTGCGCGGCGGCGGCGCTGTTGGCGTTGGCGGCGGCGTCCGCGGCATTGGCCTTCCCGCGGGTGCAGGGGGTGCTGGGGTCGGCGTGGGCGAACGCCGTGTTGTGGGCGCTGTTGTTGGTTTGCGTGGGGATGGGGGCCGTGGCGTTGGCGCGGCGGCGGTGGTTGAGCGCGCTGTTCCATGCGGGCGCGGCGGCGGTGATCGTGGGCGGCGGGCTGACGGCGGGATACGCGAAGTCGTGGCAGGTGGCGTTGGTGGATTCGCCGTTGGCGCCGCCGGAGCTCCGCCAGCGCGTGGTGGCGGGGGAGTCTGTGTCGTTGCGGAAGTTTGAGATTGAGACGTATGAGGATGGGATGCCCAAGCAATTCCGCACGACGCTCTCGTTCCCGGAGGGGGAGCGGACGATCGCGGTGAACAAGCCGCTGAGGCGCAAGGGCATCACCTATTATCAGATGTCCTACTCGCAGGCGAGGGATCCGTATGGGCAGACGTGGTGGGTGACGCACCTCTCGTTGCGGCGGGATCCGGGCGTGGCGGTGACCTTCGCGGGCTATGGGGCGCTCATCCTCGCGGCGCTAGGGACGGCCATCCGGGAGCTGGCGCGATGACGGCGAAGGTGGATTTGCTCGGGTGGTTGCTGAACGCCCAGGTGACGCTCGCGGCGCTGGGGGTGGCGTTGCCCAAGCGCCTGGGGCGTTGGGCGTGGGGGGCGGTCTTGCCGCTGGGGGCGGCGGCGATCGCGGCTCGGTGGGAGGCGGTGGGGCACCCGCCGATGCGCAACCTCTTCGAGGCCTTCCTGTGGCTGCCGCCGATTTTGGCGGCGGCGACGGCGCTGACGCGCTGGCGGGACGAGATTTGGACGGTGCGGCTGGACGCGCTCCTGGGGTTCATCGTGGCCTTCCCGCTGGCGTTCGTCTTCTCGGCCGAGGAAGGGCGCCTGCCGGCGGCGTTGCAAAGCCCGCTTTTCGTGCCGCACGTGCTGGGATACATGCTTGCCTACGCCTTTCTGGCGCGGGCCTTCGCGCTGGAATGCGCGTGCCGGGCCGACGCCGCGCGGCGGAGCTTCGCGCTGGGGTTCTTCCTGATGACGCTGGCGCTGGCGTTGGGCTCGGTGTGGGGCAACGAGGCGTGGGGCGCCTATTGGCAGTGGGATCCGAAGGAACAATGGTCGCTCGCCACCTGGCTGGTCTATGCCGCGTTGTGGCACGTGCGGGGCTCGCGCCCGTGGCGCCTGGCGTTGCTGGGGGTGGGCCTGCTCGCCATCGTGCTGACGGTGACGTGGATCAACCTTTCCAAACTCTTCCCTGGGCTGCACAGCTATGCCGGCATCTGACCAAACGGAACACCCTTTCGTCCAAGCGCTCGACGAGACCATCGCCGCGCTTACCTTCCTGCGCGAAGGCGGCGTGAAGACCCTGCCCGTGGAGCCCGAGGCGTGGCGGGCCTTCACGGCCCCCACCCCGGCCCAGGCGATGCCGCACGTCCCACCCCCGGCCCAGGCCGCGCGCCCTCCCGCCGCGGGAAGTCCCGCCGACACCCCCGAGGCCCGCGCCGCCGCGCTCGCCGCCCTCCGCGCCCAGACCGCGGCTTGCCGCGGATGCGCCCTCGCCGCCGGGGAGTCGCGGCTGACGGGCACGGGGCCGTGCTACAACCCCGCCGTGGCCGTCGTCAACGGCGCGCAACTCCCCGGGGACGACCCCATCGCCATCGGCTCGCGCCTGGAAGGCGAGGCCGGCGCGCTCCTCGACAAGATGTTCGGCGCCATCGGCCTGCCCCGCGCGTCGCTTTACCTCACCCCCGCGCTCAAGTGCCCCGCCGCCGGGCGCCCCACGGCCACGGCCCTGCGGGCCTGCGCGGCCCACCTGCGCGCCGAGCTGACGCTGGTCAACCCCCGCGCCATCGTCCTGCTCGGCCCCGTCGCCGCGCGGGCGCTCCACCCCACGGGCGTGGCCGCGACGGGCAAGGTGGGCCAATGGAGCCTGTTGGGGCGCATCCCGACCATTACCCTTCACCACCCCATGCGCCTGCTCTTGGCCGGGGAGAGCCTGGCCGACCCCTTGAAGCGGGAGAACTGGGCGGCCCTCAAAGCCCTGCAGGCACGCCTGCGCAACGCACCCTGAAGCCATGTCCAAGTTCATCATCCGCGGCGGCAAACCCCTCTCCGGCCACCATGTGGTGCCGGGCAACAAGAACGCCGCCCTGCCTATGCTCGCGGCCACCCTGCTGGCCGACGCGCCCGTCACCCTCACCAACCTCCCCGACATCGCCGACGTCCGCGTCATGGCCGAGGGCCTCCGCGCCCTGGGCGCCAAGGTCACCGGCTCGCTGGCCGAGCACACGCTGACCGTCGATGCCCGGCGCCTCCGCGCCGACCCTGTCCTCCCGGCGGAAATCTGCACGCGCATCCGCACCTCGTTCCTCTTCGTCGGGCCGATGGTGGCGCGCAAGGGACGCCTGCGCCTGCGCGGCGCGCCTGGGGGCGACAGCATCGGGCGGCGAAGGTTGGACACCCACGTCGAGGGCCTGACGGCGCTCGGGGCGAAGGTGACGGTGCGCAAGACCGGCTCGACCGCCGCCTCCGCGCCGAAGGGCGGGCTTGTCGGCACGGACTTCATGCTCGACGAGGCCTCCGTGATGGCCACCGAGAACCTTGTCATGGCCGCCGTGCTGGCCAAGGGGCGGACGCAGCTCTACAACACCGCCTGCGAGCCCCACGTGCAGAACCTCTGCCGGATGCTCGCCGAGATGGGCGCGAAGATCGAGGGCATCGGCACGAACCGCCTGACCATCGAGGGTGTCCCGCGCCTGGGCGGCGGCGCCTTCCGCGTGGGCGGGGACGCCATCGAGGCGGCCTCCTACCTCATCGCGGCGGCGGCCACGCGCGGTTCGCTCACGCTCGAGGGCGTCTCACGGGAAGACATGGCCGTGCTCCGGCCGGCCTTCCGCAAGTTCGGCGTCCGCTGGACGTGGGAGGGCGAGGGCGTCCTCCGCCTACCGCCGCGCCAACGCCTCCGCACGGCCTATGACCTGGGCGCGGCCATCCCGAAGATCGAGGACGGCCCCTGGCCGATGACGCCCTCCGACCTGCTCAGCCCGCTCATCGTCCTGGCCACGCAGACCCGCGGCACGGAGCTCTTCTTCGAGAAGATGTTCGAGAGCCGCCTCTACTTCGTGGACCACCTCATCGGCATGGGCGCGAAGATCGTGCAGTGCGACCCGCACCGCGCCGTCGTCACCGGCCCCACCGCCCTCCAGGGCGCGACGGTCTCGAGCCCGGATATCCGCGCCGGCATGGCGCTCATCATCGCGGCCCTCTGCGCCAAGGGCCGCACCGTCATCCACAACGCCGAATCCATCGACCGCGGCTACGAGGCCATCGAGGCCAACCTGCGAGCCTTGGGCGCCGACATCGTCCGCGAGCCCTAAGCAGGGCTGTAAAAGAAGGGGGGCGGCCGCTTGGCCGCCCCCCTTCTTTCGTTTAGGCGCGTTTCCGCGGCAGGAGAGCCGCCAGGATGGGCACGCACGCCGCGACGAGGAGGATGCGCCCCCACGTCTCCACCCCCAGCGCGACCGTCCCGAAGGCGCCGCCGCCGTAGGTGACGATGACCCATTGGAGCGCGGCCGCCACGAGCAGGGCGCAGAGGAGCGCCGGGTTGCCCAAGAGCCCGCCGAAGGGGTTGCCGCCCTCGGGGCACCGCGCCGCCAGGGCGTTGGCCAGCTGGCAGAAGACGAAGAGCGTGAAGACCGCCGTGGCCAGGGTGGCGGGGTCGCCGGAAGCCACGCCCAGGAAGTCCACCGCGCCTTTGAGCTGGAGCAGGCAGACCGCGGCGATGAGGCCGCCGAAGAGCGACATGCGCGCCACCATGCCGCGGCTGACGAGGGGCGCGTCGCGGCGGATGGGCTTGCGGCGCAGCAGGTCGTCGCTCATCCGCTCGAGGCCCAGGCAGAGGGCGGGCGGGCCATCCATGATGATGTTGATCCAGAGCAGCTCGAGAGGCGAGAAGGGCGGCGGCTCGTCCAAGATCACGGCCACGAGGACAACGAGCACGGCCGAGACGTTGACGGTGAGCTGGAAGAGGATGAAGCGCTTGAAGTTGTCCGTGATGCCGCGGCCCCAGCGAATGGCGCGCACGATGGTGGCGAAGGCGTCGTCGAGCAGAAGGATGTCGCATGCCTCCTTCGTCACCTCGGTGCCGGTGATGCCCATGGCCACGCCCACGTCGGCCTCCTTGATGGCCGGGGCGTCGTTGATGCCGTCGCCGGTGACGGCCACGGATTCGCCCTGCGCCTTGAGGGTGCGCACCACGCGGAGCTTGACCGAGGGCGTGGAGCGGGCGATGACGCGCACCGTCTTCAGCGCCTCGGCGAAGGCCGCGTCGTCCAGCGCCTCGAGTTCGGCGGCGGTGACGGCGCGGTGGCCGCCCTCGAGCATCCCCAGGGAGCGGGCGATGGCGGTGGCGGTGATGAGGTTGTCGCCCGTGAGCATCATGACGGAAATGCCGGCGGTGCGGCAGGCGTCGATGGCCGGCGGCACGTCCTCGCGCACGGGGTCTGCGATGGCCGCGAAGCCATCGTAGGCGAAGCCCCCCTGCCCCTCGGCGTGGGCGAAGGCGAGCACGCGGCAGGCCTGTTTCTGCCAGGTGGCCATCGCGGCTTCGGCGGCGGCGCGGGCCTCCCCGGCGAGGCCGCAGGCGGCGAAGACGGCCTCGGGGCTGCCCTTCATGAGCCGGAGGGGGCGCGCGCCGCCAAGGGTGGTGACCATGCGCTTGGTGTCCGAGGAGAAGGGCTCGACGGCCGTGATTTCCGCCTCCGCGCGGAGCTTGGCGGGGTCGTGCCCGGCCTTGGCCGCGGCCACGATGAGGGCGCCCTCGGTGGGGTTCCCCACGAAGCCCTTGCCGTCCGAGGCGAGGTCCGCGGTGGCGTTGAGGCACATGTTCGCGAGGAGATCGCCTTTGGGCTCGGCGCGCTTGCCATCGGGGCCGACGAGGGCGATGAGGGTCATGCGGTTCTCGGTCAGCGTGCCGGTCTTGTCCGAGCAGATGAAGGTGACGCAGCCGATGGTCTCGCACGCGATGAGCTTTTTGACGAGCGCGTTCTGCTTGGCCATCTTGAGCACGTTGATGGCCAGCGACATCGCCACGATCGTCGGCAGGCCCTCGGGCACGCACGCCACGATGAGGACGATGGCGGAGATGAAGGCCTCGCCCACCCCCGTCCACGTGATCCCGCCGTGGTGGAGCCAATCCTGCCCCAGCTGCACCGCGAAGACAAGCGCGGCCGCCAGCACGCCCGCAAGCGTCACCCACTTGCCCAGGCGCGCCAGGCGCTCCTGGAGCGGCGTCTTGCCCGTGCTCTGCTCGGCCAACGCCGCGGCGATGCGGCCGAACTCCGTGTGCATCCCCACGGCGGTGACGACCATCAGGCCCGTGCCGGCGGTGACGTAGCTGCCCGCGTAAAGCATCGTCGGGCGCTCGGCCACCGGCGCGGTCACCTCGACCTTGGCCTCGGCGTGCTTCTCGACGGGGGCCGATTCGCCCGTGAGGGCCGATTCGTCCGCCACCAAACCGTTGGTCTCGATGAGACGCCCGTCGGCCGTCAGCTTGTCGCCCGTGCCCACGAACATCACGTCGCCCACCACCAGCTCGGACTGCGGGATGCGGACGCTCTTGCCGTTGCGCAGGACGCGCGGGCGGACGTCCGCCCCCATCCCGCGCAGGGCCTCGAAGGCCTTGGCGCTGCGCCCCTCCATCCCCACCGAGATGCCCACCGACAGGAGGATGGCCAGCGCCACGCCCACGCATTCGGCGAACTCCGTGTGCCCGTCCGTGAAGAGGTGCGCCACGTTCACGCCCACCATGATGAGCAGCGCCAACACCAGAAGCAGGATCATCGGCTCCTTGAACGCCTCGACAATCCGCTCCAGCCAGCCGATCTGCTCCGGCCGCGCCAACTCGTTCGCGCCGTGCGCCTGGCGGCTCGCCAGCACGGCCTCCTCGCCCAGCCCCCGATGGCGGTCTGCGCCGAGCTGCCGGAGCACCTCGTCGGCGGGGGTCATGTATGCCTTGTCCATCTCTCTCTCCGTTCGGTGGGTTCGCCACAAACAAAAGGCCCGCGGCCACCGGCCACGGGCGTCTCGCTGTGGGAAAACGACCCGAGCGCGGCAAAGCCGCACTTGAGTCTCGCCATTTCAGGCAGGCCAGGCGTTGAAGCCGAGACTGTTGGCCTGCCGCGCGTTCCCGCGCCGGCTACTCCCTCAATGCGCCGCACACTATACCAAACCCGCCAAAAAAAGGGAAGCCCCCAACCGCGCCCGGGCGGGAGCGTCCCGCGCCCGCCGCGCCGAAGGCCGACGGAAAACGCCGGGAAAGGCGAAAGCCCAGGCTAAAATGTGGTATAGTGGAAAGGAAAAGGAAGTTTGGAACATGGACGCAGAGACCAGCCTTCGACTGACGGCCAGCCAAGAGGATTACTTGGAGGCCATCAAAGAATCGATCGACGAGACGGCCCACGGCCACGCCCACACCAGCGACATCGCGCGGCGCCTCAACGTGAAGATGCCCTCCGTGACGAACGCGCTGGGCGTGCTCCGGGAGTTCGGCCTCATCCACTACGACACGAACAAGCCCGTGACGCTCACCGAGCGCGGCGAGCGCGAGGCCCTGCGCGTGATCCGCCGCCACCTGGTGCTGACGCGCTTCCTGCGCGAGGTCATCCGCTTGGGCGACGAGGCGGCCTCGCAGACCGCCTGCCGCGTGGAGCATGTCATCGACGATTGCCTGGTGGCGCGCCTGGCCGTGCTCACCGACGCGCTCACCGCGCCCGGCCGTTGCCACGCCCTGCGCAAGACCCTGCGCAACCGCTACGCCGCGCTGGACGCCGGGCGCCTGGACGTGCTCGAAGGCGTCTACACGCCGCCCACCAAGCCCATCGAGCAGCCCAAGCCCAAACGCCGCCGCGCCAAGCCGGCGCAAGAGGAGGTTCCCCATGACGCACAGTGATATGTTGGCCCGCGCGCACGAGACGATCGAGACGGAGATCGCCGGGCTCAGGCGCGCCGACGCGGCCCTCTCGCCCGTCTTCTGCGACATCGTCGAGGCGATGCTCGAAACCCTCGCCCGCGGCGGCAAAATCGTCGTCACCGGCATCGGCAAAAACATCCACGTGGGCGAGAAGATCGCCGCCACCATGGCCAGCACCGGCTCCACCGCCATGCTCCTCAACCCCGTGCAGGCCATGCACGGCGACCTGGGCATGGTCACCGCCGCCGACATCGTCCTGGCCATCAGCTACTCCGGCGAATCTGACGAGGTCATCCGCCTCATCCCCTCCCTGCGCCGCATCGGCGTGAAGATCATCGGCATGACCGGCAAGGCCGACTCCTCCCTCGCCAAGAACAGCGACTGGGTCTACCTCATCGACTGCGGCCGCGAGGCCTGCCCCTTCAACATGGCCCCCACCACCTCCACCACCGCCACCCTCGCCCTCGGCGACGCGCTGGCGATGGTCCTCCTGGAGGCGCGCGGCTTCAAGAAGGAAAACTTCGCCCTCCTCCACCCCGCCGGCGCCATCGGCCGCGCCCTCCTCTTCCGCGTCAAGGACATCATGCGCACGGGCGAGCGCCTCGTGGCCCTCGGCGAAGACGCGACGGTGCGCGACGCCGTCCTCGCCATGACCGAGGCGAAATCCGGCTGCGCCTGCGTCACCGCGCCCGACGGCACGCTCCTGGGCATCTTCACCGACGGCGACCTGCGCCGCCTGCTCACCGGCGCGGGCGGCGACCCGATGGGGCGGCCCATCGCCGAGGTCATGGTCAAACACCCCGTCTCCATCCCGCTCGACGCCCTGGCGGTGCAGGTGCTCAACGTCTTCGAGAGCCACAAGCTCGACGACCTGCCCGTGGTCGACGCGGCCGGCAAGCTCGTCGGCACCATCGACATCCAGGATCTGCCGCGCATGAAGATCCTCTGATGGTTCACCTCTTCCTCGGGCCGGACGATTACCTCAAAAGCGAGGGGGCCAAGCGCCTCATCGACACGCTCGTCGCGCCCGAGGATCGGGACTTCGGCCTGGAGGTCATCGACGGCGCGTGCGACAAGGCCGACGACGTGATCCAGGCCTGCGACCGCGCGGCCGAGGCCCTCTACACCGCCAGCTTCCTCGGCGGCGGCAAGGTGGTGTGGCTGCGCGACGCGAACTTCCTCCCCGGCGCGAAGGGGCGCGCGGTCGAGGCCCAGGCCGCCAAGGACGCCGCCGCGGCCTTCTTCGAGGGCCTGCAAAAGGACGCCCCGCCCGAAGGCCACCACCTCATCGTCACCGCCGCGGCGTGCGCCAAGGTCTCGCGCTTCTACAAATGGGCGGAGAAAAACGGCAAAATCACCGTCTGCGGCGAAGAGGTGAAGGGCCACCAGCTCGGCAAGGCCGCGCAGGAACGCCTGGAGGCCCTCCTGCCGCAAAGCGGCCTCAAAATGGCCCCGGCCGTGCGCGCCGCCTTCGCCCAGCGCGTCGGCGCCGACACCCGCACCCTCGTCTCCGAACTCGAAAAACTCCGCGCCTACCTGGGCCAGGACGGCGCCGAGGCCACCCTTGCCGACGTCGAGGCCATCACCTCCACCGCCGTCGGCGCCGAACCCTTCGCCCTCGCCGAGGCCATCCTCCAGCGCTCCCCCACCCTCGCGGCGAAGACCGTCGAGCGACTGCGCGCGGACAAGAACGCGGCCTTCCCCGCCGCCGTCTCCATCCTCAACGCGCTCAACGACCTCTGCGCCCTCCGCGACGCGCTTGACCGCGGCTGGCTCGCCGGCAACCGCTGGGACATCCCCTCCGAGCGCCTGCCCACCCGCCTGGCCCGCCTCAACGGCTGGTTCCTCGGCAAGCAGGTCGAGGCCGCCAAGCGCTACACCCTCAACGAACTGCGCGCGGGCCGGCACTACGCCGTCGAGATGCGCTTCAAACTCGTGGACACCACCGCGCAAGACCCCTGGGCCATCATCGAGGCCACGCTCCTGCGCATCGTCATGCGGAGGGCCAAACCATGAGCGACCCCGCTCTCCCCGCCCCGGACAGCCTGCAGGCCGTCATCGGCGCCATGCTCTTCGCCGCCCCGGAGCCCCTCTCGCCCGAGGCCCTGCGCAAGGCCCTCCAAGCCGCGGCGCAAGGGGCCGAGCCGGGAAGCCCCGCCGCCGCCTTCGCCGAGGCCACCCCGGCCCAGATCAAAGGCTATCTCGCCGACATCGCCGCCACCCTCGCGCGCTCGGATCTGGGGCTTGCACTCTGCGAGGAGGGCGGGCGCTTCGCCTTCCGCTCCGTCCCCGCCGCGGGGCCGTGGGTGCGCGCCCTCGTCAAGGCCGCACCGCCCCAGCGCCTCTCCCGCGCCGCGCTTGAGACGCTCGCCATCATCGCCTACCGCCAGCCCATCAGCCGCGCCGAGATCGAATCGGTGCGCGGCGTCTCGGTCGACCACACCGTCCGCGCGTTGCTGGAGCTGGATCTCATCCGCGCCGTGGGCCGCAGCGAGCTCCCCGGCCGCCCGTTCCTCTACGGCACCACCGCCAGCTTCCTGGAGCACTTCGGTCTGCGCAGCCTCAAAGACCTTGACCCCGTGCCCGAGGCATGAGCGCCGCGCCCAAGCACCTCTACCTCCACGTCCCCTTCTGCACGGGCCGTTGCGCCTATTGCGCCTTCCTCTCCGGCCCGCCGCCCGCCGACCCAGCGGCCTATGTCGACGCCCTATCGCGCGAGGCCGCGGCGCGCGGCTTCCCCTCCCTCGGCCCGTTGGAGACGCTCTACTGCGGCGGCGGGACGCCCGCGCTCCTCGGCGAACGCGGCTTCGTCCGCCTCCGCGAAAGCGGCCTCTTCTCCCTTGCCGAAGGCGCGGAATGGACGGTCGAGCTCCACCCCGCCGCCGTGACCGCGCCGCTCGTCCGCACGCTCGCCGCGCTCGGGGTGAACCGCCTCTCCATCGGCGTGCAGGCCTTCGACGACGCCACCCTCGCCCGCTGCAACCGCCGCCATACCGCGCGCCAGGCCCTCGAGGCCGTCGACCTCGCCCGCGCGGCGGTTCCGGACACGGGCATTGACCTCATCGCCGGCCTCCCCGGCGTCTCCCCCGCCGAATGGGCGCGCACCCTCCGCCAGACCGTCGCCCTGGGCCTGCCGCACGTCTCCGTCTACGCCCTCTCCGTCGAGCCCGGGAGCGCCTGGGGGCGCGCCGGCCTGGCGCCGCCCGACCCCGACCGACTTTGCGACGCCGTGGGCGAGGCCGCCGAGGCCTTGGCGGGGGCCGGCCTGCGCCGTTACGAGACCTCCAACCACGCCCGCCCGGGCTTTGAGTGCCGCCACAACCTCAACACCTGGCACGGCGGCGATTACCTCGGCCTTGGGCGCGGCGCGGCCAGCCGCCTGGGACGTCTCCGCCGCGCGGGCGACGGCGCCGAGGAGACGCTCTCGCCGGAAGAGGACGCCCTCGAACGCGCCCTCACCCGCCTTCGCCTCGCGGAAGGGTTCGACCTCGGCGCCATCCTCGCCCGCTTCCCCATCCTGAGGCCCCGACGCGCCCGTTGGGCCCGCCTTCTTGCGGACTTCCGCGCCCACGGCCTGCTCGACGCGGACAACGCCCCCACACGCCGGGGACACGAGGTGCTCGACGCCATGGAGCGCGAACTGCTCCGTTGACCCCGCGCTTGGGCGGCGACCCGTTTGGGCAAAGGGCGCTGGTTCGGTTGTGGGGCGCGCTGTCCCGCGTTAAGTCCTCACCATATAAAAGAAGACCCCGGTTCTCTCCGGGGTCTTTTTGCTTGCGCGCCTCTGCGTCAGTCTGGGCGGGTGCGGCCGTCGGCGATGGCTTTGAGGAGCTTGGCGTACAGGACCTTGGCGCGGTCGGGGTGCTGTTTGATGACGTTGGTGCGCTCGGAGGGGTCGCTCGCGAGGTCGTAGAGTTCGCCGTTGAGGGGGTTGTTCTTTGGCCCGGGCGTATTGCCGGCGGGGCCGGGGACGATGTATTTCCAGTTGCCCTCGCGCAGGTTGAGGCGGTAGTCCTGGCAGATGAGGTCGGTGCGCGTGGAGGGTGCGGCGGGGTCGAGGAGGGTCGCGCTCTGGTCGAAGGAGTCGGGCAGGGCCGCCTGCGGCAGGGGCACGCCGCGCAGGGCGGCGAAGGTGGCGCCGAGGTCGACGAGGGAGAGGAGGGCGGCGTTGGTGGCGCCGGCGGGGATGACGCCATCCCACCGCACGATGAAGGGGAGGCGGTGGCCGCCTTCGTAGGGCTGATACTTGTGGCCGCGCCAGTCACCGGCGGGCTTGTGGTCGCCGAGCAGCTCGACGGCGCGGTCTTTGTAGCCGTCGTTGACCATGGGGCCGTTGTCGGAGGTGATGACGACGAGCGTCTCCTTTTCCAAGCCCAATCCACGGAGTTTCTCGATGACGCGGCGGACGCTGTCGTCGAACTGCACGGTGACGTCGCCGCGGGGGCCGAAGGGGGTCTTGCCCACGAAGCGCGGGTGGGGGACGCGGGGGACGTGGATGTCGTTCGTGCCGAGGTAGAGGAAGAAGGGGCGGTCTTTGTTGGCCTCCATGAAGGCGCAGGCCTTGTCGACGAAGACGTCGGCCATCTCCTCGTCCACCCAGCGGGCCTTTTTGCCGCCCTTCATGTAGCCGATGCGGCCGATGCCGTTGACGACGGCCTGGTTGTGGCCGAAGTCCCAATCCATCTTGAGGGTGGCGCGGTCGCGCTTGCCGTCGGGCTCGCCGGGGTAGTTGTGCTGGTAATTCACCTCGATCGGGTCATTGGGGTCGAGACCGACGACGAGGCCGTTCTCGACGTAGACGCACGGGGTGCGGTCGGCCGTCGCGGCCATGAGGAAGGTGTAGTCGAAACCGACGTCGTTGCCCGAGGGTTTGATGGGCTTGTTCCAATCGGTCTTGCCCGGCCCGGGGCCCATGCCCAGGTGCCACTTGCCCACCGCCCCCGTGACCATGCCGGACTGGCGCATGAGCTTGGGGAGCGTGGTGATGTCGGTGTCGATGAGCAGGGCCGAATCGCCGGGGGCGATGCCGGTGCCCGGCTTGCGCCAGGCGTATTGGCCGGTGAAGATGGCGTAGCGCGTGGGCGTGCAGGTGGAGGCGGGGGAGTGGGCGTCGGTGAAGCGCACGCCGCCCTTGGCGTAGGCATCGAGGAAAGGGGTGAGGCCGGGCGTCGCGCCATAGCAGCTCACGTCGCCCCAGCCCAGGTCGTCGGCCAAGATGAAGAGGATGTTGCGGGGCCGCCGCGCGGGCGCGGAGGCCGCCGCCCCCTCCGCCAAGACCGACCGCGGCGCGAGGGCCAACGCCGCCGCACCAAGCCCAAACGCCTTCAGGAAACTCCGTCTGTTCATCTCGCGTCCTTTCGTTGCCATGCCGCGCATTTTAACAAAACCCCACCCGGCGCGCACCGGGGGCGGGAAGGCCGGGCGCCCTTTCGGGAACCCTACCTAGGGCTCCGGCAGAACCCTATATAGGGCTCTCGTGGAACCCTATCTAGGGCTCCCGCCCGCCGCCCGGGCCCTGCCTGGCGCAGGCCGCCCCCGCCCCGGCCGCCGCGGGCGTGACGCCACGCGCGGGAGAATATGGTATAATTAGGCGCGTTTATTGATAGGAACCGCCATGAGCAAACTTTTCACCAGACACGTCTACACCTCGGAATCCGTTTCGGAAGGGCATCCCGACAAGGTGGCCGACGCCATCTCCGACGCCATCCTCGACGCCTGCCTCGCGCTTGACCCGCGCGCCCACGTCGCCTGCGAGACGGCCTGCGGCATGAACCTGGTCGTCAACCTGGGCGAAATCACCTGCGCCGGCTTCGAGCGCCTCAACCCCAAGGCCATCGCCCAAGGCGTCATCCGCAAGATCGGCTACGACCGCCCCGAGGAGGGCTTCTGCTGGCAAGACTTCACCTACGTCAACAATCTCCACGCCCAGTCGCCCGACATCAACCAGGGCGTCTCCCGCGCCGACCCCGAGGAACAGGGCGCCGGCGACCAGGGCATGATGTTCGGCTACGCGACGAACGAGACCCCCGAGCGCCTCCCCCTCCCCCTCGTCTGCTCCAAC
This sequence comes from uncultured Kiritimatiellota bacterium, assembly GCA_944389585.1. Classification (GTDB taxonomy): domain Bacteria; phylum Verrucomicrobiota; class Kiritimatiellia; order RFP12; family DVOR01; genus Spyradenecus. The sequence goes on from CALXMW010000014.1 coordinate 24,664, forward strand.
CGCATCCTCCGCCGCCTGGCCGAGCTCCGCCACAACGGCGACATCCCCTGGCTCCGCCCCGACGCCAAGGCCCAGGTCTCCGTCCTCTACGACGGCGGCAAACCCCAGGCCATCACCGACGTCGTCTGCTCCCACCAAACCACCGCCGACGTGGACGAAGCGGCCATCCACGCGGCCATCGGCGCCGTCATCCGCGAGGTGCTCGCCCCCACCGGGCTCCTCTCCGACGCCACCGCCCTGCACATCAACCCCACGGGGCGCTTCGTCATCGGCGGCCCCGCGGGCGACTCCGGCATCACCGGGCGCAAAATCATCGTCGACACCTACGGCGGCGTCGGCTCCCACGGCGGCGGCGCCTTCAGCGGCAAAGACCCCTCCAAGGTCGACCGCTCCGCGGCCTACTACGCCCGTTACGTCGCGCGCAACATCGTCGCCGCCGGCCTCGCCGACAAATGCGAGATCCAGGTGGCCTACGCCATCGGCCTGGCCCGCCCCATGAGCATCAACGTCTCCACCTATGGCACCGGCAAGGTCGACGAGGCCAAAATCGCCGCCTTCCTCCAAAGCGGCGAACTCTTCGACTTCCGCCCCGCCGCCATCATCCGCGACCTCGGCCTCCTGGCCCCGCAGGGATGGAGCTACGCCGACAACTGCGTCTACGGCCACTTCGGCCGCGCCGGCGTCCCCTGGGAGCGCGAAGACCGCGCCAAGGCCCTCCGCGCCGCCCTCCTTTGAGCCGCCGCGCGCCGCGCGCCAAGGCCGCCCCACCCCGCGGGCGGCCTTTCTTTTCCCTGCCGACGGCCGAACCCACCCCACCCCATCCCTCCGGCGCCCCTGCCCGCGCCCGCGAATTATGCTAAAATAACGCTTCACAAAAGGAGAATGGCATGAACCCCATGATGGATCCCGATCTGTTGGCCGTCCGCAGCGAAAGCCGCGCCGCCGGCCTCAACCGCGTCTACAACTTCGTCTACGGCTGGATGGCCGTGGGCCTGGCCCTCTCGGGCCTCGTCGCCTGGCTGGTGGCCGACGCCGCCCTCTCCGGCGCCTTCACGCTCACCCCCGGCACGCTCATCTTCTGCGCCGTCGTCGAGGTCGCGCTGGTCCTCGTCCTTTCCATGGCCATCCACAAGCTGGCCCCCGCGGCCGCGGCCGGGCTCTTCCTGGCCTACGCGGCGCTCAACGGCGTGACGCTCTCCGTCCTCCTCCTCGTCTACGCCGCCTCGACCATCCAGACGGCCTTCTTCTCGGCGGCGGGCACCTTCGCGGCGATGGCGCTCTTCGGCACGCTGACGCGGCGCGACCTCTCGACCCTCGGGCGGGTCTGCTTCATGGCCCTCATCGGCCTTGTCATCGCCACGCTCATCAACCTCTTCCTGCGCAACAGCGGGCTCGACGCCATCCTTTGCTACCTCGGCGTGGCCGTCTTCGTGGGCCTGACGGCCTATGACGCGCAGAAGGTGCGCCACCTGGCCGACGCCGCCGGCGAGCTCGACCGGCCCACCGTCAGCCGCCTGGGCATCCTCTGCGCCCTCTCGCTCTACCTCGACTTCATCAACCTCTTCATCTACCTCCTCCAAATCTTCGGAAGGAACCGCGACTGATGAAAGCCCTCCTCTTTCTGGCCGCCGCTTGCGCCGCCCTCACGGCGCGCGCGGAGACCTACGTCGGCGTCCGCCTCTTCGACATGTACAAGGTCGAGGCCGTCTCGGTGATGACCACCGAGGACTTCCGCGAGCTCCGCGCCGAGCTGGCCGAGGAAAAGCGCGTCTTCAACAAGGCCCTCCAGACCGTCAAGCGCGACTGGACGAAGCAATACAACGAGGCCCGCAAGGCCGGCGACAAGGACTTCCCCAAATACCCCACCAAGGCCTTCATCTGGCCCCGCTCCGTCAAAACCCGCAACCTCCCCACCAAGGAGGCCGCGGACGAGTGGCTCGCCAAGCAACAGGCCCGCGTCGACGCCGACCACGCCGCCCTCGCCGCCGCCCAATCCGCCGCGGCCAAATCCTCGAAGGGCTCCGTCACCGCCGGTTACGGCAGCCGCGACGACAAGAAGGCCCGCCGCCAGGCCGAAAAGAATCAGCTCGACGAAGCCCTCAAGGAGAAGCTCGGCGAGGCCGTCGAGCTCCAAATGATGGCGCTGCTCAAATACAACCGCCCCGTGCCGCGCCACTACGTCGTCGACCCCATCGCCGGGGCGACCACCGCCAGCGAGATCTCCGCCATCGGCAAAAAAATCGCCAGGCAGGAAGAAGCCATCAAAGCCTACAAACAACGCAAAGCCGAGGCCGAGGCCTCCGGCGAAGCCAAACAGCTCTGAACGACCATGGATTTCCAGATTCCCATCCTCGATTGGTCCCCCGCCGACCCCACCGCGCAGGTCGAGGCCTTCCTCCGACGCCCCCCCTTCGACGAGCACGCCGAGGCCGCCGCCGCCGCCTGCCTGGCCGACATCCGCGCCCGCGGCCTGAACGCCGTGCTCGACGCCTGCCGCGCCTTTGACCACGCCGACCTCACGCCCGAGACCATCCGCGTCACCGAGGCCGAGCTCGACGCCGCCGACGCCGCCTGCGACGACGACGTGAAGGCCGCCATCCGCCTGGCCGCCACCCGCGTCCACGCCTTCGCCAAGGCCGGCCTCCGCGACGACTGGGACATCCATACCTTCAACGGCGGGCGTTTGGGCGAGCGCTTCCACCCGATGGACCGCGTGGGCGTCTACATCCCCGGCGGCACCGCTCCACTGGCCTCCACCTCCATCATGACCGTCGTCCTGGCCAAGGCCGCCGGCGTCCGGGAAATCGTCGCCTGCACCCCCGCCCGCGACGGCACCGCCGTCTCCGCGCCCCTCCTGCACGCCCTGCGCGTGGCCGGCGCCACCGAGATCTACCGCGTCGGCGGCATCCAATCCATCGGCATGATGGCCTACGG
>CALXMW010000015.1 GCA_944389585.1 uncultured Kiritimatiellota bacterium
GCCGATGAGGACGTCGCCCACCTCGATGCGCTCGCCGGTGATGATCTGGCTCTTCTTCACCTGGCCCACGATGGTGCCCACCAGGTCATACTCGCCGACGGGATAGAGGCCCGGCATCTCGGCCGTCTCGCCGCCGAGCAGGGCGCACCCGTTCTCCGCGCAGGCCTTGCAGAGGCCGGAGACCACCTGGTTGAAGATGTCCCCGTCGAAGACCGAGGCGCCGATGTAGTCCAGGAAAAAGAGCGGCGTGGCGCCCTGCACCAGGATGTCGTTCACGCAGTGGTTGACGATGTCCTGGCCCACGGTGTCGTGGCGGCCGGCCATCGCGGCGACCTTCAGCTTGGTGCCGACCCCGTCGGTCGAGGCCACGAGGATCGTGTCCGAGCCGGGGCTCTGGAAGAGGCCGCCGAAACTGCCGATGCCCCCAATCACGCCAGGGGTCACCGTCTTCTTGACCATCTGCTTGATGGTCTCGATGCCGCCCATCTTCTTGTCGATGTCCACGCCGGCGGCGGCGTACGCGCTCTGCTTTGCTTCCATGTGTCTTGGTCTCTCTTGTAAGAATTAAAGGGTGTCGTCGTCGGGCTCCGTGAGGGCGACGCGCGCCTTCACGAAGATCGCGCCCGGGGGCAACGTGATGGTCTTGGTCTCGCCGTCCCCGGCGGAGATCTTCTCCTCCACCGTCGTGGCCGTGCCGCCCAGCTCGGAGGCGTAGGTGATGTAAAGCGTGCCGTTGATGGCATTCAGGGGCGCGGGCTCGGCCTCGGCCTGCAGGGCCGTGCCGTCCGCCGAGACGGGGACGTAGGAGCCGGCAACGGTGATGGAGCCGGGCTTGCCGCCCTCGGGCGGGGTGATGTCAGTGATGGTGAGGCTGGGCTTGCCGCCCACGTTCATCGCGAAGGCGTCGGAGATTTCGGTCTCGGTGGCGCCCTTCATCGCCCCGCCCTTGTCCGAATCGTTCTGCCAGTCCACGAACTTACCCACCAGCTCGGCGTCCTGCGAGCCATCCTTCGGCGGGGGCAGGATGCCGGTCGAGACGGCGGCCACGGCCAAGCCCGTCGCCTCGCCCTCGCCGGCGAGTACCACGGTGTTGAAGGTGGGAAGGCCGGACACTTCGTCGGTTTCGACCGTGCTTGATACGTCGCCCTTCTTAAACGTGACGACGTACTTCACCGCGTCCTGTCCGCCTTTGGCCTCCACGCTGACCTCCAGCGTATCGTTCTCCTTGACCGTCAATTCCTGCGCCTGATACCACTTGCCGCCGGCGTAGACGAGCACCGAGCCATCGTCATCCGCCGTGACGACAAGCTTGTCTCCCTCCACCGCCGCGCTTTGGTCGACGGGGTCCGAAGGCAAGGTCATGGTGAGCTTGGCGGAGAAGAGCACGGTGCCCCCCGCCTCGACCACGACATCCTTATCGAGCGTAAGCGTGTTATCGCCCTTCAGCGTGTCCGTCGTCGCGGGGGCGTTGACGGCAAGCTGCTCAGCCGCGCAGAGGGGCAGGGCCAGGCAAAGGGCCGCGAACAGGGGAAGTTTCTTCATCGTCGTCTTCCTTTCTTGTCTCAAACTCTCACAGCACGCGCAGGAGGCGCGGCATGACGTCAATCAGCGATTCGGCGCCGGCGCGGATCTCGTCCTCGCGCGGGCCGACGGCAATCAGCGGCACTTGGTTGAAGGTGTGGCCGCGGGTGGAGAGGTCCTCGATGTTGCCGTGGTCGGAGGTAATCACCAGGAGCGTGTCCTCCGGGCGCCCGGCGAGGACTTCCGTGAGGAAGGCGTCGAGGGTGCGGAGGACCTCCTCGGCGCGCGCGCGGTTCTGCGAGTGGCCGACGGTGTCGGTGAGGAAGTACTCAAAGAGGGTGAGGTCGTTCTCGGCGGCCACGGCGAGCAGGTGCTCGGCGGCGGTCTCGGGCGTGACGAGCGGGCCGGTGTAACCTTTGGGCACGAGCACGGCGCGGGTGAGGTCGTGCACCACGGCGCGCCCCGCGAGCATGTCCTTCTGGAAGCGCAGGGTCTCGGGCGCGGTGAGGGACATGATGGTGGTGACGCTCTTGAAGCGGCGGGCGGCGAGCTCCTCGGCCGCGTCGGCGAAGTAGGCGTCGGCGAAGCAGACGCGCAGTCCGCGGCGGCGGGCCTCCAGGAAAAGGTTGTCCTCCTGAAGCAACTTGCAGAGCGTGGGGCCGGGGAAGCCCTCTTTGTGGCGGCCCATCACCTGCGCGGCGTTGACGCCCGTGTAGAGCGTGGCCTGGCCGGTGGCCGACTGCGGCAGGCCGGGCACGCCCAGGCAGGCATCCAGGTGCGGCGCCTTCGCCATCAGCGCGCAAAGCGTGGGGCAGACCTCGGGGCAGACGGGGTTTTGCTCCCCCGCCGGCCCATAACCCACGCCATCGATGAAGATGTACAGCACGCGCATGATGTCCGTATCATACCACAATCCGCGCACGAAGGAAAATCGGAAATCGGAGGTCTGCCGGCCGCGACCCTGCGCGGCACGCCCGCTTGACCGCGTGGGGCGGGTGTGCCACAATTGAACCATGAAACGCTTGCTTTTCCCCTTGGCCTTCCTGCCCTTGCTCGCCCTGGCGCTCCTCGTCGGCTGCGCGGGGCCGCAACGCGCCCCCTTCTCGCCCGAGAGCGCCGCCCTCCTGGAATCCTTCGCGGGATACGGCCCGGCGGCGGACGCCGCGCACGTGGCGGCCCTCGAGGCCGCGGCGCGGGGCGACCTCGCCGCGCTCAACCACTGGCGCGAGGGGATGCTCCGACCCGCCGACGAGACGGCCTTCAACGCCGCGCACGGCGGCGCCGTCTCCCTCCGCTTCGAGGGCCCGTGGGCCGTCTACGCCCCCGCCGGCGAGCCCAAGGCCACCGTCCTCTATCTCCACGGCGGCGGCTGGGCCGTCGGGGACGCGCGCCTCTGCGAGGACTTCTGCGCGGGGCTGGCCGAGCGCGCCCAGGCGGAGGTCTGGTCGCTCAACTATCCCCTTGTGCCCGAACACCCCTTCCCCGCCGCCGCCACCTACGCGGCCGAGCGCCTCAAGGCCTTGCGCGGGCGTTTCCCGGGCCGCCCGCTCCACGTCGCGGGCGACTCCTCGGGCGGCAACCTGGCCGCCGCGGCCGCGCTCCTCGCGCCGGGTGCGGCCGACGGCCTCATCCTGGCCTACCCCGCCCTCGCGCCGTTGGACAAGGTCTCGCCCGAAAGCGACTTGTACGGCGACGTCCTGGCCCTCACCGACGCGCTGATGTCCGCCTTCGGCCGCCTCTACGTGGACGCCGCGCAGGCCGCCGACCCCGTCGCCTCGCCCCTCGCGGCAGACGACGGCGCGCTCCGCGCCCTGCCGCCCGTCCTCACCCTCGCGGCGGAGTGCGACGTCCTGGCCGGCCAGTCGCGCGTCTTCCACGAACGCCTCGCCGCCCTCGGGCGCACGGCGGACGCACGGCACGTCGTCCCCGGCTCGCTCCACGGCTTCCTCTCCTTCCCCACCCTCACGGCGGCCCAGGCCGAAGCCCTCGACGTCGCCGTCGGCTGGATCCGGGCGCGCCCGTAAAAAAGGCTTGCGAAACGCCCCCCTTTTCGCTATGCTATCACCAGAAAGTAGCGTTATGAGGACATCGCACGTTTCGCTCCCCGCTTTTCTCGCACTGGCTTGCGCCCTGTGCGCCCTCCCTGCGCGCGCCCAGCTCACGCCCGAAAACAAGGCCGACAATCCCTACGTGCCGCAGGCCGGCGACCTCGCCACCCAAGGCTGGAGCGTCCTCAACGCGGCGGACAAGGAAACCCAAGATACCGACCTCTCCGGCTACACGTTCACGGCGGACGGCACGGAAAGCTACCTCGACTTCTCGGGAGACGCCAACCCCCTCGGCGGCTTGGAGACCGTCTACCTCGCCCTCGGCATCGCCGACACGGACGACTCTCCCATCGAGATGACGCGCGACGACACCAACGCCTTCCGCACCGACAACGTCTACGCCAAGGTGCGCTTCGAACGCTCGGCCGACGCGCCGAGCATGGACGACCTGCGCACGATGTACCCCTCGTATCCGCACGGCAACACCACCGTCGCCCCCAAGCTGGGATTGTACGTGGATGCCGACGGTTATTTCTGCGTCTCGCGCATCCGCGCCGGCGAGACGGCGACCCAAGAAGACATCGTCTTCGAGTTCTGCACGACCAAGGTGCGCTACGCCGACGTCTCCCCCTCCGAGGGCGCCGTGGTGGTGCGCATTGAGTTCCAGACCTTCGCCGCGACCACGACGGCCCCCTCCGTGCGCGGCTTCCGCATCTGGGTGCGTAACGCCGCCGATGACGCCGCGCCGGAAACCTGCCTGACCGCCGGCCTTGGCTACCGCTGGACGCAAGACGACGAGACCAAAGGCTACACCTTTGACTTCTCCTCCCTGGAGCAAGGCGACGGCTGCGACTGGTTCTACGCCATCGATTCCGCGCAGGCCATGTTCGACCAAAACATGAACTCGACCGCGCTGGAGGCGCTGAACCAACTCGCCTTCTCCGCCACCGGCGGCGGCTTCTACTCCGCCTGGCTCGCCCTCAACGGTTCCACCTTGACGCAAGAGACGCTTGAAAACTACGACTTCGGCGAATTCAACGCCTTCCTCCAAGGCAACCCGATGGACAACCTGGTCACCGACTGGGCCTCGCGCTACGGCGTGGATCTGATGCAGTACGCGACGCCCACCGGCAGGCGCCTGATGGCCGCGGACGGGGCAGACCGCACCCACGGCTTCAACGCCTTCCTGCTGGACATGGATCCCAAGGCCCAAGTGGAGCAACGCCTCCAGGTCACCGGCATCGTGCCGGCGGCCGATGGCTCCGTCACCCTCACCGTGCGCGGCCCCGAGGGATGCGTCCTCAAAAACGCCCTCAACAGCGCAGGCATCCTCCACGTCACCCGCGCCGAGACCCTTGAAGGGCTTGCCACGGCCGCCTCCACGGTTGTTCCGGTGGACAAGCTGGCCTTCGACGGCGGCTCCGCCACGATGGTGCTCCCCCCGGCGGACGACGGCGCGCCGTTGCCCTTCATAAAGGTAACGCTCCAGCCAAACGAACCACCCGCCGCCGAGTGAACGCGGGGGCGCGAAAGCGCCCCTTTTGCTTGCGGGGGCGGGCCGTTTTTGCCACACTGGTGGGAAAGGAATCGCCATGAACCCATTCAACAGTCTTCGATTGTGCCTCCTCGCCGCCGCGCTCTGCGTGGCCGGCCAGGCCTTCGCCGCACCCACGCCCGACGACCCCTTCCGCCCCGACGTCGCTTACGCCGAGGGCACCGTCACGGCCACCTTCCTCCTCCTCGAGCCGGGCCAGCACATCTACGACGCGATGCTCACCTGCTCGCTTGGCGCGCCCGCCACCAAGCCCCCCCTCGCCGGGAGCGACGAGATGGGCGGCGCTTACTACGCCGACCTCGCCGAGTTCACTTGGCCCGCCGCGCCGGGGCAGACCTTTACCCTGAGCTACCAAGGCTGCGACGCGGCCATGTGCCATATGCCGCAGGAACTCACCTTCACCATCACCGCCGAGGGCACGCTCGTCGAAGGCGCCCAACCCGCGCCGGAGGCCGCCGCCCAACCCGCCGCGCAGGCGCCCGCCGCCGAGGCGCGGGAGCGCAGCGTCGCGGGCTTCCTCCCGCCGGAAGCCTTCGTGGCCTTCCTGCGCGGCGAGGCCGTGGCGGGGGGCGAGACCGGCGGCGCGCCGGGCTTCCTGGACGACCCGCGGGCGTGGGTCGCGGCCAACGGCGTGTGGCTGCTCATCCTCATGGTCTTCGTGGGGGGGCTCCTGCTGAACCTCACGCCGTGCGTCCTGCCGATGATCCCGATCAACCTGGCCATCATCGGCGCGGGCGCGGTCGGCGGCAGCCGCCTGCGCGGGGCCCTGCGCGGCGGAGCCTACGGCCTGGGCATCGCGCTGGCCTACGGCGTGCTGGCGCTCATCCCCGCGCTCACGGGCACGGCCTTCGGGGCCATCCAGGCGGCCTGGTGGTTCAACGCGGCCATCGCCGTGGTCTTCGTGGCGCTGGCGCTGGCGCTCTTCGACGTCTTCATGATTGACTTCACGCGCTTCTCGGGCCCCGGCGGCGGGAAGCAGGGCGCGCTTGCGGCCTTCGCGGCCGGCGCGGTGAGCGCGGTGCTCGCCGGCGCGTGCGTGGCGCCCGTGCTCCTGGCCGTGCTCCTGCTCACGGCCGACGGCGTGGCCACGGGCGCGTGGTGGACGCTCTGCCTGCCCTTCGTGCTGGGGCTGGGCATGGCCGCGCCGTGGCCCATCGCGGGCGCGGGGCTCGCCTTCCTGCCCAGGCCCGGCGCGTGGATGGCGTGGGTGAAGAAGGCCTTCGGCGTCCTCGTCCTCCTCTTCGCGGCCTACTACGCCTGGGTGGCCGTCAAGCCCTTCCTCCCCGCCGAGGGGCTCGACGGCGCGGATCTGCCCGCCGTCGAACGGGCCATCGCCGAGGCCCGCGCCCAGGGCCGGCCCGTCCTCCTCGACTTCTGGGGCACCGCCTGCAAGGCGTGCGACGAGATGGAACGCGAGACCTTCCCCGACCCCGCCGTGCAGGCCGAGCTCAAGCGCTTCGCCCTCCTCAAGGTGCGCCTGGATCTCTCCGACCGCGCCATCCGCCCCACCCAGGCGCGCTTCGCCATCAAGGGCCTGCCCACCTACGTCGTCATCGAGTGACGTGAACCGCAACCAACACACCCTCGAGACCCTCCCCGCGCGGGCGGACGTCGCCCAAGACCCCGCCGCCAAACGCTTCGCCGACGCCCTGCGCGCCGTCCGCGGCGCCAGCCCCCTCACCGTCGAGAACTACCTGCGCGACCTCGGCCAATTCGCCGCCCACCTCTGGGGCGCGCGCGGCGGCGGGCCGCCCTTCGACTGGGCCGCGCCCGGCCGCGCCGCCGCGCAGGGCTTCCTCTACGCCTACGCCCGCACGGGGGCCAAGCCCACCTCCACCGCCCGCAAGCTGGCCGCCCTCCGCGCCTTCTACCGCTTCCTCGTGCGCGAGGGCACGCTCGAGCACTCCCCCTTCGCCGGGCTCCGGCCGCCCCGGCGCGCCCGCCCCCTGCCCACCCTCCTTTCCGAAAGTGAGGTCGCCCGCCTCCTTGATGCGCCCGCCCAGGCCCTGCGCGACGCGCCCGCCGGCCTCGCCCCCCTCCCGCGCTACCTGCTCCTGCGCGACCGCGCCCTCTTCGAGACCCTCTACTCCACCGGCGCGCGCCTGGCCGAGGTCGCCGCCCTCACCAACGACCGGGTCGACCTCGCCGAGGGCGTCTGCCGCGTCGTCGGCAAGGGCGACAAGGAGCGCCTCTGCCTCCTGGGCCGCCCCGCCCGCGAGGCCATCGCCGCCATGCGCGAGCAGGCCCGGATGCTCTGGCCCCGCGCAGACGCCCCCGGGCGGACCCTCTTCCTCAACAACGCCGGCGAGGGCCTCACCACCCGCTCCATCGAGCGCGCCATGAAGCGTTGGCTCGCCGCCGCCGGCCTCTCGCCCGACCTCTCGCCGCACAAGCTGCGCCACTCCTTCGCCACCCACCTCCTCAGCCACGGCGCCGACCTGCGCGTGGTGCAGGAGCTCCTCGGGCACAACTCCCCCGCCACCACCCAAATCTACACCCACCTGGCCCCCGAGCGCGTCGCGGCCACCTACCACGCCGCCCACCCCCGAGGCAGAGTGGCCGGGGCGCCCCCGAAAAAAAGTCTTGACGCCAGGAATAGACGTGCTATAATTAAAGGTAATTTGTGAGGTCTTTCAGGCTCTCACGGCCGGGGAAGACCGGCGCGGGCCAAGCCCGCACGCCGCCGCAAGGCGCGCCTTTTTTCGCTTGCGTTCGGGGCCGGATTGGCCTATAATAAGCACGTCAATGTGAGAAAGTGGTTGCGCGATGGCCCTGAAGTACAAACGGATCCTTCTGAAGCTCAGCGGCGAGGTGCTCAAAGGCGCCTCGGAGGCCTGCCATGACGAGGCCGTCCTGGCCGACGTGGCGCGGCGCCTGGGCGAGCTGGTGAGCCTCGGCGCGGAGGTGGGCGTGGTCATCGGCGGCGGGAACATCTTCCGCGGGCTGACGGGCGCACGCAACGGCACCGACCGCGTCCTCGGCGACACGATGGGGATGCTCGCGACCGTCATCAACGCGCTGGCCGTGCAGAACGCCCTCGAGCGCCGCGGCGTGCCCGCCGTGACGATGACCGCCCAGCCCATGCCGCAGGTGGCGCGCCTCTTCGACGCGCGCAAGGCCGGCAAGCTCCTCTCCCGCGGCGTGGTGACGCTCTTCGCGGGCGGGACGGGCAACCCCTTCTTCTCGACCGACTCCGGCGCGGCGCTGCGCGCGGCGGAAATCGGCGCGGACGCCTTGCTCAAGGCCACCAAGGTGGACGGCGTCTACTCCGCCGACCCCGCGAAAGACCCGGCCGCGACGCGCTATGAGACGCTTTCCTACCAAGAGGCCCTGGCGAAGGATCTGCACGTGATGGACGCGGCGGCCTTCGCGCTGTGCCGGGACAACGCCATCCCAATCGTGGTCTTCGACTTCCACGCGCCCGACGCGCTGCGCCGCATCGTCTGCGGCGAGGCCGGCCTGGGCACGGTGGTCGCCGGCCCGACCGCCTGAAACAAAGAAAGAGGGGACACCCCATGGACACTGCCCAAGACGTGATCAAAGACGCCACCGCCCGCATGGACGGCGCACTCGCCTCGCTCAAGGAACGCTTCTCCGGCCTGCGCACCGGCAAGGCCTCGCCCTCGCTGGTCGACTCGCTGCAGGTGCCCTACTACGGCGTGCCCACGCGCCTGCGCGACATGGCCAACATCTCCACGCCCGAGCCGCGCCAAATCACCATCGCGCCCTTCGACCCCTCCTCCCTGGCCGAGATCGAGAAGGCCATCCTGGCCGCGAACCTCGGCGTGACGCCGCGCAACGACGGCCGCCTCATCCGCATCAACATGCCCGAGCTCACCGAGGAGCGCCGCAAGGAAATCGTCAAGGTGGCCAAAGGCCTGGCCGAGGACTGCAAGGTGGCCATCCGAAACGTCCGCCGCGACGCGAACGACGCCATCAAGGCCCTCCAGAAGGACGGCAAGATCTCCGAGGACGAAGGCAAGAAGGGCCTCGACGACGTGCAGAAACTCACCGACGCCAAGGTCGGCAAAGTCGACGCCGACACCAAGGCGAAGGAAGCGGAGGTCATGGCCGTCTGAGCGCGGCCCCTCCCCCACCCCCCCCCCACTGACGACAAAGGAGCGCGGAACCATGGCAGAACCCCGCAAAATCACCATCAAGCTGCGGCCCGTCGGCGCGAAACCCGCCGGGGCGCCCACGCCCCCCGCGCCTCCCGCCGCTCCTGCCGCAGAGGCCCCGGCGGCCCCCGAGGCCCCCGCCGCGCCGAGCGCCGCGGCCCCCGTCGCCGAGGCCGGTGCCGAGGCCGCCCAGCAGGCCAAGCGCCAAACCTCGCGCATCGAGTTGCCGCCGGAAATCACCCAGCAGCCGATGAACCCCGCCCCCGAGGCCCCCGCCACGGCCGCCGGCGAGGAGCAGACCATCAAGCTCAAGCCCATCTCCTCCAGCGCCGCGCCGGCCAAGGAGGAGACCCAGGCGGCGAAGTCCAAGACCGCCCGCATCGCGCTCGACTCGGTTCTCGGCGGCATCCAGGCCAACGCGCCCCTGGCCAACACCACGCAGAAGACCATCAAGCTCAAGCGCGCCACCCCCGCGCCGAGCGCCAAGCCCAAAATCTCCGCCCCCATGGCGCCCGTCGACGCCGAACCCGCCGGCGAGGAGAAGACCATCAAGCTCAAGCGCCCCGCCACCCTCGCGCTCAAGCGCGACGCCGCGCCCGAGGCCCCCGCCGCGCCGGGCGCCGAGCCGGAGCTGGAGCCCTTGGAGAACCTCGACGACGTGCCGCTCGCGCCCCTCGACGAGGCGTCCGAGGCGCCCGCGCAAGAATCCACCGGCGCGAAGGTCTTCACCATCGTCTCCGTGGTCGCGGCGTGCGCCTCCCTCATCGTCACGTTGATCCTCTGCTTCGTTCTCCAGAAGCAGGCGGCCTCGCCGGACGGCTCCGCCGCCACCGGCAACACGCTCCACTCGCTCCCCTTCAAGAGCTTCTGAGGCGGAACGACAAAGAAGGCCGCCGGCCCGGGCGGGTCGGCGGCCTTTTCGTTTGGGCGCGTCAGTCGCGCAGAAGGGCGCGCAGGGCCTCGGGCTGTTGGGGCCAGAGGCTGACCTCCACGCGCATCCGGGCGTATTCGGCGCGGCGGCTGGGCTCCATGCCCGGCGAAAGGATGAGGATGGGCGTGGGGGCGAGGCGCGCGTCGCCGCGGATTTGGCAGACGATGTCGCCCAGGCAGGATTCGGGGAGGGAGCCGTCGAGGACGAAGCGGGCGGGGGTGTGGCCCTCGCAGCCTTTGGGGACGTCGATGGCCTCGCGGTCGACGCGGACGCTCAGGCCGACGTCTTGGGCGGCCCCGGAGAGCTCGCCGATGAAGGCCTCGTCGCCGGAGACGACAAGCAGGAGCGGGCCCGGGCAGGTGGGCAGCGAGACGGTGACGCGGGTGCCGCAGTCGGCGCCCGGGACAGGGGATTCGATGGCGAGCGTGCCGCCGTGGAGCTCGACGATCTCGCGGACGATGGAGAGCCCCAGGCCCGTGCCGGCCACTTGGTCGCCCACGCGGAAATAGCGCTGGGAGACGCGCGGGAGGGCCTCGGGGGGGATGCCGATGCCGTTGTCGTCCACGCGGATGTGGGCCAGGCCGCCTTCCTCGGAGACGGCGGCGTTGACGGCGCCGCCCTCGGGGGTGTACTTGATGGCGTTGGAGAGGATGTTGAAGCAGACGCGCTCGAGCTTGTGGCGGTCGCCGTTGACGTAGATTTCCTTGGGCGCGGGCGCGAGGGTGAGCGTCTGGCGCTTGGCCTGGGCCTGGATGGAGAGGGCGTCGGCGCTCTCGCCGAGGAGGCGGACGAGGGGCACGAAGCCCTTGCGCAGGGTGAGGGTGCCGTTCTCCATCTGGCGGAGGTCGAGGATGTCGTTGACGGTGGTCAGCAGGCGCTTCACGTCCACCTGGAGGCGCGAGACGTAGGCCTGCGCCTTGTCGGGGAGCGGGCCGCAGAGGCCGCGCGCCATGTTGGCCAGCGCGTAGGACATCGAGGTGAGCGGGGTGCGGAGCTCGTGCGAGACGTTGGAGACGAACTCCATGCGGTCGCGGATCGCGGCGCGGAGGCGCTCGTTGGCCTCTTCCAGGCGGTGCAGGCCCTCGACGCGGGCGGAGACGTCGCGGAGCGTGGCGAAGACGCGGCCGTCATCCAGGCGGTGGAGCACGCATTCGGCCACGAAGACCGAGCCGTCGAGCCGGGCGACGTGGTTCTCGAGGACGACGAAGGGGACCGCGGTGAGGCGCTCGCGGAGGTAGGTGGGGAACTCGGCGGAGAGGTCGTGGTCGTTTGGAAAGGAGGTGGCGTCCAGCCCCAAGAGGGCCTCGCGGCTCGGCGCGCGGAGAAGCTCAAGGGCGCGGGCGTTGCAATCGACCACGCGAAAGTCCGCGTCGGCGATGAAGGCCGCCTCGCCAAAGGCGTCAAGCGGGATCTCAGTCATGGGGCGGCGCTCCCTTCATCGGCCATTTGCCAAGCAACGCCACATCCTCCGGGCCGAGTTCGTAGAGGATGGGGCGACCCTGGATCAGCGCCGGCGCGGCGCCCGTCGTGGGATCCGGGTCGCCGACCAGCAGGACGCGGCGCAGGCCGCCCTCGGCCGAGGCGTCGAGGTCAAGCGTCAGCCGCAGCCACGGCCGCTCCAGGCCATAGGGACGCAACGCGCCAAGGGCCACGGGCGCGTCCCGCAACACCCGCGCGGCCTTGAGGTCGGCGAAACGGGTGAGCCAGGCGTCGAGCACGGCGGCGTCCACGTAAAGGCCCGCGGGGGTCTCGGTCTCCCAATCCAGCACGGCCCCCGCGCGGCGGGCGGCGCAGCGCGAGCCGTCGCGCCGAAGCACGGCGATGCGGCGGATCTGCTCGGCCGGGACGGAAAGGACGGTGCGGTCGACCAACGTATGCTGGAGCCCGCCGGCAAGCATCGCCTCCGGCACGGCGTCGCGGCGGAGACGGTAGAGCCGCCCCTGGTCGGCGCGCCAGGCCAAGAGCTCACCCTCGGCCTCGGCGGGGAAAAGCTCCAGGTCGAGCGCGTCGTCTCCCTCGCTGAAAAGCGAGAAGGCGCAAAGCGGCTCGCCCGACGGGCGGGCGGTGCCGGAAAACTCCCCGGTGATGGCTGAGAGGCGCGCGAAAAGGGCCTCGACGGCGACGGCGTCCGCAGGGAGCTCCATGGGCATGGCGAGCGTCCACGCGCCATGCTCCCGGGTCAGCTCCACGGGCACGTCCTCGCCGCGCAGGCGCAACGACAGGCGCCGGACGCCGGAAAGCGCGCCGACCACGGGCAGATCCCGCACGTCCGCGGCCAATGGGCCCGCCTCGCCGAAGAGCGCGGGCAAGGCCTCCGGCACGGCGACGACGGCGGTGGCGCCGTTGAGCAGGCAGAAGACGGCGCCCGGGTGCGCGGGGTCGGGCCGGCCGAAGCGCAACGTCACGGGGTCGCCCAGCCCCCGGATGCGGAGGGAGACGCGCAGGGCGGATTCCTCGTCCAACGCATAGGCGCCGAGCAGGCCTTCCGGCACGGGGCGGGCGCCGGGGGCGGGCGGCTCGCCATCCGCCGGGCGGACGTAGGCCACGATCGCGTCCGGCGCGGTGAGCGCGTCGAGCGCGGCCTGGACGACCTCGCCGGGGAGCTCGAAGGGGAAGGGGCGCGACACCTCCCAATGGCCGCCCGCCTTGCGGGAGGCGCGCGTGAACGGCGTGCCTGGCGCGCGCCACTCAAGCGCCAGGATGCGTTCCGGCGAGACCGGGAGCAGCGCCTTGGCGCGGAGGCCCTCGGCGGCCGACGGCAGCCGGGAGACGGCGTCGGCCTCGACGGCCACCAGGTTCCCGTCCGCCTCGGCCAAGGTCTGCGCCAAGGCCATCGGCTGCTCGCCGCCGAAGCCGCGCACGATGGCCCGCTCGGCCGTGCGCACGGTAAGACGGCGCGCCACCCGGAAGTCGCTCCTCTCCGCCGGCCCCAGGCGGGCGCGGACGCGCAGGGCGCCCAGGGCATCCAGGAAGGAGGAGACGGCCTCCGCGTCGCACAACGCCCCGGGATAGGGCCGCTCCATGCGCCAGAACTCGCCCTCCCGGACCAACGTCATGGGCATGGTCGCGCCGTCCGGCGCGGGAAGCTCCCACGACAGCGCGGCGATCGACTCCTGCGCGACGGGGAACAACGGCTCCCCCACCGCCACCGGCCTGACGGGGCGCAACAGACGCTCGGCCACGAGCCCAGCGGCCAACACGAGCACCACCGCGAGCAAAATCAGGAAGTTGCGCCCAAATCTCATTCGCGCCTCCTTGTGACGAGCCAAAGCACGAGGCAGAGGGCCAACGGCACGCCCAGCGCAGCCAAGAGGAAGTCCAGCCGCCACGCCCGCGCGTCCTGCCCCACGCGGAGCACGCCGGCGCCTGAGCGCGCCCCGCTGCCGGAGAGGCCAGTGAGCCAGCGCACGGCGTTGACCGCGAGGTCGCGGTTCGGCGAGGCATGGTCAAGCACCAGGCGGTTGGCCGCGAAGGCCGACTCGCCCACGGCGATGACGCGGCCGGGACGGAAGGCCAGGTCGGCGTCGACGCGGCTGCCGCGCTCCGCCGCCACCATCACGCCCACGGGGCCTTCGTCGGCACCGTCGGGAGGGAGCGCGTCGAGCTCGGCCAGAACGGTGGCGGCGACGCCGCGGATGGGCTCCACCCAGAGGGCCCGCGGCGCGCAGAAGGTGACGCGCGCGTCGGCGGCGGCGAGCTCGCGGGTGACGGGATGCTTGGCGGAAAGCAAATCGGTGAGGCCGGCGTCGCCCTCGCCGCGGCGGGCGGGGACGCGCGGGGCGTCCCCCACGCGGATGCCCCAACGCGCCAGGAGCGGCCCGAGCCCAGCGTCGCCGGAGGGCGGCAACGCGCAAAAGAGGCGCCCGCCTTGGTCAAGCCAATCGATGAGGACGGCCCGTTCGGCGGAGGTGACGGGATAGCGCGGGCTGACGATCAGGAGCGCGCCGAGGTCTTCCGGGATCCCGCCGTCCGGGGCGGAGGCGTCAAGGGCTAGGGGGCGGAGACGGCAGCCTTCGTTCTCCAGCGCCCGGCGCAGGCCGGAAAAGCCGGTGAGCGGGTCGGTGCCGTCGAAGGCCGGCTCGCCGTGGCCGGTGAGCCAGCCGACCTCGACGCCCTCGGATCGGGTCAGGCGCGCCAACGCCGCGGTGATGGCGCCGTCGGCCTCGGCCGGGTCATACGTGCCGTCGAGGGCGGAGAGGAGCGCGGCCTCGTGGACGAAGACGCGCCGCCCCGCCTGGCGGAAGAGGATGCCTGGGCCCTCGGCCCCCTGCCCCATCAGGCGCTCGGCGGCGCCGGCGTCGACACGCGGGTCGACGTAGGCCAGCTCGAGGGTCGCCCCGGCAGCGTCGCGCGAGGCTTGGGCGAAGGTGCGCAGGAGGCGGCCGACGGGGGCGGCGGCGGGCGACTCGGCGGGGAGGACGCAGGTGACGGAGATGACGCCGGCGGTGTCGGTGAGCGTGGCGCGGCCGCGCTCGGAAATCTCGACCCCGGCGCCGAAGGCGCTCAAGTCGAGGGTCGGGCTCAGGCGGGCCAAGAGCGCGTCCGCCAGCACCGCGGCCAGGGCGGCGAGCGCCACGCAGGCGAACGCGCCGAGGAACCAGTTGCGCTGGCCTTTGGAGAGTCTCATGGTGTCTCCTTTTCCGTTTCGGGGAGCAGGCGCACCCGCGGGGGCGTGATCTCCACGCGGCTGACGCGGTTGGAGCAGGGCAACACGATGAGGGGCTCGCAGGGCTCATCGCCGGGGCGCTCGCCGACCAGGGCCACCACCCCGGCCGGGTCGATGGATTCCAGCTCGCGGCTGGCGCCCCAGGCGGTGACCTCGACGGTGGCGGCGTCCGGGCGGTAGCGGCGGCCGGTGGCGGATTGCATCACGCGGACGGGCACGTCCAGGAAGGTGCGCGTGGCATCCTCGCGCACGATGCGCACCTCGGCGCGGACGGTGTCGGGGCGGAGCGTCCAGTCGCCGCGGTTCCCGGGGGGCATCACGCGGAGCGTCGTCTGAAAGCTGGCGGGGCGGTTGGAGACGTCGAGCAAGGAGGTGGAGAGGCGCTCGGCGGGGTCGATTTCCTTGAGGAGCGCGCCCGAGCCGATGACCTCGACCGTCTTGGGCACGAGCGTCACCTGCACCAGGCCGTAGGCCGGCGCGCCGATCACCACGGGCTCGTCCACGGCAAAGACGCGGGCCTCGCGCGAATCGAAGGTCGCCTCCAGCTCCGTCGGCTCCAGGGCGACCACGCGCAGGCCGTCGTCGCAATCCACGTCGCCGCGCGACACACGCACCTTCATGGTGGAGGCCCCGGGCGGCGGCTGCTCCAAGCTCAAGTGGACGCGCGGCGGCGCGGAGCCGGGCATGGAAAGCTGGCGGATGGCCGTCTCCGACCCGCGGAAGGTCACGCGCACCACGCCGGGGGAGAGGCTGGTGAGCGCCTGCGCGCCCTCGGCGGTCTCCGCGTCCACCGACAGGGTCAGGGTCTGCGTGTAGCTGATGGAGCGGCGGACGCCGAAGAAGACGATGAGTGCCACGGCCAGGGCCGCGAGTTTCCACGGCCAGTTGTGGCGCAGGGTCTGCCACAGGGCCCGGCAGGGTTGACGGAGGTCACGCATGGCTGGGCGGCTCCTCTTTTCTCACGAACGGCCTCAGGAACCACGGCACCGCGTGGCGCGGGCCGAAGACGAGGCGGTAGAAATCGCGTTGCTTCTCGGCGGGGACGAAGGCCGCGCGCAACAGGCGCTCCAGCTGGCGGTCGCTCAGGTTCCGCAGGAGGTTCCCCTCGCGCGCCACCGAGATTTGCCCGCGCTCCTCGGAGACCACCAGGATCAGCGCGTCGCACTCCGCCGAGAGCGTCAGGGCCGCCCGGTGGCGCGTCCCCACGCCCTCCAGGCGCAGCTCGTTGTCGATCGGCAGGATGCACCGCGCCGCGCGGATGCGGTTGCCGCGCAGGATGACCGCGCCGTCGTGCAACGGCAGGGGCGGGGTGAAGATGCTGATGAGCAGCTCCTCGCCCACCAAGGCGTCCAGCTTCGTCCCCGTCTCGCACCACCTGTCCAGCGAGACCTCGCGTTCCACCACGATGAGCGCGCCCAAACGCCGCGTGGCCAGGCTCCGCGCCGAGCGCACCAATTGCTCCGCCGGCGTCTCCGGCAGACGCCCCTGGAGCAACTGCACCGAGGCGTTCCGCCCCAGCAGCGACAGCGCCCGCCGCAGCTCCGGCTGGAAGACCACCAGGAGCGCCAGCATCAGCACGACCGAGACCCACCGCAACACCACGTTGATCACGTCCAGGTCGAGGAAGGACGTCACCAGGAAAATCATCAGGAAGAGCGCCGCCACCCCCAGCAGCATCTGCGCCGCGCGCGTCCCCTTCAACACCATGAACCCATAATAGACGCACGTGGTCAGCAGCGCCACCTGCACCACGTCCATCACGTTCGGCCACCATGCGCTAAACATTCGCCGCCTCCTTCGCCCGCAAGAACGCCCGCAACGCCCCCACCGTCTCGGCCACGTCGTGCACGCGCACCACGTCCGCCCCGCACGCCGCCGCCCACAACGCCGCGCCGACGCTCGCCGAGCCGCGCGCCGACGCCTCCTCCCCGCCCAAAAACCGTTTCCGCGACGCCCCCACCACGAAGGGCGCCTCCCCCGCCGCGAACCGCGCCGTCGCCCCCAAGAGCCGCCACGAATCCTCATGCGTCTTCTCGAATCCCAGGCCCGGATCCCACGCGATCTGCCGCCGGCCCACCCCCGCCGCCTCCAGGCGCGCCGCGGCCCCCGCCAACGCCGCCTCCACCTCCGCCACGATGTCCGCCGCGCCCCGCACCCCCTCCAGGCCCCGCGGCGTCCACCCCCGCGCATGGGTCAGCACGTATCCCGCGCCGGACGCCGCCACCGCCGCCGCCATGCCGGGCTCCGGGGTCAGCCCCGCCACGTCGTTAACGATGTCCGCGCCCGCCTCAAGCGCCGCGCGCGCCACAGCCGAATGGCGCGTGTCCACCGAGATCAACCCCTCCGGGCAGGCCTCGCGCAGGCCCCGCACCACCGGCACGACCCGCGCCGCCTCCTCCGCCGCCGGCACCTCCGCCGCGCCGGGGCGGGTCGATTCCCCGCCCACGTCCACGATGTCCGCGCCCGCCCGGAAGCAAGCCGCGCCGCGCGCCACCGCCTCCTCGGGCGAAGGCGTGCGGCTGCCCGCAAAGAAAGAGTCCGGCGTCGCGTTCACGATGGCCATCACCAAGGGCCCGCGCAAACGCACGGCCCTTCCGCGGCACATCCAAACCTTTTCCCTCTTCCTCTGCATTAGCAGAAGTATAGCAAACCCGCCCCACGCGCGCACCAAAAACTTCGCCCCGCGCGCCAAGCCGCAACCATACGGGCCGGGAAAGCCAAAGCACGGCGGATTTGCTATGATAAGCGAAATGCGAATGTCTGGGAAACGGTTTTTCGACGCGAAGGACCGGCTGGCCTTTTGGTTGGCCGGCGGGGTGGCGTTCGCGACCTACGCGCTGTCGCTGGGGCCCTCGGTGGGGCTGGAGGACGCGGGCGAGTTGGCGACGGCGGCCGACGGCCTGGGCGTGCCGCACCCGCCGGGGTATCCGCTCTGGACGCTCGGCGCGTGGGTCTTCTGCCGTCTCTTCGGGTGGGTGACATGGCAGGGGTGGCCCAGCCCGGCGTGGGCGGTGGCGCTCTTCTCGGCGGTGGCTGGGGCGTTGGCCGCGGGGGTGACGGCCCTGCTCATCGTGCGCTCGGGGCGGGATCTGCTGGCGGCGGCGACGGGGCGCGCGGACGACGTGGGGGCGGACGCGGCGGCGTGGGTGGGCGGCGTGGCCGGGGCGTTGGCCTTCGCCTTCTCGCCGGTGATGTGGTCGCAGGCGGCGATCGTGGAGGTGTACGCGCTCGGGGCGCTCTTCCTAGCGCTGACATTGTTGTTGCTTTACAAGTGGATGCGCCGACCAAGGACATCGACGCTGGTGTGGTTGGGGCTGGTCTTCGGACTGGGACTGACGAACTATCAGGTGCTCTTGTTGGCGGCGCTGCCGATTGCCCTACTGGTTTTCCTGCGGCGGTGGCGGCTGGGGCTCTCCTTCGTGGCGCTCTTGGTGCCGCTGGGGCTGACGGCGTACCTGCTGACGTTGGGGGCACTGCCCTCCGCCGACCTCTATTCGACGCCGGGCGACCCCGTCATCCTGCGCCCCGCGGCGGCGCTCGCGGCCTTCCCCGTGGCCCTCGCGCCGGGGTGGTTCTACGTGGCGCTGGGCGCGTGCCTGACGGCGGGGGTGGGGCTCTTGGCCTTCCGGCGGACGTGGCGGTGGGCGGCGCTCCCGCTCGCGGGGGCGGCGGGATTGCTGGCTTGGTCCGGGGCAAGCGTGGAGCGCGCGTTGCCGGAGGGGTTCGTGGGGACGTTGTACGACTTCCGGGCGGCGTGGGCGATCCACGCGGCGGGGTTGGCGGCGCTCTGGGCGGTCTGTTGGCGCTTCCGGCGCTCGCGGCGCTTCGCGGCGGCGGTGACGGCGGTGCAAGTGGCGGGGCTGACGCTGATGCAGCAGGGCCTGCTCCTGGGGCTGACGGATCCGAACCTGTGGTGGTTTTGGTGGCCGGTGGGATGGAACGCCGCGGTGCTGGCGTTGGCGTGGCGGCTGCTGTTGCGGGGGCGGTGCGTGGCGCTGACGGCGCTGGCGGCGGAGGTGGGCGTCTCGGTCTACGCCTACATGCCGATCGCCTCGGAGGGGAACCCGGCGATGAATTGGGGCTACGCGCGGACGTGGGAGGGCTTCAAGCACGCCATCTCGCGCGGGCAGTACGAGGCGCTCGCGCCAAGCGACTTCCTCTCCATGCGCTACCTGCGGCAACTGGGCGATTACCTAAGCGACCTGCGCCTGCAGTTCTCAGCGCCCGTGGCCGCGCTGGGCACGCTCGGGACGGCGGCGCTGGCGTGGCGCGTGGGCCGGCGCAAGGGCTGGCGCGGTCTGGCGTGGCTGGGGTGCACGGTGCTCTTCTTCCTGGTGATGTCCGCGCTCCTGGTGGCGCTGGCGAACCCGTCCGGGGACATCCAGGACGGCTTCGTGCAGAAGGTGAAGTTCATCTCCTCGCACGGCATCTTCGCGCTCTGGGTGGGCTATGGCCTGGCGGCTTTGCTTGCCCTCCTGCGGCGGTGGCGCTGGGCATGGCGCGCGGGGCTCCTGGCCGCGCTCGCCACGGCGGCCGCGCCGGTCTGGGAAAACTTCACGGACGACGACCTGGTGCGGCGCATGGGCGCGGCCGAGCAGACGGGCCACGACTTCGGGTGGCAGTTCGGCGCGTACATGATCGGCGGCGCGCCGACCCTCCGCGCGGAACTCTCGCCCGACGAGGAGCCCTTGCCCGACCCCTTCTGGCCGCCGCCGATGGCGCAGGGGGCCATTTTCTTCGGCGGCACCGACCCGGGGCGCTTCGTGCCGACCTACCTGGTCCACGCCGTGGGGATGCGCCCCGACCTCCACGTGCTCACGCAAAACGCCTTGGCCGACCCCACCTACATGAACGGCGTGCGAGACCTGCACGGCGCCGACATCTGGGTGCCCACGGCCGACGACGTGACGGATGCCTTCGCCGACTACGTCGACGCCGTCCGGCGCGGCGAGCGGGAAACGGCCGGCACGGTCACCGAGGCCAACGGCAGGCTCCAGCTCTCCGGCACGCAGGCCGTGATGGACGTGAACGCCGAGCTCGCCCGCGACCTCTTCGCGCGCAACCCGAACGACTGCTACGTCGAGGAAAGCTATCCCGTGCCGTGGATGGACGCCTTCCTGGAGCCCGCCGGACTGGCCATGCGCCTGCGCCGCGAGGGGCGCAACCTGTGGGCCGTGGCCGACCGCGACGCGGATTTCTGGGATTGGATGACGCGCCGCCTGGCCCCGCGCACGGCCTATCGGCGGGACTTCGCGGCGCAGAAGAGCTTCTCGAAGCTGCGCTCGGCCATCGCCGGCGTCTACGCCCGCAACGGCCTCGCGGCCCCCGCCGAGAAGGCGTACCAGGACGCGCTCGCGCTCTACCCCATCTCCCCGGAGGTCGTCTTCTCCACCGTGCGCGAGGCGCTCATCCCCGCGCGCCGCTTCGCCGAGGCCCTCCGCCTGGTGCGGGCCTACCGCCGCGCCGACCCGAAGAACGCGCGCGCGGCGTACCTCGAGGGCCGCCTCGAGGCCCTGGCCGAGGCCCACGCCGAGTTCGACGCGCTCACGGCCAAGGTGCGCGCACAGACCGCGACGACCGCCGACGTCTGCGCCCTCGCCGGCGTCTGCGAGGCGCTCGGCCTGGACGAGCAGTCCGCGGCCTATTGGGGGCAGGTCGTCCACGCGCCCGACCTCACCGCCGGCGGCGCGCTGGAAGGATGCCTGGCCCTCCAACGCCTGGGGCGCGGGGAAGAAGCCTTGGCCCTGCTCCGCCGCGTGCCCGAGGCCGCCTGGCCCAACCTCTCGCCCGAGGAGATGGTGGCGTGCGGCGGCCTGGCGCAGGCGCGCGGCGACGACGCGCTGGCCCACCGGCTCTTCCAGGCCGCGCTCAAACGCGCGCCGGGATCCGGGGCCGTATGGCTGGGCGTGGCGCTCTACCACTACGGCCGCGGCGAGGGCGCGCGGGCCTACGAGGCCATGCGCACGGCGGTGCGCCACGGGGCCGCGCCCCTCATCGAGGCCGACCCCGCCGTGGCGAAAATCTTCCTCTACCTGGCCGAGCGGTATGGGCCGCGGAAAGGAGTGCAGCAATGATCCGCGTCGTCTTCATGGGCTCGGCCGACCTCTCGGCCACGATGCTCGAGCGCCTCGCGCGCGAACCGGGCGTGCAGGTGGTGGGGTGCGTCACCCAGCCCGACAAGCCCGCCGGGCGCGGCAAGCGCCTCATCCCCTGCGCCTGCAAGGCGTTCGTCGACGCCGTGGGCATCCCCTGCCTCACCCCCGAGCGCGTGAACACCCCAGAGAGCCTCGCGCAAATCGCCGCCTGGCTGCCGGACGCCATCGTCGTTGTGGCCTACGGCCAATTCCTCAGCCGCCGTCTGCTCGACATCCCCACCCTCGGCTGCATCAACATCCACCTCTCCCTTCTCCCGCGCTACCGCGGTGCCTCGCCCATCCACGCCGCGCTCCTCCACGGCGACGCCGTCACCGGCGCCACCGCCATGCTCATGGACGAGGGCATGGACTCGGGCCCCATCCTCGACCAGGTCACCACCCCCATCCGCGACGACGATACCCTCGAGACCCTCCACGACCGCCTGGCCGACCTCGGCGCCGAGCTCCTCGTGCGCGTCCTCCCCCTATGGGCCTACTTCAAGCTCCGCGCCGTGCCGCAAGACCCCTCGCAGGTGACGATGGCCTACAAGATCCGAAAGGCCGACGGCCTCCTGCATTGGGAAGACCCCACGGCCCTCAGCCTGCGCAAGCTCCGCGCCTACACGCCCTGGCCCTCGTGCTTCACCTACATGCCCCAAGGCACGCGCGAGGCCGGGCGGATGCTCAAGGTGCTCGCCGCCGCCGCCGAGCCCGCGACCGTGGAGCAGGAGCGCCAGGCACCCGGCACCATCCTCGCCGTGGACAAAACCGGCGTCGTCGTCCGCACCGGGGACGGCGCACTGCGCCTGCTGCGCGTCCAGCCCGAGGGCGGCAAGCCCATGGACGTGGCCGCCTGGCTCTGCGGCCGCGCCCTCGCCCCCGGGGAACGCTTCCACACGCCCCCCGCCCCCGCCGCCAAGCCCATCGTCGCCTTCAGCAGAGATTGAACCGCCCAGTAGGAGAGACCGCCATGAGCGAACACGCCCGCAAGACCCTCGTCATCGGACACCGCAACCCAGACACCGATTCCATCGTCTCGGCCATCGCCTACGCCGAGCTCAAGCGCCAGCAGGGCTGGAGCCGCGTCTTCCCCGCCCGCGCCGGGCGCCTCACCCCGCAGACCGAATATATCCTCAAACGCTTCGGCGTCGAGGCCCCCGAGTTCATCCCCGACATGCTCCCCAAGGTCGAGCACTGCATGCAGGAAGGCGCCCCCATTACCGTCTCGGCCGACACCGCGCTCTGGGACGCGCTCGAGCTGATGGACAAAAACCGCCTCCCCGCCGTCCCCGTCGTCGGCCGGGACGGCCGCTACCGCGCCTTCCTCACCCACAACACCTTCACCGAGAACATCGTCCACAAGACCGACCCCCACCGAAAGGCCATCATCCCCACCAGCGTCTCGCTCCTGGCGCGCACCCTCCGCGCCCAGCCCCTGCTCACCTTCGACGCCGACGCCGTCGTCAAATCCCGTATCCTCGTGGCCGGCTCCACCGCCGCCGCCTTCGAGCAGGTGCTCAAGACCGAGCTCCCCACCAACGCCATCGCCCTCGTCGAGAACCGCGACTCCATCCTCGAGCTCTGCATCAACCACAAAGTCCGCGCCATCGTCCTCACCTCCGGGCTCCCCCTCTCCAAGGCCTTCTTCAACCGCGCCCGCGACGCCAAAATCTCCGTCCTCATCTCCCCCTACGACATCGCCTCCACCGTCTTCCTCACCCTCTATTCCATGCCCGTGGGCGCCCTCTCGACCGACGATACCAAACCCGTCCGCGCCGACGACCTCGTCCGCGACGTCCTCCCCGCCGTCCAATCCTCCCCCGCCCGCGCCCTCCCCGTCGTCGGCGAAGGCGAGCGCGTCGTCGGCGTCATCAACGAACGCGACCTCTACCGCCAGCCCAACGTCGACGTCATCATGGTCGACCACAACGAGCTCTCCCTCGCCGTCGAAGGCCTCGACCAATTCCGCGTCATCGAGATCATCGACCACCACAAGCTCGGCAACTTCCCCACCCACGACCCCATCGACTTCATCAACCGCACCGTCGGCTCCACCGCCACCGTCGTCGCCTGCCTCTACCAAGAGCGCAAGGCCACCCTCACCCCCGCCGTCGCAGGCCTCCTCCTCTCGGCCATCATCACCGACACCCTCGCCCTCCGCTCCCCCACCGCCACCGACGTCGACCGCGACATGGCCGAATACCTCGCCGGCCTCCTCAACCTCGAGGTCGACGACCTCGCCCACGACATCTTCTCCCACGCCTCCCGCCTCACCGACCTCGACACCGACCGCATCCTGGGCATGGACTCCAAGGAATACAACGAATGCGGCGTCACCTTCACCGTCGCCCAGATCGAGACCGGCACCACCGACGAGCTCAAACCCCGCCTCCACGGCCTCCTCGGCGCACTCGACGCCAAATGCCAGGCCCGCGGCCACTTCTTCGCCGCCCTCATGGTCACCGACCTCACCGCCCTCAACTCCACCCTCCTCGTCGCCGGCGACCCCCGCTTCATCGCCAAAATCCCCTTCCCCCGCGTCGAAGGCGACGCCAACGTCTTCCTCTGCAAAGGCATCATGTCCCGCAAAAAGCAGCTCCTCCCCCTCCTCCTCGAGCAGCTCACCGCCCTCCTCGGCCACCAATAAAGGCCACCCACGGCCACCCGCCGCCACGCCCCTGCCTGCGGCAAGAGCGTGGCCGCGTCGGCGCCCACCCTTAAGGGGAAAACCAAAAAACGCCGCACACAGGCGACACCAGGAGGGCGAACCCTCCGCCGACAATTCGGCAAAAATATCAATAATTATAGCAGGCAAAGCGTCATTTCGCAAGCGAATTCTTGCGCCGCGCAAAACTGGAAAGTTGCACAATGTAATGCGGCGAGGCGGAAGGGGGGCGGTGCGCCCTCTGGTGCGCCCCCCGGGGGGCGCAC
>CALXMW010000016.1 GCA_944389585.1 uncultured Kiritimatiellota bacterium
TCGCCTTCGTCCATGCCGACGGCCTTGATGGAGAGGCCGATGCGGCGCTCGTCGCGGTCGATCTTGACGATGCGGGCCTCGACTTCCTGGCCGACGGTGAGGGCGTCGCGGACTTTGTCGATGTGCTGGTCGGAAATCTGGGAGATGTGGACGAGGCCGTCGACGCCGTCCTCGAGCTCGACGAAGGCGCCGAAGGAGGCGATCTTGGAGACCTTGCCCTTGACGATCTGGCCGATCTGGTAGTGGGCGGCGATGGAGCTCCAGGGGTCGGTCTGGGCCTGCTTGAGGCCGAGGGAGATGCGCTGGTTGGCGGCGTCGATCTCGAGGACGATGGCCTCGACGGTCTGGCCCTTCTGGAGGATCTCGGAGGGGTGGTTGACCTTGCGCGTCCAGCTCATGTCGGAGACGTGGATCATGCCGTCGATGCCCTCTTCCATCTCGACGAAGGCGCCGTAGGTGGTGAAGTTGCGCACCTTGCCGGTGATGCGGCTGCCGACGGGATAGCGGTCTTGGACGGTGTCCCAGGGGTTGGCCTCGGTCTGGCGGATGCCGAGGGCGATCTTCTGGTTGGCGGCGTC
The DNA here is from genome assembly GCA_944389585.1 of uncultured Kiritimatiellota bacterium. Lineage (GTDB taxonomy): Bacteria > Verrucomicrobiota > Kiritimatiellia > RFP12 > DVOR01 > Spyradenecus. The sequence goes on from CALXMW010000016.1 coordinate 579, forward strand.
GATGTTGAGGACGACGACGTCGACCTCGTCGCCGACGCTGAGGACGTCGGAGGCGCGGGCGATGCGCTTGGTCCAGCTGAACTCGGAGACGTGGACGAGGCCCTCGATGCCGGGCTCGATCTCGACGAAGGCGCCGTAGGGGGCGAGGTTGACGACCTTCCCGTGGAGGCGGCTGCCGACGGGATAGCGGGCGGTGATGTCGTCCCAGGGGTTGGACTGGGCCTGCTTGAGGCCGAGGGAGACGCGCTCGCGCTCGAGGTCGACGTCGAGGATCATGACGTCGAGCTCTTGGCCGACCTTGAGGATCTCGGAGGGGTGCTTGATGCGGCCCCAGCTCATGTCGGTGATGTGCAGGAGGCCGTCCATGCCGTCGAGGTCGACGAAGGCGCCGAAGTCGGTGATGTTCTTGACCTTGCCGTGGACGATCTGGCCCTTCTGGAGGGTCTGGAGGAGGGCGTGCTTCTTCTCGGCCATCTGGGCCTCGAGGAGCTCGCGGCGGGAGACGATGATGTTGCGCCGCTCGTCGGAGATCTTGATGATCTTGAAGGACTGGGGCTCGCCGGTGATGTAGATGTCGAGGTCGCGGCTGGGGTTGACGTCGACCTGGGAGCCGGGGAGGAAGGCGTCCACGCCGTCGACGGCGACGATCATGCCGCCGCGGACTTTGCTGCGGATGGTGCCGGTGACGGTGTCGCCCTCTTTGTACTTGGCGAGGATGGCCTCCCAGCGGATCTTCTCGTCGGCCTGGCGCTTGGAGACGACGACCATGCCGTTGTCGCCCTCGAGGTCGATGAGCAGGACGTCGAAGGCGTCGCCGACGTTGACCTCGTCGGCGTTCTCGAACTCATTGGCGGGGATGGCGCCGGCGCTCTTGCAGCCGATGTCGACGAGGATTTCGTTGCCGCGCTTGCCGGTCACCTTGCCTTTGACGATGGTGCCGGGGGTGGGGACGCTGTCTTGGCGGTTGAGGGCCGCGACGAGCTCGTCATAACGTGCGCCGGTCTTTTCGACCGCCTTCTGAGGTTTGCGGATAGCCATGTGGCTTGTTGCTTTCGTTGACGGGCGCGCTCCCTGGCCTGGCGGGTGGCGCCTGGGGCCGGCGGGTGGTTAAGCGCCCGGTTGTTTCCATAAGTCTTTCCCCACGCAGGGAAAGAAACTCAAAATATAGCATGTTTTGCGTTGCCGCGCAACCGTTTTCGGCGGGAACCTGCTATAATGGGGGGCGAAAGGAGTGTTTGCCATGCGTGCTTGCCTTGCCTGGATGTTCGCGTTGCCGCTCGCGGCGGCGGTGTTTGCGGAGGGGCCGCGCCCCTATGCGCCCTCGGTGGTGCCGGGGGAGCGGTGGAAGGATTTGCAGCTGAAGGTGGTGAAGCCGCAGGGGGAGCATGACCTGCCCAAGGCGCTCGCGCGGGCCAAGGCGGAGGGCAAGTTCACCTTCGTGCAGGTGGGGCGCGAGAACTGCACGAACACGATGCAGCTGTGGCACATGCTTGCGGATGGGCGCGTGAAGCTGCCGGGGAACTTCGTCTATGCCGACATCTCGCGCGACGACGACGAGATGCGCCGGGCCTTCGAGGAGCGTTTCACGATGGACGAGTTCGCCGGGTGGCTGCCGTTCGTGGTCATCGTGGGGCCCGACGGCGTGCAGCTGGAGACGTGCTCGGGCCGCCACACGCCCGCGGAATACAACGCGCTCATCGAGAAGGCCGTCTCGGATTACGAGGCTTATGCCCGGGAGAACCCCGGGGCCGCCCCGGGCAAGCCCTTCGCGGCCTCGCCCATCCCCACGCCCGAGGGCTGCGAGCAAATCCCCGTCACGAAGCTGCCGGGCGAGCACGACCTGGCCAAGGCGATGGCGCGGGCGAAGGCGGAGGGCAAGTTCCTCTTCATCCAGTACGGCCGCACCAACTGCACGAACTGCCAGAAGGTGTGGAACCTGTTGGGCACGGGCGCCGTCAAGCTCCCCGACGACTTCCTGTATGCCGACGTCTCCTGCGACGACGCGGACACGCGCAGCCTCTTCGAGGCCACCGTCTCCGTGACGGACGACGGCTACCTCTACCCCTACATCGCCATCCTCGGCCCGGACGGCTACCAGCTGGCCTTCCGCTCCGGCCTCGGCACCGCCGAGGACTATCGGGCCCTGATCGAGCAGGCGCGGAAAGATTGGGCCACGCCTTTGCCTTGATGGAGGGAACGCTCCAGGACGCGCTTCGGCGCCACTTCGGCTTCGGGGCCTTCCGTCCCGGCCAGGAGCGGGTCGTCCGCGCCGTGCTGGAGGGGCGCGACGCGCTCGTCGTGATGCCGACGGGCTCGGGCAAGAGCCTCTGCTTCCAACTGCCGGCGTTGTTGATGCCGGGGACGACGCTCGTCGTCTCGCCGCTCATCGCGCTGATGAAGGATCAGGTGGACGCGCTCGCCGCGCGCCGCATCCCCGCGACCTTCCTCAACTCCTCGCTCACCGCGGACGAGTCCGCCCGCCGTCTGGCCCAACTGCGCATGGGGCACTATAAGCTCGTCTACGTCGCCCCGGAGCGCTTCCGCAATCCGCGTTTCCTTGAGGCCCTGCGCGAGACGCCGCTGGCCATGCTCGCCGTCGACGAGGCGCACTGCATCTCCTCCTGGGGCCACGACTTCCGCCCCGACTACCTGCACTTGGGCGAGGTCGTCGCCGCGCTCCCGCCGGGCGTGCGCCTGCTGGCCGTCACCGCCACCGCCACCGACGCCGTGCGCGAGGACATCGTCCGCCACCTGCGCCTGGGGCAGGGCGGCCGCGCCGAGCCGGAGGTGCTCGTCACCGGCTTCGAGCGCCCCAACCTTTCCCTCAACGTCACGCGCGTGCGCACCCACGGCGAGAAGCTCGAGCGCCTCCTCCAAATCATCGAGTTCTTCCGCACCGGCGTCGTCTACTGCGCCACCCGCCGCATGGTCGAGCGCGTGCAGGAGCTCCTCGCCGCGCACGGCGTCCGCGCACTGGCCTACAACGGCGCGATGGACGACGCCGAGCGCACCCGCGTGCAGGACGCCTTCATGCGCCGCGAGGCCCCCGTCGTCGTCGCCACCAACGCCTTCGGGATGGGCGTCGACCGCCCGGACATCCGCTTCGTCGTCCACTGGGACGTCCCCGGCTCCCTCGAGGCCTACTACCAGGAGGTCGGCCGCGCCGGGCGCGACGGCGCCTACGCTTGGTGCGAGCTGCTCTTCAACTACGCCGACGTCCGCACCCAAGAGTTCTTCATCGAATCCGCCAACCCGCCCGCCGAGCACGTCTACGAGCTCTACGCCGCCATCCGCAACGCCTGCGCCCAGGGCGAGAACGGCGAGGCCACCCTCCCGCCCGAGGGGTGGGCCGAGCGCGCCGGCCTTAAATCCCCCCTCACCGTCCGCGCCCTCATCGCCCTCTTCGAGCGCAACGGGCTCCTGACGCGCGTCCGCCGCGTGGGCAGTCCCCATTCCACCATCACCGTGCCCAAGGAGGGCGACCTGCCCGCGCTCGAGCGCATTTGCTCCGCCCTCGCCCGCAAGGAGGCCGCCGAGCGCGACCGCCTGCGCGACCTGCTCGACTACGTGGACGCGCGTGGTTGCCGCCACCGTTTCCTCTTGGCCTATTTCGGCGACCACGCCCCCGCCCGGGCCTGCACGAAGTGCGACGTCTGCCACCCCTTGGCGGCCTTCCCGCCGCGCTTGCCCGCCGACCCCGAGCGCCTCGTCCGCCTGCGCAAGATCCTCTCCTGCGTCGCCCGCCTCCACGGCCGGGGCGACTACGCGCTCGTCGCCGCCATCCTGCGCGGCGAGGCCGAGGCCCCGCAATGGCGCGCCCTCTCCACCTTCGGCATCCTCCCCGAGCCGCCCGCCGAGGCCATTGCCCGCGCCTGCGAGGCCTTGGAGATGGATGGGTATCTCAGCGGCATGGCCCTTACCCCGGCGGGTTACGACCTGGTGCTTGGCCGTGCGCCCGTCCCGCCCATCGCCACCTTCGCGGGGGCCGCCCCGGCCGACAAGCCCAAACGCGCCGCCGCCGCGCGCCCCGCCACCGGCCTGGCCACGGCCCTGCGCACGTGGGTGCGGCAGGAGGCCGAGCGCCGTGGCCTGCCGGCCTACATGGTGCTTCATAGCCGCACCGTCGCCGCCATTGCCCGCAAACGCCCGGGCACCTTCGAGGAGCTCGCGTTGATTCAGGGCATGGGCGAGGTCAAGCTGGCGAAATACGCCGAGGCGATCCTCGAAATCGTGTCGCGCTATGCGTGAGGGGGCTTAGGCCCATTCCAGCCGGGAGAGTGCCAAGACGCGCTCGAACTCGGCGCGGGTGCGTGTCAGCTTCAGCGCGTCCCACAGTCGCCGGCCGTCGCGGAAGGTCGGCGCCAGGTAGGCCCAGAGTTCCTTGAGGTGGCCCAGCAGGGCGTGGTCGCCGGGGGCGTCTGCGGCGTAGCGTTCGAGCAAATCGGCGTGCCAGGCTTGGAAGCGGGCCAGAACCCGCGTGTCCGTGTCGGCGCGGATGGATTCGGCCAGGAAGGGGTTGGCCACGAGGCCGCGGCCGAGCATCCAGCGGCGGATGCCCGGGAAGCGGGCCGAGAGGCGGCGGAAGTCTCCCAGCGTGCGGATGTCGCCGTTGTAGACGAGGGGGAGCCTGCAGGCCTCGGCCACGCGGGCGAAGGTCTCGAGGTCGACGGCGCCCTCGTACATCTGCTTGGCGGTGCGGGGGTGGACGCAGAGTTCGCGCAGGGGGAAGGATTGGATAAGGGGGAGGCGCCTGGGCAGGAGCGTGGCGTCGTCGAGGCCGAGGCGCACCTTGAGCGAGAAATGCCCGGGGCCGAGTTCCTCGCAGCCGGCCTCGAGCATGGCAGCCAGGGAGGCTTCGTCGCGCAGGAGGCCGGCGCCGCGGCCTTTTTTGGCGACGAAGGGCCAGGGACAGCCGGCGTTGAGGTCGATGTCCGCGTAGCCGAGCGCCCGCATGGCGCGGAGCATGACGCGGAGCTGGGCGGGGTCTTTGCCGATGACCTGGGGGATAAGGGGGAGGCCGGCGGGCTGGGCCGCGGGGTCGACGCCGCGCAGGATCTCGGGCTTGACGCGCGGCCCTTGCACGGTGGCGATGAAGGGGGCGACGGCGCGGTCGAGCCCTGTGAGGTGGGCCTGGAAGGCCTGGCGGAAGCGCAGGCCCGTCACGCCGCGCAGGGGCGCGAGGATGAGCTCGTGGGCGGGCGCGTCCATCAGAGCCCCGCGAAGGGGTTGTTGCGGAAGTCGCCCTGCGCCTTGGGGCGGGGCTGGGGGATGCCGCCGCGCGGGGCGCGGTGGGGGCGCTCGCCGGGGGCGCCCTTCTTGGGGGGTCGGGCGGAGAGGGAGATGCGGTGGCGCGCGAGGTCGACGTTCAGGACGCGGACGATGAGCCTGTCGCCGGCCTTGACGAGTTTGTGCGGGTCGCGCACGTAGTGGCTGGCGAGCTCGGAGAGGTGGATGAGGCCGTCCTGGTGGACGCCGATGTCGACGAAGGCGCCGAAGGCGGTGACGTTGGTGACGACGCCTTCGAGCACCATGCCGGGCTTGACGTCCTCGATGGCGGTGACGTCCTCGCGGAAGGCGGGCGGCTCGAAGGTGTCGCGCGGGTCGCGGCCGGGCTTGCGCAGCTCGTCGAGGATGTCGCGCAGGGTCAGGAGGCCGACGCTCTCGCTCTCGTAGTCCTTGAGGCGGATTTTGGCGATGGCGGCCTCGTTGCCGACGAGCTCCTCGAGGGGGAGCCCGGCGTCTTGGGCCATGCGGCGGACGAGGGCGTAGCGTTCGGGGTGGACGGCGGAGCGGTCGAGCGGGTTTTTGCTTTCGCGGATGCGGAGGAAGCCGGCGCACTGCTCGAAGGTCTTGGCGCCGAGGCCGGGCACCTTGAGCAGTTCGCCGCGCTCGGCGAAGGCGCCGTGCTCGTTGCGGTAGTCCACGATGCGCTTGGCGAGGGCCGGGCCGATGCCGGAGACGCGGGTAAGGAGGGGGGCGCTGGCGGTGTTGAGCTCCACGCCCACGCGGTTCACGCAGCTGACGACCACCTCGTCGAGCTTGGTGCTCAGGAGGGTCTGGTTCACGTCGTGCTGGTATTGGCCCACGCCGATGGAGGCGGGGTTGATCTTGACGAGCTCGGCGAGGGGGTCTTGCAGGCGCCGGCCGATGGAGATGGCCCCGCGCACGGTGAGGTCGAGGTCGGGGAACTCCTCGCGGGCGACGTCGCTGGCGGAGTAGACCGAGGCGCCGGCCTCGTTGACGGAGACGACGAGGATGTCCTCGTTGCCGGTCTGCTTGAGGAGGCGGCGCACGAAGCGCTCGGTCTCGCGCCCGGCGGTGCCGTTGCCGACGGCGACGGCGTAGGGGCGGTGGCGGGCGATGAGTTTCATGAGGGCGACGGAGGCGGCGACGTCGCTTTGCTGGCCCTGGCCGGGGTAGATGGTGAGGTTTTCGAGGAACTTGCCGGTGGCGTCGAGGGCCACGCATTTGCAGCCGGTGCGGATGCCCGGGTCGATGCCGATGACGGCGCGCTCCCCGAGGGGCGCCTGCAGGAGCAGGTGGCGGAGGTTCTCGGCGAAGATGTCCACGGCCTCGCGGTCGGCGCGTTGCTTCAGCTCCACGGCCACGTCCAACTCGATGCTCGGGGCCAGGAGGCGGCGCAGGCCGTCCTGCGCGGCGGCGCGGAGCTCGTCCGCCCAGGGGCTGGCCTCGCGGAGGCGGAGGATGTCGAGGGCCTTGGCCAGGATGGGGTCGGCGTCGATGCGCAGGGAGACGTGGAGGATGCCCTCGGCCTCGCCGCGCTTGATGGCGAAGAAACGGTGCGAGGGGATGTTGGCGATGGATTCGTCGAAGTCGTAGTAAAGCTCGTACTTCGTGGGCTGGGCGGGCGGCGGGTCGACGACCTCCGCGCGCATCATGCCATATTTTTCGAACCATTTGCGGGCGTAGCCGCGCACGTCCGGGTTCTCGGAGACGGTCTCGGCCACGATGTCCCGCGCGCCCTTGAGCGCGGCGGCCGTGTCGGCGAGTTCCTTCGCGGGGTCGACGAACCGCGCGGCGGCCTCTTCCGGGGCTTCGTCGCCCTGCTTCAGGATGAGGGCCGCGAGCGGTTCCAGCCCCCGTTCCCGCGCGACGCTGGCGCGGGTGCGGCGCTTGGGGCGGTAGGGCAGGTAGAGGTCTTCGAGCGCGGCGCGGGTCTTGCAGGCGAGCACCTTTTCCTTCAGCTCGTCGGTCAGCTTGTTCTGCTGGATGATGGAGGAGAGGATGGCCTCGCGGCGGGCCTCCAGCTCGCGCAGGTAGTTGAGGCGGTCTTGGATGTCGGCGATTTGGACTTCGTTGAGGTTCCCGTGGGCCTCTTTGCGGTAGCGCGCGATGAAGGGGATGGTGCATCCCTCCTCCAGGAGGCGCGCCACCGCCGCCACTTGGCGCTGGGGGATGTTCAGCAGCTCGGAGACGTCCTGCAGGAAGCGTTCGAAGTCCATGCCGCCCCCTTTACGCCAACTTCACGTCGGCCTTCGCGCGCAGCTCCGCCACGTGATCCGAGACGGCCTGGCCGCGCTTGGCGTGGAAGAGGAAGGAGGCGATTTTCTCGCGCAGTTCCTCGAGGGTGGGCGTGCGCCCCTTCTCCTCGCCCGTCTTCACGATGATGTGGTAGCCGAACGGCGTCTCCAGGATGTCCGAGACGGTGTCGAGCGCCAGGCCGAAGGCCGCCTCTTCAAAGGGCTTGACCATCATGCCGCGGCCGAACCAGCCCAGCGAGCCGCCGTTCTGCTTGCCGCTGGGGCAGTCGCTGTGCAGCTTGGCCTCGTGGGCGAACGTGCTCTCCCCGCTGACGATGCGCCCGCGGATCGCCTCCAGCTTCGCCTTCGCGGCGGCCTTGTCCTCGGGCTTGTCGCTCTCGGGCTTGACGAGGATGTGCTGGGCCAGCACGCGGTCTTGCGTGGTGTACTCGCCCCGGTGCGCCTCGTAATGGGCCTTGATCTCCTCGTCCGTCGGGTGCGGCACGGCCGAGCAGACCTGCTCGATGAGCTTGTTGATCATCACGCCCTGGCGCAACTCCTGCTTGAAGCGCTCCACCGTCATCCCCTGCGCCGCGATTGCCTTTTCCAGACGCTCCCGGTCGCCGCCGAACTGCTTGACGTACGTCTCGAACTGCGCGTCCAGGTCGTCGCCCGAGACCGGGATGTCCAGCCGCTTCGCCTCGTCGATGAGCAGCTTCGTCCCAATCGCCTGCTCCAGGGCCTTGGCCTTCAAGTCGTCCAACTGCAGCCGGATCTGCTCCTCCGGCACGCCCTGCTGCTGGTAAAAATGGATCAGCCGCTGCAACTCGAAATCCACCGCCTGCCGGGGGATGGGGTCGCCGTTCACCGTCGCCGCAATCTGCTCTGCCATAATCGTCCTTGTTTGGGGATTGTAAACCTGTCCATCATACCAAAAAAACGCCATCCCCGGCACGTTTGCGTCCTTCCCGCGGATGTGATATTTTATTGGCACGCCATGGGAGAGCCGTGGCAATGGTTTGTGCAGACGCACAAGGACATCGCTCGAAACGTAGGAACTTTCGCCAATTTGTCCAGGATGCGTGCACGCGGCATCGCGTGCCCCTTTTGGTGTTTATTGGCGGGCTTCCTACGGCCTAGAGCGAGACATCGGAGGTGGGCACGTTTTTCGTCCCCGGCCCCCTTCCGTTTCCAACCGGGCGAAAAGGGAGATCCCCTCACACATGAAAAAGTCACTCCTCACCGCGGCTTTCGCCGCACTGGCCCTGGGCGCCGCCCAGGCCTTGAACATCAACTGGGACGGTGCCACGACCGTGGACATCGCCGCCGACTCCGCCACCCGCGGCTCGTACACGCTGGCCCTGGGCGGCGCGACGAAATGGTCTGCCAAGATCACCCTCAAGCTTGGCAACGACTTTTCGTTTGCGCAGTATCCGAGCAGCGCCCGCTATCCCGGGGTCGTCGGTGTCTCCGGCACGACCTTCCTCACGATGGATATGCACAGCTCCGACGCGGCCAGCAATGGGTCGATCACCATCGACACGAACACGGGGACGTCCTCCGTGAGACTCGGGTCGGTCAAAGCCGCCGCTGGCACGTCGTACACGCTCACCATTTCCGGCAACGAGGAGATGATCGCGTTCTACGTCGACGATGTCCTCATCGGCACCACCGCCGCGGCCTCTGGCAACCCCACGATTTTCTGGGGCGCCCAGAACGCCGGGACCAGCGGCGGCAACCCGCTTGCGAACGGCGCCAACAGGGATGCCGGGGACTTCGCCTTCTCCGACCTGACGGTGAAGACCGGCGTGGCCGTGCTGCCTGAGCCGACGGCGCTGGCGTTGCTCGCCCTCGGCGTGGCGGGCGTGGCGCTTCGCCGCCGCGTGGCGTAAGGCAAGGACGTCTGCCAACAAAAAGCCCCGGCTTCAACAAGGCCGGGGCTTTTTCATATACGCTCGCTCACGGGGCGAGGCAGAGGCGTTGGAACGGCTCGCAGACAAGCCGCGGGCGCGCGCCGCGCCGGGGGGCGCCGAAGCCGGGCAGGTGGACGGCCAGAAAGTAGCCGTCGTTGGCGCGGAGGCGCGGGAGCGCCCGCTCGAGGTCGCGGAACGGCTTGGCGTCCGTCTCCTCCTGCGTGAGGGCGAGGTGGACGCGGAGCCAGCAGGGGCGCCCCTGCGCGTCGCGGAACCAAATCTCCGGCCCCGCTTCCGGATAGCCGCAGACGGAGAGGCACTCTAGCCCGTTGCGCGCCAGGAAGGCCCGGGCCTCGGCGATGGCCAGGCGTTTCCGCTCCAGGGCGCCCATCGGCGCGTCGTCGGCGTGGTCGCCGAGGCTGTAGGGGTTCAGGTGCACGTCCCGGATGGGGCCGCCGTGCGCGTCGTCGATGAGGGAGCGGATTTGGCCTTTCGCGTCGATTCCCAGGAGGATGAAGAGGGTCGTTGCCCCGGCCTCTTTCCATTCGTTTGGGACGCGCCGGCTGAAGCGCCCGGGGACGTCGCAGGAGCCCAGCTCGGGCCAGCAGACGAAGTCCGCGTAGAGCGCGTAGGGGACGCCGTTGTAGGCGAAGAGGAGATGGGCGAAGTCCACCGGCGCCTCCCATTCGTCCTTGAGCCAGACGAGCCCGCCGGCCGTGCCCTTCCCTTCGGCGTCGGCCTGGCGCGCGGCCTCCTCGACGAGGCGTTTCGCGAAGTCGTTCAGGTCTTGGATGAAGGGTGCGGTGGCCGGGGGCAGGGCCTTGGGCCAGACGTGCTGGGGGGTGTCGACGTCTTGGCGCGGCTTGTCGTAGGCCAGCGCGTAGGCGTCGGATTGCGAGATCTCGAAGGTCGTGACGCGGTTTTGCCCGTCGAGCGTCAGGAAGAGGAGCCCGAGGTAGACCTCGCGCCCGTTGCGGTCGAGATGGTAGAGGTAGGCGCAGCGTGTGCCGACGCCGTGGGGCAGGCGGGGCAGGCCCGCGGGTTGGCGCACGCCGACGACGGTGGCCAGGCGGAAGCGGTAGTCCGGCAGGCGCGCGCTGGCTTGCAGGCTTCGGATGCGCTCGATGACGGCGTCGAGCCCCTCGATGACGGATTTGTTGTATTCCGAGACGTAGCGCAGGCCCGGCGTGGCGACGGCGCGGAGGCGATCCGGGTTTTCCCGCGCCAGGACGCCGCCGACCAGGAGCAGGAGGTTGTCCTCGTCGTCGACGCGCCCGCCGTCGTAGGTCACGGTCGTGGCGTCCGCCGAGAGGACGCAGGTGGCGGCCAGGATGGCGCCGCGGCGGATGAACGGGCGCTGCTCCTCGCGCACGGCGTCCAGGCCGTGGACAACGTCGAGCGGGCCGAAGGAGGTGTCGATGGTGACGATCCAGAAGGCATCCCGGCGGTCGGCCAAACGCCCTTTGCGGACGCTGACGACCTCGCCGCGGACATAGGTGAGGTCTTTGGGCGTGGACTCGTCTTTGCTGAGGAGGCCCAGGGGCCAGACGGTGCCTTGGGCGAAGACGGCGTAGTCCTTGCCGTCTTCCCGCGGCACGCCCTTGGGCAGGGGCAGGTGCGTCGCCGCGTCGGCCACGTAGGCCTCTTCGTCGGCGTAGTAGGCCACGTCGTAGGGCAGGGCGCAGACCTGCAGTTCCAGGCGCGTCCCTTCGGTGTAGGTGGGGCGGATGTCGGCGGTGACGACATCGATGAGCGCGAAGCCTTTGCCTTCGCCCAAGGCGTTTTGCACGACGCATTGGCGCATCAGGCCGGCGCCTTCCTCGGCCTCCGGGTCGGGCGCGGAGGAGACGAGGGTGACCGTCCAGGTCGTGTCGCCGATGAGCTGGGTGTCCAGCCCGCAGAAGTTCAGTTGCCGCGGGTTTTCCTTGTCGCGGACCAGGCGCAGGATGAGCTCCGCCTGCCCGTGGTCGTAGCACAGGTATTTCCCTTCGTAGCCTTCGCGCGGCATGCCCAGGCGCTCGGCCTCGTCCAGCAGCGCCTGGATGGTCTTTGGGGATTCGTCGAAACGTTCCAGCCCGAAGGCTTTCAGATTGCATGGCATGGCACATTCCCCTTGGGGCCGCCCGCGGTTTGGCGGCGGCGCGTGGGTGGACACAAAACCCCGCGGCGGGGTGGTTATTGGAGGCCTGGGGCGGGCGGTGCGGCGTCGGCGGCGTCGGGCAGGCGGAAGCCGAGGGCGGCGACCTTGGCCAGGAGCCCGGGCGTGGCGTGGCGGAGGGTGACGGTGGTGGCGCAGAACTGCCGGCGGTAGGGGTAGGTGCGCCGTTGGGCGGCGAAGCGCCGGCGGCGGAGGGCCTCGGGCAGGTGGACGATGTCCTGGAAGTTGAGGTGGTCGGCCACGACCATCGAGAGTTTCTGCGTCAGGAACCAGAGCACCTCCTCGTCGTCCTTCCCCTGCGCGTCCATGGTGATTTTGGGGACGACGGGGGGCGGCAGGATGGGCTGGACGGCGGGTTGCTTGCCGAGGTAGGCGCAGGCGGCGTGGTAGACGGCGATGGTGCCGTTGACCTTGCCTTCGTAGGAGTGGCCGGCCAGGTGGGGCGTCGCCAGGAAGGCGAGGTCGGCCAGCTCGGGCGAGAAGTCGGGCTCGCCTTCCCAGACGTCGATGATCGCGTCGGAGAGGAGGCCTTCGCGCAGGGCGGCGACGAGCGCGGCGGTGTCGCAGACCGCGCCGCGGGCCATGTTGATGAGCACGGCGCCGTATTTCGCGCCGCGGAGGGCCGCGGCGTCGAGCAGGTGCCAGGTGGGGTGGGGGCCTTCGCGCGTCAGCGGCACGAAGGGGATGATGTAGTCGGCCTGGGCCAGGACGGCCTCTTGGGGGAGGAAGGCCTGCGCCTCGGCGTCGTGCGGGTTGTCCTTCCGCGGCGGGTCGCAGCAGAGCACGCGCATCCCCAGCGCCTCGCAGCGGCGGCGCATCATGCCGCCGATCCACCCCACGCCGATGAGCGCCACCGTCGCGCCGTCCAGGCGGTGGTGGCGCGTGTGGGCATATTCCAGGAGGGCCGCGGTGCAATAATCCGCCACGCTCTCGCCGTTCGCGCGGGGGGCGTGGACCCAGCGGATGCCCGCCTCGGCCAGGTAATCCTCGTCCACGTGGTCGGTGCCCGTGACGGCCGTGCCGATGAAGCGCACCGAGGAGCCTTCCAGCAACGCCCGGTTCAGCGGCACGTCGCGCACCATCAGCATCTCCGCGTCGCGCACTTGCTCGGGCGTCAGGCGCGAGCCGTCGACCAGCGTCACCTGCCCCAACGTGCTGAACAGCGTCCGCCCCAAAGGCAGGTTCGTGTCACAAACAATCTTCATCTTTCATCTCCGCCAACTTACCTACTTATAGTTTACCCCATCCTGCCCCCGCTTGCAAGCCGCCTTTTCCCCGGGCCTCCGGATGCCCCGGCGAAAAGCGTCCGGAAAGGCGGGAAAGCAAAAAAAACTTGCGCCCGGGCTTGGGATGTGGTATCTTGGTTGCACTTTCGTTCGGGGCGGTAGCTCAGTTGGTAGAGCATCACGTTCGCAACGTGGGGGTCAGGGGTTCGAATCCCCTTCGCTCCACCATCCTTCCAAGGATGTCCCCATCATCAGGCCGAGGCGTCACGCCTCGGCCTTTTGGTTTCTCTGGCACTGTCCTAAAAGGGGCTGGTGAGGGGAGGAGGCGAAGGCTGAAGAGGGGGGCAAGCGTTGTTCAGGTGCGGCTGCCCTAGGGGCCCGTCGCCTTTGCCAAGGCCTCGCGCAGCCACTCCCGGGAGCGGCGCCGCGCGGCCTCCAAGGCTTCGCCGTCGTAGGCGACGCTTTCCCCGGCGGACAGGGAGGCCAACGCGGCGGGAAGGCCGTCGGCGATGGCGGGGCCTTGGACGTAATGCCTGGCGAACTCCTCGATGCGCGCGAACATGGCCAGGCGGCTTGGCGCCGTGGGGCGGAGAATGCGCACGTTCTTGCCGAAAAGGGAGGCGAACATGAGCGCGTGGAAGGAATCGGAGACCACGGCGTCCGCATCCGCAAGCGCCTGAAGAAACTCCCGCGGCCCCGCCGAGAGGCGGACGCGCACGGGTGAACAGGCACGCTTGGGGAGCCGGGCCACGTGCCGGAGCAGGGCCTTGGGCGGCAGACGCAGCACAAAGTTCGTATCCGCGCCGAAGAGATCCACGGCAAGGTCGTTGCGGCGGGCAAAGGCCTCAAGATAGGGCCAAGCGGCGGTGGCGCTCTCGGAGAGAAAGTAGCAGAAGAGGCGCGGGCGGCCGCCGCGTTTGGGGCGGAGGCCGAGGCGCTCGCGCCAAACCTCCGCGGGGACGAGCTGGGTGGGGTCGAGCACGTGCGTGGCCGTGCCGCCGAGCCGGGCCGCCAGGCCGACGCCCTCGGCCTCGCGCACGCCGATGGCGGCGAAACGGCGGAACCCCGCGCGGAAGGCCTCACGCCACGCCTCGGGAATCTCCCTCATGCCGAAACTGGCCGCGTAAGCGACGGCCGGAAGCCCCTGCGGGGCGCCCTCCAGAAGATATGGCGCCGGGTCGCCCCAATCGCCGCAATGCCACACCTGGTCGCTGCCAACCACGACGCAATCCACGCCAAGCGCCCGCCCCGCGACCTCCTGCCAACGGTAGAAATGGAACGGCGAAAGGCGGAGCCTGCCCCGCACGAACCGGATCGTCCGCCAATGACGCCGCGCGAACGCGCCCGCCTGCCCATAGGCAAGCCCCTCGCAGAGCGCACTGCGCACCGTGGCGCGCGACAACGCGCCGAACGGGCCCAAGAGCGTCAGGTTCCGCGGGTCAAGCCATCGATCGAGCACGCAGACCTCATGCCCCAGCCCCTCCAACGCGCATTGCCCCGCCCACGCCTGCAACACCCCGCCGTAATTCAACTGTGAATGCAACGTCAATAGCCCGACACGCATCTTGCTCCTCGCTCCTCAGCCCAGCACCCCACAACTAAACGTCCCTTTGTTTGAGGGGAGAGCGCCCCTGGAGTTTGCTATACTTATGGCCGTTCACACACCCACAAACAAAGGGACGATTGATTATCCATAAGGACGATAGGAGTTGTCGTGATTGACCTGTATTGGTATATCTTGGAGAAGAACTTCGGGGATGCCTTGACGCCGTTCTTGGTGGAGGCTGTCAGCGGAAAGAAAGCGCGGTATGCCAGGCAGTGGAATGAAGAATTATGCGCAGTTGGGAGTATCCTCGACGGCTATGTCCGCAGTTGGCGCCCCCTCTCTCGGCTCCGCCATGCGATGACCTGTTGGTGGGCTTTGCGCTCCAGGCCCGTGAGCGTGTGGGGGACGGGGTTCTTAGGCGCGCACGACACCTTTTTGCCAATCAAACGGAAGTTTAGGATTACGGCTCTACGCGGAACAGGCTCGATTGCCAACATGAGGCGTTTCTTGGGCGAGAACTATTGTGACTGGAACGCCTTGCCAATCGGAGACCCAGGGCTCCTATTCGGGCGAACCTTGCTCAAGGAGCGCCCAGAACCGATTTATGACCTTGGACTCATGCCCCATGGACACGACAAAAAGATTGGCGAATCCATCGCGGAACTTTTGCGCGAACATTATGGCGACAATGTTTGTCTGCTGGATGTCGAGGCCGACCCGTTGGAAACGTTGCATAAGTTGGCCCAATGCAAGACACTCCTGGCCTCGGCCATGCATGGGTGCATCACGGCAGACGGGCTTGGCATCCCCAACCATCTGCTTTGCCTCTCCCACCTCAATCGCGGCGGGGAGGCAAACTGGCGCTTCAAGTTCGACGACTATTACTCCTTCTGCGGGAAATCGCCAAACCCTTGGACGCTGGCCGACATCATTCACCGCCTGAAAACGCTCCCCGAAGACATCCGCCGCAGCTATGACGTTCCCCAAGACGCCGTCCTTGCCACCCAAGAGCGCCTCTTGGGCGCCTTCCCGAAAGACATCGGCACCTCGCCCTAATGTGCCGCCTCGGCACATTGGCTAGCCAGAAAACAAATCCACGCGCGCCCCCCGACAATAAATCGGGGGGCGTCTTTTTCTCTGCCCACAAACAAAGGGACGTTTAGTTGTGGGGGTGGGACTTTCTTCTAAGGCGTTGGAGAAGGATGGTGTTATGCGGATTGCGGTGCTGACGTTCCATTGGGAGGACAATTGCGGGGCGATGTTGCAGGCGTGGGCGTTGCGAACGATGTTGGAGCGGATGGGGCATCAGGTGACGTTCCCGGTGCGGCGGGCGATGCGCAGGCAACGGCGGTGGTTCCCGCTGGCGCCGTTCTTGGCGTGTTGCGGGGGCGTCATTCGGGCGGTGAGGAAGTGGGCGGCGATGAACGTGCTGTCGGTGGGGGCGCGGGATGTTGGGCTTCGCCGGTTGGCGGCGTTCAAACGGCGGTGGTTGCCGGAGGCGGCGTGCGAGCCGGAGGCGTTCGCGGGGCGTTTCGATTGCGTGGTGGTGGGGAGCGACCAGGTTTGGAACCCTACCATCGCCGAGGCGGGGGATTTGGCGGATTTCCTGGGGGAGACGTGGCCGCGGGGGATGGCGGCCGTGGGTTATGCGGTGAGCGCGGGGGAGGGCGCGTTGGACGCGGCGGCGCTGGGGCGCATCCGCGCGGCCATGGGGCGGCTGACGGCGCTGTCGGTGCGGGAACTGGGGTTCATGCGGCAGCTTGGGTTGGGGGAGGAGGCGCGGTTGGCGCCGGACCCCACGCTTTTGTTGGAGGCGGGGGAGTATGGGCGGATCGCGGCCTCGGGGTGGACTTCCGGGCGGCCGTATCTCTTTGTCTATACGCTTTCGGTGGGGGCGGTGTGGGCCACGGCGCGGGCGCTCGCCAAGCGGTTGGGGCTGGCGTGCGTCATCGCGCCGATGTATTTCCAGCCGCGCTACCGTTTCGCCCGCGGGGTGCGGTGGGGGATTTCGCCAGACCGCTTGGTGACGGCTGTGCGCGGGGCGGAGGCGGTGCTGACGGATTCGTTCCATGGCACGGTGCTGAGCGTGCTTTTCGGCAAGCCGTTTGCCTCCGTCGCCGGTTTGGCGGGCGGGATTTCGGAGACTTCGCGCCGGGGGACGTTGCTGCGCCGGTTGGGGCTGGAGGGGCGGCTTCGGCTGCTTGCCACGCCGGAGGAGGAGCTGGCGCGGCTGTTGCGCGAGCCGTTGCCGGATTGCGGGGCGGGGCTGGCGGCGTTGCGCCGGGAGGGGCAGGCCTTTCTTTCCGAGGCGCTCGCCAAGGTGGCCGCGGGGCGTGCCTGAGGCGCGTCAGCGGCACCGGAAGGCGGCGATGTCGGCGCGGAGGTCGGCCAAGCGGGCGCGCTCCACGTCGTCGCCGCAGGCCTCAAGGATGGAGAGGCGAAGGTTCTCGAGCATGGCGCGCTTGAGGGGGGCGAGGTCTGGGGGCTCCGGCGCGAGGTCAACCTTCCCGGCCTCGAGGTCGTCGAAGGAATGGATGGGGATGAGGCCGCGGAGGGTGGAGAAGCGCTCGGCCTCTTTGTTGACCGGGTCGATGAAGACGACGGGGATGCCCATCGCCAGGCAGGGTTGCGCGCAGTGGATGCGCGAGGTGATGACGAGGGCGGCCTCGTCGCGGTAGGTTTGGAGCAGGGTCTTCGCCGCGGGGAGGTGCCCGCGCTCCGCAAGGGCGCGTTCGCCCGTGACGAGCTGATCCGCGCAGACCACCGGCCGGGCCTCGCGCAGGGCTCGCGGCAAGGCGTTTTGGACGCGCTCGCGCCAGGCGTCCGGGCCGACGAGGAAGAGTTTGTCCCGCCGGGCGGGCCCCCGCGTGGGGAGGGTCAGGGTCAGGCATCGGCTGAAGTAGGCGGCCAGGCCTTGGCTTCGGCACCACTCAAGCGTGGAGAGGTCGCGGCAGCCGAACTCCCAATCGGTGAGCAGGTCGCGGTCGAGCGCCGCGAGGAAGGCCAGGCGTTCGCGCGTCGCGCGCTCGAAATGGGTGCCGACCCACACGGGCAGGACGTTGCGGTTCGGCAGGAAGCGCAGGGTGTCGTGTTCGTACCAGCCTTGCATGACGCAGATGGCCGGCGGGCCGTCGTACCACGAGAGCGCGTTGCGCGGCCAGGGCGTGAAGGCGACGGCCTCCCCCATCGCCGCGCGGACGGCGAGCTCGGTGGCCTCGCTCTGGAGATAGTCGCCCAGGTTGCGCACGTCGAGCCCCCGTGGCGTCTTGTAGGTGTAGCGGATGAAGCGGCCCCCGAAGCGGCCAAGGTCGGCGCGGAGCGGCGCGACCGGCCCCATCGCGAGGCGGGCCTGCGCGGCAAGGAGGTGGCGGGCGGGGCCTTCGCGCAGGGATTGTGCCAGGCGTTGGGCCTGCTTGGCGCGGAGGCGTTTGCGGAGAGCCTTGAACATATGCGCTCAGACCTTCTTGAAGAGACGGCGCCCCCGCCGGAGGCAACGGCCCCGCGTGGCGATCAGATAGGCGTCCAGGCGCCCGGCGCCGTGGGGGATCTCAAGGCGTTGGAGGAAGAAGTCGCCTTTCGGCGCGCCTTTGTTGCGCGTGACGACGGCGCGGCGGTAGCCCGCTTCGCGCAGGATCGCGGCGGCCTCCTGCGAGTAGGCGCCGGAGGGGTAGGCGAAGGTGTGGATGGGATGGCCCAGGAGGGCCTCCAGACGCCGTTTGTTGTCCTCGATCTGCCGCCGTTGTGCGGCGATGGGCTCGCTGGGGAGCCAGGGATGGCTCGAGGTGTGACCGCCGATTTCGATGAGGCCCGAGGCGTCGAGGGCGCGGGTTTGCCAATCCGCGAGATATTCCGGGGGCTTGAGGTCGGTGAGGAAGCAGGTGGCCGGGACACCGAACTCCCGCAGGATGGGGAAGAGCTCCGTGTAGACATCGGCGAAACCGTCGTCGAAGGTCAGCACGATGGTCGGGCGGCCCAGGGGGCGCTCAAAGGCGTCCGTCAGGGTCTGGAAGGCGTAGCCGGAGGCGAGCAGGTCTGCAATCAGCCTGCGGAGCTCGGAGGGGCGGGTGGCGATGGGCAGGCGCTCCTCCGAGGGCGTGTCGGTGATGGTGTGGAGCATCAAAATCGTCGGGCGCGCCGGCAAGCGCGGGCAACACCAGGCGATGAGCCGCGGGTGGGCCTTCGCGCGGAGCCAGCGCGGCAACAGGCGCAGGCGCCACTTGGGCGGGAAGTCCGACAGCCGCAGGGTGCCGTCCCGAAACCAGCCTTCCGTGAGGCGCCCCAAGTCCCGGCGCGGCGCGGGTCCGTTTCCTGGATTCCACTTGCGGATGGCCTTCCAGAAGATGAGCGCCAAGGGCTGGAGCACCCCCCGGCGCACGCCCCGCCAGTGCACGGGATCGTCCCGGAAGTCCAGCGCGACGCCGCGGGCGATGGCGTCGAAATCGTGCAGCTGCGCCGCCGTGAGCGTGGTGTGGACGAAGGAATCGGCGTGCTGGCGGTAAAAGTAGAAGGGGGCGGGGAGGTAGAGGCACCGCCGCGTCCGCCGCAACAGGCGCAGCCAGAAGTCCACGTCCTCATAGTTCAGCCCGAGGCGGAAGCGGTGTGCGGCGAGCGCCCCGCGCCTGTAGAGCGCGGTGCAGGAAGAGGCCCAGCGGCGCTGGGGCGGGAGCGCCAGGAAGCCCGCCACGGGGTCGTCCCAAACCTGCGGGTTGGGGGGCGCGCATTCGGCCAGCTCCGCTTCGTCCGAAGTCATGTCGAAGCGCACGAGCGCGGCGGCCGGGTCGGCTTCCAACGCCGCGACGCAGCGTTCCACGGCCCTTGGGCTGAGCAGGTCGTCCGCGTCCAGGAAGCCGACGTAATCTCCCTGGACCAGATCGATGCCGCGGTTGCGCGCACCGCTGATCCCGAGGTTGGGCTGGTGGACGACACGGAGGCGCCGCTCGCCGCGCACCAGCTCCGCCAGCGCCTCTTGCCCCGACGTGCTCCCGTCATCGATGAGGAGGAGTTCGAGCGCGCGGTGCGTCTGCCCCAACACCGAGCGCACGCACGACCCAATCCAACGCTCGGCGTTGTATGCCGGCACAACAATGGAGACAAGCGGCATTGCTTTCATTTCTCTCAACACATTGCGACAAATCCTAAACCCCACAAATAAACGACCCTTTTTTTGTGGGGTG
>CALXMW010000017.1 GCA_944389585.1 uncultured Kiritimatiellota bacterium
GCCGTCCGCGCCGTCAGGGGCGTGCTTTATGTCCCGGTTTCCGCTTTGTGTCCTTTGTGGTTCTTTGTTTCTTTGTGATAGCCCGCGCAGCGAAAGCCGCCCGCGCCGTCAGGGGCGTGCTTTATGTCCCGGTTTCCGCTTTGTGTCCTTTGTGGTTCTTTGTTTCTTTGTGGTAGCCCGCGCAGCGAAAGCCGCCCGCGCAGCGAAAGGCGCCGCGCCGTCAGGGGCGTCCTGTTCTCTGTGGGTTGGTGGTTTCTTTTTGGTGTTTGTGGTATAATTGTGTGCTTATGGATTTTTCGTTGGAGCATTGCGAGCTTTGCCCCCGGCGGTGCGGCGTCGACCGTCTGCATGGGCGGGTGGGCTATTGCGGGAGCGGGGTGCTGCCGCGGGTGTTCCGTTGGGGGCCTCATTTTGGGGAGGAGCCGCCGATTTCGGGGACGCGGGGGAGTGGGACGTTGTTTTTCTCGCATTGCACGATGCGGTGTGTGTATTGCCAGAACGCGAAGTGGAGCAGTGGCGGGGCGGGGGAGGATCTTTCGGTGGCGGGGTTGGCGTCGCGGATGCGTGCGTTGGCTGCGGAGGGGTGCCATAATTGGAACTTGGTGTCGCCGACGCCGTGGTTGCCGCAGATTGCGGAGGCGGCCGGGGTGTTGGCGGGGGAGGGGGTGCGCCTGCCGTTTGTGTACAACACGTCGGGGTATGAGCGGGTGGAGGCGTTGGAGGCGTTCGCGGGGTTGGCGGATGTGGCGTTGGCGGATTTGCGTTACGCGCGGGAGGCGTCCGCGGCGGAGGGGAGCGGGGCTTCGGATTACGTGGGGGTGGCGCGTCGGGCGATCCGTTGGTTTTGGGACAGGCTGGGGGCGTTGGAGTTGGACGGGGAGGGGATCGCGCGGCGGGGGCTGATCGTGCGGGTGTTGGCGTTGCCTGGGCGCGTGGACGAGGCGGCGGAGAGTTTGGTTTGGCTTCGGAACACGCTTGGCGCGGGGGTGGCGGTGAGCGTGATGGCGCAGTACAACCCGGTGGGGCGGGCGCGCGGGATGCGGGGGTGGGATCGGCGTGTGGGGGCGGAGGAGTTCGCGCCGTTGGTGGATTTGGTGGGGGATTTGGGCTTCGAGACGGGCTGGGTGCAGCCGTGCGAGGAGGAGACCGCCGAGCGGATGCTGGGGCAGGACATGGCCGCGGGCTATGGGGCGGTGCGTTGATTTTTCAGGACAACCACTTCACATCACTTCAGAAAGGAAGAGAACGATGAGCGGACACAGTAAATGGGCAACCATCAAGCACGCCAAGGGCGCGGCCGACGCCAAGCGCGGCAAGATGTTCAGCCGCCTGGCCAAGGAGATCATGCTGGTGGCCAAGAGCGGCGGGGACCCGAACACGAACCCCTCCCTGCGCAACCTGATCGCGAAGGCCAAGGGCATCAACATGCCCAAGGACAACATCGACCGCGCCATCAAGAAGGGCACGGGCGAGCTGCAGGCCGAGGCGCTCGAGGAAATCACCTACGAGGGTTACGTCGGCACGGTGGGGCTGGTGGTGCAGGTGCTCACCGACAACAAGAACCGCGCGGCGGCCGAGATCCGCAACATCTTCAAGAAGAACAACTCCGAGCTGGGGCAGTCGGGCTCGGTGACGCGCAACTTCGAGCGCAAGGGGCAGATCCTGCTGCCGAAGGGCGACCTGAACGAGGACGACGTGATGATGTTGGCGCTGGACGCGGGCGCCGACGACGTGAACGCCGACGACGAGGGCTTCGAGATCCTCACGGCGCCCAGCGCCTTCGCGGCGGTGTGCGACGCGCTGAACAAGGCCGGGATCGAGACCTCCGAGGCGGAGGTCAAGCTCATCCCGATGGCCACCACGCCGGTGACGGACGTGGCGCAGGCCAAGGCGCTCAACCGCTTCATCGCGGCGCTCGAGGACAACGAGGACGTCCAGAACGTCTACCACACGGCCGACTTCTCCGACGAGGTCGAGGCCGCGCTCGAGGCCGAGGAGGCCTGATGCCGCGCCTTCCGCCGCCCGGCCCCGCGCCGGCGGCGGCCCCGGCCCGGCCCCCGCGATTTTTTGCTTGCGCTTTGGGGGGCGGGTTTGGCATACTATAGCACTCATTCATCCGAATGGCTGAATTGGAACCGAAATTGGCCCGGGCGCGGGGTAGCGACGCGCGGGGCTTGGAGACTGAACAGAATGGTCAAGATCAGATTGCGTAAGACCGGGTGCAACCGCGTGGCGACGTTCCGCGTGGTGGCCTGCGACTCGCGGAGCCCGCGCGACGGCAAGTTCCTGGAGATCCTGGGCTGGTACGACCCGCGCAAGACCGAGGACAAGTGCGGCCTGAACCTGGAGCGCATCGCCTATTGGCAGAGCCAGGGCGCGCAGGTCTCGGAGACCGTGGCCTCGCTCGTCAAGCAGGCGAAGAAGGCCGCCGCGGCCCAGGCCTGAGGCGCTCGCCGGGAGGCCCACGGTGCCGCTGCGCATCGACGTGGTGACGATCTTCCCGGGGATGCTGGAAGGCTTCTTCGGGCAGAGCATCCTGCGCCGGGCGGCGGCCATGGGCGCCGCGGAGCTGCGGGCGATCGACCTGCGGGACTTCGCGCACGACGCGCGCGGCACGCTCGACGACAAGCCTTACGGCGGCGGCGCCGGGATGCTGATGAAGCCCGAGCCGCTCTTCGAGGCCGTCGAGAGCCTCCGCCGCCCCGGCACGCGCGTCATCGCCATGTCGCCCCAAGGCCGGCCCTTCCGGCAGGCCGAGGCGCAACGGCTCGCGCAGGAAAGCCACCTGGTCTTCCTCTGCGGCCACTATGAGGGCATCGACGAACGCGCCCTCGAGCTCCTCGCCGACGAGCAGCTGAGCGTCGGCGACTACGTGCTGACCAACGGGGCCCTGCCCGCCGCGGTCGTCACCGACGCGGTCGTCCGCCTCCTGCCCGGCGTGCTGGGCGGCGGCGAGGAAGCCACGGGGCACGACTCCTTTTCCGGGGAGGGGCTCCTGGAGCAGGCCCAGTACACCCGCCCGCCCGTGTGGCGCGGGCAGGCCGTGCCGGCGGCCCTCCTGCGCGGCGACCACGCCCAGGCGGCGCGCTGGCGCAGGGACCAGATGCTTGACCGGACGGCCCGGCATCGACCAGATTTGAAGCAACGATAAGGACAACGGCTATGATCGCGAAAGCCTTGGAAAAAGTGAACGCCCTGACGGCGGAAAAGAACCCGAAGAAGTGCCCCGAGCTGCAGGTGGGCGACATCGTGCGCGTCTCCGTGCGCATCAAGGAAGGCGACAAGGAGCGCGTGCAGGTCTTCGCCGGCGACGTCATCGCCCGCGACGGCCGCGGCATCACCGAGACCTTCACCGTGCGCCGCATCTCCTTCGGCGTCGGCGTCGAGAAGGTCTTCCCCTTCGCCTCCCCCGCCATCGAGAAGATCGAGGTGACCGGCCACGCGAAGGTCCGCCGCGCCAAGCTCTACTACCTCCGCTCGCGCACGGGCAAGGCCGCGCGCCTGCGCACGGCCTAAGCGCGCCACGGCCCGACCGGGCGACGGCGGAACCAAGGGGGCGCGCGTCCCCTTGGTTCCGTTTGCGTTGCCGGTGGGCTTCGAAAGGCCGCCATGCCGCGGGCGTTGGAGCTCTTCCTGGTCATCGTCTGCGCGCCCCTGTGGGGGTGCGCGTTGGCGCTCGTGGCGCTGGCGCTCCTGCCCGGGGGGCGGCCGATTTTGTTCCGGCAGACGCGGCCGGGGCTGGGGGGGCGGCCCTTCACCATCCTCAAGTTCCGCACCATGCGCCCGGGGCCGGGGACGGACGCGGAGCGGGTCACCCGCCTGGGGCGCTTCCTGCGCGCCACGAGCCTGGACGAGCTGCCCGAGCTGATCAACGTGCTGCGCGGCGAGATGGCCCTGGTGGGGCCGCGCCCGCTGCTCATGGAATACCTCGCCGAGTACACGCCCGAGGAGCGCCACCGCCACGACGTGCGCCCGGGCATCACCGGCTGGGCGCAGATCCACGGCCGCAACGCCATCGACCGCGCCCAGAAGGTGCGCTACGACCTGGAGTACGTCGCCCGCCGCTCCACGGCCTTCGACCTTCGTATCCTCTTCCTGACGCTGTTCCATCTGAAAGGGAACTGACATGCGCCTGATTGCCCTCGCCGCCGCCCTCCTCGCCGCCTGCCCGCTCCTGGCCCAGGAGGCCCTCTTCACCCCCACGCCCCCGGCCGTCCAAATCAACCGCGCCGCCCTCACCGTCCACCCCGGCAACAACCTCCAGACCCTCCCGGCCACCCTCAACGGCAAGCCCTGCACCCTCCTCCTGGACACCGGCGCCAGCCACACCACCTTCGACGTCGGCTTCCTCAAAGAGGCCTTCCCCGACCTGCCCACCCAGCCCGTCGCCCTCGGCGGCGAGACCAACGTCGAGGCCGCCCCCCAGGCCTTCCCCATCCACACCCTCAAAATCGGCGAGGCCGAGCTCCGGCGATTTGTCGGCATGGCCCTGCCTTTGGGGCATCTCTCCGAGGCCGTCGGCGTGCGCGTGGACGGCATCCTGGGCATGAACGCCCTGGGCTACGCGCCCTTCCGCCTCTCCCTGGCCGACGGCGCGGTGACGTGGTTCTCCGCCCCGCCCGTGCCCCAGGGCGCCCTCCCCCTGCCGCTTTTGGACGTGGCCGACAACAGCTTCCACGCCGTCGCCACCCGCGCGGGCGACGAGACCACCTTCCCCGTGCTCCTTGACTCCGGCGCCTCCCTCACCTTCATGGACGGCGCGCATTGGCCCGCCGGCGAGGGCGAGGCGCGCCTGGGCGCCGCCGGCGTCAACGCCGCGCAGGACGCCGCCTTTAAGCGCGGCGCCCCCGGCACGCTGCGCCTCGGCGCGCTCTCCCTTCCCCTCGAGCCGCTCCTGCGCGACGGCGAGGAGCCGCTCCTCGGCGCCGACGCCCTCCGCGGCCTTGACCTCATCATCGACGCCAAGGCCCGCAAGGCCTGGGCCCTTCCCCGCGCCGCGGAGTGAGGCCGCGCCCGGGTGCGTCATGCCCGCCGCACCCCGCCCAAGGGGCCCGCGCCGCTCGCGCGCGGGCCCCTTTTTTGTTAAACTCATTGCAATTCACGACACCCACCCGAAAGGAACACGCGCATGAAGAAGACCCTGCTTGCCACCGCCCTTCTCGCCGCCGGCGCGGCCGCCGCGGCCATCGACCCCAACGCCGCGGCGCAGGCCGCCCTCAAGCACGCCGGCCTGGCCGCCGTGCCCCAGAACGCCCTCATCGTGACGCCCGACGTCGACGACGGCCGCGCCGTTTACGACGTGAACTTCCACGACGGCGCCGCCTACAAGTTCGAGTATGAGATCGACGCGAACACCGGCGCCATCCTCAAGGCCGAGCGCAAGGCCCTCCCCACGGTCGCCTCGCCCGTGCCCGTGGTGCAGGCCGCGCCCGCGGCGGTCGTCCAGGCCGCGCCCGCGGCGCCCGCCACCGAGGCCGAGGCCAAGGCCGTCGCCCTCGCGCAGGCCGGGGTCTCCGAGGGCGAGATCAAGCGTTACCGCGCCAAGTTCGAGATCGACGACGGCATCCCGCAGTGGGAGATCGAGTTCCGCGCCGGCGAGTATGAGTACGAGGCCACGGTCAACGCCGCCACGCGCACGATCATCGACTTCGAGCGCGACAAGGTGTGGTGGTTCTTCGACTGAGGCCGCCGCCCCGCCAGAGGCCGCCTTCGGGCGGCCTTTTTTTTTGCGCTCTCACCAGAAGTGGTAGGCGCCCCGGAGCAGGACGTGGAGGCCGAGGAGGAGGTTGGTGGCGACGTGGGCGACGATGGGGGCACGGAGGCTGCCGGTGCGGGTGGCGAGGGCACCGTAGGCCAGGCCGGCGAGAAGGCCGCCGACGTAGCGGTCGTGCTCAAAGGCGAAGACGAGGGCGGTGGCCCAGAAGGCGTTGCGGCCGACGGCGTGGAGCGGCAGGGCCTGCCAGTCGCGCTGGGTGAGCCAGCGCATGAGGAAGCCGCGGAAGAAGAACTCCTCGATGGGGGCGATGACGAAGGCTGAGCCGGCGAGCTTGAGCAGGGCGAGGGTGGGGGAGTGGCCCCAGGCGTAGCACCACGAGGCGGAGTAGTCCGGGAGGGCGCCGGGGAACATGACGAGCCAGCGGCGGTACCATTCGGTGACGGCGGGCCAGGGGGTGCTCTCGGGGAGGGCCCAGAGGACGTAGACGGCCAGGCCCACCAGGAGCCCGAGGGCCACGTCGCCGCGGCGGCGGAAGCAGGGGGCGAAGCGCCAGGGGCGGAAGAGGAGCAGGAGCCCGGCGCAGAGCAGCGTCTTGCCGGCGTAGACGTAGGCCGGGAAGTAAAAGCCGTGCGGCGCGAGGGTGAGGGCGATGCCGCCGAGCCAGGCGAAGAAGGGCCAGGTAAGGGCGTAGGCGGCTTTGTCCAAGAGCGTTCTCATGCGCCCATTCTATCACATCGCGGATGTGGTATAATAGGGGGCATGAAAGAGACGACGGCGGTTTATCCGGGGACCTTCGACCCGATGACGAAGGGGCACTTCGACCTGATTTGTCGGAGCGCGGGGCTGTTCGACCGCCTGATCGTGGCGGTGGCGGGCGTCTCGCCCAAGCCGACGCGCCTCTTCGGCATCGCCGAGCGCCTGGGGATGGTGCGCGAGGCGGTGGCCGAGGAAGGCCTGGCCAATGTGGAGGTCAAGCCGCTGGACTGCCTGCTGGTGGAGTTTTGCCGGCGCAACGGCGTGCGCGCGGTGGTGCGCGGCCTGCGCGCGTACAGCGATTTTGAGTACGAGTTCCAGATGGCGCTGACGAACCGCCAGCTGGCGCCGGAGGTGGAGACGCTCTTCCTGATGCCCAGCGAGGAGCACAGCTACATCACCGCCTCGACGGTGCGCGAGGTGGCGCGCTACGGCGGCTCGACGGCACACTTCGTGCCGCCGTGCGTGGAGCGCCACCTGCGCGCCTACCTGGCGGCGCACCCGGAACAGCGCATCCAAGGGGGGGCGGTTGGAAACACCGGCGCGTTTGACCGTTGACGTCGGGCGCCTGCGCGAAGGCGAGCCCGAACGGCTCCGGGGCACGCTCGAGGCGTCGCTCCTGGAGATCGACGACCTGGCGCAGGTGCGCCCCGACGGCCCCCTGGCCTATGACCTGGAGGCGACGCTGCTGCCCGGGGGCGAGGTGCTCGTGCGCGGGCGCCTGAGCCTGCCGTGCCGGTGCCTGTGCGGCCGGTGCGGGGGCGAGTTCCGGCGCGTCTTCGCCGAGGAAGGCTACTGCGAGACCTTCGCGGCCGGGGCCTCGGCGGGGCTAGACTTGACGGAATCGGCCAGAGAAGGTATTATTCTTGTTCTTCCTTCGTATCCGATTTGCGGGGAAGGCTGCAAGGGCGTGTGCCCGACCTGCGGCAAAAACCTGAACGAAGGGCCGTGCGGCTGCGCGCGGGGGGGAGAGAACCCCTGGGGCGCGCTGGACGGATGGGCCCCGCAAGAGTGAGTGAGAGCGACAAGCGCTTAGAAAGAAAGAGAGCGAACCATGGCAGTCCCGAAACGGAAGAAATCCAAGATGCGCGTCCGCCAGCGCCGCGGCCAAATCAAGGCCGCCGTCCCCGGCACCGTGACCTGCGCCTGCGGCGCCACGCGCCTGGCGCACCGCGCCTGCCCCGCCTGCGGCCAATACGACGGGCGCCAGGTGCTGGACGTCGGCGAAGGCGCCCAGCAGGACTGAGCCCCGGCCCGGCCGAGGCGGCGAACCCAACCCACACGTGCAAAGGGGGCTGACTAAGATGAGGATAGCGCTCGATGCGATGGGCGGCGACAACGCGCCCTACGAAATCGTCTGGGGCGGCGCCGTCGCCGCGGCCACGACCGAGGACACCATCATCCTGGTGGGCGACGAGGCGGAGATCCGCAAGGCCCTCCGCCACCGCCACCCCAAGATCCGCCCCCTGCCCGACGTGGAGGCGTTGCTGGGCGCCGGGCGCCTGTC
Organism: uncultured Kiritimatiellota bacterium; assembly: GCA_944389585.1. Taxonomy (GTDB): domain Bacteria; phylum Verrucomicrobiota; class Kiritimatiellia; order RFP12; family DVOR01; genus Spyradenecus. The sequence continues at coordinate 7,977 of CALXMW010000017.1, forward strand.
CATCGTGCACACCGACGAATCGGTGGCGATGGAAGACGCGCCCGCCGCGGCCGTCCGCCGCAAAAAGAACTGCTCCATCAACGTCTGCATGCGGATGGTCAAGGAAGGCCAGGCCGACGCGGCCGTCTCCGCCGGCAACTCCGGCGCGATGGCCGCCAGCGCCCTCTTCATCCTCGGGCGCATCAAAGGCGTCGCCCGCCCCGCCATCGCCACCGTCCTGCCGACGAAGGACGCCGGGCGGCCCCTCCTCCTGCTCGACGCCGGCGCGAACACCGACTGCCACCACGAATGGCTGCGCGAGTTCGCCGTGATGGGCGACATCTACAGCCGCCTCGTCCTCGGCCGCGCGGAGCCCGAGGTCGGCCTCATGTCCATCGGCACCGAGGACAGCAAAGGCAACGAGCTGACCAAGCACGCCTTCCCCCTGCTGCGCGACTACACCCCCGGCATCCGCTTCCGCGGCAACGTCGAGGGGCACGACGTCTTCGAGGGCAAGACCGACGTCATCGTCTGCGACGGCTTCGTCGGCAACGTCATCCTCAAGACCTCCGAGAGCGCCGCCCACGCCATCAGCTACTGGCTCAAGCGCGTCATCATGGGCAACCTCTTCTGCAAGCTCGTCGCCCTCCTCCTCCTGCCCGCGCTCCGCAAGCTCAGGCACCAGATGGACCCGGAAGTCTACGGCGGCGCCCCCCTGCTGGGCGTGCCCGGCGCGGTCATCATCACCCACGGCTCCTCCACCCACAAGGCCATCGCCTACGCCTGCGCCGCCGGCTCCCGCGCCGCCGCCCACAACGTCTCGCGCGAGATCGCCGAGCGCATCGCCGCCCTCCCCGAGCCCCCGCTCGACGAGGAACTCGGCGCCCCGGTTGAAAAAGCCGCCGAAAAGCGCTAAACTAAAAGGCCAGAAAGGAAGGATTGACCATGCTGAACCTCTTCTTCGCCGGACAGGGCGCCCAATTCCCCGGGATGGGCAAAGACCTCGCCGAGGCCGACCCCGAGATCATGGCCCTCTTCGACAAGGCCAACGACGTCCTCGGCTTCGACCTCAAGACGCTCTGCTTCGAAGGCCCCGCCGAGGCCCTCACCCGCTCCGACGTCTGCCAGCCGGCCATCTTCACCGTCTCCATGGCCTGCCATGCCGCCTTCCGCAAACGCTGCGACGCGCCCGCCGCCGCCGCCGCCGGCCTCTCCCTCGGCGAATGGACGGCTCTCTGCGCCGCCGGCGTCCTCGACTTCGAGACCACCCTGCGCGTGCTCCAGGCCCGCGGCAAATACATGCAGGAAGCCTGCGAGGCCGCGCCCTCGGGCATGATCTCGATCATGGGCGCCACCCCCGAGCAGCTCGCCGCCATCTGCGAAGGCTCCGGCTGCACCGTCAGCAACATCAACTCCGACAGCCAGCAGGTCATCTCCGGCACCCACGAGGCCGTCGCCAAAGCCGCCGAGCTCGCCGCCGCCCAAGGCGTCAAGAACGTCGTCCTCCAGGTCGCCGGCGCCTTCCACTCCCCCTTCATGACCCCGGCGCGCGAGCGCCTGGCCGCCTTCGTCAAGGACATCCCCTTCGCCAAGCCCCAAATCCCCGTCCTCTCCAACGCCACCGGTGCCTTCCATGAGGACGACGGCGAGGCCATCAAGGCCGCCATGCTCCGCCAGGTCGACAGCCCCGTGCACTTCTCCGACTGCGTCAAGGCCGTCATGAAGCCCGGCGCCCTCTTCCTCGAGCTCGGCCCCGGCAAGGTCCTCTCCGGCCTCATCCGCCGCATCGACCGCGCCAACGCCGTCGCCAACGTCCAAGACACGGCCACCCTCGAGGCCGCCCTCCCCAAAGTCACCGCCTAAGAAAGGACGCGCCATGTACGATTTCACCGGCAAAGTCGCCCTCGTCACCGGTTCCGGCGGCGGCATCGGCCTGGCCACCGCCAAAGCCTTCGCCGAATGCGGCGCCGACGTCGCCCTCCTGGACTTCAACCCCGCCCTCCTCGAGGCCGCCAAGCCCCAGGTCGAGGCCTACGGCCACCGCGTCATCACCCTCCAGTGCGACGTCTCCAAGGCCGACCAGGTCGAGGCCGCCGTCAAGGCCACCGTCGAGCAGCTCGGGCGCCTGGACATCCTCGTGAACAACGCCGGCATCACCCGCGACAACCTTCTCCTGCGCATGGACGAGGCCGAGTGGGACGCCGTCCTCTCCACCAACCTCAAATCCGTCTTCCTCTTCTCCAAGGCCGTCATCCGGCCCATGGGCAAGAACAAAGGCCCCGACGGCAAGCCCTGCGGCGGCTGCATCGTCAACACCGCCTCCGTCATCGGCCTCTTCGGCAATGTCGGCCAGGCCAACTACGGCGCCGCCAAAGCCGGCGTCATCAACTTCACCAAGACCTTCGCCAAGGAATACGGCAAGAAGAAGATCCGCTGCAACGCCGTCGCCCCCGGCTTCATCAAGACCAAGATGACCGAAGTCCTCTCCCAAGAGGCCAAGGACAAAATGGCCCAGATGATCCCCCTCCAAGCCCTCGGCGAGCCCGAGGACGTCGCCAAAGCCATCCGCTTCCTCGCCTCCGACGAAGCCGCCTACATCACCGGCCAGACCCTCGCCGTCAGCGGCGGCATGGCCTTCTAAGCACACCCTTTCACAACCGAGCCCCCTCCGTGGGGGCCTCAACAACCCCAAGGAGCACAGAACATGTCCCTCGAACAAAAAGTCAAAGACATCATCGTCGACCAGCTCGGCGTGGACGCCGCCCAGGTGACCCCCGAGGCCTCCTTCATCGACGACCTCTCCGCCGACTCCCTCGACCAGGTCGAGCTCATCATGGCCTTCGAAGAAGAGTTCGGCGCCGAGATCCCCGATGAGGACGCCGAGAAGCTCACCACCGTCGGCTCCGTCATCAAGTACCTCCAGGACAAGGGCATCACCGCCGACTAAGGCGGGCCCCAAGCCTCGAAAAAAGAACCGCCGCGGAAACGCGGCGGCTTTTTTTTGCCCTTGTCGCGGGCGCACAGGCCGGGGGCGGGTTCGGCCCACCGGCTTTCAGCCAAGGGCGGGATTGGCCCCGGCGCTCAGGCCAGGGCCAGGATCGCCGCGCAGGCCCCCACCCACAGCGCGAGCAGCAGCGGCAGCCACGGGTCGCGCAACAGCGCGCGCTCGGGCTGGGCGGCGCGGCGCTCGGCGTAAGTCAGGCGCAGATAGCGGCAGAGGCCCAGGAAGACGAGCGGCACCGTCCAGACCAGGCGTTCGGTGCCGAAGTTCGCCACCGTCTGCGGCGCGAGGGTGTAGAGCGCGTAGCAGGCGAGCGTGGCGGCCGCGAGCGTGGCGATCTCCAGATCCAGGATCCGCCCCTCGGCGGCGCTGGGCTGCTGGGCGCCCTTCTCGAAGTGGGCGCCGCGGCGCTTGCAGAGAGCCACGAAGGCGCTGAGCAGGAAGACGCACGCCAGGAGCCACGGCGAGAGGCGCACGCCCACGGCCACGGCCCCGCCCGCGGCGCGCGCCACGAAGCCGAGGGCCACGGCGGCGGCGCCCAGCTCGGCGAGGCGCTTGGCCCAGAAGGTGTAGAGCGGCTGGAGCGCGGCGTAGCCCAGCACGAGCCAGAGGAAGGCGTGGCCCCCGGCGTAGGCGCCCAGGCGCCAGGCGGCGGCCAGGCCGCCGGCCAGGCAGAGGAGGGCCAGGGGGACGGCCGCGCCGGCGGAGACGTGGCGCGCGGCGATGGGGCGGGCGCGCTTCAGCGGGTTGCGCGCGTCCTCGCGGCGGTCGGCGAGGTCGTTGAGGACGTAGGCGGCCGAGGCGACGAGGGCGAAGGCGACGAAGGCCAGGCCGAGGGTCTCCTGCAGGCGCACGGGGTCTTGCAGGTGGGGGCGCTGGGCGGGGTCGAACCAGGCGAAGAAGGGGGCCGCCAGGAGGATGAGGTTCTTGAGCCACTGGGCGGGGCGCAGGCAGCGCAGCAGGTCGCGCGGCTTGTTGGCGTAGAGGCCCTCGCAGCCGCGGTGGTCAGACCAATCGGCGCTTTCGCCGAAGGCGCGGGAGGGGCTTTTGGCGCGGGGACGGGCGACGCGGTGGACGGTGTTGCCGCCGGATCGGGTGTTGGGCATGGGCTTAGGATTCCTTGATGGACATGAGGAACTCGGCGTTGGAGCCCGTCAGGCGCATGCGCTTGAGGAGGACGTCCATCGCCTCGGCGGCGCCGACGGGGGTGAGGGCCTTGCGCAGGGCCCAGACGCGGCTGAGTTCGTCGGGGTGGAAGAGGAGGTCTTCGCGGCGGGTGCCGGATTGCTCGATGTTGATGGCCGGGAAGATGCGGCGGTCGGAGAGGGCGCGGTCCAGGCGCAGCTCCATGTTGCCGGTGCCCTTGAACTCCTCGAAGATGACGTCGTCCATCTTGCTGCCGGTCTCGATGAGGGCGGTGGCCAGGATGGTGAGCGAGCCGCCGTGCTCGATGTTGCGCGCGGCGCCGAAGAAGCGTTTGGGCTTGTGCATGGCGTTGGCGTCGAGGCCGCCGGAGAGGATCTTGCCGGAGTGGGGGGCGGCGGTGTTGTAGGCGCGGGCCAGGCGGGTGATGGAATCCAGGAGGATGACGACGTCCTTGCCGCTCTCGACCTTGCGCTTGGCCACCTCGATGACCATCTCGGAGACGGCGCAGTGGCGCTGGGGCTCCTCGTCGAAGGTGGAGGAGAAGACCTGCGCCTTGGTGTTGCGCTGCATGTCGGTGACCTCCTCGGGGCGCTCGTCGATGAGCAGGATCATGAGCTCCACGTCGGGGTAGTTCGCGCTGATGGCGTTGGCGATCTTCTGCAGGAGCACGGTCTTGCCCGTGCGCGGCGGGGCCACGATGAGCCCGCGCTGGCCGAAGCCCACCGGCGTCACCAAATCCATCACGCGCGTCGCCAGCTCCGTCTTCGCCGTCTCCAGCAGGATGCGCCGGTCGGGGAAAATGGGGGTGAGGTACTCGAAGTGGGCGATGCGCTTGGCCTGCTCCACGGGCAGGCCGTTGATGAGCGTCACGTTCGCCAGGGGGAAGAAACGGTCGCGGTCGCGCGGCTCGCGCAGGGGGCCTTCCACCAGGTCGCCCGAGCGCAGGCCGTGGCGGCGGATCTGCTGCTGGCTGACGTAGACGTCCTCCGGGCACTGCAGATAGTTGTTCGCCGCCGAACGCAGGAAGCCGCAGTCGTTGAGCACCTCCAGCGAGCCGGTGGCGATGACCGTGCCGCGGCGGCGCAGCCAACTGCGGATGATGGCGATGATCACCTCGTGGCGGCGCATGTTGATGGCGTCCTCGGCCTGCTCGGGCGGCAGGAAGGAGACCAACTGCTCAAAGGGCACCCCCTCGAGCTCCTTCAGGTAAAGCGGCGGCGTGTCCGGCGGCAAGGCGTCCGCCGGCGGCGGGGGAGGCTGCTGCTGTTGCTGCTGGCGGCTCTGGTTCCGGCGCTCCCAACGGGCCCGGCGGTTCTGCCACCGGCGGCTCTCCTGGCGCGGCGCCTCCTGCTGGGGCGCCTCCTGGGGCGCGGCCTCCTGCCCGCCGCCGACGGCCTCGGGCGCGGGCGCCTCCTGGGCGGCGGGCGCCTCGGGCGCGGGTGCCTCGGGCGCGGGGGGCAGGGGCGCCTCAACCGCCGGCGCGGGGGCGCCCTCGCCCTCGGGCGCGGGCTGGGAGGGGCGGGCGGCGCGCCCGCGCGCGCCGGGGCCGGCCTTCGGGCGCGCCACGCGCCGGGCCTGGATGTTGGCTTGTTGCGGCAATTGCTCTTCTTCGCTCATTGTCGGCTCCTTGGGTCAATCAAAGTCGTTCCTTCCACTGCGCCACCAGGCGCGCCACCGCGCCGCGGAGGGCCTCGGGGTCGTCCGCGTCGTTCCAGATGGCCCAATCGGCGCGGCGGGCCTTTTCCTCGGCGGGGAGCTGGGCGGCCAGGCGGGCCTCGGCCTCGGCGCGGGTCATGCCGCGCGTGCCCATCATGCGCCGGATCTGCGTCTCGCGGGTGGCGGCCACGGCCACGACGCCGTCCCACCCCCGCTCCCACCCCTGCTCGAAGAGGGTGGCCGCGGAAAAGACGGAAATCTCGCCCTCCCGCGCCCCGGCGCGCCAAGCCTCCACCCGCCGCCGCGCCAGGGGCAGGACGATGGCCTCCAGCCGCGCCCGCGCCGCCGCGTCGGCAAAGACCGCCGCGCCCAGCGCCCGACGGTCCACCCCGCCGTCCGCCCCCACGGCCCACGGCCCGAAGGCCTCGCGGATGGGCCCCACGGCCTCGCCCCCGGGCGCCTCCAACGCGCGCACCGCAGCGTCCGCGTCAAGCACGCGGCACCCGAGTGCGCGGAAGGCGGCCTCCGCCATGCTTTTGCCGCACGCGATGCCACCGGTCAATGCAAATGCCAAAGAACCCATCTGGTCTGGAAAACTGTCTCAGGAAAAACGCGGACGCGCCGCGCAGGACGGAATTGGGGATGGCCCACCGAAAAATCGCGCGTATTCTAGCACAACGCGCCCACCCGCGCAACCCGTGCGGGTTTAGATCACAGAGAGCACGGAGGACACACAGAGGGACACGGAGGACATGGGGATTGAAATCACAAAGGACACAACAGACACAAAGGACACAACGGACACAAGGGAAAAGGAAAGGGAAAGGGAAGAAGGGAAGAGGAGGGGCAAGGGGCGCCGCCCCTTGGACCCCGGCAGGGGGAAGCTCCCCCTGCACCCGCGGCACGTCTGCGACGTGCCTGACAGGCACCCCAAA
>CALXMW010000018.1 GCA_944389585.1 uncultured Kiritimatiellota bacterium
ATAATGCGGCGACTGATGGAGATGGCATGGAGCATGGGCTGAGAGAGAGATGGGGTGGGGCGGTGCGATGGGCGTGGCGCGTGGCGGCGGTGTTGGCCGTGGGGTGGGGGGTGTGCGGGTGCCTGGCGCGTCCGCTTGTGGATGTTTTCGCTTTTCCGGCGCCGCGGCTTGCTGGGGATTATCCGGAGACGGTGGCGGTGCCGCTCGAGGGGGCGACGGGGCGGTTGCGCGTGGTGCGGAACGCGGAGAGCCCGTGGTCGGTGTTGTATTTCCATGGGAATGGCGAGGATTTGGGCGAAATCGAGTGGCTTGTGCGGCAATTGTCGCGCCATGCGACGGTTTATGCCGCGGAGTATCGGGGGTATGGACGAAGTACGGGGCGGGCTTCCGTGGCGACTTTTGAGGCGGATGCGCGGGCTTTTTATGACGCGGCTGTCGCGCTTGGCGCCGAGCCAGGGCGGTTGGTGGCGCAGGGGTATTCGCTGGGAACGGCCGCGGCGGCGGAGGTCGCGGCTTCGCGTCCCGTGGCGGGGCTCGTATTGGGCGGGGGCTTCACGTCGCTCTTGGCTGTCCCGGGGATCGATTGGCTTCTTCCGCGGGATTGGTTTTGCACGGGGGAGAAGTTGCCGCGGGTGCGGTGCCCCATCCGCATTTTTCATGGGACCGCAGATCGTCTTATCCCATTCGCGCATGCCGAGCGTCTTCACGCGGCGGCGCCCGGGTCGACGCTTGTCCCGCTTCCGGGGCGGAACCACGAGACGGCGCATGGCTATGACGCAGAGCAGCTTGGCTGTTTCTTGGAGGCGCTCGAGCCATGAGGTTGCCGGAGGATGTGCGGACGACGCGGTGGGCGCTGGGGTTGAGCGGCGGGGCGGACTCGGTGGCGCTGTTGCTGAAGTGCCTGGAGGCGGGGGTGCGCCCGGTGGCGTTGCATTTCAACCATGCGTTCGCGGATGAGAACGGCGATGAGGCGGAGGCTTTTTGCCGCGGACTTTGCGCGTCGCTTGGCGTGTCGCTGACCGTGGGTCGGCGTGTGGAGGCGCCCGGGGAGCGCGGTTCCAAGGAAAGCCGTGCGCGGGCGGCGCGGATGGCGTTCTTCGCAAGGGAATTGCGCGCGGCGGGGTGCGTGGGCATTTTGTTGGCCCATCAGGCGGATGATCGCGCGGAAAACCTGGTGTTGCGCTTGGCTCGTGGATGCGGCTCCGAGGGGCTTTCCAGTTTCGATTGGGGTGGGGGGGTGCCCGGCGCGCCTAAACTGCGCATTTGGCGGCCGTTGCTCGACGAGACGCACGCGGCGCAGGTGGCGTGGCTTCGGGCGCGCGGGCAAACGTGGGTGGAAGACGTCTCAAACGCCGATCTTTCCATCCCGCGCAACGCCATTCGGCACGTCCTCGCGCCGCTGTTGCCGCATTTCACCTCTGGCGCCAATGCCGCAGCCGATCTCTTGGCCGAGGAAGCGGCCTGCCTCAACCGCTTGGCCAGCCAGGCGACGCGCCACCGAACGGCGCAAACGCTCGAAATGGCGCAAGATACCGACCCAACGCTTCTTCGGCGGGCATTGCGGGCTTGGTTGCCGACGACCTTGACAAGGCGCCAAACCGAGGCGCTCGTAGCGTTGTCTGTGGGCGAGGTCACCCAAGTCGAGGGCGGGCTTGGCGTCAAGCGCGTTGGGCCATGGACGTGGGTACGGGTCTGAGGACAACTGCGGGGCACGGTGCGCGCGCACGAAAAAACACCGAGATAGCGAAAAGGGACAGGGGTCCATGATAGGCCCATGCCTAGTGGTCGGAGGCCAACCACTTAGTGGTCGGAGGCCAACCACTCTGTGGTCGGAGGTCAACCACTCTGTGGTCGGAGGCCAACGACTAGGGGGAAGGAGACAAGGTACTAGGAAGTCAGAAGCGAACCATTCAACCGTCAGCAGGAAACCGCTTAGAGAACGGACTACTGTGGATTATCAAGCGTGTCGCGACAACGCTACAATTGTGCCGACACTGTTCTCCAAGGCACGGAAGATGAGGTGGGGGAGAGAGTAAAAGCATTACGTCAGCCATGTCGCATAAGCGTAGTTCTGTTGTTTTATAACCTCTTAACATATTGTTTCTCAGGGAAATAAGGTGGATTGTGATAGGATTAATGAGGGTGTTAACTTGTTGTCCAACGAGATTGCCTCTCTAGCCAGCCGCAGGCTGAAGTCCGGTTCGCTCATCGCTTGCCTCCTGTTCGTTGTTCGTCTCGATTGTATCACGTTGGGTTTCTTCAGGCTCCGAGCCTTCACGTTCCAGCTCGTCGAAGATGCGCGTCGCCTCAGCGCGGCTCACCTCGTCAAGGCCCAAGTCCTCATGCAGGTCGCCGTACTGGTTCCACGCGTTGCGCAGAAACCGCTTCATGGCCTCCCAGAGCTTCCTGTTGGTGTCGCGAAGCATCTCATACAAACGGCGCGCCATATCCTTGAACGTCCGCACGTTGGCCGTCTCCACACCGGCGGCGACCACCTTGTTCATCGCGTTCTGGACTTGGGTCATCTGCTCGGGCGTCAAGTTCTCTCCGCCACGCGCCATGCCTGTTTGCGGCGGTGTCGTTTGGATAAGGTTGCCGCGCGACGTGTTCGGGAACGTCCCAGTGCGAAGAAGCGCTTCTACGTCTCCAAGAAACGACCGAATCCGCCGCGAATCCATCATCCGCTTGCTGTATCGGTATTCCTTGACGTCTTTTGTGGATTGCCCCAAAGGCCGGAGGCGTTTGCGGGGGAAGGAATGGATGACAAGGCTGACCATGTCCCCCTCTTCAAGAAGTTCGACGTTGGAAACCTCTACAGGATGGTCGCTCATCCGCAGGTTTACCGTGCGCTCCCTTTCTTCCAGCGGCGAGAACGACCCATACCAGCTTGTCGGAGACCCACGTTTGAGGCCAAGCGTGGTGGCGATGCTCACGGTCACATTCCCGCCGTTCACCGCGACTGTCCCGCCTCGAAGCGCGGGGGCGCGAAGCGTCCTTCTGATTTCCTCAAGAGCCGCGATTTTCGCCTCCACATCCTCGATCGGGTTTGATACAATACGCCCATCGCCCTGATTGACGGACGGAGTAGTACCCGGATTCGGTTCCGGCGAAGCATCCGTATGGGAGGTCTGAAACGACCGAATCCGTTGGTCGGGGCGATTGTCATTGTCTACGCCCTCGCGCAACATCCCAATGTTACCGAGCAAATCGTTCAGTTCGTCAAGTGCCGCTTGCTCTTTCTTTGTCGCCGCCGGGACTGCCGACGAGACGAGCACTGGCGTTTCAGCAAGCTCGGCCTGGCAATCGGCCTCCTACACCACTGGCGTGGGCGGCTGTTGCGCCGTTTACGGCAGAGCCCGACGGTAGTGAGGGCGTCGATGGCGCTCTCGTAGTCGTGTTATACTTTCACAAACGTTGGCAAACGAAAAAGGAGACAGAGATGGACAATTTCAGGCTTTCCGTTGGCGATGGGTTTCGTTTTGGGTTTGGGTTCACCCTTGGCGCCTGTGTGGCGTCCATTCTTCTGTATCTCGTTCTCCTGCTTCTCTTTGCGCTTGGATTTGGGTTCCTTCTCCCCGCCTTCTTTGGGGCCGCGTGAGGGCGCCCCGCGCGGAGCGCTTAGCCGACCAACGTCTCGGCGACAAGCTCGCGTTCGGGCGGCGGCTCGTCAGTGAGCGTGAAGGCGGCAAGGGCTTGATCCACAAGTGCTTTGGCGCGTGGCTCGCCGTCCGCGCAGAGGAAGCAGAGCGGTTGGCCGGGGGCCACGCGGTCGCCTTGCTGGAGGAGCGCCTCCAAGCCTGCCGCGAGGTCGGGTTGGTCGGAGACTTTGACGCGGGCGGCGCCCAACTCAAGGGCAACGCGCCCAATGGTTTCGGCGTCGACATGGGCCACGAAGCCGCCCCGAGGCGCGGGCACGGGCACGCGGGCCGGGGCCGTTGGGAGCGGGGTCTCGAGATTGCCGCCTTGGGCGGCGACCATCGCGCGGAAGACGGCGAGGGCGGAGCCGTCTTCCAATGCCTTGGCGGCGGCACGGCGGGCTTGGGGGAGGTCGTCGAAGCGGCCGGCGGAGAGGGCGAGGTGGGCGGCCTCCTCGACGGTGAGGGCGCGGACGTCCCACGGCCCCCTACCCGAGAGCGTTTCGAGCGCCTCGCGCACCTCCAGGGCGTTGCCGACGGCGCGGCCTAGGGGTTGATCCATGTCGGTGATGAGGGCGCGGCACTTGCGGCCCAGGCGGCGGCCCGTGGCGATGAGGGATTCGGCCAGGCGGTGGGCGTCGGCGCGGGTGCGCATGAAGGCGCCGGAGCCGAACTTTACGTCGAAAAGCAGGTGTTGGGCGCCTTCGGCGAGCTTTTTGCTCATGATGGAGGCGGTGATGAGCGGGATGCTTGGGACGGTGGCCGTGACGTCGCGCAGGGCATAGAGGCGGCGGTCTGCGGGCGCGAGCGTGTCGGTCTGGCCGATGAGGCAGCAGCCGACCTCGGCGACGATGCGGCGGAAGTCCTCGATGGGCAGGCGGACGTTGAAGCCGGGGATGGCCTCGAGCTTGTCGAGCGTGCCGCCGGTGAGACCCAGCCCCCGGCCGGAAATCATGGGCACGGCCAGCCCAAGCGCGGCGCAGACGGGGGCCAGCGGCAGGGAAATCTTGTCCCCCACCCCGCCGGTGGAGTGCTTGTCGGCGGTCGGTGCGGGGAGCTCCCAGGCCAAGCATTCGCCCGAACGCATCATGGCGTCGGTGAGCGTGGCGGTCTCGGCCTCGGAGAGGCCGTTGAGGTAGGCGGCCATGAGCCAGGCGGCGACCTGGTAATCGGGGAGCGAGCCGTCGGCGACGCCGCGCACCCAGGCGCGCAAATCGGCCTCGGCGTGCTCGCGGCCGTCGCGCTTTTCCTCGATGAACCACTGCGGAATCATGACGTCCTCCTTACTTTTCCGGGGCGAGGGCGTGGAGTTGCGTGCCGGCTTGGAGCAGGGCGCCGACGCCGTAGACCTCGGTCATGTCTCTGTTCACGTGCTTGGGATCCTGGCCGATGGGCTGCACCCAGCCGAGTTTGCCGTCGGGCTGGACGGCGGCGACGAGGGCCCCCCACCCTTTCTCGATAGCCGGGAGGGTGTCCGCGCGGTCGAGCAGGCCGGCGTTGACGCCCCAGGCCAGGCCGTAGACGATGAAGCCGGTGCCGCTGGTCTCGGGCGCGGGATAGCTCTCGGGGTCGAGGAGGCTGGCGCGCCAGTAGCCGTCGGGGCATTGCAACGCGACGAGGCGGGCGGCGAGCTCCTTGAAGAGGGCCTCGTAGTACGGGCGGTTCGGGGCATCCGCGGGGAGGATGCGCAGCTGGTTGGCAAGGCCCGCGATGACCCAGCCGTTGCCGCGCCCCCAGAAGACCTTCTCGCCGTTGGCCTCGCGGTGGGCGAAGCCATTCTCGGGGGCGTCCGGGAAATAGCGGCTGTCGCGGTAGAAGAGGTGCTCCTCCTTGTCGTAAAGGTAGTCGACGGTCGCGCGGAACTCCTTGTCCATGAAGTCCATGTACTTTTCGTTGCCGGTGATGAGGGTGAGTTGGGCGAAGACCTGCGGGGCCATGTAGAGCGCGTCGCCCCAGCTCCAACGCTCCAGGGCCGACCATTGGTGCAGGTCAAGCGAGACCTGCGAGGGTTTTGCGAGGATGGCGTCCAGGCGCTTCTTGGTCGGGTTCAGGCGCCCCGCCACGCCAAAGCGGCGATAGAGGCGCAGCCACGCCTGGCAGACGGTGAAGTCGTCGGCGTGCGATTGGTTGCCGCGCCGTGCGGCGGGTTGCCACCGGCACCCCGCGCCCACCCCGTCGACCCAGCGGACGAAAGCGGCGTCGCCCTCTTCGCGCTCGGCCAATTCGCCCCAATCCAGCATCCCCACATAGAGCGCGCCGTTCGTCCATTGCGTGGGACTGAGGCTGGAGCGTGGTTGGTTGGCGAGTTGCCATTCCGCCACTCGGCGCAAGGTTTGGCGCACCTCGGGCTTGGAGGGCAGGGCGGCGTGGGCGGCCGCGGCGAGGAGGAGGGCAAGCAGCAAGAGCGGTCGTTTCATGGGTTTTCCTTCGTTCGGCCAAGGGGTTGGACGAGCAGGCGGCCCGCTTCGGTGAGCAGGCCGACGCAAGGAGCGATGAGCTCCCGCTCCGCGCCGCCGACGCGATAACGCCCCGTGCGATAACACACAAAGGCTTCGCGGCCAAGCGCGTCGCGGGCGGACTGGAAGTCCGGGGAGTTGGACACGATTGTCACGTCTGGGGGCGGCGACGCGGCGGGGGTGACGATGTAAGCATAGGCGGCATCTGTTGGCGCGGGGCCGTGGTCGAGCCAAAGGGTGAAGACCTCGCCGGCGGCGCGCTCCGGTTGCGCCGCGCTGACGCGGCTCCACGGCTTCGCACGCGCCTCGAGGGAGACGCGCAGGGCGGCCTTTTGCTTGGGCGCCGTGTAGCGGAAAGCCCCGTGGACAAGCGCGGCGGGCGTCTCCAAAAGGCCTTTTTTGAGGGCGTCGTCCGGGATGGGGCCATGCCGCCGACACTGCTCGAGCGTCGTTACGAGCGGGGCACCCGCGTCAGCGGCGGAGAGCCCGGCGCCAAGGCAGACGACGGCATCGCCGAGGGCGAACCACGCGAAGCACCCAGGCGTGGCGCCCTCCCGGCGATAGGCGAAGGCCAAGGCCCCCACCCCGTCGGAGACGCCGCCGACGAGGGTGGCCGTGCCGCGTTGGCCCCAAGGCTTGCCGCGCGGGATGGCCGTGTCCTGTCCTTTGTCCACGGCTGTCGTGCCGGGGACCTTGAACCAATCCCAGAGCGGCGCGATGTCGGCGTATTCATCGCCCCGCGCGACGAACCCGGTGGAGCCCTCGGAGAGGAAGCGCCCGAGGAGGTTCTCGTCATTGCCCCACTCGCAACGGCTGGTGCGCACGGAGTTCGCTCGGACGTCGAAGGTGAAGGCCGGGCGCACGTGCAGCGCGTAGTCCGAGCATGGGTAGACCCGCGAACGGGCAGGTGGCGGCGGCGCGGCGGGGTCAAGGCGGATACGGGCGGCGATGGCCTCGAAGGCGGGGGCGTCGCCGGGGAAGACCTGGGCGAGGTGGCGGAGGATGGGAAGCGTCTTGCGGGCGTTGGCGTCGCCGGGGCGGCTGGCCTGCTGACGGCCCACGGCATTGTAAAGGAACCATTCGCCGCGGATGGCGGGGAAGAAGGTCTCCAGCGCATAGTCGCGGGCGAGGCGGGCGCGCTCGGCGGGTGGGGCGAAGGGGGTGCCGCGGGTGCGGGCCAGCCATTTGGCGGTGAGGGCCAGCCAGTCGTAACCGTAGTTGCCGATGTAGAGTTGCGGGCCGTGCTGATGGAAGGAGAGGTCGCGCTGGAGTCCCTCGGCGTCGGTCAGGCGCAGGGGGTCGAAGAGTCCGCGCAGGCCTGCGTCGAGGACGGCCTCGTCGCCCGTGAGGAGGCCGCGGTAAGCCCAGTGCTCGCCCAGGTTCATGCGGTTGGCGCCCGCGGCGGTGGAGACCTTCGCCCACGGGTCGCCGCCCTCCTTGGCCCAGCGTGCGAGAAGGCCCGGGGGCAGGTCGCCCACCCCCACCCCGCCGGCCTGGGCCAAGAGAAGCGTCTCGCCGAGGAGTTGGGGGGCGAGGAATTGGTTGAACCACCAGTTGGCGCTGCGCGGATACGCCCGTTGCCAGTGGGCGAGGCCGCGCAGGAGGACTTCGCGGAGGGCGGGGTCGCGGAAGCGCCCGGAGGCTTCCGCGCCGAAGACGAGGGCAATGGCATGGAGGCGTTCGAGGTGTTTGCGCGGAGGCCAGAGGGTAACGTGACGGTTGGCGTAATCGACGTCCGGCCAGGCGCCCTGGGCGCCCATCGCGGCGGCGTGCGCCTGGGCCTGGCGGCGTGCCGTCGGCCAATCGACCGCGGCCGTCAAGTCTTGGATAACGCGCACCCGCAGCGTCTCAAGGGGCTCCTGCCCCGCGTGGAGGGCAAACGACGGAAGCGCCGCGGCAAGCAAAAGGATCGCCAGGCGGCGCAGGCGCGTCATAGGAACTCCCCCAACACGTTGGCCAAGAGCGGCCCGAGGAGGACGACGATGGTGGCCGGGAAGATGAAGAGAAGCAGGGGGAAGAGCATCTTGGTCGGGGCCTCGTGGGCGAGCTTCTCGGCGCGCTCGAAGCGATCCTGGCGCAGTTGGTCGGCCTGGATGCGCAGGATGGAGCCGATGCTCACGCCCAGCTCGTCGGCCTGGATGAGGGCGGCGCAGAGCGTGCGCACCTGCGGGATGCGGACGCGCTCGGAGAGGTTGCGCAGGGCGGCCTTGCGGGTGGTGCCGATTTGGATTTCGCGCTGCATCCGCAGGAGTTCCTCGTTGAGGGGATCCATCCTGCGGCGTTCGCAGTTGCGCTGCACCGCGCCCATGAAGTCGAGCCCGGCCTCCACCGAAAGCGTCAGCAGGTCGAGCACGAAGGGCAACGCGCGGACGATCTGTTTGGCGCGGAGCGCGCGGGTTTTGCGGAGCCAGTGGAGCGGCCAGATCCACGCCGCCAGCACGCCCATGAGCCAGAACGGGAAGGCCTCCGCGCCAAACGGGATGAAGAGAAGCGCCAGGGCGAGCGCCGCCAACAGCGGCAGGAGCGTCTTCACGGCGACGAACTCGCGGCCGGAGAGCAAGCCCTCGTAGCCCGCGGCGGTGAGCTGCCACGCGGCGTTCTGCGCGGCGGGGGCGAAGGCCGGCTTGCGCAGGAGCGGGTCGAGGTTCGGCGCCAACGGCAGGAGCAGGCGAAAGGCCAGCGGCAGGGCGCGCGCCTGACGGCGGCCGTCGGCCAGCGTCACATAGGTGATTTGCGTGGCGTAACCCAGCACGTACCACGCCAGGCCGCCCGCGCAGAGGGCCCATCCGAGGAGTGAAAGCCAATAGAGCGCGGCGGACATCTTACACGTCGATGGTTACGATTTTGCGGATCAGCAGCCCGCCCAGGGCCACCATCACGGCGACCGCCAACAGAGTGGCCGCGCCGGCCAGCGAGCAGACGAAGGGCAACATGAGCGAGGGCTTGAAGACGGCCATGCCGATGCCTAGGAGGAACGGCATGGCGCCGATGATGAGCCCTTGCAGGCGGCCTTGCGCCGTGAGCGTGCGGACGTGCTGGTGGATGCGCAGGCGTGCCCGGATGGTCTCGGCGATGGAATCGAAGATCTCGGTGAGGTTGCCGCCCGAGCGGCGGGCGATATCGATGGCCGTGCAGACGAGCGTGAGGTCTTCGCTCCCCACGCGCCGGTCGAGCGCCTCGAGCGCCTCCGAGAAGGAGACGCCCACGCGCAGTTGCTGGAGGAAGAGGGAAATCTCCTGGCGCATGGGCGCGTCCGTGCCCTCGGCGACGCTCTCGAAGGCCTGGTTGATGGAAAAGCCCGCGCGCAGGGCGTTGGACATCATCGGCAGGGCCTCGAGAAGCTGGAGGTTGAAGCGCTCCAGGCGCCGGGCCCGCAAGACGTTCACCACCGCGCGCGGCAGGAAGAAGGCCCCCGTCGCCAGCGTCAGCGCCACGCCCAGCCCCACCGGCAGCACCCACGGCGGCTCGAGCCGGCAAAAGGGGAGCATCGCCACCAGAAAGACCACGCCCGCGGCCATCCAACCCAATTCCACGATGCGCCTCGCGGGGACGAAAAGGAACATCGCCTCGAGCTTGCGCGAGAGATCGTCCTCATACGAATCCGCGGCGGCCGCGGCGCTTTCGGAGAAAATCGCGAAGAGACTCCACGCCAAGCCCCCGGCGGCCAGGCCGCCCAACGCCAGCGCACCCCAAAAGAGGGCCGTCAAAGCGCGCCTCCCGTGGGCTGGAAGAGGGCCGGGTCAAGCGAGATGCCGCGCGCGGCAAGGGTGTCGTAGAAGGTCGGCATCGCGCCCGTGGCCGTGAGCGTGCCCTGGATGCGGCCGTCGGCGTCGATGCCCGTCTGGCGGAAGACAAAGAGGTCTTGCATGACGATCTGCTGGCCTTCCATGCCCGTGATCTCGGAGACCGCGACGATGCGGCGCGAGCCGTCCGCCAGGCGCGCCTCTTGGACGATGACGTTCACCGCACTGGCGATTTGCTCTCGGATGGCGCGGCTGGGCAACTCCACGCCGGACATCAGCACCATCGTCTCCAGGCGGCTGATGACGTCGCGCGGGCTGTTGGCGTGGACGGTGGTGAGGCTGCCGTCGTGGCCGGTGTTCATCGCCTGGAGCATGTCGAGCGTCTCGCCGCCGCGGCACTCGCCCACGATGATGCGATCCGGGCGCATGCGCAGGGCGTTGCGCACCAGGTCGCGGATGGTGATGGCGCCCTTGCCCTCGATGTTCGGTGGGCGTGCCTCCAGGCGCACCACGTGGGGTTGGTTGAGGCGCAGCTCCGCCGCGTCCTCGATGGTCAGAATGCGGTCGCTGTGCGGGATGAAGCCGGAAAGGACGTTCAGGAGCGTCGTCTTGCCCGAGCCCGTGCCGCCCGCCACGATGATGTTCTTGCGCAGGCGCACGCACACCCGCAGGAAATCCGCGATGGCCGGCGTCCACGTCCCAAACCGCACGAAGTCCTCCGCCGTCAGCACGCGCTTGGCGAACTTGCGGATGGTCACGCACGGCCCGATGAGCGAAAGGGGCGGGATGATCGCGTTGACGCGCGAGCCATCCGGCAGCCGCGCGTCCACATACGGCTGGCTTTCGTCGATGCGGCGACCCAACGGCGCGACGATGCGCTCGATCACGGCCATCACGCTGGCCTCGTCCATGAAGGTCTGATCCGTCAACTCCAGCTTGCCGTGCCGCTCCACGTAGACGTTCCGGGGCCCGTTGATCATTATTTCGGTGACGCTGTCATCCGCCAGGAACCGCTCCACCGGCCCCAAGCGCACCGATTCGTCGTACAGCTCCTCCACCAACGACTCGGGCTCCAAGCCAGGCGGCAAAGCCCCGCGCGCCGTGACCTCGGCCAGGATGGCACGCAACGTCTCGCGCACGCGCCGCCCCAGCTCGTCGGCGGAGATGTCGCTCGTGGCCAGCCGCTTCAGGTCAAGCCGCTTGACCAGCTCCCCGTGCAACTGCCCCTTCACCTCCGCGCGGAGCGCCGCCGCACGCCTGTCCTGCGGTCTCTGCTCCGGCTCCGGCGGGGGCGTTGGGGCGGAGCGCGGCGTAGACTGCGTCGCGGGGGCCGGCGGGGGCGAGGGCTCCTGGGTCGGCGCCCCCGTGCGGGGCTGGACGCGAAAGACGGTCGAGCCGATGGAGACGATGGACTCCGGCGAAAGGCGCGTGGTGTCCGAAATCATCTGGGCGTTCACCACCGTCCCGTTTGAGGAGCCGAGATCCTCCACCCATGCGTCGCCGGGCGTCAGGATGAGCTTCGCGTGCAGCTCGCTGACGCTGTCGTCCTCGATATGCAGCGCGCACGAGGCCCCGCGCCCGATCACGTAAGCGCCGCACGGCATCGGGATCTGCCGCACAGGTTGCCCAGGGATGGCCAGCGTGACAAGGTAATCCATCGCCCGCCCTCACCGACGCTTGCGCAGGATTTCGCGCTGGCGCTTCTCGTTGAGCCCCTCCAACGTCGCGCGAATCTGCTCGAAGTTCACCTGCGGCAACTCCGTCTCGTAATGCAAATCCTCCGGGTTGCGCAAAGCCAACGTCAGACGCCCGCGCATCTGCTCGGCGAACGTCAGCACCTCCGCCTCATGCGGCGACACCTCCAACGTCACCAACGAATAATTGCCCCCCACCCCGCCGCTCTGCGCCGTCTCCTGCCCCGTCGCCAACACCAGCACATCCTGCAAAATCGTCATCGTCACCAACTCCGTCTCTCCCGGCGCCGACTTGCTGGGCAACGTGAACGTCCCCAACACATCCACATGGTCGGTCGGGCGCACCATGTTGCTCACGCTCGCGGCCCCGTTCACCGAGATCGACAACGCGCGCATCTTCGGCCGCAACATCCCAGCCAACCCACGCTCCTCCGGCGCGCCGCCCTCGATGTCGCTCCACTGCAACGGCCGCGCCGCCTCCACCCCCATCGCGAGCGTCCGCCCCACCAAGCGCATCGCGATGTTCGGCGTCGCCCGGATCGTCTGCGCGCTCAGCGCGTTCTCCGGCACCGCCCGCAACCGCAAATCATCCATCTGCAACGCCGTCCCCGCCGGCAGATTCTCCGCCGGCACCACCACATCCACCGTTCGATACCGCCGCGCCAACGCCGCACGCTCCGCCTCAACCGCCCGCTCCCGCGCCGCGATGTACGAACCCGTCAGGAACGCGGCCAACAGCCCGATGGCCACCGACGCCGCCAACACGATTTTCTGCTTCATGCCCTCACTCCCTCTCGGCCGTCACGATCATCACCGCCTCCGTCCCGCGCCGCGACTCCGCCGCGTGGGCGAACAACGTCAACCTCCCCTTCCGCCAAACGCCCCCGCCAAGCGCCTCCCACCCCTGCGCCCGCGCCCGCTCCCCCAACGTCTCCAACGCCGCCCCCGGGGCCTCCCCCGAGACCCCGTTCACGAACCGCGCCACCCCCGTATCCACCACATAATCCGGCCTGAAACCCCACGCCGGCAAATCCTCCGGCCACGCGTACGCCCCCCGCATCGGCCGCACATCCTCATGGAACACATACACCGTCCGCCCCACAATCAACAACGGCTCACGCAACTTCCGCAACGGATCCGCGCTCGACGTCGCCGGCAGGCGCCACACATCCGCCGTCACCGTCTGCCCATTCACCTCCATCGACTGCGACAACGCCAACTCCGCGTGCAACGCCCGCAGCACCTCCTCCGGCCGCTTCCCCCCCAACACCTGGAAAACCTCCGCCGCCAAAATCCCCGCCACCGCCAAGAATCCCAGCAGCAACGCCTTCTTCACATAACGCCGACGCAACCAGTTCATGCACCCAGTATACCACACTTCCCCCACCCCGCCAACCACTCCCCATCGCGTGCTCGCGATCCGTCACCACGTTCCCCAAGCCGTTGCGAAGGTTCTCCGCAGTCTCGTACACCGCACCCAAAACCGCGTAGAAATTGCGCTTGTTCCCGCAACGCGCACGGATCTCGCGCAGCGTCGGGTCGCCCTCTCGGGTGCCAAACCGCGAAATCTCCGCGGACACCTCCGC
>CALXMW010000019.1 GCA_944389585.1 uncultured Kiritimatiellota bacterium
GCGCCCACGGCGCTGGGGACGCCGAAGCCCATCGTGCCCATGCCGCCGGAGGAGATGAAGGCGCGGGGCTCGGTGTGGCGGAAGAATTGGGCGGCCCACATCTGGTTTTGCCCGACGTCGGTGGTGAGGACGGCGGGGCGGCCGGTGGCGCGGGCGGCGCGGTCGATGGCCTCGATGACGGCCTGGGGCTGGAGCTTGCCGTCCTTGCGTGGGCGGTAGACGGCGGGCTTGGCCTCGCGCCATTTGGCGACCTGGGCCAGCCAGTCGGCGCGATCGGCCTTCTGCAGCTGGGGCAGGAGGAGCTCGAGGGTCTGCTTGAGGTCGCCGCAGACGGGGATGTGGGTGTGGACGTTTTTGCCGATGGCCGAGGCGTCGACGTCGATGTGGGCGATTTTGGCGCCCTGGGCGAAGTCGGCGATGCGGCCGGTGACGCGGTCGTCAAAGCGGGCGCCGGCGGCGACGACGAGGTCGGCCTGCTGGATGGCGTTGTTGGCGGCCACGGAGCCGTGCATGCCGACCATCCAGAGGGAGAGGGGGGAGGTCTCGGGGAAGGCGCCCAGGCCCATGAGGGTGGTGCAGACGGGAATGTCGTAGGTCTCGGCGATGGAGCGCAGGAGGGCGCAGGAGCCGGAGATGATGGCGCCGCCGCCGATGTAGAGCACGGGGCGGTGGGCCTTGTTGATGGCGTCGGCCAGGCGGGCGACCTGGGCGGGGGGCGGCTGGATGGTGGGGTGGTAGGCGCGCACGGCGACGTCCTGGACGTCGGGCTGGAGGGTGATGGCCTGTTGGACGTCCTTGGGGATGTCGATGAGCACGGGGCCGGGCTTGCCGGTGGAGGCGATGAAGAAGGCCTCGGAGATGACGCGCGGGATCTCGTCCACCGAGCGCACCAGGTAGTTGTGCTTGGTGACGCTGCGGGTGATGCCGGTGTTGTCGGCCTCCTGGAAGGCGTCGGTGCCGATGAGGGCGCTGGAGACCTGCCCGGCGATGACCACCAGGGGCACGCCGTCCATCATGGCGGTGGCCAGGCCGGTGACGGTGTTGGTGGCGCCGGGGCCGGAGGTGACGATGGCGCAGCCGACGCGCCCGGTGGCGCGGGCGTAGCCGTCGGCCATGTGGATGCCGCCTTGCTCGTGGCGCGGGAGCACCACGCGCAGGGGCGAGCCGTAGAGCTTGTCGAAGAGGTCGATGGCCGAGCCGCCGGGGTAGCCGAAGACGACCTCGACGCCGTTGTTGAGGAGCCCGTCGATGACGCATTGGGCGCCGGTGCGGCCCTGCGGGGGTTGGTAGGGGGTCATGCCTGGTTCCTTTTATTTGATTTCGTGGCACCAGCCGTGGGTGTCGGGGGCGCGGCCGAATTGGATGTCCTGCACGGCGTTGTGGAGCTTGAGGAGGTTCGGGCCGCATTCGGCCTCGGAGCCCACGCGGATGACGTCGTCGCCGCGGACGATCTCGTAGACGGGGGTGACGACGACGGCGGTGCCGCAGGCGCCGACCTCGGCGAACTCGCGCAGCTCCTCGTAGGGCACGGTGCGCACCTCCACCTTGTGGCCCATGTCCTTGGCCAGCTGTTGGAGGGAGAGGTTCGTGACGGAGGGGAGGACGGACCGCGACTTCACGGTGACGTAGGTGCCGTCTTTCTTGAAGCCGAGGAAGTTGGAGGTGGCGAACTCCTCGACGTGCGTGTGCGTCTTGCTGTCCAGGTAGAGCTCGACGGGGAAGCCCATGTGGTGGGCCTTCTCGTGGGCGTAGAGGCTGGCGGCGTAGTTACCGCCTACCTTCACGTCGCCCATGCCCTGGGGCGCGGCGCGGTCGTACTCGTCGAAGATGATGGCGCGCACGGGCTTGATGCCGCCTTTGTAATAGTCGCCCATCGGCATCACCATCATGAGGAAGTCGTACTCATGCGCCGGCGCGACGCCGATCTGCGGGCCCGTGCCGATGAGCAGGGGGCGCACGTACAGCGAGCAGCCGGTGCCGTAGGGCGGCACGTAGTCGAGGTTGTCCCGCACCACGCGCTCGAGCGCGTCCAGGAACATCTCCGTGGGCACGGGCGGCATCACGGTGCGCACCGCCGTGCGCTGCAGGCGCTCGGCGTTGTTCTCAGGGCGGAAGGCCACCACCTTGCCGTCCTTCTGGCGGAAGACCTTGAGGCCCTCGAAGGCCTCCTGGCCGTAGTGCAGGCACCCGGCGGCGATGGACATCTCGATGGTGTCTTTCTGGACGAGCGTCCCCTTGTCCCACGCGCCGTCTTTCCAATGATAACGGATGTGGCTGCGCGTGGGCATATACGCGAAGCCGAGGCTCGACCAATCAATCTCTTGCATGGTTACTCTCTCACTTTCTCAAGGCACGCCAGTGCCAATTCCAATGCTTTGCGGACCGTCTGGGCGCGCACGGCGTCCCGGTCCCCCGCGAAATGGTTCTCGACGGCCTCCGCGAGGCCCTCGCCCCAGGCGACCCCCACATAAGCCAAGCCCACGGGCTTGCCCGGCGTCGCGCCGCCCGGCCCCGCGATGCCTGTCGTGGCGAGCGCCAGGCCCGCGCCGAAGCGCGCCCGCGCCCCCAGGGCCATCTGCCGCGCGCAGTCCGCGCTCACCGCGCCGACCGTCCCGAGCGTCTCGGGGGAGACGCCCAGGAGCGCCTCCTTCACGCGGTTCTGGTAGCAGACGGCCCCGCCTTCGTAGGCCTCGCTCGCGCCCGGCACCGCCGTCAGGGCCGCACCGAGCAGGCCGCCCGTGCACGATTCCGCCGTCGCCAAACGCACCCCGGCCCGCCGGCAGGCCTCAATCAGCCTGCCCGCGAGCGCCCGGTTTTCCTGCTCGGCGGAGGGTCTTTCCATATCCCCTTATTTATAGCATAAAATGGCGCCCGCGCCAATGTGGCGCGCTTATTTCGCCAGTTTTTTGACGATTCTCGCGGGGTTGCCCACGGCGACGACGTTCGCCGGGAGGCTCTCGGTGACGACGCTGCCGGCGCCGACGACGGTGTTGTCGCCGATCTGCACGCCTGGCAGGATGGTCACGTTGCCGCCGATCCAGACGTTGTTGCCGACGACGATGGGCGCCGCGCGCTCGATGTCCGTGGCCCGCGCCTCGGGGTCGGTGGGGTGGATGGCGGTGTAGAAGTGGCACCCGGGCCCCACGAGGACGTGCTCGCCGAAGAGGATGGGGGCGCAATCCAGCATCACGCATCCATAGTTCAGGAAGCACTTCGGGCCCAGCTGGATGTTGCGGCCATAGTCGCAATGGAAGGGTTGCATCACCCAGGCGCCCTCGCCCACCGACCCGAACAGGTCGCGCATCGCCTTGGAGCGGCGCTTCTCGTCCACGGGGCGCAGGGCGTTGAACTCCGCGCACAGGGTCTGAGCCCGCAGACGCTCGGGCTCCAGCGTCGCCGGGTGGTACCATTCCCCGGCCACCATTTTGGAAAAGGTCTCTTCGTCCATAACGCGCCTTATCATACCACAACGCGCCCCGCTGGGCGCTCGCGCCGGAGTGTGGTAAAATAACGGGACTATGGATATTGAAGAGCAAGCGATTCGGTTTCTGTTCCAGAGCGAGCCCGAGAAGACCTTCGGCGCGCCGGAGATCGTCAAGACGCTGGGGTTGCGCGGGAAGGCCGCGAAGCGTCTGCCCCAACTGTTGCGCGAGATGGTGCGCAGCGGGGATTTGGTGGAGAAGCGCCGCGGCCATTACCGCGCCGGCGCGGGCTCGGGCGTCCTCACCGGCACGCTCCGCATGACGCGCAGCGGCGCGGGCATCGTGACGGACGAGGAGACGGGCCGGCAGGTCTTCGTGGAGAGCCGCGACGTCGGCCGCGCCATCCAGGGCGACCGCGTGACGGTGGCTTACCGTCCCGGCGACCGCACCGACCCCGTCGGCGTCATCCGCTCCATCGACGAGGAGGCCGTGCGCGACGTGGTCGGCACCGTGCGCCGCGCGGGCGCCGAAGGCCTCGTCGTCTCGCCGCTCAACCCCATTTACCGGAGCGACTTCACGTTGGTGGGCGGGTTGAAGGGCGCGAAGCCCGGCGACCGCGTGGTGGTGCGGATGCGCCGCAACGGCTCGGGTCGCGACGAGCGCCTGGAGGCCGAGGTGCTCGAGGTCATCGGCCCCGAGGACAAGCCTTCGCTGGACACCGTCGCCATCCTGCGCCAGTACGAGCTGCCGGAGGCCTTTCCCCCTGCCGTGACGGCCGAGGCCGAGCAGGTGGCCGGCCTTTTGCACGAGCCGGGCGAGCGCCTGGATCTGCGCGACCGCTTCATCCTCACCATCGACCCGGCGACGGCGCGCGACTTCGACGACGCCATCAGCCTGGAGCATGACGGGCAAGGCCGCCGCGTGCTGGGCGTCCACATCGCCGACGTCAGCCACTTCGTGCGCCCCGGCAGCGCGCTCGACCGCGAGGCGTACAAGCGCGGCACGAGCGTCTACCTCATCGACAAGGTGGTGCCGATGCTCCCTGAGCAACTCTCCAACAGCGTCTGCTCGCTCATGCCCAACGAGGACCGCCTGGCCTTCTCCGTCTTCATCACCTACGACAAGCAGGGGCGCGCCGTGGACACGCGCTTCGCCAAGAGCGTCATCCGCTCGAAGCAGCGCCTGGCCTATGAGGAGGCCATCGCCCTCCTCGAGGGCCGCCCCATACAAATCGCCTGCGGCCCGCTCGACCCGCGTACCCAGCCGATGCTCCGCGAGACGTTGGAGCTGACGCGCCAGCTCAAGCGCATCCGCGAGCGCAACGCGGCGCTCGAGATGGCCTCGCAGGAGGTCGAGATCGTCCTGGACAAAGAGGGGCGCATGGTGGGCATCCACCCGGCCTCGAACGACGAGTCGCACCAACTCATCGAGTGCTGCATGGTGGCCGCCAACGAGGCCGTCGCCCGCGAGCTGCTGACGCACCAGGTGGCCATCCTCAACCGCCTCCACGAGGCGCCGGACGACGAGAAGATCGCCAAGCTCGAGGTGGAGCTCCGCAAACTCGGCGTCCGCCCGCGCAACCTCCGCGAGCCCAAGGAGCTCGCCGCCCTCCTGCGCGACACTGCCGACCACCCCCTGCGTTACCACATCCATATGCTCGTGCTGCGTTCGCTCAAGCGCGCGCTCTACTCCGCCAAGCAGCACGGCCACTTCGGCCTCGCGCTCACGTACTATTCGCACTTCACCTCGCCCATCCGGCGCTATCCCGACCTCGTGCTCCACCGCCAGCTGGCCGAGTATCTCGCCGGGACGGGCCGCCGCGGCCGCCTTGACCAAGGTTGGCTCGACCGCGCCGCCGCCCGCGCCACCGAGCGCGAGCAACTCGCCGACGAGGCCGAGCGCGCCCTCACCGAAATCAAGAAATACCGCTTCCTCCAAGAGCAACTCGACGCCCGCAAGCCGCAGGAATACGAGGCCGTCGTCGTGGCCGTCAAGCCCTTCGGCTTCTTCGTCGACGTCATCGACCTGCAGCTCTCCGGCCTCGTCCACGTGGCCGGACTCTCCAAGCAATACGCCGTCTTCAACCCCGCCTCCGAGACGATCAGCGCCGGCAAGCTCGTCATCAAAGCCGGCCTCACCCTCCGCGTCTATGTCACGCGCGTCGACTTCCCCGCGCGCCGGCTCGACTTCGCCTACGTCCAGGGCAGCGCCGTTGACCGTTGGAACGGCGGCCGCCACGCCGAGGAGACCCGCCTGGCCGCCATCGCCAAGGAGCGCGGGCGCAAGACGCGCCCCGGCAAGCCCGCCAAAC
Source organism: uncultured Kiritimatiellota bacterium (assembly GCA_944389585.1). Classification (GTDB taxonomy): domain Bacteria; phylum Verrucomicrobiota; class Kiritimatiellia; order RFP12; family DVOR01; genus Spyradenecus. Next base: position 5,734 of record CALXMW010000019.1, read on the forward strand.
GCCCCGCCAAACCGGCGAAGCCCGCCAAACCCGCCAAAAAAGGCAAACGTCAGGCATGACACGCGCCTCTTACCACAACCACACCGTCTTCAGCGACGGCGCCGAGACGCCCGCCGACTTCCTGCGCCAGGCGGTCGCCCAAGGCATCGAGATCCTTGGCTTCTCCGACCATTATTACCGCGAGGGCCCCGGCGCCGAGACCGCGCCCGAGTGGGCCCTTCAGCCGCGCCTCGACGACGCCTACTTCCAAAACGTCGCCGAGGTCGCCGCCGCCGCCCCCATCGAGGTGCGCGTGGGGCTGGAGTTCGACTGGCTCGAAGGCTCCGCCGCCTGGTACGCCAAGCCCGCCGCCGACCCGCGCTTGGACTACGCCATCGGCTCGGTCCATTTCGTCGGCCGCCAATCCATCGACACCGACCGCGCCTTCTGGGGCGGGCTTTCCGCCGATGAGCTGAATGCCACGCACCGCCGCTATTGGGAGGCCGTGCGCGACATGGCCGAAAGCCGCCTCTTCGACATCGCCGGGCACCTCGATCTCTGCAAAAAGTTCGCCTTCTACCCCACCGAGGACCTCACCGCCCCCATCCGCGACGCCCTCGACGCCATCAAGGCCGCCGACATGGTCGTTGAGCTCAACACCTCCGGCTGGGCCAAGGACTGCCGCGAATGCTACCCCAGCGAGGCCATTCTCCGCGCCTGCTTCCGCCGCGAAATCCCCGTCACCGTCTCCGCCGACGCCCACCGCGCCTGCTTCGCCTGCGCCAACTTCCCCCGCGCCTACGACCTGCTCGCCCGCGTCGGCTACCGCCGCCTGGCCCGCTTCCGCGGCCGCGAACGCTTCTTCGAGCCCCTTGAACCCTGATTGGATCCGCCCATGCCTGACTCGTTGCTTTGGCCCCTTTCCATCGTCCTGGCCGTCGTCCTCTTCAGCCTGGCCGTCTTCATCCACGAGTTCGGCCACTTCCTCGCCGCCCGCCTGCTGGGGATGCGCGCCGACGTCTTCTCCATCGGCTTCGGCCCCGCGCTCTGGAAGCGCACCTTCCGCGGCACCGAATGGCGCTTCTCGGCCATCCCCTTCGGCGGCTACGTCTCCCTGCCCCAGCTCGACCCCGAGGCCATGAAAGGCATCCAGGGCGACCATGGCGCGCCGCTCCCCCCCGCGCCGCCCTGGAAGCGCATCGTCGTCGCTTTCGCCGGCCCCCTCGGCAACCTCGTGCTCGCCTTTTGCTGCGCCGCGGCCATCTGCTGGTTTGCGCCCGATGGCGCCACCGGCGCCTCCACCACAATCGGCATCGTCGCTCCGGGATCCGCCGCGGACGAGGCAGGCCTCCGCCCCGGCGACCGGATCCTCGCCGTCAATGGGAACGCTGTCCGCTCCTGGAGCGATTTCGTCGTGGAGAGCTATCTCGGCGGCGGCACCAACGACGTCGTCACCGTCTCCGTCGATCGCGCCGGGCAATCCCTCGACCTCTCCGCGCGCCTCGACACCCAGCCCGACCCCAACGAGAAGGTTTACATCATCGGCGGCCTCACCCCCGGCCCCGTCTACCTCGGCGTCGGGGAGATCCTCCCGGGTTCTCCCGCCGAGGCCGCGGGGCTCCGTCCTGGGGACGTCATCCTCACCGTCGATGGCGAACCCCTCGGCGACGACCCGGCGCGCCTCACCGACCGTCCCGACCCCGCCGCGCCCGTCTCCCTCACCTTCCTCCCCGCCGACGCGCCCAAAGGCTCCGAGCCACGTGTGATCACCCTTGTGCCCGCGCTTTTGCCGCCGTTGGCCGGCGAGGACGCCGCCTCCGCCGTCCCGAGGATCGGCGTGGTCATCCATCCCTTTGTGGAAGGGCATCTCCAATGGATGGCCGAACGCGGCATCTTTGCCCAGCTCCGTGCCGACGCGATGAGCGTCTTCCGTATCCTTGAGGCGCTGACCCTGCCCAAGACCGAGGGCGAGGCCGGACGCGCGGCCTCTGGGCTCGGCGGGCCGATCATGATTTTCGGCATTTTCGTGCAGGTGATCCAGAACGGCCTTTGGGTGAGCCTGGGCTTCCTCCGTCTCATTTGCGTGAACCTCGCGCTCCTGAATCTGTTGCCGCTGCCGGTGCTCGACGGCGGGCATATTCTCTTTTCGCTCTACGCCATCGTCCGCCGCAAGGAGGCCTCCGCGCGGTTCATCGGCGTCCTCACCAACGTCTTTGTCGTCCTTCTGCTGCTGCTCTTCGCGGTGCTGATTTACCGCGACTCCATGCGTCTGTTCATCCTTCCCTTCCTCCAAGGCTGACCCATGACCCTGCGCACCCAAACCCGCCCCATCCACGTCGGCCCCGTGCAGGTCGGCGGCGGCGCGCCCGTCTCCGTCCAGACGATGGCCAACGTGCCGACCACCGACGTCCCAGCCGTCCTCGCCCAAATCCGCCGCGCCGCCGAGCTGGGGTGTGACATCTTCCGCGTGGCCGTGCCGGATCAGGTCGCCGCCGAGGCTTTGCGTGCACTCGTCGCGCAGAGCCCGCTCCCTCTCGTGGCCGACATCCACTTCGACCACCGCCTGGCCCTCGCCGCCCTCGAGGCCGGCGTCGCCGCGCTCCGCATCAACCCCGGCAACATCGGCGGCCCGGAGCGCGTCCGCGCCGTGGTGGAGGCCGCGCGCCCCCGGCGCGTCCCCATCCGCATCGGCGTCAACGGCGGTTCCCTCGAGAAAGGGCTCGTTGCCAAGTACGGTTCCGCCACCCCGGAGGCGCTCGTCGAAAGCGCGCTTGGCCACGTCCGCCTCCTTGAGGCGCTCGATTACCGCGAAATCGCCGTCTCCGTCAAGGCCTCCGATATCCCGCGTACCCTCGCGGCCTACCGCCTCTTGGCCGACCGCGTGCCCTATCCCCTGCACTTGGGCCTCACCGAGGCCGGCACCGCCCTGCGCGGCACCGTCACCAGCTGCGTCGCCCTCTCGCGACTCTTGGAGGACGGAATCGGCGACACGCTCCGCATCTCCCTCACCGCGCCCATCGAGCAGGAAGTGCGCGTCGGCGTCGAGCTCCTGCGCGCCTGCGGCCTGCGCGCCCCCGGCGCCTGGGTCACCAGCTGCCCCACCTGCGGCCGCACGCAGGTCGACCTCCAATCCGCCGCCGAGCGCGTCTCCGACGCCCTCGAGGCCTTCTATCGCGCGCACCCCGCCGCCAAGCGCCTCCACGTCGCCGTCATGGGCTGCGTCGTCAACGGCCCCGGCGAGGCCCGCGAGGCCGACCTGGCCCTCTGCGGCGGCCGCAGTGTCTTCGCCCTCTACCGCCACGGCGAATGCCTGGCCACCCTCCCGCCCGAGGAGGCGTTGGCCGAGCTGCTGCGCCTCGTCGCCCAGGAGGCCGAATGATGGCGCCGCGCACGCTCATCGTCACCCCCACCTACAACGAACGCGACAACCTCCCCCCCTTCGTCGAGGCCGTCCTCGGCGCGTTGCCGGATGCCGACCTGCTGGTCGTGGACGACGCCTCGCCCGACGGCACCGGCGCGCTTGCCGAAGGCCTGCTTCGCTCCCGCCCCCGTCTGCGCGTGCTCCACCGCCCTGCCAAGGCCGGGCTTGGGCGCGCCTACCGCGCCGCCTTCCGCTGGGCCCTCGCGCGCGGCTACGAACGCATCGTCCAGATGGACGCCGATTTCTCGCACAACCCCGCCGACCTGCCGCGCCTGCTCGCCGCGGCGGGGGAGCACGACCTTGTCATCGGCTCGCGCTACCGCGGCGGCGTGCGCGTGCTCAATTGGCCTCTGCGCCGCCTCATCCTCAGCTACGGGGCCGGCCTCTACGTCCGCCTGCTCACCCGCCTGCCCGTGATGGATCCGACCGCGGGCTACAAATGCTTCCGCCGCGAGGCCCTCGCCGCCGTCCTCCGCGGGCCGCTTGCCGCCGAGGGCTATGCCTTCCAAATTGAGACCACCTACCACGCCTGGCGCCAAGGCTTTCGGCTCGTTGAGCTGCCTATCGTCTTCGCCGACCGTGTCGCCGGCGATTCCAAGATGTCCCTGGCCATCGCGTGGGAGGCCATCCGCCTCGTCCTTCGTCTCGCCCTCCGCCACCGCTGAGCTTGCCGCCGCGGCAAACACCAAAGGGGAAGCGGATGGCCGCTTCCCCTTTTTGCGAAGCCATTGGGTTCAGCGACGGAAGGCGTCGAGGACGCCCAGGGCGATGGCGAAACCGAGGGTGCGGCGGCCTTCGGGGGAGGCCAGGCGCGCGCGGTCGCCGGCGTTGGTGACGAAGCCGGTCTCGATGAGGATGGCGGGGGCCGGGACATCGCGCAAGACCTTGAAGTGGGCGTGGCGCACGCCGCGATCCTCGGGGTTGCCCGGGGCGCGGAGGAGGGCGCGTTGGACGCAGAGGGCCAGGCGCGTGGCCTGCGGCAGGTGGGCCTGGCCGGGCAGGGGCGTCTCCCAGGCCTTGGCGTTGGCGTTCGTGCCGTCGCACCCGGGGAGGGGGAGGGTGTAGACCTCGACGCCGCGGGCTTCGGGGTTGGCGGCGGCGTTCACGTGGATGCTGACGTAGGCGTCCGGGGGGTTGGCGGCGGCGAGGTCGACGCGCTCCTGCAGGGTGGGGCCCTGGTCGGCGGCGCGGGTGAGGCGGACGTCGCACCCGGCGGCCTGGAGGAGGGCTTGGGCGGCGAGGGCGACGTCGTGGGCGATGGCGTGCTCGGCGTTTTTGCCGACGGAGCAGCCGATATCCTTGCCGCCGTGGCCGGGGTCGAGGAGGATGGCGGGGCGGGGACGGAGCGGGGCGGGGTCTACGACGGCGGCGCGCAGGAGCATGGCGTCGGCCTCGGCGAGTTCGTCCTGCCCGGCGGCGTGGTTGAGGTAGTAGCGCGTGCCGTCCACGGTGGCGACGCGGATGCCGGCGGGGAACTCGAAGCGGTGGCCGTTGCCCTCGAGGACGGCGCGGCCCTCGGCGGCGGAGACGGCGTCCTTGGGAAGCCCGAGGGTCTTGGCGGTGCGCTCGTAGGGGCGGGCGCAACCGAAGAGGAGGAGCAGGGGGAGAAGGGCGAGGAGGGTGCGGCGGGCCATGTCAGAGGGTCTTGGGGGTGGTGGGGAGCAGGGAGGTGGCGCGGTTGAGGTGCGCCAAGGCGATGGCAAGGGCGTCGGCGGCGTCGTTCTGGATGGGCGGGGCAAGGGAGAGGATGCGCGCGACCATGGCCTGGACTTGGGGCTTTTCGGCGGAGCCGACGCCGGTGACGGCGCGTTTGACCTCGGCGGGGGAGTATTCGCAGACGGGGATGCCACGTTTGGCGCAGGCGGCGACGACGACGCCGCGGGCGTGGCAGAGGATCATCGCGGTGCGGGCGTTCTTGGCGTAGAAGACGCCCTCGAGTGCGGCCTCGGTGGGCGCGTAGGCGTCGAGGGCGCGGTTCACGGCCTCGTCGAGAAGGACGAGTGCGGCGGAGAGGGGGAGCTTGGCGGGGACGCGGACGGGGGCGTAGTAGAGCGCGCGGCGGGCGTTGCCTTCGGCGCGGACGACGCCGATGCCGGTGGAGCGCAGGGAGGTGTCAAAGCCGATGGCGACGCGGTCGTGGGCCATTCAGAAGAGCTCCCATTTGGGCCAGAAGCGGTTGACCTCGACGGTCTCGAGGACGTCTTGGCGCGCCTGCGAGAGGGCGGGGAAGAAGTCGAGCCCCGTCTGCTCCTCGAGCCAGCGGACGGAGCGGAAGCAGTAGCGCGGGCGCTTGGTGTCGGCGGTCTCTTGAGGCATGTAGAGGCCGATGGCGCGGAGGCGCCCCGCCTTCCAGGAGGCGAGCACCAGGCCGAAGCCTGCGGGGATGTCGATGCCGCCCTTCTTGAGCGTCTTGCCGCCGGGCGTCAGGCAGACGATGGCCCAGACGGTGTCGGCGCGCGGCGGCAGGTCGTCGGCGACGATCGCCTCGAGGATGCGCCAGGGGCCGCGGTTGAGCTCGGGCGCCTGGGGGGCGATGTTCGTCATGAGAAAGGTCTCGCGCTGGGCCTCGCGGCCGTAGCACGTGGCGATGGCGTAGTTCGGGGCCAGGTGGCCGCGGTCATAGCCGCTGCCGGTGTAGGAGCCGGTGACGGGGGAATCGCGCACCTCCGGGTCGCGCTCGAAGGGCGGGCGATCCGGCAATTGCCGTAGGACGCGGGCCTCGGGGACGGCATAGGCGGCCCAGACGGGGCGGCGGAGGCTGGGGGAATAGCCCACCCAGTAGCCTTTGCGCTTGAGGAGGACAAGGTCGTCCGGTGCCTTCCCGGGGTTGGCCACGCGCGGCACGCCGAAGGGGAGGGGGCCGAGGGCGGGCGCCTTGGCGTAATCGACCCAGGCGTCGTGGCCGGTGAGGCCGATGGCGTCGGTGGCGTCGGCGGTGACGGCGCCGAGGGCCTCGAGGGTGAGCTCGGCGGGGCCGGCGAGGGCGCGCGTCTCGGTGGGGAGGTGGGCGAACCAGTTGCCGAGGGCGAGCGCCACGGCGAGGGCGACGGCGGCGAAAGCCCGGCCCCGGTGGCGGGCCAGCCAGTCCAGGCGGCTGGTGGGTCTCTTGCGCTTGCGTCCGGCCATGCGGCGGTCTCCCGGCGGTCGTCAAAAGGCCCCGGTCGGGCCGGGGCCGAAGGGGATTCACTCGAAGCGCGCGGTGGCGGCGTAGGCGTGGCCGTCGAGGCCCTCGAGGGCGCCGAAGGTCTCGATGGCCTTGCGCGTCTCGGCGAGGTCTTTTTGGGTGAACTCGACGAAGGAGCTGCGGCGGCGGAAGGTCTCGGCGGTGAGGCCGCTGAACATCCGCGCCGCGCCGCCGGTGGGCAGGACGTGGCTGGGGCCGGCCACGAAGTCGCCCGCGCTCTCGGGCGTCCAGTAGCCGACGAAGACGGCGCCGGCGCAGGTGATCTTGGGCAGGACGGCCTCCGCGTCGGCGACTTGGAGCTCGAGGTGCTCGGCGGCGAAGCGGTTGCAGAGGAGGACGCCGTCGTCGAGGTTCGGCACGACGGCCAGGAGCATCCCGCCGTTGGCGAGCATCCGCTCGATGATGGCGCGGCGGCCTCGGCGGGCCAGCTGGTCGAGCACCTGGGCGTGGACGGCCTGGGCGAAGTCGCGCGAGTCGGTGACGAGGAGGCTTTTTTCGAGGCCGCTGCCGTGCTCGGCCTGGGAGAGGAGGTCGGCGGCGATCCACTTGGGGTTGCCCGCGCGGTCGGCCAGGACGCAGATTTCCGAGGGGCCGGCCACCTGGTCGATGGCGACGGTGCCGTAGACCTGACGCTTGGCGGCGGTGACGTAGGCGTTGCCGGGGCCGGCGATGAGCTCGACGGGGCGGATGCCGGCGCCGTAGGCCATCATGCCGATGGATTGGATGCCGCCGACGCGGTAGATCTCGGTGGCGCCGGCCACGCGCAGGGCGTG
>CALXMW010000020.1 GCA_944389585.1 uncultured Kiritimatiellota bacterium
CACCCCACAAAAAAAGGGTCGTTTAATAGCCGTGCTGTTTTTGTAGAGGACGCCTCGAGATGGTTTTGCTTTTGACGGATTGTTGGATCACGGGCGGCATTGAGCGCGTCGCGGTCGTCCTCGCGAACGCGCTGTCCGAGCGTGGTTGGGGCGTTGCGATCGCGGTGGAGCGCGTCGCCGACCCCGCGCTGCTGGGGCGCCTTCATGGCGGCATCCCGGTGGAGCGCTTCGGGGGGCCGTTCAAGGCGCGTATCGCCGCCCTGCGGGAAATCATCGTGCGGCGCGGGGTCACGCTCGTGGTGAACCTGCGCGCGCACCAGTACAAGAAGTCGCGCATCATCCATTGCGCCGTCCGGGGGCTGGACGTGCGCGTGGTGGAGGCGCTTCACGCGGCGGTCGGTTTCGATGGGGCCTTGCTCCAAGCGCGGGGTTTGAGGCGGGCCTGGCTGCGTTGGCGGCTGCGCGCGCGGTATCGCCGGGCCTATCGGTGGTGCGATGCCTTCGTCGTGCTCTCGGAGCGCGTGCGCCCGGAGCTGGAGGCGTTTCTGGGAATGGGGCGCCTAGGGAAGGTCTGCGCCATCGGCAACCCCTTGACGTTGCGGGTGGAGGCGGGGGAAAAGGAACACGTCCTGCTTTATGTGGGGCGACTGTGCGAGACCGAGAAGCGGGTCTCGCGCCTCTTGGAGGTTTGGGGACTGCTCGCCCCCGCCTTCCCGGATTGGCGGCTGGAGATGGTTGGCGACGGGCCGGATCGCGCGGACTTGGAGGCGCGGGCGAAGGGCCTGCCGCGCGTCGCCTTTCACGGCTCCTGCGACCCCGCGCCCTTTTACGCCCAGGCGCGGATACAGCTGATGGCCTCGGAGTATGAGGCGTTCGGGCTTGTGCTCGTGGAAGGGATGTCGGCCGGGTGCGTGCCGGTCGTCCTCGGCTCCTACGCGGCGGTGCACGACCTCATCGACGGCACGAACGGCATCGTCGTCGCGCCGCCCTTCGACGCCGCCGCCTTCGCCGCGCCCGTGCGCGCGCTCATGGGCGATCCTGCGCTTGTCGCGGCCTTCTCGGCGCGGGCCAAGGCGTCCGTCGGCAAGTTCTCCCTCGAGGCGACGGTCGCGCGGTGGGAGGCGCTTTTCACGCGGCTGCTCGGCGGGAAGGGACGATGAGCGGCGCGTCTGCGAAGGGGCGCGTCCTCTTCCGCCTCTGCGGGTGGGGCGTCGGCGGCATCGAGCGGGCCACCGTCTCCGTGGCCAACGGCCTGGCGGCGCGTGGCTGGTGGGTCGGCGTTTTCATGGAGGCGGTCTTGGACGGCGCGCTCCTGAAAGGCCTCGCCCCGGCCGTTCACATCTTCCGCGCCGACGGCTTGGGGCGCGAGGCGCGCGTCCGGGCGTTGCGCAAGGCAATCGTGGACAATGGGGTGGAGGTCGCCGTCAACCAGCGTATGCTCCCGCCGAAGGAGGCGGACGCCTTTCGCGCTGCGGTGAAAGGCCTCCCCGTCAAGGCCGTGGCGGTGCTCCATGCGCCGGTGCGTTTCTGCAAGGAGCCGCGCGGGTGGCTCGACCTGCCTCGGTGGCGTGCCCGCCTTCGTCTGATACGGTCGTATCGGCGGGACGCTGCGGCGTGCGACGCCGTTGTGTTGCTCTCCAAGCGCGCCGTTCCCGAGTTCCGGGCGTTCGCGCGCTTGCCGGAGGCCGCGCCCCTCCGCGTCATCCCGAACCCGCTTGGGTTGCGCCCGCCCGCCGCCACGAAGGAGAACGTGGTGCTGTTCGTCGGCCGGTTCGAGCGCCACACGAAGCGGGTGCACCGGGTGTTGGAGGTGTGGGAGCGGCTCGCCGGGCGCTTCCCGGAATGGCGGCTGGAGCTGGTCGGCGATGGGCCGGAGCGCGCGGACTTGGAGGCGCGGGCGAAGGGCCTGCCGCGCGTCGCCTTCCATGGTTTTTGCGACCCCGCGCCTTTCTATGCCCAGGCGCGGATACAGCTGTTGGTGTCGGATTACGAGGGGTTCCCGTTGGTCTTGGCGGAGGGGATGTCAGCCGGGTGCGTGCCGGTCGTCCTCGGCTCCTACGCGGCGGTGCATGACCTCATCGACGGCACGAACGGCATCGTCGTCCCGACGCCTTTCGACGCCGCAGCCTTCGACGAGGTGGTGGGGCACGTGATGGCGTCCCCGCGTTTGTGCGAGGCCCTGGGGTGTCATGCGCGGGCCATCGCGCAACGCTATGACGAAGGCGCCGTCGTGGCCGAGTGGGATGCCCTGCTTGCGGGGTTGCGCGGGCGGCGGGAGGATGGTGCGATGGTGCCCAAGAAGGGAGGCTAAGATGGGCGAGGACAAGTATTGCGGATGGCGCGAGACGTTTGGGGAGCGGGCAACCCGCCACCTCTGCAAGGTCTTGATCCCGTTTACGCCGCATCGCTCAAGGTTCGGGCGCCTGTTGCGGACGCGCGGGAAGACGCGCTTGGGGCTCTTTCCCTGGCTGTGCTCGGGGGTTGACCGCGCCCGGCAGGTCTTCGAGGCGTTCGACCCCGAGACGCAGGTGCTTGCCTTGGGCACCTCCCACATCGAGTTCGGGATCAGGCCTGACGCCGCCGCGAGGCTCCGCTTTTGGAATGCGGGCTTTCCTTCCTGCGATTGGCGGATGACGTATTTTGTCTATGCCCATCTGCGGGAGCGGTGGCCGAAGCGCGGCGGGCAATGCGTGGCCGTGGGGGAGGATTTTTGGTTGCCGGTGTTGCAGGCGGAGTATTCCGTCGCCTTTTGGGTCGCGGTGGCGCTCCATTGCTTGGCGGGAATGCCGTATCGGACGCGCCTGGGGATGGGCCGGCACGAACGGCTTGTCCGCCACATCCTGGACACGCTTCCGCGCCGTGCGAACGTCGTCCGGGGCTTTCGCGACAATCAATCGGAGGAGCAGTTGGTCGACCTCCCCGTCCGCGTCTCCCGTCATATCCGCTTCTTGCGCTATGCGCCGGAGGAGGTGTGCTGGTTCAACCGCTTGCGGGAGTCCGTCGAGGCGGATGGGCGGGCGTTGGTGCGCGTTCGCCCGCCGCTCCGTGCGGATTATCTTGCTGAATTGGAGCGGCAATGCAGGCCGCAGGGGCTTGAGGCGTGGAAGCTGATGGACGCCGTTTTGCCCGGGAAGGCGTTGGATTACACGGCGCTTGCAATCCCGGAGGCCTTGTGGCATGACGCTGACCACCTGGGCGCGCGGGGCGCGGCGGTCTTCACCAAACGCCTTGAGGAGGCGCTTCTGCGCGAGTATCCGGGATTAGGCGGCTAAGGGCGCGCGCCGCGGAGCGTTTCCGTCAGCGCGACGAAACGCCGCGCGAAGGCCTCGAGCGTGTAGTTGGCCTCCCATGCGGCGAGGGCCTGGGCCCGTTGGGCCTCACGCGCCGCCTCGGGGAGGTCGAGCGCCTGGCGCAGGGCCGGGAGCAACCCCGCTTCGCCGTCATAGAGCGTGATGGCGCCGCCAGTCTCGTGGAAGACGCTTTTGTTCCCGCCGGTGGCGCTGGCCACGACGAAGCTTCCGCTGGACAAGGCCTCGAGCAGCACCAAATCGTAATAGGTCTGCCGGTTCGGCAGGCAAAAGACATCCGCCGCGCGGAAGACCTCCGCGGGATCCGCCCAGCCCAGCTCAATCCAGCGGCCATGCACGGGGGGGGTAGACTAGGGGAAGGCTTGCCCGCCACGAGGACGGTGACGTCTTCGCGTTCGTCCAGAAGCGCCTTTGCCGCGGCTTGGAAGCGGTCGTAGCCCTTGATCGCATTGTGCCGGCCGATGTAGGCGATGGCCAACGGCGTGGCGACGCCCAGCTTGCGCTTGGCGGCTTCGCGCGACAACGCGGTCGTCACCCGCTCGCACCCAGAGGCCATGAAGTGGATGGGCTTGCCCGCCATGAGGGGCGCCAGCGCCGCGTAGGGCTCCATCGCCTCGCGGCTAGGGAAGACGTAGAAATCCGCGCGGGAAAAGGCCGCCCGCTCGATTTCCCGCATCCGTGCCTGGGCGCGTTCGGCCGCGGCCGGGCCGTTGCCGTTCGCCAGCAGGTCGTCATAGACCTCCTCGGAGGGCAGCTGGGGGGCGTGGGACATCAGCCCGAGGGGAATGGCTCCTCCCCGCCCGGAGAGATAGCGGTCAAAGAAGGGCACGCTGAGGGTCTCGTGGCAGATCACGGCGCCGAAGTCCAGTGCGTCCAGCCCCTTCCTGGAGCGGTCAAGCTTGCACGCGAGCTTGGCTTCCGCGCGAAGGCGCTTGCGCCGCGCCTTCGGGAAGGCCAGCGAGACGCACCGTTTGCGCAGGGCTTGGCGGAGGCGCACCCCGGCCGAGGGCGGCGCCTCGACGTCCGCGGCGCCCAGGAAGCGGGCGGCGTCCGGGCGCCCGATGGCCTCGAGCCCCAGGCGGAGTTTGCCCAGATAGCCGCCGGGGCCGCCGAGGTTGGGCGCGCAGGGGCCTTCCCACCAGACGAGCGGGCGGCTCATGGGCGGGTTTCTTTGCGGAGTTTGGCGAGGCGGAGGCGGATGCGGAGGCGGGCCTGCGCGTGGAGGAGGACGTAGAGGGCGTTTTGGATGCGTTTGCCCAGGGTGGTGCCGGGGAGGGGGCCGTTGAGAAGGCCGAGCGCGCGCATGGCCTCGGCGTAGCGCCAGCCTTCGGGGCGGTGGTTGCAGACCCAGGGCTTGTGGGGGCCGGAGAAGTGGATGATGCCGGGGTCGAGGGCGGCCTCGAGGACGTCCTTGGGGGCGAGGCCGCGCCAGTCGGTGGCGCGGAGGGGCTGGTTGGCGGCGCGCATGAACCAGCCGTCGGACCAGTTCCAGCGGGGGTGGATGAAGGTGGTGTCGTCCCAGAGCAGGCCGTTGAGGGCGTCTTGGTCGACGGCGTAGATATGGATGTCGGGGCGCTGGGTGAAGTCGAGGAGGCGCTGCTGGGTGTGGAGGGCGCGGAAGCGGTCGAAGTCGACGAGCAGGATGCCGGAGTTGAAATAGCCATAGGCCTCGGGGGGCATGTTGAGGCGCTCGAACTTGTCGGCGGCGGTGCGCTCGCCGCGGCGCGATTCGCAGACGGCCCCGAGGGTCTTGCCGCGCAGGTCGGTCTCGAAGAGCGGGGTCAGGTCGCGGCAGACGTAGGTGTCGATGTCCAGGTAGACCAAGCGCCCGGTGACGTCCGGCAGGAGCGTCTCCATGAAACAGCGCGTCCAGGCGGTGATTGTCCAGCTGAAGCAGGGGAGGCGTCCTTCCCAGGGCTTGAGGGTGTCGGCGGCCTCCACGAAGGTGAGGGCGTGGCGCGGGGTCTCGCCGGCGATGGCGCGGAGGCGCTCGCGCTGGGGCTCGGTGACGCCGTTGGAGAGGACGTAGACGTGGTAGCGCGTGCCGGGGCCGGCGTGGTGGAGGAGCGACCAGAGGGCGACCTCGAGCTGCGGGGTGACGCCGTTGGCGTCGGAGCAAAAGACGATGGGGAGCGGTGCGCTCATGGGCGGGGCCTCCTCGTGTGGGGTTTGGGGAAGAAAAGGTGCGCGCGCAGCAGGAAGCGCCACCAGCGCAGGCGCTTGCCCCACGACCAGCCGCGGGTCGAGAGCCCGTTCCGGCGCAGGAGCGCGAGCACGTTCAGGGCGATGGCGCGGCGCAGGGGGAGCGGGTAGTCGCCGCGCGAGACGCCTTTGACCAGGTCGGCCAGGCCTTTGAGCTGGCGGCGGCGGAGCTGCCCCGCGTAGCGTTCCGGCACCACGGCCGGGAGCTTGCGCAGGACGCGCAGGCAGGCGAAGAGGTAGCGCTTGGGCACCTGCACGGAGACCGCGGCGGCGTGGCGGCGGTAGAAGTAGAGCGGCGCGTCCAGCACGGCCAGGCGCCGGAAGCGGGCGAAGGCCGCGAACGCGAAGAGCGCGTCGTCCGAGCCGAAGAGCGTGGCGTCGAAGCGCAGGCCGCCGAGCGAGGCCTTGCGCCACAGCTTCGTCCAGACGGAGACGGACATGGGGCTTTGCCCGAAGAGCCAGTCGAGCGGGTCGTCGACGACCTGCGCGGGGGCCTCCGGCGCGGCCTCCGGGAGCGGGGTGGATTGGAAGCGGCACATCGCGCAGTCGGCCCCTGCCTCGGTGATGGCCGCGTGGAGGCGCGCCAGGAAGGTGGGGTGGTAGGCGTCGTCCTGGTCAAGGAAGGCGACGAAGTCGCCCTGGGCCAGATCCAGGCCGCGGTTGCGCGTGGTCGCGACACCGGCGTTGGGGAACTCGCGGACGCTGAAGCGCGGGTCGTCCGCGGTGAGCGCGCGGGCGAAGTCGGCCATGCCGTTGCCGCTGCCGTCGTCGAGGCAGAGGCATTCCCAATCCGTGAAGGTCTGGGCCTTGACGGAGGCGATTGCCTCGGGTAGGTAGTCCTTCACCCGGTAAAGCGGCAGAATGATGGAAATCGCGGGCATGGCGGCACGGCCCTCACTTGCCCACGCGGCGTTTGCGGATGAGAAGGCCGCAGACGAAGGTGCGCTCGTAGCCCTTCATCGTGTAGCGGAACCAGAAGAAGCCCTTGAGGTGGCCCAGCAGGAAGGCGCCCGTGCGGTCGCGGTAGGGCGATTTCAGCAGGTATTTCAGGTAAAGCGGCCAGGTTTTGTTCTTCCAGATGTTGCACCAGGGCTTGGCGAGGTAGGTCAGGAAGTGGCGGATGGCGACGTGCTCGCCCTTCGGCAGCCAGGAGGGCTTGAAGCAGTTCCACCGCTTGGGCAGGCGTTTGATGCGCCCCTCGGCGACGACGTTGATGGCGTCCTGGTCGCCCAGGAAGAGTTTGTCGCCCAGGCGCTCGGCCACCGCGAAGCACTTCTCGCCGAAGCCGAAGGCGCGGATTTCGTCGAGGTTGAAAAGGAGCACGCCGGCGTTGACGTAGCACGAGGTGGGCTTCAGCCCCAGGCGCTGGAGGTTCCCCTGCGCCTTCCGCTCGTCGTCCGGCACCGCCGCGAAGAGGAAGCCCGCCACGTCCGTCTCCCAGAGAGGCGAGAGGTCGTCCTGCGCCAGGATGTCCACGTCCAGATAGAGCGTCTTGTGCTCCTCGGGCAAAATCTCGGCCAATAGGAAGCGGTAATACGTCTCGTGCGTGATGAACGAGATGTTCAGCGGCAGGCGCTCGATCCGCGTCGGGTCGATGAGATGCTCCACGAAGCGGCACCTCCCCTCCCAGCGCGCCTCCATCTCGGCGAAGCGCCGGCGGGTGTCCTCGGAGAGCGCTTTCGCCAGGACGTGGAAGCGGAAGGCGCGCCCCGGCGTGTGCAGCAGGATGGACGTCGCCGCGACGGCCAGGTGCTGCGCGTAGTTGTCCGAGATGCAAAAGGTGATGGAGATCGGTTCAAGGCTCGACACCGCGTTGCCCTCCTACTTCCGTTTGCGCCGCGCGCCGTGGCGCGCGGCCTCGATGATGGCCTGGTCGGGCGTCCGTGTGGCCGCGTAAAGCACGTGCATCGCGAGCCCCCGCGTGTCCTCCGGCAGGCGGAACTTCCAGGGATGGCGCACCGGCGGCGCGGATTGCCCCGCCAAGACCGCCGCGAAGCGCGCCAGATAGGCGGGTTTGTATCGGCGCCCTGGCGCCGCCACCAGGAGCGTCCGCCCCGGCCGCCCCACCGCGGGGGGCTCCGGCGGCTCGCCGATGCCCCGGTCGCGCACCACGACCCAATCGGGCCGCCTTTCCCCCGCCTTTGCCTCCCACAGGAAGGCCACGCCCTCGACTGTCTTCGGCGCGCGCCCGGCCGCCTCCGCGTCCGCCATCAGCACCTGCGCCGGCCTCTCGCGCACCGGCGGCGCGTCCTCCGGCAGCCACTCCGGCAGCCCGGCGCGCAGTTTCGCCAGCCGCCGCCTCAGCATCGCGAACATGAAGGCGTGGTAGGGCCGGTAAAGCGCCCGCACCACCCGCGCCCCGAAGGGCATCAACGGGCGCTCGAGCATCCCCGTGCGGTAGAGCACCTTTGCGTAGCGCGGCCCTTCCGGGCGATGGTTGCTCGACCACGGGCGCGTCCGCCCCCAGAAGTGCAACACCCCCGGGTAAAGCGCCGCCTCCACCATCTCCAACAGCGAGAACGTCCGCCACACCTTCGTGCCCAACGGCAGGCGCAACGCCCGCGAGTCCCAGCGATCCGGCCAATTCCAGCGCGCGTGCAGGGCTCGCGAGCGATCCCCTAGCACCGCGTTCGAGGCGTCCTGATCCAGGAAGAGCAACGTCGGGCGCTCGTCGCGCAGATAGGTGAGCAGGCGCTCCAAACAGGCGCCCTTGCGATAGGCGTCCAGGTCGAACAGGAGCATCCCCGCGTTGAAATAGCGCCGCACCGTCTGCGGGATCTTCGCCGGCTTGAACTGCGTCTCCTCATGCGCCGCGTCGCGGAAGTTCTCCAGCACCACGCCCACCGTCTGCCCTTGCAGATCTGCCTCCATCAGCAACGCCACGTCCTCGCACACCAGCGTGTCCGTGTCCAGGTAAAGCGCCTTCCCCGTGAGCTGCGGCAACGCCTCGGCGATGAAGAGCCGCGCCCACGTCACCAACGGCCACCGCCCCCCGAACGACGCCAACAGCTCCCGGTGCGGGTCCAACTGCGGCCGGATGTCCACCAGCGAGATCTCCACCCCCGGCACGCCCGCCCCCTGCGCCCGGATCTGCGCCGCGTGCGCCTCGGAAATCCCGTCGGAGAGCACCCAAAAGCGCAACCGCTCCGGCTCCCCCGCCGTCTCGATCACGGAACGCAGCGCCGTTGCCAAAAAGAGGCAACCGCCGTCGTTCGAGGCAAAGACAACGTTGTAGCAATCCATTCCGCTCTCCATTCGAACTCTTGCGCCTAACATTGACATTATACTACGCCTTCCCCCGTTCCCGCAACCCCGCAGACCGGCGAAGAATGCGCTTGACAAGATGGGTGGGGGGGGGGTAGTATAAGTATGTTGTTCTTCTATGCAACGCGGGGGCATCTCATCGGCGGCATTCGCCTGGGCAAAGATTTCGTGTTCTTCTATGCAACGCGGGGGCGTCGCCCCGGCGTCGCGGCAACCCAAATAGGACGCACAGATGTCTGATGCACCAATCGTCTCGGTCTCCTGCGGCAGCGACCACGCCTACTTCTGCGGGCTGTGGGTGACGCTCCACAGCCTCTGCGCCCACGCCTCGCCGGAAGCCGCGCTGGTGCTGCACGTGCTCGACGGCGGCCTGGACGAGGCCGACCGCCGCGCCCTCGCTACCCTGCCCGGCCGCTTCCCCGGCCGCGCCATCGAAGTCCGCCTCCACCCCCTTGACCTTTCCCGCTTCGACGGCCTTCCCGAGTGGCGCGGCAGCCGCATGACCTACGCCCGTCTCACCCTCCAAGATCTCCTTGCCGACGAGGCCTACACCATCTACACCGACGTCGACACCCTCTGGCTCCGCGACGTCTGCGAGCTCTGGGCCCTGCGCGACGAGGCCCCCCTGCGCGCGGCCCCCGACGGCAGCGGCCTGCCGGCCTTCTCCTCCGGCGCGGGCAAGGCGCGGGACTTCCGCGCGCTGGGCGTCGACATCCGCCCCGAGGACTACTTCTGCGCCGGCATCCTCCTCATGAACCTGCGCGCCTTGCGCGAGCGGGATTTCGACGCGCTCTGGCAGGCGCGCCTCCGCCGCGACGCCGCCGCCCTCCAATTCCCCGACCAAGACCTCTACAATATCCTCCTCCCCGCGCCCCAAACCCAGCCCTTGGATTGGCGTTGGGGCGAGTTCTCCGCCGCCTACGGCCTGCGCGAGACCGCCTCCCCCCGCGTCATCCACTACGCGAACGCCGCTCCCTGGACGCACAATTGCTCCGCCGTCAGGATGCTCTGGTGGGAGTGGCTGGCCGACGAGGCCGGCTTTGACGCGCTTGGCGCCGAGGCCCCGCGCTTCCGCCGCGCCTATGCGCGGATGCGCCGCCGCTTCCGCTTCTGGCGCGGCCCCCTCGGCGCCGCCGCCCGTCGCCTCCTTGGGCTTGTCAACGCCCGCTCCGCCGCCAAACAGCGCGAGCGGTACTTCCCCGAACGCTGCCTGGCGCCCTGACGCGCCCCGCGCGGGTGCCGGGGGCGCGGGCCGCGCCGGCCGGGCGCGTCAAAGGAAGCGGCCGGTGACGGAGGCGGGGTTGGCCTTGATTTGCTCGGGGGTGCCTGCGGCGACGAGGCGCCCGCCCTGCGCGCCGCCGCCTGGGCCAAGGTCGAGGATCCAGTCGGCGTTGCGGATGAGGTCAAGGTCGTGCTCGATGACGACGAGGGTGGCGCCGCGGTCGAGCAGGGCCTGGAAGACGTTGAGGAGGGAGCGGACGTCGAGGGGGTGGAGCCCGATGGTGGGCTCGTCGAAGACGAAGAGGGCGTCGGCCTGGGGGCGGCCCATCTCCTCGGCGAGCTTGAGGCGCTGGGCCTCGCCGCCGGAGAGGTTAGGGGTGGCCTCGCCGAGGGTGAGATAGCCCAGGCCCAGGTCGCGGAGGGTCTCGAGGCGCTGGCGGAGGGGCTTGGCGGCGCGGAGGGCGTTGAGGGCGGCCTCGACGTCCATGGCCATGAGCTGGGGGAGGGTGCGCCCGTGGAGGGAGACGGCGTCCGCGGCGGGGGCGTAGCGGGAGCCGCGGCAGGCGGGGCAGGGGATGTCGACGTCGGGGAGGAATTGGATGTCGAGCGAGATTTGGCCGGTGCCGTCGCAGGTGGGGCAGCGGAGGGCGCCGGTGTTGTAGGAGAAGTCGCCGGCTTTGAGCTTGCGGGCCTTGGCCTCGGGGGATAGGGCGAAGCGGCGGCGGAGCTCGTCGTGGAGCCCGGCGTAGGTGGCGAGGGTGGAGCGGACGTTGAGGCCGATGGGGGTGGCGTCGATGAGCTTGGCCTGGGCAAGGCCGGGAGCCTCGAGGGCGAGCACGTGCGCGGGGAGGGGCCGTCCGGCGAGGCGGGCCTGAAGGGCGGGGACGAGGCTCTCGAGGACAAGGGTGGTCTTGCCGCTGCCCGAGACGCCGGTCACCGCGGTGAGGCGGCCCTTGGGGATGGCGACCTCAAGGGGCCTGACAGTGTGCAGCGGGCCGGTCTTGAGGCGGATGGCCCCGTGGGCGAAGACCTCCGCCGGGGTGGGGCGGGGGCGCGCGGCGACGGCCTCGGCGCCGAGGATGAAGGGGCCGATCCGGCTGGCGGGATCCGCGGCGGCCTTGGCGAGGGGGCCTTGGGCGATGACCGTGCCGCCGCCGGCGCCGGCGCCGGGGCCCAGCTCGATGAGCCAGTCGGCCTGGCGGAGGATCTGGGCATCGTGGTCGACGAGGACGACGGAATTGCCGTCGGCCACCAAATCGCGCAACACGCCCACGAGGCCGACGATGTTGGCGGGGTGCAGGCCGATGGAGGGCTCGTCGAGGACGTAGAGGACGCCGGTGGTGCGGTTGCGCACGGCGCGCGCCAGCTGCATCCGCTGGCGTTCGCCGGTGGAGAGGGTGGCCGCGGCGCGGTCGGGCGAGAGGTACCCCAGCCCCAGGTCGAGCAGGCGGCGGGCGGCGCCGCGGAAGCTCTCGCCGATGGCCTCGGCCATCGGGCGCATCGGCGCGGGGAGGCTCGCGGGCACGCCCTCGACCCACGCGCAAAGCTCGGCCAGCGACAGCCGGCAGACGTCGGCCAGGCTCTTGCCGCGGATGCGCGGGGCGCGGGCGGCCTCGGAGAGGCGCGTGCCGGCGCAGTCGGGGCAGGGGCCGGTCTTGAGGAAGCGCTCGACGCGCTTCATCCCCTTTTCGTCCTTGACCTTGGCGAGGGCGTTTTCGACGGTGCGCACGGCGCTGTAATAGGTGAAGTCCAACTCCGCGAAGTCGTCGCCCTTCTTGGAGCGGTAGAGGATGTGCTTCTTTTCGGCGGGGCCGTCGTAGACGATGGCCTTCTCGCGCGGCGAAAGGTCGCGGAAGGGCACGTCCGTGCGCACGCCCATGGCGCGGCAGACGTCGGTCATCAGCGACCACATCAGCGAGTTCCACGGCGCCACGGCGCCTTGGTCGATGGTCAGCCCCTCGTCCGGCACCAACGTGGCGCGGTCGACCTCGCGGATTTGCCCCGTGCCCTGGCACCGTGGGCAGGCGCCCCCGCCGTTGAAGGCCAAGTCCTCCGCGCCCGGCGGCTGGAAGGTCGCGCCGCAGGTGGGGCAGACGAGCGGCCGCTCCGCCGCCACCTCGAGCGAAGGCGGCACCGCGTGGCCGTTCGGGCACCGATGCTCGGCCAGGCGCGAGAACATCAGGCGCAGGCTGTTGAGCAGCTCCGTGCCCGTGCCGAACGTGCTGCGGATGCCCGGGACGCCCGGGCGCTGGCGCAGGGCGAGGGCCGCCGGCACGTGCCGGGCCTCGGCCACGTCCGCGCGCGCGGCCTGCGTCATCCGCCGCCGCGTGTACGTCGAGAGCGCCTCCAAATAACGCCGCGACCCCTCGGCGTAGAGCACCCCCAGCGCCAGCGAACTCTTCCCGCTGCCCGAGACCCCCGCCACCGCCACGATCTTTCCCAGCGGCACATCCACGTCCACCCCTTTCAGATTGTGCACCCGCGCCCCACGCACCTCCATCGCCTTGACCATAGCCGCTCCTTTCGCCCCCATTATCCCCCATCCTCCCCCAAACCGCAAGCCCGGGACAAGATTACATCATATCGGGCGGGAAATCGTATATTGGTCTCCACACTTATTTTAATAATAGACGAAATCCGTTCCGTCTTATTTATTCCTTCTTACTTATTCTTTCTTGCTTCAGGTGGTGCGCGGGAGGGGTGGGGTGGGGGATTGGGGAGGGGTGGGGGAGGGGGTGGATGTGTTGGAGTGGCAATGGGTTAGGGGGCAATTAAAAATAGTTGAAAAAAGTGCTTGCGTTTTTTCGGGGATTGTGGGATTATATGCCCTGTTTTCGCGACACCTCCGGCCATGCGCCGGGAGCGGGACGGGAACGACCGATCTTTGAGAACTGAATATCGCTCTATGCGTCCCGGATGGGTCTTGACCCGGAAGGGATGCGACAGTAAGACAGCTTGTGCCGGGGCAA
>CALXMW010000021.1 GCA_944389585.1 uncultured Kiritimatiellota bacterium
CCTCACCTTCGTCACCGACCTCATCGCCTGGAACCGCTACGACGGCTGGTACGGCGGGATGCCCCGAAACCTGGGGCAATTCCTCGACGCCACCCACAAGAAACACCCCAAGCTGTGCATCGCCGTCAGCGAATACGGCGCCGGCGCCTCCGCCAAGCACCACGAGGAGCAAATCCGCAAGCCCAACGCCCCCGGCAAGTTCCACCCCGAGGCCTGGCAGACCGAATACCACATCCTCAACTGGGCCGAGCTCTCCAAGCGCCCCTACGTCTGGGGCTCCTTCATCTGGAACCTCTTCGACTTCTCCGCCAGCCACCGCACCGAGGGCGACCGCGACGGCATCAACGACAAGGGCCTCGTCTCCCACGACCGCAAGACCTTCAAGGACGCCTTCTACTTCTATAAGGCCAACTGGCGCGACGACGTCCCCGTCCTCCACCTCTGCGAAAAACGCTTCGCCCAACGCAAGGCCGACAAAATCTTCGTCCGCGCCTTCTCCAACGTCGGCCCCGCCGAACTCCTCGTCAACGGCCAATCCCTCGGCCTCGCCACCCCAAACGACCTCCGCGTCCTCACCTGGAAAGACGTCCCCCTCAGCCCCGGCGACAACCAAATCCTCCTGCGCACCCCTGACGGCAAGGTCACCGACGCCTGCCGCTGGCGCCGCTGACCCGCGCACCTCCCGCGTGGGACAAAGGCAGAAAGGAGCAAACACCATGAGCACAGTCCTGCTGTTGAACGGAAGCCCGCACGCGGCCGGTTGCGTGGCCACCGGGATCGAAGAACTCGCCCGCACCTTCGCCGCCGAGGGCGTCGGCGTGGAACGCTTCCACATCGGCACGCGGCCGGTGCGCGGGTGCGTCGCCTGCGGCGCCTGCAAAAAGAACGCCGACGGCAAGTGCGCCTTCGACGACGACGTCTGCAACGTCTTCACCGCCGCCATGCGCCGGTGCGACGCGCTCATCGTCGGCTCGCCCGTCTACTACGCCGGCCCCGCCGGCGCCCTCTGCGCCCTGCTCGACCGCGCCTTCTACAGCGCCACGGATGCCTTCGCCGGGAAGCCCGCCGCCTGCTTCGTCAACTGCCGCCGCGGCGGCGCCAGCGCCGCCTTCGACCGTCTCAACAAATACTTCGCCATCGTGCGAATGCCCATCGTCACCTCGCAGTATTGGAACTCCACCCACGGCACCACCCCAGACGAGGTGCGCCGCGACAAGGAGGGCCTTCAGACCCTGCGCACCCTCGCCCGCCAGATGGCCCACCTCCTCAACTGCCGCGAGCGCGCCGACCTCCCGCCGCCCACGGTCGAACCCTGGGAGCGCACCAACTTCATCGACAACGTGTGACCTCCCAAGCAAAGAGGCCCGGGCCGAACGGCCCGGGCCTCTTTTGTTTGCCCGCTCCCCGCTCCCCTAGTGGTTTGGGGGCAAGTACAGAGTACTTCGCGGTGAAGTACTCTGTGGTACGCGCTCAACCACCCCCTCCCGCGCTTTCGGAGAAAGGGTGGGAGGGGGCAAAATAATTCGCAGACGCTAAGATTTTGCTTGCGCCTCTTGTTAGTCTTTGCTATCATTTCGGCGTTGTTTCGGGCAGGTTGCCCAAGGAAAGGAACCGCAGATGTTCGTCGAGGAATGGAGTTTGATCTGCAGCCGCCACCGGGAGGAGACGCTGACCTTCCTGACGGTGAAGACGGCGGCGGTGCGGTGCGGGGCGAAGCCTGCGGAATTGTTGCGCGTGCCGCTGTGCGCGCGCGCCGCGGCCTGCGGACGCGGCGGGGTGGGGGATGTGTGCGCGCGGTTGGGGCTGCCCTATCGTCTGCTGTCGCAGGACGCGGGTGGGGCACTGGCGCTCTTCTTCCATCCGGCGCGGTTGGCGGCGGCGCTGGGGGCGCCCCGGGCCGCGGCCTTCCTGGCGCGGCGGGGGTGGCCGACTGAGGCGGGGCTCGAGGCGATGTTGGCAGAGCTGGCGCGGCGGTGGCAGGCGGGGCCCGCCCACGAGGTGGGGCTCTTTCTGGGATACCCGCCGAAGGACGTCTGCGGCTTTTGCCACGCCGCGCCGGAGACGACGCGCCCGGGAGATCGGTGGCGGGTCTTCGGCGAGGAGGGGACAAGCCGGCGCCTGATGCGGCGCCACCGCCGCCTGGAGCTGTGGGCCGCGGGCGTCTGCCTGGCCCATGCGACGCCGACGGCGCGGTACAGGCGCATCGGCGCGCTCGCGATTTCGACAAACACGACAAGGAAAGGAGCCTGACATGGCAAAGATCAGCATTGTTTACGGCAGCACGACCGGGGCGACCGAGGGCGCGGCGCAGCAGTTGGCGGCGCTCTTGGGCGCGACGGCGACGCCCATCGCGGCGGCGGACGCCTCGGCCTTCGACGCGGACTTGGTGATCCTGGGGAGCTCGACCTGGGGTTACGGCGAGCTGCAGGACGACTGGGCCGCCGGCATCGCGCTGTTGGACGCGGTGGATTTGGCGGGGAAGAGGGTGGCCGTCTTCGGCACGGGCGACTCGTGCGGCTTCGCCGACACCTTCGCCAACGCCCTCGGCATCCTCGCGGACAAGGCGGTGGAGCGCGGCGCGACGCTGGTGGGGCAGGTGCCCGCGGCGGATTACGGCGCGGCGGAATCGCTGGCCGTGCGTGACGGGAAGTTCGTGGGCCTGGCGCTTGACGACACGAACGAGGCCGAGAAGACGCCCGGGCGCATCGCCGCGTGGGCCAAGGAATTGCAAGCCATTCTGTGAACCGTGCTCCAAGAAAGGAAAACGACCAAAGGGTAAGAAAACGAAACGCGGCGCGGCGTGGGCGTTCTCTCTCCGGCCCACGCCGCGCTTTGCGTGCCGCGGGGCGCGCCGTTCGCGCGGCGGCGGGCTTTTTGGTATACTGGCGTTTTTACGAACCAGCATGGAGCGTGAGATGGAGATTGGGCGCACGGATATCGCGTATGGCTCGGACGTGTTCAACGAGCGCGCGATGCGGGATTATTTGTCGAAGGACACGGCCGAGGCGTTGTTGCACACGATGCGCGACCACGCGCCGTTGGATCCCTCCATCGCCAACGAGGTGGCCCATGCCCTCAAGCAGTGGGGGATGGAGCGCGGGGCGACCCACTTCACCCACTGGTTCCAGCCGCTCACCGGCAGCACCGCCGAGAAGCACGACGCCTTCTTCGAGCCCGCGGGCATGGCCGAGACGCTGGCGCGCTTCTCGGGCAAGAATCTCATCATGGGCGAGCCCGACGCCTCGAGCTTCCCCTCCGGCGGCCTGCGGCGCACCTTCGAGGCGCGCGGCTACACGGCCTGGGACGTGACCAGCCCCATCTTCATCAAGCGCCACGCCAACGGCGCCACGCTCTGCATCCCCACCGTCTTCTGCTCCTACACCGGCGAGGTGCTCGACAAGAAGACGCCCCTCCTGCGCTCGATGCAGGCCTTGGACAAGGCCGTGCGCAAGCTGATGGCCTGCTTCGGCGAACCCGACGGCCACGCCACCATCACCCTCGGCGCCGAGCAGGAGTACTTCCTGGTGGACAAGGCGCTGTGGCTGCGCCGCCCTGACCTGATGCAGTGCGGGCGGACGCTTTTTGGCGCTTCGCCCGCGCGGACGCAGCAGCTGGAAGACCACTATTTCGGCTCCATCAAGCCGCGCGTCTTGGCCTTCATGGAAGACGTCGAGCGCGAGCTTTGGCGCCTGGGCATCCCCGCCAAGACCCGCCACAACGAGACGGCCCCCGCGCAGTTCGAGATGGCCCCGATGTTCGAGGAGCTGAACCTGGCCGTCGACCACAACATGCTGATCATGGAGACCTTGCGGAACGTGGCCGACAAGCACGGCTTCGTCTGCCTCCTCCACGAGAAGCCTTACGCCGGCGTCAACGGCAGCGGCAAGCACAACAACTGGTCGGTGGCCTACAACGGCAAAAACCTCCTGGAGCCGGGTGGCAACCCGCAGGAGAACGCCATCTTCCTGGCCGTGCTCGCCAGCGTCATCCGCGCCATCGACCTGCACGCCGACATCCTGCGCGCCACGACCGCGACCCTCGGCAACGAAAGCCGCCTGGGCGCGTTGGAGGCCCCGCCGGCCATCATCTCCATCTTCCTGGGCGACGATCTGGCGGCGGTGCTGCGCCGGATCGAGGCGGGCGCGACCTCGGCCGCCGGGGACGGCAAGGCGCGCAAGCTGCGCATCGGCGTGGACACCTTGCCGCCCCTGCCGCGCGACGCGACCGACCGCAACCGCACCAGCCCCTTCGCCTTCACCGGCAACAAGTTCGAGTTCCGCGCCCCCGGCGCCAGCCAAAACTGCTCGGGCGTGTGCATGGTGCTGAACACCATCGTGGCCGAGAGCATGGAAGTCTTGGCCGCGAGCATCGCCAAGGTGCCGAAGCGCCGCTTCCACGAGGGGCTCGGCAAAATCCTGCGCGCCGTCATCAAAGACCACAAGCGCGTCATCTTCAACGGCGACGGCTACTCCGAGGCCTGGGTCAAGGAAGCCAAGCGCCGCGGCCTGCCCAATCTGCGCACGGTGCCCGAGGCGTTGGAGCCGCAGGTGGCCGAGCGGAACCTGGCGCTCTTCGAGGCGCAGGGCGTGCTGATGCCCACGGAGATGCACTCGCGCCACGACGTCTTCGTGGCGGACTTCGAGCGCAAGGTGCGCCTCGAGGGCAAGGTGGCGCTGGAAATCGCCCGCGGGATGGTCGAGCCCGTGGTGGCGCGCGAGCTCTCCGACCTGGCCGAGGCCCTCGGGCGGATGGCGGAGGCCAAGCTCACCGCCGGCGCGAAGTGCCTGCGCGACATGGCCCAGGCCCTCGGGCGCGGACTCGAGGCGCTGCACGCGGGGTGCGCCGCGCTGGAGAAGACCTTGGGCGGCGCGGACGCGGCGGCCATCCAGGCCGCGATGGCCGACCTGCGCATGGTGGTCGACGGCCTGGAAGGGCACGTGGACGACGCGCGTTGGCCCCTGCCGAAGTACCGCGATTTGCTGGCTGTGCAGTGAGACTTGCGCGGGAGGCGCAGGCTTTGGTAAACTCCTGACATAGCCAAGGAGGTCTCATGGAACTCAACGACGACGTGAACCCGACGAACTCCGTCCCGCCCGCCCAGCCGGAGCTGAACGACGAGGAAGACGCCGATATCATGCCCACCGACATCGTCTTCGACTGTCCCGAATGCGGGCACCAGTTGGCGGTGGACTATCGCGCGGCCGGGTTGCAGGTGCCCTGCTCGGTCTGCGGCGCCATCATCCAGGTGCCCATCCCCGACAGCATGCAGCTGGACGACCTGGACACCGACCCCGGCGAGATGCTCCAGCAGTTGCTCCAGACCCGCCGCGCGCTCGTCAAGGCCCGCGAGGCCGTGCAGGCCGCCGGCGAAAAGGTGGCCGAGCTGACCGAACAGCTGGCGGAATACCGCAAGACGTTGCTGGCCGTGCGGGCGCGCATCGAGACCCTGCAGGAGGCGGCCGACCTGGCCACCGCCACGCGCAAGGACGTGCTCGAGCTGATCGCCTCGACGGCCGCCGCCAAGTGATCCATGAAGCGGCACGCCGGTTTCCACTATCGCCTGGAATACATCGCCCTGCGGCTCGTGCAAGGGCTCGTGACGGCGTTCCCCATCCGCTGGGTGGGGGGCGCCCTCCGCGGGCTCCTGCGCGTGGTCTACCGCCTCTGCTGGCCGCTGAAGGCCGAGACGGTCAGCCGCGTGCGTGAGGTCTTCGGCCCCGAGACGCCCCTGTCGCGGGTGCGCTTCATCGCCCGGCAATCCGTCTGGAACCTGACGATGAACTTCGTGGAGCTCTTCCATCTGGGCCGGATGGACTTGGCATACCTGCGCGACCATATCGAGGGGACGGACGAGGCGCGCGCCAAGCTGCGGGCGCTCATCGACAAGCACGGCGGCGTGGTCGTGGCCCTCCCGCACATGGGCAACTGGGATCTCGCCGGCGTGGCCTGCGCGCACTTCGGCATCCCCCTGATGGCCTTGGCGCGCGCCCAGAACAACCCCTACGTCGAAGGCTGGCTACGGCGGAACCGGATGAACAACTTCGAGGCGCTCGACCGCCGCCAGCCCTCCTCCTTCGTGCGCATCGCCCACCACCTCAAGAGCGGCGGCGCCTTCGCCATCCTGCCGGACGTGCGCCACAACAAGCCCGGCGTCGGCGTCACCGCCTTCGGCAAGCCGGACGTGCAGCTGGGCAAAGGCATGGCCAAGTTCGCGCGCATGTCGAACGTCCCCATCGTCCCCTTCTTCATGGAACGCCTCGACGCCGACCACCACCGCATCCATCTGGGCGAGCCGCTTTACCCGGACCTGAACGCCGACGCCGACGCCGACGCCATCCGCCTGACCCAGGCGGTGTGGGATCTCTTCGAGGCGCGCATCCTCGCCCAGCCCGAGCAATGGTTCTGGTACAACCGCCGTTGGCTCCTCACACCCCTTTACACCCAAACCAGACATAAACACGGAAAGTAATCCCATGATCCTCGCCAACGAAAACTTCGGCAAACTCCAAGCGTCCTACCTTTTCTCCGAAATCGCCAAGCGCGTCCGCGCCTACCAAGAGGCCAACCCCCAGGCCGCCGTCATCCGCCTGGGCATCGGCGACGTCACCCTCCCCCTCGCCCCCGCCTGCCTCGAGGCCATGCACCGCGCCGTCGACGAGCTCGGCCACGAGGCCACCTTCCGCGGCTACGGCCCCGAGCAGGGCTACGCCTTCCTCCGCGAGGCCATCGCCAAGAACGACTACCAGGCCCGCGGGTGCGACGTCCAGCCCGACGAAATCTTCGTCTCCGACGGCTCCAAATGCGACTGCGCCAACATCCAGGAGCTCTTCGCCGCCGAGGGCCTGCGCATCGCCATCCCCGACCCCGTCTACCCCGTCTACGTCGACACCAACGTCATGGCCGGCCGCACCGGCCAGGCCGTCGACGGCCGCTACGCCGGCCTGGTCTATCTCGAGGGCACCGCCGAAAACGGCTTCGTCCCCGCGCCCCCCGCCGGCGCGCCGCTCGACCTTATCTACCTCTGCTTCCCCAACAACCCCACCGGCGCCGTCGCCACCCGCGCCCAACTCCAGGCGTGGGTCGACTACGCCCGCGCCAACAAGGCCCTCATCCTCTTTGACGCCGCCTACGAGGCCTTCATCCGCGACCCCGCCATCCCGCACTCCATCTACGAGATCCCCGGCGCGCGCGACTGCGCCATCGAGTTCCGCTCCTTCTCCAAAAAAGCCGGCTTCACCGGCGTGCGCTGCGCCTTCACCGTCGTCCCCAAAGGCCTCACCGCCTATACCAAGGACGGCGCGCCCATCCCCCTCCACCCGATGTGGAACCGCCGCCACACCACCAAGTTCAACGGCGTCTCCTATCCCGTCCAGCGCGCCGCCGAGGCCGTCTACTCGCAGGACGGCGTCTGCCAGACCACCCAGCAGGTCGACTACTACCTCGGCAACGCCAAGCTCATCCGCGCCGGCATCCGGGCCCTCGGGCTCGACTGCGTGGGCGGCGACAACTCCCCCTACGTCTGGGTCAACGTCAAAGGCGACTCCTGGGCCTTCTTCGACCGCCTTCTCCACGAGGCCCAAGTCGTCACCACCCCCGGCGCCGGATTCGGCAAATGCGGCGAGGGCTACATCCGCATCTCCGCCTTCAACGACCGCGCCAAGGTCGAGGAAGCCATGGCCCGCATCGCCAAAGCCATCCGCTGAACCCTTCCACCCGCGCCCGCCGTGCCCCGGCGGGCCTTTTTATCGGAGGTCTCCCCATGACCGGCAACATGCTCATCGCCCAAAGCGGCGGCCCTTCGATGGTCATCAACCAAAGCCTCGTCGGCGCCGTCCTCGCCGCCAAGGCCTCCAGCAAAATCGTCGAGATCTACGGCGCCCTCCACGGCATCCAAGGCATCCTCGACGAAGCCTTCATCGACCTGCGCGCCGAGCCCGAGGAAGTCCTCCTGCGCGTCGCCCAAACCCCCAGCTCCGCCCTCGGCTCCGTCCGCCGCAAGCCCACGCCCGAGGACTGCCGCGCCATCTTCGCCGTCCTCGCCCGCCGCAACGTCCGCTACTTCTTCTACATCGGCGGCAACGACTCCGCCGAGACCGCCAACATCATCGCCGAGGAAGCCGGGCGCCAAGGCTACGACCTGCGCTGCTTCCACATCCCCAAGACCATCGACAACGACCTCCTCTGCAACGACCACACCCCCGGCTACGGCTCCGCCGCCCGCTTCGTCGCCTGCGCCGTCCGCGGCGACGACCTCGACAACCGCGCCCTCGGCGGCGTCAAGATCGATGTCATCATGGGCCGCAACGCCGGCTTCCTCACCGCCGCCGCCGCCCTCGCCCGCCAAGACCCCGACGACGGCCCCCACCTGCTCTACTTCCCCGAGCGCCCCTTCACCCTCGAGCGCTTCGTCGCCGACGTCTCCGAGTGCATGACCCGCCACGGCCGCTGCGTTGTGGCCGTCTCCGAGGGCATCTGCGGCCCCGACGGGCGCCCCATCGCCGAGGCCTTCTCCAGCGAGGTCGACGCCCACGGCAACCGCCAGCTCACCAGCGGCGCGCTCGGCGAACGCCTGGCCGCCGTCATCCGCGAGCGCCTCAAAGTCAGCCGCGTCCGCGCCGACACCTTCGGCTTCATCCAGCGCTGTTTCGTCGGGTGCGTCTCCGAAACCGACGCCAACGAGGCCCGCCTGGCCGGCTCCTACGCCGTCACCGCCGCCGTCGGCGGCAAGTTCCAGAACGGCACCGTCACCCTCAATCGCCTCCCTGGCGCGGCCTACCAGGTGGACTACGCCATCGCCCCGCTCCCCGCCGTCGCCCGCAACACCCGCTCCCTGCCGGACTCCTACATCAACCGCGACGGCAACAACGTCACCGGCCTCTTCCTCGACTACGCCCGCCCCCTCGTCGGCCCCCTCCCCGTCACCGCCCGCTTCAACCAGCTCCGCAACCGCCGCGCCTGACCCGGCCATCCCATGCCCAGGCCTTGGCCGGCCTGTGGGGCGGACACGCCCGAGGCCGTGGGGTGGGGGGACTGCCGGGCAACAATGCGGTGCTCGTTGCGCGCACGTGACGCCCCGCCATAAAAGGTGTCGGACACGTGGGCAGAAAAGGCCGGAATATGCTATGCTACGCGGGCTTTTTTCGGAGGACACATGGCAAGTTTTCAGGAATTGGGTTTGCCCGAGGCGTTGCTGAAGGCGGTCGAGGGCTTGGGCTTCGCGGAGCCGATGCCCATCCAGGCCGAGGCGATCCCGCGTCTGCTCGGCGAGCCGGCGCCGGATTGCGTGGCCTTGGCGGCGACTGGCACGGGCAAGACCTGCGCCTACGGCCTGCCGCTTCTGGCGCGGATAGACGGCGCCTCGGCGAAGCCCCAGGCGCTCATCCTGGCGCCGACGCGCGAACTTTGCCTGCAGATCGGCGAGGAACTGGCGCGCTTCGCCAAGTTCCTCCCGGAAGTCCACGTGGCCGCGTGCTACGGCGGCGCGCCCATCGGCCTGCAAATCCGCAAGCTCGAACGCGGCGCGCAGGTGGTCGTCGCCACCCCAGGGCGCCTCTGCGACCTGCTCCGGCGCGAGGCCATCACCCTCTCGGACGTGCGCGTCTGCGTGCTGGACGAGGCCGACGAGGTGCTCGACATGGGCTTCCGCGACGAACTGACCTTCATCCTAGAGGCGACGCCCGAGGCCGCGGCAATGTGGCTCTTCTCCGCGACCATGCCGCCGGAGGTCGAGTCCATCGCCCAACGCTACCTCACCGACCCGCTTGAGATCACCGTCGGCGAGCGCAACGTGGCCCAGGCCAACATCGCCCACCACGCCTACGCCGTGGCCGAGCGCAACCGTTACGGCGCGCTCCGCCGCGTCATCGACTTTGTCCCCGAGATGTACGGCCTGGTCTTCTGCCGCACGCGCGTCGACACCCAAAAACTCAGCGAGGCCCTCATGCACGACGGCGTCTACGCCGAGGCCCTCCACGGCGACCTCTCCCAGGCCCAACGCGATTCCGTCATGCGCAAGTTTCGCGAGAAGGCCGTGCGTATCCTTGTGGCCACCGACGTCGCGGCGCGCGGCCTGGACGTGGACGACATCACCCACGTCATCCATTATCACCTCCCCGACGACCCCGCCGCCTACACCCACCGCAGCGGCCGCACCGCCCGCGCCGGCAAAAGCGGCGTCTCCATCGCCCTCTTCGCCCCGCGCGACGCCGGCAAACTCCGCCTCATCGAACGCCTCTGCGGCCTGCGCTTCGAGCGCCGCGCCATCCCCACCGCCGACGAGGTCCGCCAGAAACACGTCTTCTGGATGGCCGAGCAAATCCACGGCGTCTCCGAGGTCAGCCCCGCCATCCGTGAGCTCCTCCCCGCCGTCACCCCGCTCGTCGCCGGCCTCCCCCCCGAGGAAGTCCTCGCCCGCGTCCTTCAACTGCGCCTGGCAAACCTCATCGAGGCCTACGCCGACGCCCAAGACCTCAACCCCGCCGAGAAGCCCAGCCGCGCCGAACGCAACGCCGCCTTCGGCGAGCGCCAGCGCATCATGCTTCACGTGGGCCGCCTCGACGGCCTGCGCGAGGGCGCGGTCGTCCGGTTGGCCTGCGAACACGCCGGCATCGCCGCGCAAGACATCGGCGCCATCGCCATCAAACGCGAGTTCGCCTTCTTCGACGTCCGCGCCGCGCTCGGCCGCCGCGTCCTCTCCGCCCTCAAGGACGCTGACTTCGACGGCAAACCGCTCAACCCCGCCCTCGCCGACCCCACCGAAGACCTCTACAACGGCCCGCGCAAGGGCCGCAAACCCTTCGGAAAACACAAGCACTTCGGCAAAAAACCTTTCGGCAAGAAGCCCTTCGGGAAGGGGAAACCCCGTGGCTAAGGACGTCTTTGCCCTGCTCCACCCCGCCCTGCGCAAGGCCATCGCCGCCCTGGGCTACAAGACGCCCACCCCCATCCAGGCCCAAGCCATCGCCCCCATCCTTGACGGGCGCGACCTCATGGGGTGCGCCCAGACCGGCACCGGCAAGACCGCCGCCTTCTGCCTGCCGCTCCTCCACCGCCTGGCCGCCGCCCACGCCACCGTGCGCCCCGGGCGCCCGCGCGTCCTCATCCTGGTGCCGACCCGCGAGCTCGCCGCGCAAATCGGCGACAACCTCGCCGCGTATGCCAAAGGCCTGGCCCTCCCCACCGCCGTCATCTTCGGCGGCGTCAGCGCCAACCCGCAGATCGAGGCCCTCCGCCGCGGCGTCGCCGTCCTCGTCGCCACCCCGGGCCGCCTGCTCGACCTGACCCTCCAGCGCCACCTTTCCCTCGACGCCGTCGACGCCGTGGTGCTCGACGAGGCCGACCGGATGCTTGACATGGGCTTCCTTCCCGACATCCGCCGCATCCTCGAGCGCCTCCCCGCCAAACGCCAATCCCTCTTCTTCTCCGCCACCCTCTCCCCCGAGGTCTCCGCCCTCGCCAAAACCTTCATCCGCGGCAAAGCCGTCACCGTGCGCGTCGACCCCGGCGAGCCGACCGTCGAGCGCATCCGCCAGCGCGTCCTCTTCGTGGACAAAGAAAACAAATATGCCCTGCTCAAATGGGTGCTCGATTCGCCCAAATGCTTCCGCGTCATCGTCTTCCCGCGCATGAAACACGGCGCCGACCGCCTGGCCAAGCAACTCACCCGCGACGGCTTCCCCGCCGCGGCCCTCCACAGCGACAAAAGCCAAGGCGCCCGCCAACGCGCCCTCGAAGCCTTCCGCTCCGGCAAAATCCAAGTCCTCGTCGCCACCGACATCGCCTCGCGCGGCATCGACGTCGACGACGTGACACACGTCATCAACTACGACCTCCCCGACGAACCCGAGACCTACGTCCACCGCATCGGCCGCACCGCCCGCGCCGGCGCCGAAGGCGAGGCCATCAGCCTCGTCTGCGCACACGACCGCCAAGCCCTCCGCGACATCGAGCGCCTCATCGCCAAACCCATCCCCCAACAACTCGACCACCCCCTCCACTCCGAACGCGCCCGCACCGCCATGGGCGCCGACGCCGTCCGCCCCAAACGCCAGCCCCTCCCCCAGCGCCAAGCCCCCCGCCGCCCCACACGCCGCCGCTGAAAGGAACGCCATGCTCACCGTCTCCAAAACCGTCACCTTCGACGCCGCCCACCTCCTCACCGGCCACGGCGGCCAATGCCGCAACCTCCACGGCCACACCTACCGCGTCACCGTCGAGCTCGGCAACGTCCCCCCCCTCCAAGGCCAACCCGAAGACATGGTCATGGACTTCAAGGAACTCAAGGCCATCCTCAACGAGGAAATCGTCGCCCCCTGCGACCACGCCTTCCTCTGCGACACCCACTCCGCCGTCGAACGCGACATCGCCGCCACCCTCCGCCGCCACGGCCTGCGCGTCTACGACCTGCCCCACCGCAGCACCTCCGAATGCCTCGCCGCCCACTTCTTCGGCAAACTCAAAGCCCGCGGCCTCCCCGTCACCGCCCTCTCCGTCAGCGAAACCCCCGAATCCCTCGCCACCTACCGCCCCTAACCCGCACCCCGCCGCGCCCTAAGACGCGCAGAAGGCCGAGCTCGCGCAGCGCTTTCAGAACAAAGACGGCTCCTTCGACGAGGAGCAGTTCGCCGAGGC
>CALXMW010000022.1 GCA_944389585.1 uncultured Kiritimatiellota bacterium
TGCGCCCCCCGGGGGGCGCACCAGAGGGCGCACCGCCCCCCTTCCGCCTCGCCGCATTACATTGTGCAACTTTCCCAACATCGCGCGCGGTGAAAAAAGCTTGCGTTTGGGGGCTGGGTTTGCTATAGTAGGTGTGATTTTTGGCGCGATAGCCAAGCGGCTAGGCAGAGGACTGCAAATCCTTTTAGACCGGTTCGACTCCGATTCGCGCCTCCATTTTCCCGCGACCCGCAAGGGTCGCTTTTTTGTTATTTTATTCCCATGAAGTTGGTTTTCTGGACGGTTTTCCCGAACCTCCATCAGCGCGCGTGGATCGACGCGCTCCGCGCGGCGGGGTGCGACGTCGAGGTGTGTTATTTCGGCCATTATGACGCCTATCGCGCGGCGTTGGGGTGGGAGGAGCCCGCGGAGTTGCCCCCGCAGGAGCGGCGCGTGGGCACCCTGCGCGAGGCCCTCGTTGCCATCCCGGATTACGCCGAGCGCCTCATCGTCCTCACCGGTTACGCCGAGCGGATTTATTGGGAGAACCTGCGCTTTTGCGAGGCCCATGGCGTGCGCTGGGCGCTCCTCATCGAGAAGACCCAGGGGCGCCTGCGTTCCTGGCCCCTGCGCCGCCGTTTCGCCCGCCACGTCAACCGCTCCGCCGTCGCCGCCTTCGGTCTGGGGCCCGAGGCGGTGGACGACCTCGTGCGCGGCTGGGGCGTGCGGCGCGACAAGGTCGCCGAGCTGGCCTACGTCACGCCCGGCGCCCTGGCCCCCGCCAAGCCGCGGCCGCATACGGGCTTCCGTTTTGTCTTCGCGGGGGCCTTTTCCCGCCGCAAGGCCGTGGACGTCTTGGCGCGGGCGTGGGCCCAGGCCGCGCCGTACCTGCCCGGGGCCACGCTCCGCGTCGTCGGCGCGGGGCCGCTCGCGGCGGCCTTCGACGGGCTTCCGCGCGTGGAACGCTACGGCGTCTGCCCGCCCGAACGCATCCACGAGGCGCTGGCCGATTGCGATTGCGGCGTCCTGCCCAGCCGTTTCGACGGTTGGGGCATGGCCTTGGCCGAGTACGCCCGCGCCGGGCTCACCCTCATCGCCACGCAGACGTGCGGCGCCGCCGAGCCGCTCATCCGCCCCGGCCGCAACGGCTTCATCGTCCCGCCCGAGGACGTCGCGGCCCTCGCCCAGGCGATGGAAGACGCGCCCAATCTTCGTCCCGACCCCGCGCCTTTGTCCGCGACCGACCCCGATGGCTGCGCCCGCTGTTTCCTGGAACGCCTCGCCCGCCCCGCGCCCTACGCGCCGCCGCGCCACCTTTTGCACGTGGCCGCGGGGTGTTGGCAAACCGGCGGTGGGCTCTCCGAGTCGCTGGCCGAGACGGTGCTGGCGCAGGCGCGGCAGGGGTTGCGCGTGACGCTGGCCTTTCTCGGCGGACAGGCCGAGCATCCCTTGGTGCGCGCGTGCCGCCGCGCGGGGGCGACGGTGTGGGTCTTCCCGCGCTCCCGCCCCCACGCGATTTATTTCTCGTGGGCGATGTCCCGGGCTCTGCCGCGCTTGGTGCGCCGCGCCACGCAGGTGCACATCCACGGGTGTTGGACGTTTCCCGTTTGGTGGGCCGCGGCCTGGGCCCGCCGCTTCGCCGTGCCGTGTATCCTCTCGCCCTGCGGGAGTCTTGGGGCGGCCTCCCTGACCAAAGGGCGTCTGCGCAAACGCCTCGCCTGGTGGTGCTTCGACCGCCGCGACCTCCTTGGCGCGGCTTGGCTCCGCGCGAAGTCTGGGGCCGAGGCCGATTGGCTCCGCGGCGCGCTGGGGCGGCGATGCCCGCCCATCCGCGTCATCCCCAACGGCGTGGACGGCGCCCTGCTCGATTCCGTCCCGGCGGGCCCGCGCGAAAAGACCTTCCTTTATTTGGGGCGGCTCCACCCGCTCAAGGGGCTTGATCTGCTGACCGAGGCGTGGGCGCAAAGCGGGCTGGCGCGGGAGGGTTGGCGGCTTGTCGTGGCCGGTCCGGCCGACGGCGCGGAGGCGCCGCGCGGCCCCGGCGTCGAGGCCCTTGGCCCCCTCTACGGCGCGGACAAAGCGCGCGCCCTGAAGTCCGCCGCCTGCCTCATCCTCCCCACGCGCAGCGAGAACTTCGGCATCGTGGTGGCGGAGGCGCTGTGGTGTCGCACGCCCGTCATCTGCACGAAGGGCGCGCCCTGGCAGGAGCTCGGCGACTTTTGGGTGGACGTCTCCGCCCCCGCCCTGGCCGAGGCCATGCGGCGCTTCGCGGCGATGGACGCGGCCGCGCGCGAGGCCCGTTTCGCCCCGCTCTTCGAGGAGGCGCGGCGGCGTTTCGCCTGGCCCGCCTTGGCGCGGGCGCTGGCCGAGGGTTAAAGCCGCGAGACCCCCGCGCCCGAGAGCGCGCTGCGCCCGCCGCCGAGCTTCTCCACCCGGATTTGCGCGGGGATGCGCTCGGCGATCTCGGCCACGTGCGAGATGAGGCCGATGAGCTTGCCCTCCTGCCGCACGCGGCAAAGGGTGTCGAGCGCGGCGTTGAGGGCGTTTTCGTCGAGCGTGCCGAAGCCCTCGTCGAGGAAGAGCGAATCCACGCGCAACCGCGCCCCGCCCATCTCCGCCAGCCCCAGCGCCAACGCCAGCGACACCTGGAAGCGCTCGCCGCCGGAAAGGTTCGAGACGGGCCGCACCACGCCGCCCTGGTCGACGTCCTCGACCATCGGGAGCAACCCCGCGTTCTGCGGCGCCCACACCAGGCGGTAGCGCCCCTGCGACATCCTGCCCAGGTGCGGGTTGGCGCAGCGCAACAGCTGGCGCAGCGTGATGCCCTGGGCATAGCGCGTGAAGTTCTGCCCGTCCGATCCGCCGAGCCACCCGTTCAGCCGCTTCCACTTTTCGTACTCCGCCGCGGCCTCTTGCAATTCCTCTTCCAGCCGCGCCCGGTCGCGCCGCCGCGCGTCGTCGGCCTTCAGGAGCCCCTCCGCGCGCCCGGCGGCCTCCGAGGCCTCCGCGCACCCACGCTCCGCCGCCGCGGCCTCCGCGCGCAGGGCCTCCGGGTCGGGCAGATCTTCTTTGGCCTTCGCGAAGGCCGCCTCCGCCGCGTCCGCCCGCTTGCGGGCCTCCTCCGCCTCTTGCCTGGCCGCCTTCGCGGCGACGTCGGCGGCGGCTTCTGCCACGGCGGCGTCGGCGTGGGCTTTGGCGGCGCGGTCGCGGGCCAGCTGCAAGCGCTCGCGCACCTGCTCCGGCGGCGCGTCCAACCCCAGCGCGTTGAGCGCCGCCTGGGCCTCGGCGCGTCGCCGCGCGGCCTCCTCGAACGCCTTGGCCTGCGTGCGCCGCGCCGCTTCCAAAGTCTGTGCCTCCGCTTCGGCCTCGGCGGATGCGATGGTCTTCGCCTTGGCCTCGGCGCGGCAGGCGGCGGCGTCTGCCGCGAGGCGCCCGCGCAGGGCCTCGATGGCGGCGCGGTCGCTTTCGATGGCGCGTGCGGCGGCCTCGGCGCGGGCCTCGGCGCGGCGGCGTTCGGCGACGGCGCCGTCGCGGCGCTCGTCCTCGGCGCGCTGGGCGGCTTGGGCGGCTTGGAGGGCGGCCTCGTGGCGATCCGGGCGTGGCGGCCCGCCCGTGGCGTAAGGGTGGCGCGTGGCGCCGCAGAGCGGGCAGGGGCGGCCTTCGCGCAAGCGCCCGCGCTCCGTCTCCAGGTCGGCCACGCGGCGAGCCAGCAGGAGGGCGTCGTGGGCGTTTTGCACGGCGGCCGCGAGGGCGGGGCGGAGGGCTTGGTGGCGGGCTTCGGCGGCCTCGGCGGCGGCCTTTGCGGCTTCGGCCTCGGCGGCGGCCTTTTCGGCTTCGGCCTCGCGGCCGGCGAGGGCCTCGTGCAGGCGCAGATAGTCGGCCGCGTCCTTGTCCGCCCCCGCGCGTTCGCCGCGCAGGGCGGCCTCAAGGGCCTGTGCGCGGGTTTCGGCGGCGCGGGCCTCGCGGCCGGCGCGTTCGGCGCGGTCGAGCGCGCGGGAAAGGGCGCGTTCGGTCTGGCCTAGGGCGTCGCGGCAGGTTTGCTCGCGGAGCGCCTCGGCCTCCGCCGCGCGGGCCAGCGCAAGGGCCTGTCTGAGGATGGGCTCGGCCTCGTCGCGCCGGCGTTGGGCCGCCTGGGCGGCGCGCGCGGCCGCCTCGGCCTGGGCGTGGGTGCGTTGGGCCGCGTCTTCGGCCCGGGCGCGGGCGTCCTCGCGGCGCTCGGTCTCGGCGCGGGCGAGGCGTCGGGCCTCGGCGGCCTTGTCGTAGGCGTCCAAGCGGCCGCGCAGGGCGGCGAGGGCGTCGGCGAGGGCCTTGGACTTGGCCTTGGCGGCGTCGCGTTCGGCCTGGGTCTGGGCGCGCTGGGCGTCGTCCATGGCGGCGGTGGCGCCGAGGCGCGCGCGGAGGGTCTCGACGGCGTCTTTGGCGCGTTGGGCGGCGGCGAAGATGGCGCGGCCCATGGCCTCGTAGGCGCCCGTGCCGGTGACCTGCTGGAGGATGCGGGCGCGCTCGTCGTCCTTGGCCGCGAGGAAGCGGTCGAACTGGCCTTGGGCGAGGAGGACGGTGCGCTGGAATTGGCCGAAGCCCATCCCCAGCGTCGCCTCGATCAGGCGCTGCGTGTCGGTGGCCTTGTTCCCGCCGATGTAGGCGTCCTTGCCGCAGTCGAAGAGGAAGCGTTTGACGGGCTGCAGGTTTTTGGTGCCGCGGCGTTGCTCCCAGCGCGCGCGGAAGCGGCCCTCGGCGGTCTCGAAGGTGGCCTCGGCCCAAGCCTCCGAGGCGCCGCGGGTCATCACCTCGTTGGTCGACTTGGAGATGTTGGCCTGGCGGGGCGTGCGGCCGTAGAGCGCCAGGCAGACGGCGTCCAGCAGGGTGGTCTTCCCCGCGCCGGTCTCGCCGGAGATGAGGAAGAGGCCGTCCTCGAAGGCCTCGTCCGTGAAGTCCACCGCCCACGCGCCGGAGAGCGCGTTGAGGTTCGCGAAGCGCACGCCCAGCAACCGCATCGCCCTACGCCCCCAATCCCCTGAGCATCCCCAGGAAGGCCTCGCGCTCGGCCTCCGAGAGCGGCTCCTCAGCCAGGCGTATCGTCGCCACCTGCAGGGGCGTGAGCATCCGCAGCGCCTCGCTCTCGGGCACCTCGGCCAGACGGTTGGCGGCGGCGCGCGGGCGGGCGTCCTCACGCAGCAACAGCGCCACGCCCGTGCCCTCGCACAGCGCGTCGGCCCGCCGCCACAGGGCCATGGCGTCGCCCTCGCCCGCCGTGACGCGCAGGGCGGCGCAGAGGGGTCCCGGCCCTTCCGCGACGGCCCCGGCCAGGGCGGCCTCCACCTCCGCGGGCGTGCCCTCGAAGACGCGCAGGGGCACCGGCGGCGGGAAGGCCTCCTGGCGCACGCGGGGCTCCTCCCCGGGCGCGAGCTCGGCGATGGTCACGCCCTTCTCCTGCCCCGCCTCGGCGAAGCTCATCGCCAGCGGCGCGCCGGCGTACCGCGCCGCGCGGCCCACGCTTTGCGGCAGATGCAGGTGCCCCAGCGCCACGTAATCCGCGCCCGCGAAGGCCTCCAGCCCCACCGCCTCCACCCCGCCCACGGGCCGCGCCCGCTCCGAGCGTTCGTCGCTGGCCCGTGCGCCCCGCGCCGTGCAATGGGCCACGGCCGCCACGGGGCCGCCCCGGGCCAATGCCCGGGCCTCGGCGAGCACGGCGGCCACGTGGGCGCGGAAGCCCGCCTCGGCCCGCGCCGCGCGGTCGGCCTCGGCGCACCCGGCGGCCTTGGCCAGGTTCAGGAGCTCCTGCTCGCCCATGAAGGGAAGGGCGGCGACAGCCCCGAGCGTGCGCCCGGCGGCGTCGCGCACCGCCACGGCCTCGCGCGCGGCGTCGGGGCCGGCCTTGGCCGAGACGGTCACGCCCAGCAACCCCAACACCCGGCCCGAGGCCGAGAGCAGGGCGGCGGAATCGTGGTTGCCCGCCGTCACCACCACGCGCCGGCACGAGCCATCCTCCGCCACGCCGGCCAGGAAGCGATAATACCGCTCCTGGGCCGCGGGCCCAGGCTGGCGCAGGTCGAAGACGTCCCCGGCCACGAGTAGCGCGTCGGGCCGCTCCCGGCGCAGCAGGGCGCGGAGCCACGCCAGAAAGGCATCGTGCTCCGCGCCCCGGTCGCGGTCGTGCAACCGCGCCCCCAGGTGCCAATCCGACGTGTGGACGATTTTCATGCGCTCCCGCCCCGTAATCAAAAACATATAAATTATACACAATCCACTCGGGCCTGTCCACACCTTTTTTGCGTCCCGAAAAAAGGGAAGTTTGGACGCTTGGATGTTTGGTTTAGAGGCTTGGCGGGCGGGGTCGCGCGGCGCCCATGCCTAGGCGGGTGCGGCGGGAGAGCGCTGGTGAAAGAATCATGCGGCTTGGCGGCGCCCATGCCTAGGCGGGTGCGGCGGGAGAGCGCTGGTGAAAGAATCATGTGGCTTGGCGGCGTCCATGCCTAGGCGGGTACGGCGGGAGAGCGCTAGTGAAAGAATCATGCGGCTTGGCGGCGCCCATGCCTAGGCGTCCCAGCCGTCCCAGTTGTCCCAGCCGTCCCAGAAAGTCCCCGACCCTTGCGCAAAAACAACTTGCGTCGGCTCCGCCCCTGTGGTATCCTGTTTTCTATGAGTGTCTTCCAGAAAAGTTTTTGTGCCCTCGCCGCCCTCCTCCTCGCCCTCCCCGCGCTGGCGCAGGGGCGCGTAACACCTGAGGTGTCGGGCGTTCCGAGCCTTGCTTTTGCTGTAAGATACTACCAGAGCGAAGCGGAGAAAACGTTGGCGTCAGCCCCGATTCGTTATGGTGCGGACGGTTCTGCGGAGATGGTTGGGGAGCAGGTCGCCGCGCTTTATGTAGTGGCGAAAGCGCTTGCAAATCCGGAGGAGCCGCCTTTCTCTGTCTCCGCCGATGGGACGGTCACGGGGGATGCAGAACGGGGCGTTTCGCGCATTGTCTGGGTTAGCGGTGGCAATGTGACATCTTACAAACATGGGACGCACATTGGCGAGGATGGACAGCCGCAAGGCGATTGGGTCGCGCGTGGTAACTATGCCAGCGCCCTCTTTTTCGAAGACGTCTCTGTGGATTGCTATTGGCCGCAGGGCACCGACGAACCCGAGACGGAGCAGTCTCTCTACCTCTATTTGCTCACCTTTGACACCCGCTCGGCAAATGTTGATGGAGACATTTCTGTCGTGGGCGGAGAGTTGACAGCCAGCAAGGGGCCTGCTCAGGTTGCCGCCTGGGGGGCGACCTATGTATGCAAGTTGGCTGGAATCCCGGAAGGGCCACTTACCGCATATGCGGTCAACGTGGAAGATGAAACGCTTCCGAGCATTGTTTATAAAAACTTTGTCGATGCGCCCAATCCCATTCATGCCGTCGCGCCCATTGCGTCCGTGGTGGTGAATGGTGAGACGGTGACCGACCCTGACGTGGTTGCGGCCGCGCTCAAGCCCGGGGTCTCCTCGCTTGCCCAAAATGCCGCCACTGACACTGAAAGCTTCCCCAACGGCTCGCTCTCGCTGGGCCTCACGCCGCCCGAGGCCCTCGGCCTCACGGCCTATGAACTCTGGACGGCCACGGAATTGGATGGTCAGTGGCAACCCTTCGCCAAGGTGGCGCAGAAGGTGGCGCAGGAAAAAGGTCTTGCGCTTGGCGACGAAATGCGCTATAGTAGGCTTCGTATTGAGAAAGAGGAGTCGCTTGAGATTCCGCTGTTCAAAGGAGACCCGACCCGCTTCTACAGGCTTCGAGCCCTTGGGAGCGTAGAGGAAAGTGGAGAATGACCATGAAGAAGACCTTGGCTTTGATGGCTGGTTGCGCGCTTTGTGTCAGCGCCGCGATGGCCGCCGTGCAGGGCAACAACACCGCGGTGATCGTCCAAAAGACCCCGGCGGTGACCACTGCCAACTATCAGTTCCTCTGCGTCCCCGTCCGCGGCTTTGACATCACCGGGCAGGGTACCAACGACGCCGTCGCGTTGAGCGCCTTCCTGCCGGCCTCCACGCTTGCCGACGGCACCACCGTGACCCTTCCGGGCCCGGATGGCGTGTCGCAGACCATTTACAAAGTCCAAAGCGGCGCTTGGGGCAAGGCGAGCGGTGTCTCGACCGTGGCGCTGACCGCTGAGGAGGATCCGATGGTGGAGACCGGCACCACGCTGTGGTTGCTGATTCCCGCCACGGGGAACGGGACTCCCAGCAACATCTGCTTCGTCGGCGAAAAGACGAAATCGCTCGGCACGGACGAGAAGCTGATCACCCCCACCGCCGGCATGGTCGCCTACGGCAACAACACTGCCGAAGCGATTAAGGTTTCCCAGATTGCGGAGCCGCAGGACGGCGACCAAATCCAGCGCATCACGGATGGCGGGGCGACCTATCAGGTTTACCACTATGTCGCCGATGCCACGACTGGTGAGGGCGCTTGGCTCAACTGGAACAACGCCGCCCAGACGGTCGATGACGAGACCATCGCTCCCGGCGAGGCCTTCTACTACTATCGCGCCGCGGGTGTCAACTGATTTCGGGTGTTGAGAACCAAGGAGAATTGAGATGAGAAAGTCGCTTTTGGCGCTGGTCTGCATGGCCCTCTCGAGTGCCGCCTTCGCGGTCACGGTCAACTGGCAGTGGAAGGATTCCCAAATCATGGGTTGGGCGGGGTCCTCTTCCGCTTACATGGTTTACTCCCAGGACCAGATGACGTGGCAGGAGGTGTTGAGCGCCGCCAAGTCGCAGTCTTCTGCTGGAACGAATGTCGTGAAAGGCAATATCGGCCTGATTGGGCACACCGCCACGGTCAGCTTTGATGTCGGCAACGCGACGGGGTCTTATTACCTCTACTTCGCGCTCTTTGACAACACGGATGCCGCCAGTGCGACTCAGTATGCCGTCGCCCAGGCCGGTAGCGGCACGTATGATTTTGCGAGCTTCGCGACTTCCATCCCCAAGCCAGGTGCGCCGCCCACGCCGGCCGAGTTTCTCGATCCGACGTGGATGGCCGGGAATTACAAGGCAGCGCCAGAGCCGACGGCGTTGGCGTTGTTGGCGTTGGGCGTGGCCGGTGCGGCGTTGCGTCGCCGTATCCGATGAAACCGTGTCGCGCCGTGTGTGAAAAGGAGCCCCGCAAGGGGCTCTTTTTTTGGGGGGAAAATCACAACGGCGTTTAGATCACGGAGGGCACGGAGGACACACGGAGGGACACGGAGATGCACGACGCAGAAAAATCACAAAGGGCCCTTTGTGATTTCCCTTTCCCCTCCGTGTCCCTCTGCGTGTCCTCCGTGCCCTCTGTGGTCTCCCCTGCGTTGTGGGTCTCCCCTGCGTTGTGCAAGCCTTTGTGTTCTTTGTGCACAAAGGACACAAAGGGGGACGGGAAAGGGAAGGGGATGGTGATGGGAGGGGCAAGGGACGCCGCCCCTTGAACCCCGGCAGGGGGAAGCTCCCCCTGCACCCGCGGCACGTCCGCCGGACGTGCCAACGCCCGCCAAGCGGGCGACGGACTGGGGGGCGTGGGCGTCCCAGTGGTCTCAGTGGTCCCAGTGGTCTCAGTGCGGCAGGGTTGGTGGCGCCAGGCTGGGACTGCTGGGACTGCTGGGACAACTGGGACTGACTAGGACGGCTTTGCCCGCCGCGCCGTCAGGGGCGTGCTTTATGTCTCGGTTTTCGCTTTGTGTCCTTTGTGGTTCTTTGTTTCTTTGTG
>CALXMW010000023.1 GCA_944389585.1 uncultured Kiritimatiellota bacterium
TCGATCCAGGCGAGGGCGAGGCCCAGGCGGATGGTGAGGAAGGTGGCCACGGAGGCGCAGAGGAGGGCGATGATGCCCATGAGGTGGCCGGAGACGCCGAAGTGGAAGAGGGCGATGAGGACGGAGACGAGGGTGCCGAAGAAGACGGCTTGGCCGGCGAGGACGGCGTTGGGGCGTTGGCGGTAGGCGGCGAGGCCTTCGGCGTTGCCGCGGAGGGCTTGGAAGACGAGGAAGGGGATGGCCCACCAGAGGACTTGGCGGGCGAGCGCGCCGTGGGCTTCGTCGAGGTTTTGGATGGAGCAGAAGTACCAGTGGCCGACGGCGGGGATGGTGAGGGGGAGGAGGAGGGCGGCGAGGACAAGCCCGGAGCAGAGGGCGAAGAGGAAGGTGCGTTGGTCGGAGAGGTCGCGCTGGGGGAAGCCGATGGCGACGGCTTGGTTGCGGAGGGCGCCGAAGGAGAGCGGGTTGATGAGGCCGATGGCGACGAGGTGGATGGCGAGCATGGCAGGGCCGTCCTCGACGCGGTTGATGATGGCGTT
Source organism: uncultured Kiritimatiellota bacterium (assembly GCA_944389585.1). Taxonomy (GTDB): domain Bacteria; phylum Verrucomicrobiota; class Kiritimatiellia; order RFP12; family DVOR01; genus Spyradenecus. The sequence continues at coordinate 540 of CALXMW010000023.1, forward strand.
GAGCATGAAGACGGAAAGGGAAAGGAGGGTGCCGCCGAGGGAGAGAGGGATGTTGAAGAGGAAGATCTTGGCGACGGGGGCGCGCTCGCCGTCGCGCAGAAGGCGGGGGAGGCGGCGGGCGTAAGCGCGGGCGAACCAGATCATCGCGCCGGATTCGATGAAGACGGGGAGGGTGAGGCAGACGCAGCCCCACGTCCAGCCGACAAGGCCGAGGGCGTAGAAGGCGGGGGCGAGGAGGGCGGTGAGGAGGATGCGCAGGATGGTGGCGAGGTTGGCCAGGCCGGTGGCGTGGTCGTTGTAGAGGAGCACTTGCGCGCCGTTGCGGACAAGGAAGCCAAGCTGGGCGGGAAGGCCCAGGAGCATGGACCAGCGGGCGATCTCGAGCTGGACGCCCTCGAGGCCGAGGAGGCTGCCGAAGACGAGGCGCGCGGGGAGGGGAAGGGCCAGGAGCACCTGGATGGCCGAGATGAGGATCATCACCAGGGTGTTGACCTTCTGGAAGCGAAGATAGCCCAGGAGGTCTTTGGCGTAGACCATGCCGGTGGTGATGAGGCCGAAGCCGAGCGTCCCGATGAGGAACATGATCATGAAGCCCTGGGAGAAGGCGGAGAACTCCGCCGGCCCGTGCAGGCCGTGGGCGACGACGACGCCGACGAGGGGGTAGGTGAGCGATTGGCTGGCCGCCTGGAGGAAGAGCGGCACGAAGAACCTGGTGGCGTTCCAAGGGGTGAAGGCGAACTTGTCGGCGGGCGGGGTCATAGTTGCTCGACGAAGATGGCGTCAGGCTCGGCGCGGTGCGTGAAGGTGCGGCCTTCCATCTCGATGGTGAAGGTGACGTTCGAGGGGAAGGTGAGGGTGGCGTAGTCGTTGAGGTCTTGCAGGGGGCCGGGGGTGACGTGCCGCTCGCCGCCGACGGTGAAGGGAACGGCCACGCGCGCGCCGTCGCGCTCGGCGGCGATGTGGACGCGGATGCCGGCGGGGGCGGTCTTGCGGGCATAGCGGCGGGTGACGCGCTCGGCGGGGATGCCCCAGCCGTGGAAGACCGTGCCCTCGGCGTTTGGGGTGGAGCGGGCGGCGTAGATGGCGTAGCGCGGGTCGTCGTCGGTGGCCTCGGCGGCGTCGGCGAGGAACCAGAGGTCTTGCGGGGGGCAGTCCTCGAAGGCGCCGAGGGGATGCCACGCGCCTTCGCTCCAGACTTCGACCCAGGTGTGGTTGCCGGGCTTGCGCCGCCAGCGGCAGCCGACGACGCGGGCGGGGACGCCGACGCTGCGGCAGGCGTCCACGAGAAGGATGGAGAGCCCGGAGCAGGAGGCCAGCCCCAAGCGCATGGAGTGGAGCGGGTCTTGGTCGGGCCGGTCGCGCTTGGTGGAGTAGACGACGCCGATGCGCCCCCACAGGTGGCGGTTCAGGCGCATGGCGGCCTCGAGCGGCGTCTTGGCCCCGGCGGCGATCTCGCGGGCGATGGGCTGGAGGGCGGGGAGCCAATCGACGGCCTTTTCGCTGAAGGCGGTCTGCGGCGCGACGTACTCCTCGAAGAGCGTGTCGTCCGCGATGCCCCAGGCTCCGCGCAGGGGTTCCATCCTGGCGCGGTGGTCGGCGTCGGGCGCCTGCGCCTCGGCGACGAGGGCGCAGGCGAGGGCGGCAAGGAGCGTCAGCGGCCGTCTCATGCGCGGGTGGCGAAGGCGTAGGCGTTGCGGAAGAGCTTGGCCCAGGGGCCCTCGTCGCCGCCGGCGAAGGTGCCATCGTCGTAAGAGAGCTGGATGGCGCGGAAGGAGCGCTCGGGGTGGGGCATGAGGATGGTGGCGCGGCCGTCGTCGGAGGTGAAGCCGCAGAGGCCGCCGGCGGAGCCGTTGGGGTTCCAGGGGTAGACCTCGGTGGGGCGGCCGCGGCCGTCGACGAAGCGGAGGGCGGCCCGCGCGGCGGCGGCGTCCTCGGGGCGCTCGAAGGCCACGCGGCCCTCGCCGTGGGCGACGGCGATGGGCAGGCGGCTGCCGGCCATGCCCCGGAGCAGGACGCTGGGGGTGTCGAGCACCTCGAGCGTGCAGTAGCGGCCCTCGAACTGGTCGGAGGCGTTGCGCACGAAGCGCGGCCAGTGGGCGGCGCCGGGGATGATGCCCTTGAGCTGGGAGACCATCTGGCAGCCGTTGCAGACGCCGAGGGTGAAGGTGTCGGGGCGCTCGAAGTAGCGCTGGAACATGGCCTTGAGGGCGGGGTTGAAGAGGATGCCGCGGGCCCAGCCGGAGCCGGCGCCGAGGACATCGCCGTAGGAGAAGCCGCCGCAGGCCACGAGGCCCTTGAAGCCGTCGTCGAGCGAGGCGCGCCCGGCCAGGAGGTCGGTCATGTGCACGTCGACGGCCTCGAAGCCGGCGAGGGCGAAGGCGGCGGCCATCTCGATGTGGCCGTTGACGCCCTCTTCGCGGAGGATGGCGATCTTGGGCTTGGCGGCGCGGGCGGGGGCGGGCGCGTTGAGGGGATAGGTGACGTGGAAGGCCATGCCCGGGTCGTCGGCCAGGCCGGCTACCTCGAACTCCTGCTTGGCGCAGGCGGGGTTGTCGCGCAGGGCCTGCATTCGGTAGGTGGTCTCGCTCCAGACGGAGCGGACGTCGGCGAGGGCCTCGTCGAGGGCGGGCTCGTCGTCGACGGTGATCTGGAGGACGGGGTCGGGCTGGGTGAGGCCGATGGGGTCGGCCTTGACGTCGTGTTTGGCGAGGATGGCCTCGGCCTCGGCGGCCTTGTCCTCGGCCACTTGGAGGACGGCGCCGAGTTCCTCGCTGAAAAGGGCGGCCAGCGGGTCAGGGCCGGGGAGGTTGGCGGCCACGCCGATGCCGCCGGCCATGGCCATCTCGGCGAGGGTGACGGCCACGCCGCCGTCGGAGCGGTCGTGGTAGGCCAGGACGAGGCCCTTCTCCACGAGCTCCTGCATGGCTTCGTAGAAGGCGCGGAGGGCCTCGGGGCTCTCGAGGGTGGGGACGTCGTCGCCGATTTGGTTGTAGGTTTGGGCGAGGGCGGAGGCGCCGAGGCGGTTTTTGCCGCCGCCGAGGTCGACGAGGAGGAGGCGCGAGGCGCCGGGCTTGAGGTCAGGCGTGACGTCTTTGCGCGCGTCGGTGACGGTGGCGAAGGCCGAGACGATGAGCGAGAGCGGCCCCACCTGCTTGTGCTCGCGGCCGTTGGAGTCCGTCCAGACGGTGCGCATGGAGAGGGAGTCCTTGCCCACGGGGATGCAGATGCCTAGGCGCGGGCAGAGATCCATGCCGACGGCCTCGACGGCGTCGAAGAGGCGGGCGTCCTCGCCGTCCTCGCCGCAGGCGGCCATCCAGTTGGCCGAGAGTTTGATGGTGCCGATGGGCCCGATGGGGGCGGAGGCCATTTGGAGGATGGCCTCGCCCACGGCCATGCGGGCGGAGGCGGGCGCGTCGACGATGGCCACGGGGGTGCGCTCGCCGGTGGCCATGGCCTCGCCGGTGAAGCATTGGTAGCCGGTGACGGTGACGGCGTGGTCGGCCACGGGGAGCTGGTATTTGCCGACCATTTGGTCACGGTGGACCATGCCGGTGATGGTGCGGTCGGTGATGGTGACGAGGAAGGTCTTGTTGGCGACGGCGGGCAGGCGCAGGACGCGGCGGAGGGCCTCGGCGGGCTTGACGCCGGCGAGGTCGAGCGGCTTGTGCGGCAGGGTCGTGTGGCGGACGTCGCGCACCATGCGCGGGGGCTTGCCCAGCAGGGTGGGGATGTCCATGTCGATGGGGTTGTCGCCGAAATGCGCGTCGTGGAGCGTCATGTGGCCGTCGTCGCGCGTCTCGCCAATGAAGGCGACGGGGCAGCGCTCGCGCTCGCAGAAGCCCTCGAAGAGGAGGCGGTCCTCGGCGCGGATGGCGAGCACGTAGCGCTCCTGCGCCTCGCAGCACCAGATTTCCATGGGGCTCATGGAGGGCTCGTCGTTGTGGACGGCGCGGAGCTCGAAGGTGGCGCCGGTGGCCTCGACGAGCTCGGGGCAGCCGTTGGAGAGCCCGCCGGCGCCGATGTCGTGGATGGAGAGGATGGGGTTGTTCGCGCCGAGGGCGACGCAGGCGTCGATGACGCCCTGGCAGCGGCGTTGCATCTCGGCGTTGCCGCGCTGGACGGAGTCGAAGTCGAGCTTGGCCTCGTTCGCGCCGGAGGCCATGGAGCTGGCGGCGCCGCCGCCGAGGCCGATGCGCATGGCCGGGCCGCCGATCTGCGCCACGAGGACGTGCGGGGGGACGTCTTTTTTGAGCACTTGGTCGTGGCGGATGTTGCCCATGCCGCCGGCGAGCATGATGGGCTTGTGGTAGCCCCAGTATTTCCCGGCGGCCTCCTCCTCGAGGGTGCGGAAGAAGCCGCAGAGCTGCGGGCGGCCGAACTCGTTGCCGAAGGCGGCGCCGCCGATGGGGCCTTCCAGCATGATGCTGAGGGCGGGGGAGAGGCGTTCGGGGCGTTCGGCGTAGGCCTTTTCCCAGGGCTGGCGGAAGCCGGGGATCTCGAGGTTGCTGACGCAGAAGCCGCAGATGCCGGCCTTGGTGCGGCTGCCGATGCCGGTGGCGCTTTCGTCGCGGATTTCGCCGCCGACGCCGGTGGCCGCGCCGGGGTAGGGGGAGATGGCGGTGGGGTGGTTGTGCGTCTCCACCTTCATGAGCATCTCCACCTGGTCTTCGGCGAAGCGGTAGACGTTGTCGCGCGGGTCGGCCTGGAAGGCCTGCACCTTGAAGCCGTCGATGACGCCGGAGTTGTCCTTGTAGGCGACCTGGGTGCCTTCGGGGTGGAGCGTGTGGGTGTTGCGGATCATGCCGAAGAGGGAGAGGTCGCGTTCCTGGCCGTCGATGACCCACTTGGCGTTGAAGATTTTGTGGCGGCAGTGCTCGCTGTTGACCTGGCCGAACATGGTCAGCTCGGTGTCGGTGGGGTTGCGCTTGGCGGCGGTGTAGGCGTTGAGGAGGTAGTCGATCTCGGGATCGCTGAGGGCCAGGCCGATTTCCTTGTTGGCGCGCTCGAGGGCGGCGCGGCCCTCGCCCAGCACGTCGAAGGATTGGCCGCGCGCGGGCTGCGCCTCGACGAAGAGGCCGGCCAGCTCCTCGGCGGTGAAGACGCCCTCGATCATGCGGTCGTGGAGCGCGTTCAGCGCCGCCGCGGAGAGCTCGCCCTTGGCGAGCGTCTTGCCGCCGCGCATGAGCGCCAGGTGCATCGCGCGCTCCACGCGGAGCACGCCGCCCACCGCGCACGTGCGGAAGATGTCCGTGGCCTTGGAGCTCCAGGGCGAGATGGTGCCCAGGCGCGGCGCCACGAAGAGGCCCTCGCGCGGCAGGGGCGCGTCGCCTGCGTCCAGCAACGTCTTGGCCTTTTCCCGGGCTTCCTGCGAAAGCGCCCCCTCCGTCAGCATGGGGAAGACCCAGCGCGTGCGCACCTCGCAGCCGCCCAGGCCCGCCTCGTCGAGCGCTTTCTTCAGGTTCGCCACGCGAAACGCGGACAGGGCCTCTTGCCCGACCAAAAACTCCGTTGCCATCTCAAAACCTCCCAATCGGGGAACTCAAAATTGCCTTTCATTTTACCATATTCCCACGGGCTGGGCGCAGGCTTTGCCCGGCGGTTTGACGCGGGCTGGGCGAATCCGTATAATAGAGCGCCAACTTGACCCACCCTTGGGTCGACACGAGAGGACACCCCATGGCTTCCCTATTCGAACGCATTTACGAGGATCCCGCCAAGTTCACCTTCATCACCGAAAATCTCGGCGAGTGCAAGGTCGACTCCCCCGTCAAGAACACGAACTTCGTGGAAGAGGACGACATGTACTCCCTGCTGAGTGTCCGCGCCCACTACGTGCAGGAGTTCGTCAAGAAATACGGTTCCGTCCCCCGGCTGGAGAGCGCCGGCCCCCACCGCAAGATTTTCCATGACCCCAGCGCCACCCGCGCGGCCATCGTCACCGCCGGCGGCCTCTGCCCCGGCCTGAACAACGTCATCAAGGGCCTTGTCGAGGTCCTCACCTTCAGCTACGGCATCAAGACCATCTACGGCTTCCGCTACGGCTACGCCGGGCTCATCCCCGAGTTCGGCTACGAGCCCATGATCCTGACGCCCGACAAGGTCGACACCATCCACGAGTGGGGCGGCACGATGCTTGGCTCCTCCCGCGGCCAGCAGGACACCTCGCGCATGGTCGACACCCTCGAGCGCATGGGCATCAACGTCCTCTTCGCCATCGGCGGCGACGGGTCGCTCCGTTGCGCCCGCGACGTCTCCAACGAGTGCCGCCGCCGCGGCCTCAAGATCTCCGTCGTCGGCATCCCCAAGACCATCGACAACGACCTCCACTTCGTCGGGCGCACCTTCGGGTTCGAGACCGCCGTCGCCGCGGCCGTCCCCGCCATCCGCTCCGCCCACTCCGAGGCCCTCGGCGCCCACTACGGCATCGGCCTCGTCAAGCTCATGGGGCGCGACTCCGGCTTCATCGCCGCTTACGCCACCCTGGCCAACCCCGTCGTGAACTTCTGCCTCATCCCGGAGCAGCCCTTCACCGTCGACGGCGAGCACGGCCTCCTCGCGGCCCTCGACCGCCGCTTCGCCTCCGGCAAGAGCCACGCCGTCATCGTCGTCGCCGAGGGCGCCGGCCAGGAGCTCATGGAGGGCGAGGAGCGCCGCGACGCCTCCGGCAACATCCTCAAGAAAGACATCGGCGAGTTCCTCAAGAACCGCATCCTCGAGCACTTCAAGGCCCGCAAGGAAGACGTCACCGTCAAGTACATCGACCCTTCCTACACCATCCGTTCCTGCCCCGCCGACGCCTCCGACGCCGTCCTCTGCTACCGCCTCGCGCGCATGGCCGCCCACGCCGCCATGGCCGGCCGCACCAACTGCGTCGTCGGCCGCCTGAACGACGACTACTCCCTCGTCCCCATCCCCCTGGCCACCATCGAGCGGCGCAAGGTGGAGCTCACCTCCAACCTTTGGTCCTCCGTCCTCGTCGCCACCGGGCAGGAATACTACCTCAACCCCTCCGACAACAAGTCCGCCTCCACCCTCTACGTGCCCTAAGGGGGCGGCGAACGTCGCGAAGGTGGCCCGCCGCGACGGGCCTCCTTTTGTATGCACCGAGCTTCGCCCCGCCTGACGGCGTTGCGCGGGGGCGGGGGATTTTGCTAGTTTCAAGATAAATCGGAAAGGACTTTGCCACGAAGCGGGTTTGGATGTTGCTGGTGTTGGCCGCGCCGTTGGCGCTGGCGCGCGAGACTCTCCCGTTGAACGAGGGGTGGCAGTTCCGCTACGGCTGGAACTTCGCCGGGCCCAAGTGGGAGCGCGTTTCCCTGCCGCACACCTGGAACGTGGCCGACGCCGAGGCCGACCACCCCTACACGCGCACGCTGGGCATCTACAAGACGCAGCTCAAGACGCGCCCCGAATGGAAGGGCAAGCGCGTCTTCCTGCGCTTCAAAGGCGCCGCGACGGTCGCCGACGTGCAGTTCAACAACGTCTGGCTGGGGCAGCACCGCGGCGGCTACACCGCCTTCTGCTACGAGCTCACCCCCCACCTGCCGCCCCCCGGCAAGCAGGCCGAGCTCCGCGTCCGAGTCTCCAACGCCGAGACCACCGATGTCCTCCCCCTGACCGGCGACTTCAACATCTTCGGCGGGCTTTACCGCGACGTGGAGCTCATCGTCGCCGACCCCGTCTGCGTCTCCCCGCTCGACAACGGCTCCTCCGGCGTCCGCATCCGCCAAGACGCGCTGAGCGATGACGAGGCCCGCCTCACCGTCACCGTCGCCCTCGCCAACCCCACCGGGCAGGCGCAGACCGTGACCGTGGAGGTCGCCGGGCAAACCTTCTCCGCGCAGGGCGTGGATGAGGCCGTCATCCCCGTCTCCATCCCCAACCCGCGCCGCTGGGACGGCCTGGCCGACCCCTTCCTCTACACCCTCACCGCCAAGGTCGGCGCCGACAGCGTGACCGAGACCTTCGGCGTGCGCGACATCCGCTTCGACCCGAACGGCGGCTTCTTCCTCAACGGCCGCCGCCTGCCCCTCCGCGGTGTCTGCCGGCACCAAGAATGGGAGGGCAAGCTCTCCGCCCTCACCCCCGCCGAGCACCTGCGCGACATCGAAATCATGCGCGAGATGGGCGCCAACGCCGTCCGCCTGGCCCACTACCCGCAGGACGAGGCCGTTTACGACGCCTGCGACCGCGCCGGCCTTGTCGTCTGGGCCGAGATCCCCTTCGTCGGCCCCGGCGGCTACGACGACGAGGGGTACGTCCCCTCCGCCCGCCTCCACGAGAACGCCCGCCAGCAACTCGTCGAGATGATCCGCCAGCACGGCAACCACCCCTCCATCGTCACCTGGGGCCTCTTCAACGAGTTGCGCATGGCCCCCAACCCCGTCCCCTTCCTCAAGGAACTCAACGCCCTCGCCAAGCAGGAAGACCCCACGCGCCCCACCGCCGCCGCCAGCAACCTCGGCAACGACGCCCCCCTCACCTTCGTCACCGACCTCATCGCCTGGAACCGCTACGACGGCTGGTACGGCGGGATGCCCCGAAACCTGGGGC
>CALXMW010000024.1 GCA_944389585.1 uncultured Kiritimatiellota bacterium
CTGGCCTCCCTCTCCGTCAAGAACGACGAGTCCGCCGCCGCCCTCAAGGCCTTCGCCGACCTCGGCTTCAAGCTCTACGCCACCCCCGGCACCAAGCGCTTCCTCGACGCCGCCGGCATCGAGAGCGAGGCCGTCGCCAAAATCGGCAAGGGCCGCCCCAACGTCCTCGACCTCATCCTCAACGGCCAGGTCGACCTCATCCTCAACACCCCCAGCCCCCGCCGCGACGCGCAGGCCGACGGCTCCTCCATCCGCAAGGCCGCCCTCAAATACCGCGTGCCCTACATGACCACCCTCGCGGCGGCCGAGATGGGCGTCAAAGGCATCGCCGCCCGCCGCAAGGAAGGCGAGGGTCCCGTCGAATCCATCCAGGAATACCACGCCTCCATCCAATACTGAGGCGCCCCAACACCAAAAAGCCCCGGCCGCAAGCCGGGGCTTTTTTTGTCCGCGTCGCACGCCCACGCTCAGGGCAGGCGGTTCGCCAGCAGGTCGTCCCGGGAGACGCCCAGGTCGGCCAAAGGCAGGAGGACAAAGTCGCGCAAATGGGCGCGAGGGTGGGGGAGAGTGAGGGCCGGGTCGTCGGAGGCGACGCCCTCGTAGAGGATGATGTCCAGGTCGATGGGCCGCGGGCCGTTGCGCAGGGCGCGGACACGGCCGGCCCGGGCCTCGATGGCGTTGAGCGCACCGAGAAGGGCGCGGGGCGCAAGGGCGGTCTCGACAAGGAGCGCGGTGTTGAGGAAGCGAAGGTCGGCGAACTGCGCGGGGACGTCCACGGGCGCGGTGTCGTACCGTCGCGCCGCCTTGAGCACGCGGGTCCCGGGGAGCGCGGCGATGGCGGCCGCGGCGGCATCCAACGCGGCCTCACGGTCGCCGAGGTTGGAGCCAAGTGCGATGACGGCGCGCATGGGGAGGTAAAGCGAGCAAAGGGCTGTGGCTGCCTTGCGGCCGGAAGGGTGGAGGTGGGAGGCTTGGTCGCTCGCCATGCATGCGCGTGCGCCGTTTAACCCCAATCTGCGCTTTCGTTTGTCGCAGCGGAGGGGCGCGCCAAGCCTCCAACCTTCCCGTCCTCGGCTTCTCAGAAGCCGAGGACGTCGGCCATGTCGTAGAGGCCGGGGGCGCGGCCCTGGAGCCATTGGGCGGCCTTGAGGGCGCCCTTGGCGAAGGCGGCGCGGGAGGAGGCTTTGTGGGTGAGCTCGACGCGCTCCTCGTCCGCGGCGAAAATCACGGTGTGGTCGCCGACGACGGAGCCGCCGCGGAGGGCGTGGATGGCGACCTGGCCGCGGGGACGCTCGCCGACGATGCCGTGGCGGCCGTAGATGGCGGCCGTGTCCAGGTCGATGCCGCGGCCTTGGGCGAGGGCTTGGGCCAGGCCGAGCGCGGTGCCGCTGGGGGCGTCCTTTTTGTGGCGGTGGTGCATCTCGACGATTTCGGCGTCGTAGGTCTCGTCGAGGACGGCGGCGGCGCGGCGGACAAGCGCGAGAAGGAGGTTGACGCCGAGCGAGAAGTTGGGGGCGAAGCAGAGGGGGATCTGCTTGGCGGCGGCGTCGACGGCGGCGCGTTCCTCGGGGGAGAGGCCGGTGGTGCCCAGGACGTAGGCCTGGCGGTTGGCGACGGCGTTTTGGAGGTTGGGGACGACGCACTCGTGGAAGGTGAAGTCGATGACGGTGTCGGCCTGGGTGGGCCAGGTGTCTTGGTAGACAAGGCCGTCGGCGGCGGGGCGCCCGATGTGGGGCGAGCCGGGGGCCTCGGTGACGGCGACGACCTCGAGGCCGAGGGCGCGGGCGTTGTCCAGGAGCATCTGCCCCATGCGGCCTGCGCCGCCAAGGATGGCAAGTTTCATGGCGTTCCTTTACTTGATGAGGCCGAGCTCGGCGAGGGTGGCGCGGAGGATGGCCGCGCAGCGTTCGTCGGGCGGGCAGAGGGGCAGGCGGTAGACGGGGCGGATCTTGCCCATCATGCCGAGGGCGGCCTTGACGGGGATGGGGTTGGTGTCGCAGAAGAGGTCGCGGAAGAGGGGATACCAACGCTCGTGGAGGGCGCGGGCCTGCGCGAAGTCGCCGTCGAGGGCGGCGCGGACCATCTGGGACATCTCGCGGGGGATGACGTTGGAGGCGACGGAGATGACGCCTTGCGCGCCGACGGCAATCATGGGCAGGGTGAGCGCGTCGTCGCCGGAGAGGATGGTGAGCCCGGGGGCGATTTGGCGGATGGCCGAGACGCGGTCGACGCTGCCGGCGGCCTCTTTGATGGCGCAGACGTTGGGGTGTTTGGCCAGGCGCTCGACGACGGGGAGGGGGATTTCCTTGGCGGAGCGGCCGGGGACGTTGTAGAGGACGACGGGGATGCCGAGGTCGGCGACGGCGGCGAAGTGGCGGTAGAGGCCTTCGGCGTTGGGCTTGTTGTAGTAGGGGGTCACCTGGAGCGTGGCGTCGACGCCGAGGCCGAGGATTTCCTTGGTGAGGTGGATGGCCTCCTCGGTGGAGTTGGCGCCGGTGCCGGCGATGATCTGGGCCTTGCCGGCGACGGCCTCGACGGTGGCCTCGATGACCTTGAGGTGGTCGGCGGGGCTGAGGGTGGGGCTTTCGCCGGTGGTGCCGACGGGGCTGACGCCGGAGACGCCTTCGGCGAGCTGCCATTGGATGAGGGCGCGGAGGGCGCCGTAGTCGACGGACCCGTCTTCGTTGAAGGGGGTGACGAGGGCGGAGTAGACACCTTGGAGCTTGATCATGGGTGCGGTTCCTTTTGTGCCATCAGTATAGCACAGCGGCTTACTTCTTGAAGGAGTCTTTGAGGGTGACGGTGCGGTTGAAGACGGGCGCGCCGGGGCGGGAGGCGCGGGCGTCGGGCGTGAAGTAGCCGACGCGCTCGAATTGGTAGTGCTCGCCGGGCTTGGCCTCGAGGAGGGCGGGCTCGACGTAGGCGGAGACGACGCGGAGGCTGTCGGGGTTGAGGGCGTCGAGGAAGTTGCCGCTGGGGCAGGCCATCGGGTCCTCGAGGGTGAAGAGGCGCTCGTAGAGGCGCACCTCGGCGCGCTGGGCGTATTTGGCGCTGACCCAGTGGATGGTGCCGCGGACTTTGCGGCCGTCGGCGGGGTTGCCGCCTTTGCTCTGCGGGTCGTAGGTGCCGTGGATCTCGGCGACGTTGCCTTCGGCGTCCTTGACCAGGTGGGTGCAGGTGAAGAGGCAGGCGCCGCGGAGGCGCACCTCGTTGCCGGGGGTGACGCGGAAGAACTTCTTGGCGGGCACCTCCATGAAGTCGTCGCGGTCGATCCAGAGCTCGCGGGTGCAGCGGAGGGTGCGGGCGCCGGCGGCGGGATCCTCGGGGTTGTTGGGGGCCTCGGCGGGGAGCTCGGCGTCTTCGGGGAGGTTGTCGATGACGAGCTTGACGGGGTTGAGGACGGCCATGCGGCGGGTGGCGACGCGGTTGAGGTCGTCGCGGACGCACCATTCGAGGAGGGCCAGGTCGGTGAGGGATTTGTATTTGGAGACGCCAGTGCGCTCGCAGAGGTCGCGGATGGCGGCGGGGGTGTAGCCGCGGCGGCGCATCCCGGCGACGGTGGGCATGCGCGGGTCGTCCCAGCCGTCGACGTGGCCTTCCTCGACGAGTTGGCGCAGGAGGCGCTTGCTCATGACGGTGTAGGTGAGGTTGAGGCGGGCGAACTCGCGCTGCTGCGGACGGATGGTCTTGCCGTTCCGGACGACGAGGCGGCCCTGCTCGGCCAGGCGGTCGACGACCCAGTCGTAGAGCGGGCGGTGGACCTCGAACTCGAGGGTGCACATGGAGTGGGTGACGCCCTCGAGCGCGTCCTCGATGGGGTGCGCGAAGTCGTACATCGGGTAGCAGTGCCAGGCGGTGCCGGTGCGGTAGTGCGGCAGGTCGACGACGCGGTAGATGACGGGGTCGCGGAAGTGGATGTTGGGCGAGGCCATGTCGATCTTGGCGCGGAGGCAGCACGTGCCCTCGGGGATCTCGCCGGCGCGCATCTTGCGGAAGAGGGCCAGGCTTTCCTCGGCGGGGCGGTCGCGCCAGGGGGAGGGCCGCCCGGGCTCGGTGGGCACGCCGCGGTAGGCCTTCCACTCCTCCTGGGAGAGCTCGCAGACGTAGGCCTGGCCGCGGCGGATGAGCTCCTCGGCGATGGCCCACATCTCCTCGAAGCGGTCGCAGGCGTAGAAGAAGGCGTCCCACTTGTAGCCCAGCCACTCGATGTCGCGCTTCAGCTGCTCGACGAAGTCCTCGGATTCCTTTGAGGGGTTCGTGTCGTCCATGCGCAGGTGGCACTTGCCGCCGAAGCGCGCGGCCATGCCGAAGTCCACCCAGACGGCCTTGGCGTGGCCGATGTGGATCCAGCCGTTGGGCTCTGGCGGGAAGCGCGTCACCACCGTGCCGTCGTTCTTGCCGGCGGCCAAATCCGCCTCGATCCATTGCCGCAGGAAGTGCCGCGACGTGTCCAGCTCCGGGTTCGGGGCGCCGTTCTTCGCTTCGTCTTGCATGGGAGAGAATCCTTCTTGTTACGGCGGATTATAGCAAGAACTTGCCACGATTTCCAGAATGTGCAATAATAAACAGGTTTTTTGCAACCCCGAAGGACTGAACATGCCCATCGTACTCGGACTTCCAAAGGGTTCCCTCCAGGAATCCACCTTCAACCTCATGCGGCGCGCCGGCTTCGCCATGACGTGCTCCTCGCGCTCCTACGTCCCGACCGTCAACGACGAGACCCTCAAGTGCCGCCTCATCCGGCCCCAGGAAATCGCCCGTTACGTCGAGCTCGGCCTCCTCGACGCCGGCATCACCGGCTTCGACTGGATCTACGAGAACGGCGCGGACGTCCACGAAGTCTGCGAGATGTGCTACTCCAAGGCCACCAGCCGCCCCGTCCGCTGGGTCGTCGCCGTCCCCAACGACTCCCCCATCCAATCCCCCAAGGATCTCGAGGGCAAGCGCATCGCCACCGAGGCCGTCGGCCTCGCCCGCCGGTACCTGGAGCAGCACGGCGTCAAGGCCACCGTCGAGTTCTCCTGGGGCGCCACCGAGGTCAAGGCCCCCGAGCTCGTCGACGCCATCATCGAGCTCACCGAGACCGGCTCCTCCCTCCGCGCCAACAACCTGCGCATCGTCGACACCGTCCTCACCTCCACCACCCGCCTCATCGCCAACAAGGCCGCCTGGCAGGTGCCCGAGAAGCGCGCCAAGATCGAGCAGATCGCCATGCTCCTGCAGGGCGCCCTCGCCGCCGAAAGCCGCGTCCTGCTCAAGATGAACGCCCCCGAGGCGCAGGTGCCCGCCATCACCAACCTGCTTCCCTCCCTCCACGCGCCCACCGTCAACCGCATCAGCGCCGAGGGCTGGGTCGCCATCGAAACCGTCATTTTGGAGGACGAGGTCCGCGACCTCATCCCCGCCCTGCGCGCCGCCGGCGCCCAAGGCATCATCGAACTGGCCCTCAACAAGGTCATTTTCTAACCCCCCAACAACCACCAAGGAGCACGACCGTGGGTTCCATCAAGAAGAAACGTCGCGCCAAGATGTCCAAGCACAAATACCGCAAACGCATCAAGGCCAACCGCCACAAAAAGTAAGCCTTCGCGCTTGCAAAGAGGCGGCCCGGAAGGGCCGCCTTTCTTTTTTCCCTTTTGCCCCGCCGTCTGGGGCGGGCGCGTCACTCCCGGGCGCGGGAGAGGCGGACGCCGGCGACGACGCCGGGCAGGGCGTGCGGCTTGCGCAACGTCACGCGGACGGCCCGGATGCGCGCGTCGCACGCGAAGGCCGCCTCGGCGGCGAGCTGGGCCGCGCGCTCGACCATCCGGCAACGGGCGGCGATGAGCGCGGCGCGGACGCGCTCGGCGACGGCCACATAATCCACCGTGTCGGCCAGCTGGTCGGTCCGCGTGGCCGGGAGGGGCGCGCAGTCAAGCTCCAGGTCAAGGAAGAGCTCTTGGGGGAAGGTGCGCTCGTGCGGCAGGTCGCCGACGATGCACTCGACGCGGAGGCCTTCAAGCAGAATGGTGTCGGTCATCGTCCGGGGACTCCTCTGGGAGCGGCTCGAGCCCCTCCTCTTGCGCGGCGGCGCGGATGGCGCGGACGCGGTGGAGGAGCCAAGCCAGGGAAACCAAGAGCACGGGCAGGAGCGCGCCGAGGAAGGCGGGGCGGTGTTGGAGGGCCCAGGCGTGCGCCTCGAAGGCCAGGCGCACCAGCGCGTCCGACCAAAAGAGCCAGAGGAGGGCCGCCGCGCCGAGCGCCGGGCCGAAGGGGATGGCCAGCGGCCCCGCTTCCTCGCCGCGGCGGCGGAGCTTGGCGCCGAGGAGCGCCGCGAGCCCCATCCCCAGGCCCACGAAGGCCGCGATCATCAGGATGCAGAGCGCGCCGCGCCACCCGAAGAGCGCGCCGAAGAGCATGAGCCACTTGACGTCGCCAAACCCAAAGGCGTCCTGCAGGAAGATGCGTTCGCCCGCCCACGCGATGGCGAAGCCCACGCCGAAGCCCGCCGCCGCGCCGCCGAGGGAGGCCAGGAGCGCCCGCCACCACGCCGCCTCGCCGAACCAAACGGGGACGAGCGCGGCCAGCAGGAGGGCCAGCGCCGTGCCGCCCAGGGAGATGCGGTCGAGCAGGATGCGGTGGTCAAGGTCAATCAGCACGTCGACGACGACCGAGGCGACGAAGGCCCAGAGCGGGAGGATGAGCAGCGGGGTGGGGAGGCGGTTGAGACCGAAGAGCGTCGGGTTGCCCCACATCTGGAAGACGAGGAGGAAGAGGATGGCCGTGGCGGCCTCGACGAGGGGATAGCGCACGGAGATGGGCGCGCGGCAGTTGGCGCAGCGCCCGCGCAGGGCAAGCCACGAGAGGATGGGGATGTTGAGGAACCACGGGATGGCCTTGCCGCAGCTGAAGCAGTGCGAGCGCGGGCGGCTGACCGAGAGGCCGAGGGGAATGCGGTAGACGCAGACGTTGAGGAAGCTGCCGATGACCGCCCCGAGGCAGAGGACGAAGCCGAGCGTGAGGCGGACGAGGAAGACGGCGTCCGCCTCCGGCAGGGCGATCAGCCAGCGGTTGAGGGCGGAGAGCGCCTCACTCATGGTCGGCGAGCCCTTCCTCAACGGCGCGGAGCATGGCGTCGCGGTCGGCCTCGAGCCCCGTCCAATACGCGAAGGAGAGCGCGCCCTGCTCGACGAGCATCCGCGCGCCGTTGGCGCAGGGGATGCCGAGCGTCTGGGCCTCGCGCATGGTGGGCGTGACCGGGCCGCCGGGGGGGATGACGATGTCGTAGAGGAGTTGGCCGGGGCGCATCTCGTCGGCGCGGACGGCGGGCTCGGGGAAGATGGCCAGGCCGCTAGGGGAGCATTGGGCGATGAGGGCGGCGTCGCGGATCTGCCCGCGGCCGATGACGGCGGCCTCGCGGCCCGAGGCACGGATCTCGTCGGCGAGGGCCTCGGCGCGGTCGCGGTCGATGTCCAGCAGGCCGACCTGCGCGCCGGCGTGGGCGAGGGTGATGGCGACGGCGCGCCCCGCCCCGCCGCACCCGACGACGGCGACGGCCTGGCCTTCGGGCTCGAAGCCGAGGGCGGCCTTGGCGGCGGCGAGGAAGCCGGGGCCGTCGGTGTTGTGGCCCGAGCGCGTGCCGTCGGCCTCGAAGCGGACGGTGTTCACGGCGCCGAGGCGTTGGGCCTCGGGGGTGAGCGTGTCCATCATCGGGAGGGCGAGCTGTTTGTGGGGGATGGTGAGGTTGACGCCGCCGAAGCCCTCGGCGGCGAGGGCGGCGAGGGCGTCGCCCAACATTTCGGGGGGGACGTCCAGGCGCGTGTATTCGCCGTCGAAGCCGATGCTCCTGAAGCTCGCCGTGTGCATGACGGGCGAGAAGCTGTGGTTGATGGGGTGGCCGAGGACGGCGAAGCGGCGCATGGGTCACTCCTGGGTCATGGCGACGGAGCCGGAGCGGGAGATGTCGAGCACGTCGAAGGGGTGGACAAGGGTGAGGAATTGCTCCACCTGCATCTGCGAGCCGATCATCTGGATGGTGAGGGCGTCGGGCTGGACGCCGACGACCTTGGCGCCGAAGAGCATGGCCACCTCGATGACGGGGGCGCGGCCGGTGGCGCGGGTGCTGACCTTGAGGAGGATGGCCTCGCGGTCGATGTGCGGGCGGGAGGTGACGTCGTCGACGCGGAAGACGTTGATCTGCTTGGCCAGCTGGGCGACGACCTGGGCGATGACGGCCTCGTCGCCGGGGATGACGATGGTCATCTTGGAGATGGTCGGGTCGTTGGAGGGGCCGACGTTGAGGGTCTCGATGTTGTAGCCGCGGCCGGTGATGAGGCCGACGATGCGCGCGAGGACGCCGGGGCGGTTCTCGACGAGGACGTTGATGATGTGCTTCTGCATGGCGGCTCCTTAGTCGCGCTCGAGGATCATGTCGGAGAGCGCCGCGCCGGGGGCGACCATGGGCAGGACGTTCTCGTCCTCGGCGACGATGCATTCGACGAGCCAGGCCTTGTCGTCGGCGAAGGCGCGCTTGAGGGCGGCCTCGGCCTCCTCGAGGGTCTTGGCGCGGACGGCCTCGAGGCCGTAGGCCTTGGCCACGCCCACGAAGTCGGGCAGGTAGCGCGGCTCGGCGGGCTCGGGGATGTGCTCGTTGTCGGGGCGGCCTTCCTGCGAGAGGATGGTGGCGGAGTGGCGGTGGCCGTAGAAGAGGTCTTGCCATTGGCGCACCATGCCCAGGCGGGCGTTGTTGAGGACGATGAACTTGACGGGCAGGCGGTGCTCCACGGCCACGACCAGCTCCTGGATGTTCATCTGGAAGCCGCCGTCGCCGTTGACGGAGACGACGAGGGCGTCTGGGCGGCCGAGCTGGGCGCCCACGGCGCTGGGGACGCCGAAGCCCATCGTGCCCATGCCGCCGGAGGAGATGAAGGCGCGGGGCTCGGTGTG
>CALXMW010000025.1 GCA_944389585.1 uncultured Kiritimatiellota bacterium
ATCTCGCCCGTGGGCTCCTGCTGCAGGAAGAGGGCGAGGGGCACGCTCGCCGCGTTCTCGCGAAGCGTGCCGTCGGCGTTGGCCAGGCGCCGCAGGTCGATGGCAACCCTCTCCCCGCCCATGAAGAGCTCGGGCAACAACACGCCGGCGGACAGCCCGGGCCTGTCTTCGCAGACCAACAAGGTCTCCGTGTCGACCTCTTCCAGCGACCAGTTGGGGTCGCTCGCCGCCGCCTCTTCCAGGTCGGAGTCGCGCGTTTCGGGTTCCTTGGCGAAGGTCGCCACGCGCAGGACGCGGGCATCCGCGTCCGTGCAGAAACTGGATTGTGCCTTTTCGGTCTGCCAGTAGGGCGACTCATACCAGGCGATGGTCCCAGGGAGCGGCCCTTGCGCGGGCAGGCCGACAATCTGCCCGCATTGGAAGGGGATGAAGGCGGAGTTTTCCATCGGGAAGACCATGCCGTCCTCGGTGAGGCCCTCGCCGTCGCCGTCGTTCCGGTCGCGCACGCCCAGCCAGCCGTTGAAGCCTTTTCCCCAGCCGTAGTTCATCTTGGCGTAGCTCTGCTTTTCCGTGAGGTTTGTGAGAGCCGAGTCCACGTTGTCGGCCCAGCCGTAGCAGACAATCTCGTGGCCGGAGATGCCCGTCGGCGCGGGGATGCCGTAATCTAGGATGGCCTTGCGGAAGGAGTCGTGGAGGTCGGGATCCAGTTCATCTTCCGTATCGGGCTCGGAGAAGTCCGGGTTGAGGCGGATGTTTTCCTTGAAGGCCATCTTGTAGCCCATGCGCAAGGCCAGGGCCGGGCGGCAGTTTGTGGCGAAGGTCCCACCCGAGCCATCGGTGTCGTAGTCTATCTCCAGGATGGTGGCCCAGTCGTGGCACAGGCGCGCGGCCTCGGCGCCGTCCCCGGTGTAGGCACCGCCGGAGTCGGCGGCGGGGAACCAATCCTCGCTGCGGATGGCGTCCCAGTCATAGGGTTTGCCCGGGGCCGCCACCATCAGCTTGCGGATGACGTCGGTCTCCTCGTCCGTGGCGGAGCCGGAGACCGCGACCCCGCGGAAGGCGTAGGGCCAGCGGAAGTACGCCGCGCTTTGGGCCATCGCCAACGCCACGCACCCGATGGCGCACCGCGTGCCATAGTTGTCCAGGAGAGGCTGCCCGCCCTCGCCTACGATGGCGGTGTCGAGGCCCGGCGCGTAGAGGTTCCACGGCAGGCATTGGTTCCATTGCGTCGTGAAGGTGTTGATAGTGTCCCACGCGCCGCCCGCCGTTTCGATGTCCTCGTCCGGCGTGAAGGCAAGGAGGCTGATGCCGCCTTGCGGCGCGAGGAGGGCGGCCCAGGCGGGGTGGCGAGCCGGCTCAGGCGTGAGGGAGAAGGCGCGGAGGAGGTGCGAAGGCTGCGGCATGCGCCAGAGGGCGGCATCCAACGCCTCGGGCAGGTCGGCGGCGGGGAAGTCGTTCTCCTCGGAGAAGGCCACGACGGGGAAGCGCGCGTCATCGGCCTCGAGGGCGACGTAGCCCGCCGGGCGGAGGGGAACGACCCAGATGCCCGCGCCGTGGCGGAAGGCCTCACCCACGCCCAAGACGTGTCCGCTCAGGATGGCGCTCTGCCGGGCGAAGGCCAGGGCCGCGGCCTCGGCCTCGCCCGCGCCGACCTCGCCGCCGCGCACCGCGCACGCGGCCAGCGCAGCTGTCAGAACAAGGATGCAGCATCGCTTCATGGTCGCCTCCTTTTATAAGACAATACCTGACAAACAGGATAGCAGAAAGTTGTTGAGCCTTTGTGCGTCATGCACGCCTTCGCAGGGATCAGCGGAGGCGGAGGCGGTAGCCTAGGCGCGGCCAGGGGAGGAAGAGCCTAGGCTCGACGGGGTCGTTGGAGCGGATGAAGATGGCGCGTTCGGCGGACGGGATGGCGGGGCCGAAGGAGAACGTTCTGGTCCATGTGTCATTGGTTTCCACGGTGGGCGCCAGGTCGATGGGGTTGGCCTCGTCGAGTGTGGCGGAGGTCCAGACATCGTGGCCGTAGAGGGTGACGGAGTTGACGGTGTAGAGCTCGATTTTACCATCTAAGTCCACCATCGGAGAGAATTGCAGCGCCGTCGCAGTGGGATAGGGTACGTCCAACTCGATATCCGCGGTTTCGACATTGTCCCACCAAGGATTCACGAAGGTATCGACCAACTTCGTCTCCCTATTCATCACTTGGACGGACGGCGTGAAGAAGAGATTGTCTCCGTTGTACGTGTAGGTGAAGGTGATTGTCGGGCCTTCGGGAAGGCCGTTCATCCAGGGCAGCTCCCAGGTGAAGGGGGCATCGGCCGTGACCGTTCCGTTCTCGACCTTCCACGTTTGCTTGGCCTCGGTTCGGAAGACTGCGGGAATGACTTTAGTCTCCAACGGTTCCTTGCCGACGTTGCGCAGGGTAAGTGTACCTCCCACGGCGAGGGTCGCGACGAGCCTCGGGCGGGGATCCGTGCACTCAAGCGTAAAGACGTCGCTCCAGACTACGTGGTCGGCGTGGCCGCCGGGCAAGCCGTCGAGGAAGGCCGCGCCGAGCGCGTCGGCGACACCCACGCGGTATTCGGTCTGCGGACCCAGGGGGGTGATGTGCGGCATACTCTCGGCAGTACGGATGAGTGCACCCCAATCGCCGCCGGGCAGGCGGATCTGCGCCAACAGGGTCACGGCGCTTTCGGCGTCGACACCGCCGAAGCGGGCGCAACGACCGGTCCAATCGGCGCAGGGGGTTTGCACGGGCGGGTTGGAGAGGAGGGTGAGCGCGGGGGGCGTGGGATGCGAGGCGGGGTCGTTGGGGTCGGTGAGGTCGAGGGCCTCGGCGGCGTTGACGTAGCCGTCTTCGTCGGGGTCAGCGTCAGGGTCGTAGTTGGCGCCGCCGAGGTAGGCCTCGGCCCAGGGGAGGCGCTCGGCGGTGAAGGTGACGTTCTCTGTGACGGGGCCGTAGGCCTCGCCGGCGCGGTGGCGCGTTCCGTCTTGGGCCAACCAGACGCCGGTGACGACGAGCCCCTGGCCGGGCTTCGGGTTGGGCGCGGGCAGGACGAAACGTTCGCCCTCGCGGCAGAGCATGGTGTAGTCGTCGAAGGCGAGGGTGCGCCAGAGCGCGGGGTCGACCGCCTCGGCGGCCCAGGTGAGGGTGGCGGGGACGGCGGGCATCGCGAAGGTGGCCGTGTCGCCGACGCCTAGGTCGAGGACGCGGCCCCCCGCGTCGGTGAGCGTCCAGCCGCCGGCGGGGGTATTCTCGGAGGTAAGCGTGCGTGTCGTCTTGTCGAAGGTCCACGTACAGACGGGCAAGGCGGTGGCGGTGACGATTTCGCCCGCGGCGAAGGCCTGGGTCTGGCCGACGGCGGGGGTGGCGGGGAAGAAGGGGCCTGCCGTGGCGACGGTGAGGAGGACGGATTCGCCCACAGTCACGGCATAGGGTCCGGCCACGGTCTCGCCGATACGGAGACGGTAGAGGAAGCGTCCCGATTGTGGGGCGGTTAGGGTGAGGTCCTCGGCCGGCGACCAGGTCACGCCATTGGAGGAGGTCTCCAGGGTGGGGACGTCGCCCTCGGCGGCGGGATTGAGCAAGGCGGCTTGGAGTTCAACAGCCTCGCCGGGCGCGAGGCGCTCGATGGGGTCGTGGGCGATGAAGGGCGTGGGCGCCGCACCGGGGACGGAGCAGACCAGCGCGACCGGGCCGCCGGGGAAGGGAACGGCGTGGCCGCGCACGCGCAGGGTGTAGGTGCCGGGCACGACCTTGGCCTCGATGCGCTCGGCGACGTTCACGCGGTCGGGGCCGCCCAGGCCGTTGGGATAAGCGACGACGGCGCCGTCGGCGTCGAGCAGCTCGAGGTCCAGGTCGTTGACCAGCGTGCGGGCGGCGTAGAGCTGGGCGGGATAGTCAACCCACGTCAGGACGGCGCGGAGCGTGCCCTCGGCGGTGACCTCGACGGGGAAGTCTCGGGCAAAGCCCGTCTCGCCAGAATCGAAGGTCTCGGTGTGGGCGGCCGCGAAGGCGCGGGGCAGGGAGAGGAGACCGAAACCCTCGGCGCCGTTGGGGGCAGAGGATGGAATCTCGCGGTTCACCTCCTCGCCGAACTGCCCGGGATAGATGGATTGCGAGCCGAGCAGGAGGAGGGCGCGCAGGAGCGCCTGGCCGGGGTCGTCCACACTCAGCGCCTCGCGGCACCATTGGCGGGCGACGGCTGCGGAGCCGGCGGCGAGGGGCGTGGCCATCGAGGTGCCGTCAAACGCGATATAGAGCTCCTGTTCCTCCTCGGTGGCGGGGTCGGCGAGGAGGGCATGATCGTGCGTCAAGTTCGTGAGGCGGGCTGAGACGATTTGGGTGCCGGGTGCAATCAGGTCTGGCTTGACGCGGCCATCGGGGAGCGGCCCGCGGCAGGAGAAGACGGCTACGCCGCGGCGGTCGGGGTTGTCCCCGGGGGCGGAGCCTAACGCGTCCCCGCGGAGCGCCGCGCCACCCGTTCGCAAGTAAACCGAATTGAGGACGGGCGCGGGGACGCCGTCGGCGTCGTACCCGTTGCCTATGGGCGGGCGATAGGTCTCCGCCGCGCCAACGGTGAGGCAGTTCTTGGCCATGGCGGGGACGGAAATGAGGGTGCCGAGGTCGCCCACGTTGTCGGCATCATTGTCCGTACCAGCGTTTCCGGCGGCGAAGAGGGGTAGGAAGTCGCGGTGCGACCAGACAAAGCGGTCGATGGACCAGGCGGAGAGGGAATAGATGGCACTTTTGGCGGTTATGGAATCGGCCCCGCCCCAGCTGTTGGAGTGGATGCGTGCGCCGGCGGCGTAGGCCTCCTCGAAGACGGGGTCGAGGAGGGGCGGGACGTAGGCGCCCCCGGTCATGAGGCTATCGGCAGTTTCGTTCGACTGGAAGAAGACCCGTGCGCCGGGGGCAACGCCGCGGAAACGGCGCTTCTCGCTGCCCGTGCCGTCGCCCAGGACGCTTCCCGTCACGTGCGTGCCGTGGCCGCTCCGATCTTTGCCGTCGCCTATCCGATTGACGTCGTCGGGCCTCAACATGGCCTCCCACGGCTGTGGGGAGATGCCCATTACGCGTCCGCGCAGGCCGGGGTGGAAGGCCTCGGCGCCCGCCTGCCCCAGATAGCCGGGGATGCCCGAGGAGAGGCCGCTGTCGAAGACCGC
>CALXMW010000026.1 GCA_944389585.1 uncultured Kiritimatiellota bacterium
AATCCCTCCCCCGCGCCCTCGCCGAAACCACCCACGTCTGCTCCTCCATCAACGTCGGCACCACCCGCGCCGGCATCAACGTCGACGCCGTCAACCTCGTCGCCGACACCATGCTCAAAGTCTCCCAGGCCACCGCCCACATCCACGGCTTCGGATGCGCCAAAATGGTCGTCTTCGCCAACATCACCGAAGACAACCCCTTCATGGCAGGCACCCTCCTGGGCCCCGGCGAGCCCGACGTCGTCATCAACGCCGGCGTCTCCGGCCCCGGCGTCGTCAAATGCGCCATCGAGAAGCTCCTCGCCGCGGACCCTGACGCCACCCTCGACGAAATC
Source organism: uncultured Kiritimatiellota bacterium (assembly GCA_944389585.1). GTDB lineage: Bacteria > Verrucomicrobiota > Kiritimatiellia > RFP12 > DVOR01 > Spyradenecus. The sequence continues at coordinate 336 of CALXMW010000026.1, forward strand.
GCCGAGGAGATCAAGCACACCACCTACCGCGTCACCCGCACCGGCGAGCTCATCGGCCGCCACGTCGCCAAACGCCTCGGCGTCCCCTTCGGCGTCCTCGACCTCTCCCTCGCCCCCACCCCGAAGGTCGGCGATTCCGTCGGCGAGATCTACCAAGCCATGGGCATCCAGAAAATCGGCTGCCCCGGCACCATCGCCGCCGTCATGATGCTCAACGACGCCGTCAAGAAAGGCGGCGCCTTCGCCTCCTCCTCCGTCGGCGGCCTCTCCGGCGCCTTCATCCCCCCCATGGAAGACCACACCCTCGAGCTCGCCCTCACCGACGGCACCCTCTGCCTCGAAAAACTCGAAGGCATGACCAGCGTCTGCTCCGTCGGCCTCGACATGATCATGCTCCCCGGGGACACCCCCGCCGCCACCCTCGCCGGCATCATCCTCGACGAATGCGCCATCGGCGTCTCCGCACGCAAGACCACCGGCGTCCGCGTCATCCCCGTCCCCGGCGCCAAAGTCGGCGACTACTTCGACTTCGGCGGCCTCTTCGGCGGCGGCACCGTCGTTGCCCCCCGCTGCCCGGACGGCCAAGAAGCCTTCGTCCGCCACGGCGGCCACATCCCCGCCCCCATCCACTCCCTCATGAACTAAAGAAGCTTGGAAGCTTGGAAGCTTGGCGCCGACAACCCTGAAAGCCGCCCCAAAGGCGGCTTTTCATTATCCAACAACACCCTACAAACCAAAGACTAGTGGAAGCTTGGAAGCTTAGCCTCCCACAGCAAAGCCTTGCGTCGCCAAACAGGCCGTCGCAGACGTGCCGCCGGTGCAGGGACAAATGGAAGCTTGGAAGTTTGGAGGCTTTGGAAGCTTAGCCTCCCACAGCAAAGCCTTGCGTCGCCAAACAGGCATGTCGCAGACGTGCCGCCGGTGCAGGGGGAGCTTCCCCCTGCCGGGGTCCAAAGGGCAGCGCCCCATGCGGGGCGTGGGGCAGCCGCCCCACACCACCAAGCAACCAATCCGTCAAATCCGTCAAAATCCCCTTTGTGCCCTTTGTGGCCCCCTTGTGACCGTTGTGGTGAAACCCAATCAGTCGATTTCCCTACGGTAGGTCTCACCCCACGCGGCCATCGCATCGAAGAGAGGAAGAAGCGTCCGCCCCAAGGGAGAGAGCCCATACGCCACCCTCGGCGGCCGCCCGGGCTCCACCCGCCGCCTCACCAAACCATCCCCCTCAAGCGCCCGCAGACTCTCCGTCAGCGACTTCTTGCTGATTCCCTCCACCGCCCGCACCTGCGCCTCCCTCCAGCCCGGCGGCCCCATCCACGGCATCGTCAACGGTTTCCAAGACACCTTCCACGGTGCCTTCCTCCAACCCGTCACACCCGCCAAGACCATCCCCGAAGGCCCACTTTCCATCGGCGGACTCCACTTCATCGTCCGCAACGAAGGCTACGGATTCGACCTCGACCTCCCAGCCGCCAAACTCACCGCCACCCACCTCTTCGGCGCCGACTGCCATAGTCTCCTTGCTTCCCCAGAAGCCATCGATGCCGCCATCGCCCAATGCGACCGCCTCGCCGCCGCCGACACCCAGATTATCCTCTCCACCCACCACCTCCCCGAAGGCCCCGACGCCATCCCCGCCAAACGCGCCTACCTCCTTCACATCAAGAAAATCGCCGCCACCGCCAAAGACGCCGCATCCTTCATTGCCGCCGTCAAGGCCGCCTACCCCACCCTCCACGCAGAAAACTACCTCACCATGACCGCCCAGGCCCTCTTCAAAAAATAAGAAAGTTTGGAAGCTTGGAGACTTAGGTTTTTCACAGTGCATCCGCCTTGCCCGTCGCCTGCCGGGCGCTCCTGAACCTCCTGCATCTCCTGAATCTCCTGTGCGTCCTTCGGTCGCCTTCCGGCACATCGAAGACGTGCCGGGGGCGCAGGGAGAACGAAGGTGTGTGGCCCTGCCGCCCCGCCGGGGTCAAGGGCGGCGCCCCAAACCCCTCCAATCAGCCAATCCCAAATTTCTTTTGTGTCCTTTGTTGTGAAAACACACTGGCAGTCCTGCTCTGTGGTCCTCTGTGCAACCCTCTGTGGTCCTCTGTGATCTAAATCTGGGTGCGCTTGATGGCCAGGGAAAGGAGGGCCAAATCCGCCGGGTTCACGCCCGGGATGGATCCCGCCCGCCGCAAGGAATCCGGGCGGACACGCTCCAGTTTCTCCCGCGCCTCGAACCGCAACCCCCGCACCGCCGCGTAATCGAAACCCTGCGGGATACGCAGCGCCTCATCCCTGCGCAGACGCTCCGCCTGCTCCCGCTCATGCGCGATGTACCCCTCATACTTCGCGCGCAAGGCAAGCTCCCCCGCCCAATCCCGCGGGACGCCCTCCCCCACCCCGCCGCCGTTCGCCGCCGCGGCCTCGTCGAAAGAGACCCCGTCGCGCGCCAACAGCTTCCACCGGTTCAACCCCTCGCCGTTCAGCCAATCCGCGCGCCATGCCGCCTCCGTCCGCGACAACCACGCCGCCTCCGCCTCCGTCAGCCGCAGCAGCCCCTCCCCCACCACGCCCAAACGCCTGGCGTGCGCGTGCAGGCGCAGATGCGCGTCGCCCGGGCGCAACAGCAAGCGCCGCTCCGCACGCGACGTGAACATCCGGTAAGGCTCATCCGTCCCCTTCGTAATCAGATCGTCCACCATCACCCCGATGTACGCCTCGTCCCGCGACAACGTCAGCGGCGCCTCCCCGCGCGCGTCCAGCGCCGCGTTCGCGCCGGCCAGAAAACCCTGCGCGGCGGCCTCCTCATACCCCGTCGTCCCGTTGATTTGGCCTGCCAGCCACAGGTTCGGGGCGGCCTTCACGGCCAGCGTCGGCCCCAACGCCCGCGGGTCGACGCAGTCATACTCAATGGCATACCCCGGCGCGGCCAACACGGCGCGGGAAAGCCCCGGCACCGAGCGCACCAGGCGCAACTGAACCTCCGCCGGCAACGAGTTCGAGAGCCCGTTCGGGTAACACCACGGGCACCCCGCCCCCTCCGGCTCGAGGACGACGTGGTGGCCGCCGCGGTCGCCGAACTTCACCACCTTGTCCTCGATGCTCGGGCAATAGCGCACGCCCTCGCCCGAGATCTCGCCGCCGTAGAGGGCGGACTCCCCGAGATGGGCGCGGATGACGGCGTGCGTCTCGAGCGTCGTGTGCGTGCGGAAACAGGGCGTCTGGCCGCGCCGGGCGCGGCGCACGGCCGCCTCCGGGCAATCCCCCGCGTCGGCGCCGCACGGGACGCCGCGGTAGGTGGCGAAACCCTCGACGACGCCCCAGACGGCAGGGTCCGGCGCGCTGTTCCACGTGGAACACCCCGCGTCCTCCGGCCCGGTGTCGCCGCCCATGGCGTCCTGCGCCAGGCGCATCCGCCTGGAAAAGAAGGGCACGGGGTCGCGCTCGCCGGGCTGCGGCTCGAGGGCCCCCCAATCGACGGAATCGTTGAGAATGCGCGGCGGCGTGCCGGTCTTGAGCCGCCGCCAGCCGAGCCCCGGGAGGTTCCGGCGCAGGCCCTCGGGGAGGGGGACCGCGGGGCGGGCGTCGCCGCCGCCGTCGCGCCCGTCGTGCCCGACCCAGATTCGCCCGCCGAGGGCCGTGCCGACGGTGAGGACGAAGCGTTCCCCGCGCACCTCGCCGCCGCCCCGGAACAAAACGGCCACGGGGCGGCCCGCGGCGAACCGCAGGTCGGCCATCGTCCCCTCGACAAGGGTGAGGTTCGGCAGTCCTGCGGCGAGGCGGGCGAGGCGGGCGGTGTAGCGGGCCTTGTCGCACTGGACGCGGACGGCGCGGACGGCCGGCCCGCGGCTGGCGTTGAGGGTCTTGTACTGCAGGCCGGTGAGGTCGGCGTTCAGCCCCATCTCGCCGCCCAGGGCATCGAGTTCCGCCACGAGGTGGGATTTGGCGAGCCCGCCGACGGCCGGGTTGCAGGGCATCAGGCCGAGCGTCCCAAGTTTGGAGGTGACGAGGGCGACGCGACAACCCATGCGCGCGGCGACGAAGGCGGCCTCGCATCCCGCGTGGCCGGCCCCGACGACGACGATCTCATAGGCTTTTCCCATGGCGCACATTCTACCAAAAGCGGGTGTTCCACGTGGAACACGCCATGGGGTTGGGAACCGCGGCCAAGCCGTCCAGTGCCTGTTTTCCGCGGCCTTCTCCCTTCCTCCCCGTCGTCCCCGGGAAAGGGGTTTCCTTCGCCGTTCGCCCACATAAAGGCCTAAAAATGCAAAAGCGGGTGGATGGGGAAATCCCACAGTGTGGCCGAAAGACAAAGATTGGGGGTAGAAAGACAACCATTAGGTGGTCGAGGGGCAAGAACTGGGCAGTCCGGGGGCAACCACTGGGGGGGTGAAAAGAAACCACTGGGTTGACGGGGGCGG